>JBMLRP010000010.1:0-24748 GCA_049240965.1 Akkermansiaceae bacterium
CCCAGAGCCATCGCAAAGCGGTGATGCTCACCGCAGTCCAAAGCCTTCGGCGGAAGATCACAGCGCGGCGCACGCCGCTTTGGACTGCTGCGAGAATCGCAGCTTTGATTTGCGGGGAGGACTTGGGGAAAAGAATCCACGATCTTTGCGGAACGACCCAGAACCATCGCGAAGCGGTGATGCTCACCGCAGTCCAAAGCCTTCGGCGGGAAATCATAGCTCGGCGCATGCCGCTTTGGACTGCTGCGAGAATCGCAGCTTTGGTTTGCGGGGAGGACTTGGGGAAAAGAATCCACGATCTTTGCGGAACGACCCTGAACCATCGCGAAGCGGTGATGCTCACCGCAGTCCAAAGCCTTCGGCGGAGATGGAAACAAGCTGATGCTATTTTCGCAACCGCTCCCAGAACGATGACTCGCTTACGGGCTGAGCTCTGGGAGCGTTGTCGAAGTCGGAATCCGATGCATCCAACGATACCGGTTTCGTAACCTTCTGAGGTTCCGCAGCAGGCGTGGCCTTCTCTGGTATTTCCTCGACAGGTGCGATCGGAAGCACTCCAGGGGCATCAAATTCGCGGATCTTGTCCGACATTTCATAACGTCGGTCCATATCGCGATTGGCAGCGTCCAAACTGCGCTCGTCACGAATGATCTTGGGTTGAATGAAAATCACGAGTTCGTTACGAGACTTCACATCGGAAGTCGTGGAAAACAATTTTCCTAGACCTGGGATCTGACTTAAAATCGGAACTCCGGAAACTGATTTTTTTGTATCCTCCGTGATCAGTCCGCCCAGAACCACGGTTTGATTGTTCGGCACTGTCACCGTGGTAAGCAATTCTCGACTAATGATGTCAGGAACTTTGAATGCTGAAGTTCCCGATCCAATTTCACGATTTTCCCCCACGCCTTGGCTCACCAACGAAATTTGGAGTGTCACTTCATCCTGCGAATTGACTAGAGGAACGACTTCCAAGGCTAACACAACATCACGATATTCGATGTTCGTACTCTGCCCGCCACCGTTAAAGCCGCCATTGAAACTGTTCGAAGGAACCGCGATTTGTTGACCGCTGGAAATAAATCCTTTCTGGTTGTTCGCGGTGAAAATCGTGGGACGGGAAATGACGTTAAAATCACCCGTAGATTGAAGAGCTTGCAGGTATCCACTGAGATGCTCACCAATTTTTCCATAGACTCCTAATCCACCTGAACCACTTACATCTAACACTCCTGTCGGATCAATCAAACTGGGTGAGCCAGCAGTTGTGCCCGTACCGGGCACCAAGGGGATGAGACCACCGATGTTCCCAGCGATCTCTCCGCTTCCTGTTTTGTCCAAACTCCGGAACCAATCAACTCCGTATTTCAGATCGTTGCTCAAGGTCAACTGGCCAAATACTGTCGAAATCATCACCTGATCGGCTTTCACGTCGATTTCATCCAACAAATTATTGATAATCTCAACGCCCGCGGGAGGACCTTGAACCACGATCGAATTGGTGATATTATCGGCTACCAGAAGGGTCCGGCCAACAAGCACTGATACCGGCTTGGTATCGACTTGGGGGGCAGACAAGCCACCGCCACCACCACCGCCGCCGATTTGACCTCCACCACCGCCACCAAATTGGTTCGATCCCGATCCGCCGAATTGGTTCGTGGAAGAACTCCCACTGCGACGCGACGAACTGCCCATCGTGGAAGATGAGCCTCCCAGCGAAGAGGAAGAAGATCCTCGTCCCAAACTGGTGCTGGTTGAAGCACGGCCGCCCTCCCCGCCACCACCGGAACTGGCAGCTCCGCCGAAGGCGCGGCTCAGCGCGTCACTCGCTACATCGAGGAAATCACCCACGGCGAGGAATTTTAATTTTCTGCGCAGGAAATTTCTCTGGTCGGAGGGAGTGTCAAACTCCTTCACCAAACTCTCAATAAACACAAGATCCAACGGACGCGCCATGACAAAAATACGATTGGTGCGAATATCTGGAACAATTTGGATCGGTGGAGCCTCACCTGCTCCCGAAGAACTCGCGCCAGCCGCCGCATTTTGCGGTGTGGCTCCCTGGGGTGGCGGAGTGCTTCCCTGCTGCACACGCTGCACTCCCGCAGTCGTCTGAGCATCGCTTTGAGCAGCGAAGATGTCGTTCAACGTTGCCGCCAGTTCTTCCACATCGCCATATTGCACACGAATGAATTTGGTCTCGATGTTGGAGGAAGGAACGTCAATTTTTGCCTGGAGTTCGATCAACGAACGAATCAAGGACGTATTTTCCGTGATGATCAAAGCAGACGCGTTGGGCACGGCAACAATTGATCCAAAGCTATTGAACTGGGTGACCACCGTCTGAAAGACGCGGGAAACTTCATCAGGCTTCATGTATTTGAGCGTCATTACATAGCGCACCACTTCATCGCCATCGGGAAGAGCCAGAGGACTGGTAACGAGAGGAATGTCGCCCGTGCCCGGCTTGGGTCCTTGGGTCGCTGTCGTCAGTTTATCCCATCCATCACCTCCCGGCGCGAACACAAAACCATGCATCAAGCAGGCCGCTTTCAACATATCAGTCGCTTCCCCGTAAGTGATGGGCGGGGGCTGAACAAAGTAAATTTCCAAATCTTTCACCTCGGCGGTCATGACCACGCGACGACCTGTCAATTGACGATAAATGTATCCCAATCCCTCCGCATTCAATTTGGGAAAGTTGAAAGCAAATTCGCAGATATCATTCGCATTCGGAGCTTTGACCGCGCTATTTTTCTGTCCTGCCGGAATTGTCGGCAGCTTGCCATCTGGCGAAATCCCATTGGCGGCCGGAGATGCAGCCGCATTAGGGGTCGGCTTGGGAGGAGTCTGCGTCTCGGCAACCGGCACCGGAGGCGGCACAGGCACCGGCGAAGTAGCCGCTGGTTGCACAGGCGGAACGGGTGCGTCAGGTGTTTGTCCGACTACCCACACGAGCAGCAGAGAGCCAAGACCGGCGAAATAGAGAATGCGATTTTGCATATGGATGTTGAGAAAAGATTATCGGCGTTGCGGGATTTGAGGCATTTGTCCTGGTGTCGTAGAGGCACCGTTGGTGGAAGGAGGCACGATCGTTCGAAGTCTTGGCTGGTGCCCTCCCCGGTCCCCGCCCATGCCTGGAGGAAAACCTGATGGACGGTTTTGTTGCGATGCACCGCCCTGACCTTGATCCGGGGTTTTGACTGTGAGCATTTTTTTATCGAAAGATACCGTACCCGTAGACGCTCCATACTTCAGTTTCACCGTGGTGGCGGTGTAATCCATGCCACCGTCCTGAACCTCGATCACCTCGAATTCCGAATGAATGCCTGGCTGGATGATGGTTTTCTCCTCGGGTTTTTTCTTATTCATCAAAATGACAAAATAACCATCGGGAAACTTCGTAACACCTCCCAAAATCCAATCCTCGAGGGGATTTACCACGGGCGCATTGCTGATCACAGGAGGCGCGGGTGTCGTGAATGGCGAGCTGGTGTGCAACGAAGTGTAGCGGCTCGGCAATGGTTTTTTCGGCGCACCAGCCCACAGAGGCAAAGGAAGAACGCAGAGAAGGAGAAAGGATTTCATGATGGACAAGATTAGAGATTGGGATCAAGCGGAACAAACCACTGATCAAACGTGACAATACAATCGATTTGCGAATCATCCTCACGGTTCGGACTCAGCGTAATTTCGGAGATGACACGAAAATCGTTGGGTGAGTGCATCCGGTCAAACCAAGCATAGAGACTCTTTTCCTCACCCGTTACCGTGAATTTGACTTGTGCGACCTTATAGCGGCGGACTTCGGTGGATTCGGCCGAGCGATCCGGGAGGATATCCATTTTTTTGACATTCATCCCCGCACTAGCTGCTTCAGCCGAGGCCAGCTGCTGAAGTTTGGTAGGCACCTGTTCGGCCGCCTCGGGAGCTGGCTCATGTTCAGCCAACCACTCGATCTCATCCATCAAAGACTCCCTCGATGCCAGATACAACTGCCCCTCATGGAGTTCGTTCTCCGCATTTCTACGGTCAATGCCGACTTGGACCTTCTGATTCTCGTAAGTTTTGTAACCCCACAGAGCCAGCAGAATGACGCCGGCAGCGCCAAAGAGCATGAGCAACTTTTTTTCTCTATCCGACATGCAAGGAAATCAATGGTGTGTTCGAGTTAGGTAAAACCGCCGCGCGGTCCATCTGTTTGTAAAAGCGAGAATCATTTCGGCAAGCTTTATTGTTGTTCCTGTGGCACGGCGCCCTGAATCACAAATTCCCAGCCTTTGGAGGTATTGTTCGGCGGTGGAGCCGTGAATTTGAAACGCGTCAACTCCTCGCTCTTGTTGATCGCGAAACTAAATTGACCGATGGGAGGCGCCTGGCTGGATTCACCTTTGATGCGAATTTCGTTGTTGTTGATATTGGCTTCGCGCAAGCGAATGATGCCTTTGGGCTGCGGCATGCAACGGGTGATGCGATACAAAGTCTCGACTGGCCATTGATCCTCATCGACCAGAGGACCGAGTTCGCGCCATTTTTCTTTGTGCTCGTTAAAGGCATCCCGCTCAGGCTGCATCGCCTTGGCGGCGAGCTTGACCGTATTGGTCGCGCGGATTTCCTGCCAAAGTGTCCATCCCGCATATCCCACAAAACCTAACACCAATGCGACAGCGGCACCTGCGACGCTGATTACCTGGCGACGCTTGGCAGCCTCTCTTCGTTGTGCATAGACATCCGCAGGAAGAAGTTTGCAAGCTGAGACGGGAACCGCCGGATCAGGACGCTTGGTGACCACCACTCTTGCCTCAAAGGCATCACGCAAGGCCCCTGCCTCTCCCAACTCACCATCGGGATGCCATACGCGAACATTTCTCGGCACAAATGTGATACCCTGAAAAGAAAGTTGCACGAGGGCCAAACGAACATCGCGCAGTAAAGCGGCATCCGGATGCTCGGCATCATTCGATGTCGACTGCGCATAGAGCATTTGCCCCTGATGATAGAAGGCAAAGACCCACTGACCGAATTCCTTCCAGAAGGCGATGCCATCACCTTCAAAAGCATAGGCCCTAGGCGAATAATCGAACTCTTTCGGGCTACGAGAGGGAAGCTCACCCTCCTCAGGGGCACGCAAGACCACGGTCGTGAGCACCGCCATTTCCTCGCCTTTTTCCATCACAAAGTGATCGATCAACTGCCCGGCACCCGGATCCGTTCGAATTCCCATCCGCTCGCTGTGCATCTGCGCCAGATCCTCGAACAAACTTTCGTCTGCCGTCGTGGTTTTGAACGGCATCACCGTGGCGTTTTTTACCGCAAAAAAATACATCACGTCCAGCGCGGGCAAGCTTGGGATACCTCCCGCCTGATGAGCGGTGGTCAATTCCTTGCGCTCGAACCCGCTGCCCGGTGTTCCCTCCCAGATTTCCCAACCGGAAACTCCTGGAACTAAAATCACAATATCTCCTTTGTTGCTCACGGTACGATTTCTTCGGTTTTTTCTAAAATGGCAGGGCGTCCTCCGCGGTTGCGCACCACGAGAACAATTTTGCGTTTGGTGGCTCCAGCCTGTCCCACACTTTCGATACGAACCGTACCATCGTTAGCGGACAAACGCGGAGTCACCACTGGAGCGTAAAACTCCGGAACGCGCAAGATTTCAAACACAGTCGAACCATTCTGTCCACTATTGAGACTCTGAAATGGCGAATCATCTTCCGTGCCGCGAACGCCATCCGGTCCGCGCACGATTTCCACAAGAGTATTGGCATCATCGAGATTGCACTGCGCGGCGATCGAGATTTTTTCCGCACTGGCTTCATTGACGTCAAGACCACCAGCGCTCCAAATGGTAAACCAATCACGCCAGTCCGGCTTGACTTGCTCAACAATTTCCATCCCGCGGACAAGGCGAATTTCATCCAAAGAATAAAACGGACGATTGAATGGCTGATTGATGCGTCCCACTTCTTCGTAGTATTCCCTCTCCGCACCATTGAGCTGCTCTTCGTCATTCGAATCCACCCAATCGAGCATGGCATCCGCAATTTCCTGAGCGACGTCTTCATCAATCCCCCAATAGATGAAAATTTCTTTGATCAAGTTCTTATCGTTCGCATTCAATAACAAATGATTGATATTGAATCGTTCGCCCTCGGAGCGAAGATCGACGTCATAGCTCGCGCCGTCCTCACCCGCGAGATGCAACAAGGGATCATCGCGCTTGACTGCAGGATTAGCTCCTACCGCAATGCCCATCTCCGCTGCCTGTCTGGCGCGGAAACCATTGATCTGGGAGTCGGCCACATCGAGTTCGAAGGACAGCAACTGGATCGCTGTTGCCGCCGCGAAGGTGAGAACCACGATCAGCCATAATACGGCGATCAAAGCCATGCCTCGCTGATGTTTCCTTTGGTTCATGGGGAGAATTTTCATGGTATTCATCCTCTAACGTCTTCCTCCGCTGTCACCACCGGGCCTGACTCCGCCACCGGGAACAACGCCCCCCGGTGTTCCGCCGGGACCGACAACACCTCCGGGGATTACAATATCGCCTCCGCCATTACCCGAACCGCCTGTGCCCCCCGGTTGCTGATTCATGCCATTCCCTCGTATCACCGTTGCAGGACTAACCTTGGGCACTAGCCAAAAAATTTGTTTCATCTCGTCACCATATGCCCCTTGCGCCGTAACAAGCTCCAACTGAAGTGGCAAGCGCCCCTGCAAATCCCAGTCCAATTGCCAATCCCCAGTACGCCCATCCAAGGCACGCCACTCAAAAAAGCGGAGATCTTCCATCAAGATTACCTCTGCAAATGGCTCTTCCGCCATCACATCCGCGACGTCTTCCGCATCAGTCAGAACCGGATTTTCATAGTAGCGCATAACCACATTGATGAAGCCGTCACGACGTTTTACACCACAAATTTCCACTGCCTTGGCAATTCGCTCGACTCCCCCCCATGTAAAAGCCAATGGCACGTTTTGCAATACCAGCGTGTATTCGTAGGGTTGCACGCCCTTGGTATAACGCAGTTCCATGCGCGTATTACCCGGCAGCGAGGTCAGCTGCATTTTCAGCATGTCAAAAAAACTTTCGCGCATGGTGTTCTGCGACTGCTGTTGACTGATGCCATTTGCGAGCTGGATGTTCGCCGTGGCGAGCCGCGCACAAAGAATCACCAGAGCTGACATCAGACCCAGCGCGATCACCACCTCAATCATGGTGAAGCCATTGCGAAAACGCGATCTGACAGGGAAAATGTTCATGGTTGATACAATCGTCCGTAGCGCCAAGTCACGGCGCTGCGACTCATTTCCGTTTCACCTTGCATGAAATAGGCGGTCACGGTGATACGCCACATGTCTTGTAGGAGTTGGCCGTCGATGTTTTCCATCTCCTCCATTTTTTCATACATCGTCACAATCTCGATGTCACGCTCCTCCAGTTTCTGCGCCGGCATCTCCCCTTCCTCCAAATTCGGCACGGAAATGGCTTCGTCCAAGGCACTTTGTAAAATGCGGGTAATCTGCATTTCGCGCGCGGCCATGTCAGACGCATCCGCAGCTTTTTGCAAAGCCACGGTGTATCCCGTGGCAGCCAGGGCAAAAATGCCCATTGCCAGAACAACTTCCAACAGCAGATAGCCCCGGGCCATGACCGGTCGTTGTTTCGCCACCTTCATCGTTTTGCCTCCATGCTACGGTCTCTAATACTGGCGTTCAGCGGGTGAAATTCCATCTCAATCCAACCATCGTCATACTCCACGCGAATGCCCATCGGCTCACAAACTCCATTCGGATCAAACCGCCACACCTGCGGATCATTCCGCAACATCGAAACCCAATTATCCGAGCCCCAGCGCCGCACCGCGACCGCATACCCCTCCAACGATACACTCTCACGCACGGGACTGAACTTCGGTGCGGGCAGTCCCATGTCACGCGCGGCTTCCTCAGTGTCCTGTCGTGCGCGAAGCTGGTCGTCAGTATATCCGGCCTCTACCAAGGGACTCAGCCGCACCGACTCCGAGAAAATGGTGATCGCATAGGGGGTTTGTTGCACCATCGATACCGCACGTGCGCGTTTCGCCAACAATTCCAGGTCCCCCGCTGTGCCTTTCAATCTGCGTTCCGCGGATGTAGTGATGAACAATGCCATGGCGCCCCCCATGGCAAGACCAATCAGGGCAAGCACGATGACCATTTCCAGCAATGTGAAGCCGCGTCGATTGCGCTGCTTCATCAATGGATGGGAGAGGGTCATCATGAAAAGAAAGGTCAATTACTCCTGACTGGAAATATCGTCTTCGGTGCCGATTTGACCATCTTTACCGCGAGTCACCAGTTCAAACTCCGAGGCAACTTTACTACCGGGGAAACGATAAGCATACTCTTGCCCCCATGGATCAAGAGGCACACGATCAGCCAGAGCGGTCCATGACTTGGGCGCCGGTGCTCCACTGGGACGCGAAACCAGAGCCTTCAAACCCTGGGCGGTCGAGGGATAAAAACCGTTGTTGATCTTATACATCTTCAACACGCTGCCCAATGAGTTGAAGTCACCTTTGACGCGCTGGATTGCCGCGCCTTCACCGACTTTACCCATGACTCCAATGGCGCCACCGATAATCAATCCGATAATCCCAAGCACGATAACCATTTCCAGCAAAGTGAATCCCCTGCCCATGTGTTTCAAGCGATGTTGTTTTCCGTTCGTTTTCATATAATTTGGTGAGTTTGCGAAATCAATTCGTCCAGAGAATCAACACCAGAGACGTGAGATTTTGTCAGTATTATTTATCAAGATTGACGAAATTTACCCCGTCGGGAGATTCACTCAGTCGATTCATCATTACAGCGATACCGCGAGTGGAAAATATTTACCGATTTCGAATTGCCACTGCCGCCTCCATTCGATAGAAATCCGAAGCATGTCCGAATGGTGGCAATCACTGAGCGATACAGCCCGCATTTTTTGGGCTATCGCCATCGCGTCCAGCATCTTTCAGGTGCTGATGTTCGCACTGTCATTTTTCTCCAGTTCAGACTTTGACCACACACCCGATGGAGAAGCCGGCGATTCGATCGAAGGTGTGAAACTGATCTCCATAAGGGCAATTGTCGCGTTTCTGGTAGGCTTCGGCTGGACCGGCGGGCTGATGCTGGGTCGCCAAATCCCGATTCTAACAACAATCCTGGTCGCGCTCGCTGTCGGAGGCATATTCATGATGGTCATTTTTTTCATCATGCGTCTTCTGATGACGTTGCGTTCGGATGGAACATTGCAATATGAAAATGCAATCGGTGTCACGGGTCATGTTTACGTGACCATTCCCGCCTCGCGAGGTGGACAAGGCCAGATTGAAATTCTGCTGCAAGGACGACTCGCTACCGCTTCCGCGGTCACCAATTCCGATCACGCACTCACACAAAACACACCTGTGCTTGTCAAATCCATCGAAAATGGCAATGTGCTCGTCGTTACTCCTCTCCTCGAACAAAGCCAATAATACCATGGAATACATCATCCTCATCTCCATCTTGTCACTGATTGCCTTCGGCACACTGATCTTCATAGCCAGCCGATATCGCCGTTGCCCATCCGACCGGATCCTTGTGGTTTATGGGAAAGTAGCCGGACAAAAATCCGCACGCTGCTTTCACGGTGGCGCCGCGTTTGTCTGGCCAGTGATCCAGGATTACTCCTATCTCAGCCTTACTCCCATTCCCATCGATATTCAGCTACGCGGTGCACTCTCACAGCAAAATATCCGGGTTAACACGCCTTCCACCTTCACCGTGGGTATCAGCACGGAACCGGGAGTGATGGAAAATGCCGCAGAACGCCTGCTCGGCCTCAACCTCACCCAGATCCAGGAACTCGCCAAGGATATCATCTTTGGTCAAATGCGCGTGGTGATCGCGACAATGCCGATCGAAGAAATCAATGCCGACCGCGATAAGCTCATCGCCAACATTGCCAACGGCGTGGAGGTGGAATTGAGAAAAGTCGGTCTGCGTCTGATCAACGTCAACATCCAAGACATCACGGATGAGTCAGGTTATATCGATGCTCTGGGTCGCGAAGCGGCTGCGCGCGCCATCAACGAAGCCAAGGTCAAAGTTTCCCAACAAGAGCGCGATGGTGACATCGGTGCCGCTGAAGCCGACCGCGAAAAGCGTGTGATGGTGGCCGCGGCCCAAGCCAATGCGGTGCAAGGCGAAAACGAAGCTGCTGTACAAATGGCCAACTCCTATGCTGCAAGGCGCGAACGCGAAGCAGAAGCCCAGAGAATCGCCACGGCCGCGGAAAAAGTCGCGGCCGCAAAGGCTCTCGAAGAAGCCTATGCCTCCGAGGAAATCGCCGAACGCCAGCGTGCCAAACGTGATGAAGCCAGTCAAATGGCCAACATCATCGTGCAGGCGGAAATTGAGCGGAAAAAAATCGAGGTTCTGGCCGAGGCGGAAAAAACCCGTGTGCGTCTGGCAGCCGAAGCTGATCGTTTGAAAATTGAACTTCAGGCGGAAGCAGAAAAACGCCGCATCGAGCTCACGGCCGAGGGGGAAGGAGCCCGCCAACGCCTGACCCAACAAGGGGAGGCCGATGGTCTTCGCGCCGTCATGGAAGCGCAAGCCCAAGGAACACTTGCCCAGCTTCAGGCACGCGCGGATGGTTTCAAGGCTATTGTTGCAGCAGCCGGCAGTGCCCAGGATGCGGCGCAACTCATGGTCACAGAGCAACTTCCCAAATTGGTGGAAGAACAAGTCAAGGCCGTGGGCAACCTCAAGATCGACAAAGTCACCGTCTGGGACAGCGGCAGAGGCAGTGCCGATGGAAAAACCAGCACGGCGGGATTCCTTTCCGGGCTGGCCGGTTCCATTCCTCCCATCCACGAACTCGCCCGTAACGCGGGTGTGGAGCTCCCCGCTTTTCTTGGCAAAACCTCGGAAAATACCGAGACATCTGCGACCAAGGAACAGCCAACGGACACTCAGATCTAACCGCTACCTCACGGAGCCATGATCGAAACAAAGCAGCTCACGAGGAGCTATCGCCTGGGAAAAAATGAGCTCACCGTATTGGAAAATGTGAATCTCTCCATCCAGCGCGGTGAGAAAGTTTTCCTTTGTGGTCCGAGTGGTGCAGGTAAAACCACCTTGCTCTATACCTTGGCCGGGTTGGAAACACCACAGGCCGGAAAGGTCATCATTGACGGTACGGATCTTTACTCGCTGTCCCGCTCACAACAATCCCGCTTCCGCAACCAACGCATCGGCTACATTTTTCAGAACTACCATCTGCTTCCGGAATTGACCGCGTTGGAAAATGTCATGGTCCCCGGTGCGATTGGTGGTAAAGACCAGCACGCACAAGCGATGGCGGCTCTCACGCGCGTCGGTCTCGCCGATCGAGCCGATCACCTGCCTGCGGAACTTTCGGGTGGAGAACAACAGCGCGTCGCCATCGCGCGAGCCATCGTGAATGAACCTGATCTATTGTTTGCCGATGAACCCACTGGCAATCTCGATTCAAGCAATAGCCGATCGATCATGGATTTACTTTTACAATTGGTTCGTGAAAAACAGACGACTCTCGTGGTCGTGACGCACGATCCAGCCCTTGCCCGCCATGGGGATCGACTGCTGACGATCAGGGATGGAAAAATCGAGGCGTGAGATTTTCTCCCAGCGTGGACTCCTTATTTCTCTTCTCCGCGGACGTTCGTGATACAACAAAAAAAACCGACCGGAGTGATCCGGTCGGTTGAATCAAAGATGGGAATCGCTTACTTCTTGGTGGCGAGAAGTTTGAGTGCTTCCGCAGCACGGTTCGAGTAACCCCACTCGTTGTCATACCAGGAACCGACTTTCACCATGTTGCCGTCAATGACGAGGGTCAACTCGGAGTCGTAAATCGAACTGTGCGGATCGGAAACGATGTCTTGCAGCACGATCGGCTCATCGCAATAAGATAGAACACCTTTCATTGGGCCTTCAGCAGCGGCTTTGAACGCAGCGTTCACTTCGGCAACAGTGACCGTGGTGCCGGCTTTCAACTCAACCACGAGGTCGGTGAATGAACCCGTTGGTGTTGGCACGCGGAAGGCGCCTCCGTTGAGTTTGCCTTTGAGATCAGGAATGACCTCACCAATGGCGCGGGCAGCTCCAGTGGCAGAGGGCACGATATTGATCGCTGCTGCACGACCGCGACGAAGATCCTTGTGAGGAAGATCCAAGATGTTCTGGTCGTTGGTGTAAGAGTGGATCGTGCTCATGAAACCGCGCTCGACACCCCATTTGTCGTGAAGAACTTTGACCAGAGGAGCAAGGCAGTTGGTGGTGCAAGAAGCATTCGAAACGATATGGTGCTCGGCAGGATTGTAAAGGTCATCGTTGATTCCGATGCAGATTGTGATGTCGGGCTTGGTAGCAGGTGCCGAGATCAGCACTTTTTTGGCACCAGCGGTAAGGTGGGCAGCAGCTTTGTCACGATCAGTGAAGAAACCAGTGGACTCGAGGACAACGTCGACTCCGAGCTCGCCCCATGGCAATTTGGAAGGATCACGCTCCGCAAGGGCGTGGATCTTGTGACCGCGGACAATGATAAATTTGTCATCATAGCTGACCTCGCCATCAAATTTGCCTTGTGTGGAGTCATATTTCAGCAAATGAGCCAGAGTGTGGTTGTCCGTGAGATCGTTGATGGCGACGACGTTGCGAAGTTCCTCGTCGCTCATGGCGCGCAAAACGTTGCGTCCGATGCGTCCGAATCCGTTGATAGCGTATTTTGGCATGGTGTGATGACTTGTTGGTTGATGTCCCCGGACAGCATGATTGATTTCCGCGGAGCGCGAGGATCATACGAACATTTAACGGGGCGTCAATACGCGATGTAGGGAAATTCTGCCATCAGCGAAGAAATGCAGGCAAAATCAAAAGCCGCAGAAAATTCTCCCCCGCCACCATGGAATCCGGCGCCACATGACTGGAACCTTTGTGGAAATATTTCAGCGACGATAATTCTGAAACGGATAAGAGTAGATCGTGGCGTGGATGTAACTGTGAAGACTGTAGTTGTTTTTTGCCGCATAAGCCACGATTTTGTCCACAGCGGGTTTATCGTAATAATCAAGCCCTCTTCCCAGGGCGAAAGTCAACATTTTGACAGCAAACGCGCGATGAAACTCTGCAGCTCTTTTGGTAGCGAGGATCTTCGATAATGCCGCAGGAGAGTCGACCGTCTCACCCGAAGCCATACTGCCTCGCGTATCAATGTCAGGTCCGGTGCGACGTGAGCCATCCACATCGAATGCCTCAAAAGCAAAGCCGATGCCATCCATCAACTTATGACAGGAAGCACAGGCAGGATCCTTGCGATGCAGTTCCAATTGGGCACGCAAGCTTGCAGAACTGATCCCATGATTGGCTGAGGGCAATGACGGCACATTCGGAGGCGGTGGCGGTGGCGCGGCATCCAATAATGTTTCCAGAACCCACTTGCCTCGTTTTACGGGAGATGTTCGGTTGGGATTGGACGTCACTGCCAAAATTGCCCCGTGAGTGAGGATGCCTCTGCGCATTGGATCCAGCAAGGGGACTTTGCGGAATTCACGACCCTGAACATCCGGGATCTTGTAATGCTTTGCGAGGGTCTCATTGACAAACGTGTAGTCCGCATCAATCAGCCTCGTCACAGGAAGATTGTTTTTCAACATATCCTCGCAAAACAACTTGGTTTCCATGATCATTGGCTCGCGCAATGCGCCAGCCGCTCCGGGATACAATTTGTCATCGATGGCAATGAAGGCGGCATCTTGATACTGCAACCATTGGGCGAAAAAGCGATCAACCAAAGCCGCTGACTTCGGACTACGGATCATGCGGTCAACTTCCTCTTTGATGAGTGGCCTCAATTGCTTATTGGCGGCAAGCGACAAAGTGGCGTCTTCCGGAGCGGAGCTCCACAAAAAATACGAAATGCGCGATGCCAGTGACAACTCAGGAACAGGCACTATGGAACCGGGGCGATCCAGTGAATAAACCGCGTGCAATTCACGAAACAAAAACTGCGGCGAGATCATCGCAGCCTCAAAAGCCGGGCGCATCGCGTCTTCCAAACTCTGTTTCTCTTTCCGCTGAGCTTTCACAAGACCTGCATAACTGGCAATTTCGGAGTCGGCTGCGGGCCTGCGGAAAGCATGAGAGAGGAAGTTTCTCAAAATCACGGCCACATATTGATCATCACTCAGTCCTTCTTTGCGCTCTGGAAACAATAACAGATTGCGTTTGCGTTGTTCGTCCAAAGGACCCTCCAGAGTAACGGAGTGCACCAAAAGGTTGCGATCCGCCTTTGTGTTATCATCCCAGTAATCGTTGAGATACTCCACTCCCATCGACCGTTGTTCCGGAGTCAGATCAGTTGTAATCGCAAAATCTCTGGGCTCGGTATTCGCGACCGTGATTTCATTGATCACAGAACCTAACAAAACGCGTGCCTTGACTTTGTCGGCCCCTGCCTGTTGACCGCTGAGGCGAAACGTAATGCGATACTTTCCCGGCTTGACATCGAGATGCATGGACCTGCGGCCGCCTGTATACATCGTAAAGATATCATCTTCGAAAGCGGGACTGCCTTTCATCTGGCGTGGATCAATCACGCGCTTGGGCGCAGCAGATGTTCCGTAAGCTTCATCCAGGGCTTGCGACGCAGTATTCAGATAGGCTTCCAGATGGGTTGGCGAGAGCGTCAGCACATCAGCCATGTTGTCAAAGCCATATCCCGAATCATCGGCGGGCAGCAGCTGGGTATCTGGCAATACTCCGATCAAATCACGCACGGTATTCTGATATTCAAAGCGATTCAGGCGGCGCAACGTTACGCGTCCCGGGTCGGGATTTTTCGAGTCCACTGGGAAAACGGCAGCATCAATCCATTCGATCAACTTGCGACGCTCGTCTGTGGATGGCTGATCCTTGTCAATCGGCGGCATGAGTTCATAAGCCAGGTTCTCCCTGACGCGCTTCCAAGCATCACGCTTGGATTGCATTGACGCGATGCTTTTGTATGCATCAAAAGAAAAATCACCTTTTTTCACTCCGTCCGCATGACAATCGAAACAGTAATTTTCCAAGATCGGCGTGATCTCCTTGTCCCACTGCTTGGCCAAATCAGCATGCAAGGGAGTGATCGAGATCAGTAGCCATTGGCACCATTTCATCAGGCATCGCATACGTGGGAGAAAAGAGCTTCTTTTCATAAGCCATGGCGGAAAAGTGTCATGTCGATCCGCCCTCTTTGAATTACGACGCCCTCGCCACGTAACAACGTTTCTTTCTCACTCAGTTTCTCCATCGCGGTGGTTCCCCAGAAACCTCCAAGCTGTCCATTCGCAGAAACAACGCGGTGACAGGGAACATCAGGTGCAAAAGGATTGCGACGAAGCGCTTGCCCTACGGCCTGTGCCGATCGCGTCCCCAGTGCGGCGGCAACATCACCATAACTCACCACCTTGCCCGATGGAATACGTCGCACCACAGCATAGACGCTTTGTGAGAAAACGGAAAGCTTGTCATTTGCACTCATGCGCTTACAATCGCACACAAATCAAATGAAACAACACATGAAATTCACATTCTCCCTGCTGGCATTGCTCAGTATTTCCTCCCATGCCGATGATCTCGATTACGGCGTGGCTAAAGCTCGTTGGTTTTTTTATGGCGATCTCGATTCGAAGAACAATCAAGGTGAACTTGAAATGCAGCAATGGCGCTTGCAAACCCCGATCCGCAAACCATGGAAGCTTGTTGATGATCTCTTCATCATGCCCTCCATTCGCTATGAACTCATTGACTTGGACAGCGCATCTTTTGTTGCTAATCCATTCGAAGAAGAGCTTCACATGTTAGAACTACCTCTGCTTTTTGCTTACCAACCGGATCAATCACCATGGTCTTACAATGCACGCATCAGCCCCGGCATTTCATCCGATCTGCAATCGATCACCACGGATGACCTCTTCTGTGATGCAAGGCTCGGCGCTGGATACCAGATCAACAGTCGATTCAACATCAACTTCGGCATCTCCTACACCCGCGCCATCGGAGAGCCTCAGGTTTTTCCTTACCTGGGATTTGTCTATCAAATGAGTGATCAATGGCAGATTGCATGGCGGGGATTTTCCTTCGAAGCTCGTTGTCAGCTGACGGAAGATTGGATTTTCCGACTGACCAGCGAAGCCACAGGTGGCTACTGGAACGTCGAGTCAACTGATGCTGAATCCATCAGCCTTCAGAGTTATCGAGCGGGTTTTACCATCGAACGCGAATTGCGTGAAGACCTGTGGGTTGTAGCGGGCGCTGGATACACGCTCGGCAACGAGTTGAATTGGATCAGTGATGCGGGCAGGACAGTGCGACGCGAGGAATTCGATAATGGCTGCTACTTGACCTTGGGACTGCGACTGCGCGACTGGTGAATCACTCCCGCTGCGGACCGCTTTTCTGCTTTTTTCTTTTCGAGCTCAGGCCACTGATCCCGGCTAACAATGTGTCCAACGCATGATTGTTTTCCACAACGGCAGGGATGATCCTCCCATGTGTCGACATCAAAACCGTAATCAAAAGACAACTCTTCCCCTTGTTTGATCGCGCGCAGCGCGTGAATGAAAATGCGCTTCTCATCAATCACTGCTTCACAATTCGGCTCACACGAATGGTTGATCAAACGCGCCGTATTCCAAGGCAGGTTTCCATCGAGATCATAATCGTCATCCACCGTGAATATGTAAACGGCAGCGTCTCCGTTCTTTTCCGCGCGCTCCGCTTGCACAAGAGATCGCCGATCGCTTTCTTCTTTGTCGATCAATTCGCCCACATACTCGATAATTTTCTGCCCTTTTTTGATAGCGCGGCTTGCATACACTCCCATGCCATGAATGGAGGAATTACGCACCTCACAAAGATCGCTTTGCGCCAACTCCCATTGCTTTTTCATTTTGCGGATCAGCTTGGCCAATTTTTCCGCCTTCGTTTTGTGTTTACCCATCGATTCTGTTATGATGATTACTGATTCAATAATTCCTCCTTGGGTATCGCGCGCCGTTGGAATTCAGGAAGCTCCATGTCCGCAGGGAGACTGATAAAAAGACTACGCATGTCTTGCACTGTCAATCCTGCGCCATCGATGAAGGTCCATTCCAGTTTCTCTTTGTCCGCGATCGCAACTTGAAACCCTTTGCTCTCAATGACGAATGACTCCTGTTTTTGAACAACGCGGTAGCGCACTTCCGTGGGAATGAGCAACAGCCACTTGGTGTTAATCAGTGTTTCCACTTGCTTACCATCCAACACCTCCACTTTTTTGCCGGGAAATACTTCATAAACCTTGGGGAAGCCATGTGTTTTAAAGGAAATCATGCTCGTTCCCTGACGCACCATTTCTGCCACAGCCTCGTCGAATTGTTTTGCCAATTTTTCTTCACCACCCAATTTGCGACTCATACGCTCTTTCCACTGCGGATACATGTGGTCCAGGGATGTTTTCATTTTGCCCAGAACCACCTGACGCCCGAGATCATTGACCGCGGCTATCGCAGAATTGACGACCTCAAGTGGAGCACTTGTCTGTGCAGATGCTCCCAGCATAAGAGCGAGCAAGGAAAAAATCACGCGTAGAGTCTGCATGCGCTTGGTATGACCTCGGGAACTCCGACCGTCAAGCACGCGATGCAATCGATCAAAAGTACAAAAAAAATTCGCCAATGGCATTTTTCTCTTGCCATGACGTAATGCCGGACTAGAATCCGCGCCCCATGCCAGGTCCATCAGGCACATCCAAAACAAGAAAAGCTGTCGCCAAACGATTCAAGATCACCGGCACAGGCAAAGTTCTACGTCGCAAACAAGGCAAGCGCCACATTCTTCAAAAGAAGAATTCGAAGCGCAAGCGCGCTCTCGGGCGTGCTGGTCTGGTTTCCGATGCTGACATCAAAAATGTCAAAGAGAACCTGCCTTTCGGTTAATTGAGTCGCAGTGACAACTGCGCACCCACCCGCGGTTCGGGTGGACTCCACACAGCCTGCCCGTTCGCTCGGGTCACTCGTCAGGCGAGACTGTGGGAGTTAAGAAAACAAACAGCCTGTCGATAGAAAACACACACACATGTCAAGAGCCACCAATTCCCCGGCCAGCCGCAAACGCCGCAAGCGTACGCTGCTCCGTGCGAAAGGTTTCCGCGGTTTCCGTTCGAAGCTTTTCCGCTACGCCAAAGACGCAGTTCGCAAGGCGCAAACCTACGAATATCGCGACCGTAAGAAGCGCAAAGGCCAGTTCCGTCGTCTGTGGATCGCGCGTATCAGCGCTGCCGTCCGTAACGAGGGTCTGACTTACTCGCGCTTCATCGAGGGCCTCAAAGCCGCAGGCATCGAAGCCGACCGCAAGATTCTCTCGGATCTGGCGATCACCGATGCTGCAGCATTCAGCGCCATCGTTGCTCAGGTCAAGAAAGCTCTGGAAGCGAAAGCAGCCGCATAATCCACTTCAGAGTATCATAGCAATCCTACTCAAAACACCGCACGGGTCGCCGCGCGGTGTTTTTTTATCTGAATTTTTCGCGCTCAAAAAAGCACAAGCTTGAAAAAATGCACCTCATTGCAGGTGAAATGACTGCCGATGCATGGCACTGATTTTTGGCACGCGGTCCAGATCTCTGCTCAAATCCTCATGCAACTCACTTGCCGATTCTTCGGGCATGATACAAATAGACCTGCGCCATCCGCTTAGGCCCCGCAGCACCTCCACAGGAAACCATCTCATCCGTGCGAATAGCATAGCAATTGATGTGCATTCCACCGACGGCATTGCCTTGATCAGGATGGTTTTTCAGCAAACAAAACCTTCCGACATCATAAAATAGCAGACCTTCATTGACTACTTGAAAGACCCTGGCAGAAATAACGATCTTATTTTTGCCCTGATCGCGCGCGAGCAAATCACTGCCTAACTTTTCCTGAACGGGAGTGGCTTTGACGATTTCCTCTTCCACGAGGGCAAGTCCTTTGATGTTTTTATCTGCAATAAACTTCGCCTTGAGCTTGGCAAGCTCCTGAAGATACACCTGATGGATTTCCTTTTGCCGAGAATCGCGCTTCTCGAGAATCATTTGCGCTTCACGCGGTAAGGATTCTCTTTTCGGCATCGCAGCGATCACCGCCGCTTTTTCATCCGAATCCAATTCGTGCGATGGGTTCAACCCCGCCGCGGTTTTTGTAGCCGCCAGAGCTAATGTGGCATCTTTCCGATCCATCGCCTTTTGCGCAAGATCCTCCAACTCGTCTGCGGTAGTCACGTCAAGACGATTCAGTGCCACTTGCTTTTTATCGATCAAATTTCCCAATGGATCTGGCTGTTGCGCCAAAACGGGAGCAACAGCAGAACACAAAAAAATCACCGCAACGCCCAACAACCACTGCATATACCCCATTTTACCCGAATCGCGGAACCAGTCCATAAAAAATGAAGACTTCCGTTATCCTACGGCTTGATGGATTACAATGATTTCGGGTCTTGAAGCAGCGCGACAATACGACGTAGTAACACCCCTGCTCCACCACCATCCACAACACGGTGATCGAATGTCAGCTCCAGATCGGCTTCAGTAGCAGGCGTGAAAGCGCTCAATGTATCGCTCCACACGGGTTTTTTCACCCCGGCACCGATACCCAAAATCAAAGTCTCGTTGGGCAAGGGAATCGGGGTACCCCAAGTTAGTCCGAAAGTACCAAAGTTTGTCACCGTGGCAATACCTCCTTTGGTATCCCCTTCCGTCAGGCGTCTTCGGCGCGCACGATCCACCAGATCATCGTATTCTTGAACCAAGTCGATCAATGATTTTTGATCTACCTGACGAATCACTGGCACTAATACTCCGTCATCAACAGCAACGGCGACACCGATATCGAAGGATCGAGGGTGCACGACCTTCGACCCGATCAAAAAACCCGCCACTTCCGGTTGTTCCTTCAGAGCCAGAGCAAACGCGCGCAACAAATAGAGTGTGGGACCTGCTTTTTTTTCTTGATCGCGTCGATGTGATAAAAGGCGGTCCAAACCAACCGACGTGCCGACCGTTGCCAAAGGTCGAGTCCAACTGCGGCGCATGGCATCGGCAACGGCAAGGCGCATCGGCGATGCCTGGCTGCTCGGCCATGTTTGGATGTAATCTAGGAATTTCTCTAGATCATCGACCGTAACACGCCCGCCAGCTCCACTACCGACAATGGCCGAGAGATCCGCTTCGCGCAAACCCATCTCGTCCATGCGCGCACGCATTCGCGGTGAAATGTAATGCGCCCCCATGGTTCCAGTGGGCACTGACAAACCTCGCACACTGGGAACAATCTCGGGGGGGGCCGCTTCTTCGTAGCCGTCGCCATCGACAGCAAAATGCAAATTTTGTTCGCCTGCTGATGGAGTCGTTCCGCTTTGTGATTCCAGACGCTTGCGTTCCATGACTTCGCAGGTGTCAACGCCTGTGCGCGCCACCTCCTCTTCTGTGACATCGAGAATACCGAGAATCGTTCCGACCGCATAGCTCACCCCCTCCTCCACTCGTAACTCTTCGAGCGTGCCGGAACAAAGAGCCGTGACACCCATCGTAGCCTTGTTGGTTTCCACCTCCAATACTTCCTGATCAATCGTTACCGGGCTTCCCACGGGAACTAACATGCGCACCACCGTGGCTTCGGCTATGGACTCGCCCAACTGGGGCATGACTATCGCAACTCTGGGCATAATGTGTTAGTAGGATAAAAGTTTTCGCAGCGCATCGCAGATCGATTCCGGTGTCGGGCGATGCGCCGCCCACAACTTCGGATGATAAGGCACCGGAGTGTCGCGCGCGTTCAATCGCATTGGCGGAGCTTCCAACAAATGAAACCCATCGGCGACAACTCGAGATACCACCTCTGCGGTGACACCACCCCATGGAAAGGCTTCTCCGAGAGCGAGCAAACGTCCGGTACGGGCAACGCTGGCCAGCACGGTATCGATGTCGAGTGGCTTCACACTGCGCAAGTCAACGACTTCAATTTCCCAACCGGACTCCTGTTGCAAACGATCCGCCGCGCGTACGGCCTCATGGACCATGGCACTGTAGGTCACCACAGTCGCGTGGCGCCCCATCCGGGTGATGCGCGCGCGGCCGATCGGCAGGCCGTCACCTTGGAATGACTTCGCTTTGAGCCATCGATAGAGAAACTTATGCTCGCAATACATCACTGGATCATCGAGTTTCACGGACTCAATCAACATCGAGTAAGCATCAGCTACCGTTGCGGGAGTGACCACTACCACGCCAGGATAGTGCGCATAGATTGTCTCCATGCTCTGACTATGAAAGGGGCCTGAACCAGCTGTGCCACCTGAAGGGAGGCGCACCGTGATCGGAACAGGCATACCCGTTCGATAAAAATGAGTCGCCGCGTGATTCACGATTTGATTGAACGCAATCGAAGAGAAATCGGCAAATTGCATTTCGATGATGGGGCGCATCCCCTGTAACGCGGCACCAATGGCCAAACCCGCCATCGCATCCTCGCTGATGGGAGCATCCAACACACGCTCGGGAAATTGTTCAGCGAGCCCCTTGGTCGCTTTGAACGCACCGCCGAACGCCGCTATGTCTTGCCCATAGAGAAAAACCCGCGGATCCTCCCGCAATAATGTTTCCTGGGCCTCGCGAATGGCATCGATGTAAGTCACACTCATGCGTTTCAATGATAGAGCTGGGAAAAATCCGTGCCAAACGCGCGCCATTCCTCTTGAAAAGGATCAGGCACAGGCTCTTGCTGTGCTTGCGCCACCGCCGCCTGTACCTCCACCGCAGCAGTCTCGCGAATCGCGGAAATTTCTTCTGTCGTAAAAATCCGAGCATCGAGCAATTGACGCTCGGCCACCTCGATGCAATCACGACCATAAGCACCGGCTTTGATGGTATCCGGAACATACGAGCCATCATCGTGCTCACCGTGCCCCGTCAAGCGCAGCAATTTTGCCACGACCAACTGCGGTCCCGCGCCAGCGCGGGCAAGAGATACCGCATCACCAATCACTTTGGCACAGGCGAGAAAATCAGTGCCATCAACACTATGACCCGTGATCCCGTATCCTACAGCCCTGTCCACCAAATCATCACAAGCGAACTGGCGGTTGTTCGGTGTGGAATAGGCAAACTGATTATTCGCCACAATAACCACGAGAGGGAGCTTTTCCACTGCCGCCATGTTAAGACCCTCGTGAAATGCCCCTGTAGAAGTCGCTCCGTCGCCAACGCAGGTGGCTCCGACGGCACCGGGCAGTTGTCCTTGTAAACGCTTGGCAAGTAAACAACCCGCCACGACAGCAACTGCGGAGCCAAGATGACTGATCATGGCCAGCATCCCCTCTTGTGGACGACCACGATGAATATTCCCATCACGCCCTTTCATGGGACCGAGCGCTGATCCCAAATAGGCCCTGGCGCAATCGATGAAAGGTTCGCCAAAAGCCGTGCGTCCCGCCTGATCACGGATCAGAGGGGCGAAAATATCGCGCCCTTGAATCAGTGCCGCGCCAACAGCAGAGCTCACCGCTTCCTGACCTTTGCCCAGATAAACACCCCCTACGATCCTGCCCGCTTTGTATAAACTTGACAGTTTGTTTTCTAACAATCGCGCCTGCACCATCGCCCGATACATCGCACGAACGTAATCGTCACCAATTCGCTGGCTGTCTTGGTTACGGATTTCTGGCACGCGCAAAAGATAGACCTGATGAAGAGCTTCGGGAAAGAAAATTTTCGAAATCGCGCAAAGACATTTGCGGGCTCAAACCAACTGCGTTTCCACGAGAATCCGGTAAGTACCCGCCATTCTCATCAACTCATCGTGCGAACCACTTTCGACAATCTGGCCATTCTGCACGACGAGAATGCGATCGGCATTTCGCACCGTGGACAGTCGATGCGCGATCACTAACGAAGTGCGGCCCTGAAGCAATCGCTCCAACGCCTCGTTGACAAGTCGCTCACTCTCAGCATCAAGAGCGCTGGTCGCTTCATCCAGCAACAAGACCCGAGGATCAGCTAACACCGCGCGCGCGATGGCGATCCGCTGTCGCTGGCCTCCGGACAATTTCACTCCCCGTGGACCTACCGCAGTGTCATACCCCTCCGGCATAGCGGCGATGAATTCATGCGCGTTGGCCACCCGTGCCGCGGACTCAATTTCCGCCTGTGTAGAGCCCGGTTTGCCATAGGCGATATTTTCGGCAATCGTGCCGCCAAACAACATCACCTCCTGCGGAACCACGGCAATGGATTTCCGCAACCGAGCCAAATCCAGTTTGGAAATCTCCTCGCCGTCAAAGCGAATGCTTCCAGTTTCCGCCTCATAAAAACCAAGCAATAGGGAAAAAATCGTGCTTTTACCTCCACCAGAGGCCCCCACCAGAGCCACGCGCTGACCTGGCTTGGCTGCAAAAGTCACGCCTCGCAAGACTTCGTGATCTGGGCGAGATGGATAACGGAACACGACATTTTCCATGGCGACCTCACCACGGAATTCACGGAGGGTATTTCCAGTTTGACGCTCAGGAGCATGAGATAAAATTTCACGCAACCGCTCACTCGCACCGTTCATCGCGGAAATCTGTGCCATGATTTCAGGGAACGCGCCTAATGATGCACCTACGAAAATACTGAAAAGTATGAAGGAAGTAAATTGTAATTGAGTGATTTCATCATGAGCCAGCATGCGGGCTCCCAACCAGACAACGCCGGCAATCGTGCCAAACATCACGAAAATGATAAACGACAAAAATAACCCACGAGTGCGGGCTCCACGAACCGTAACTTCGTAAAATTGTTTCAAACTCTTGCCATATCGATGACGCTCATAGCTCTCATTGCCATAGGATTTCACATCGGCAATCGCCTGGCAGACCTCTTCCACAATCGTGCTCGATTCTGACATTGCATCTTGTGAAGCTTTTGAATGGGCTTTCACACGTCGGCCAATCAGAGCCACCGCCAAAACCACGAAGGGGACGCATGACAGCATCATCAGAGATAATTTCCATGACGAATAAAACACTGCAGCCAGGCCTCCGATCAAAATCACGGATTGCCGGGCGGCTTGCGGCACGGTAGTGATGAGAGTTTCCCTGACCACAGCGAGATCGGAGGAAATTCGATTGCTCAAGGCGCCGGTGCGTTGCTCCTGGAAAAAAGCAACGGGTAATGATGTGAGGTGATCAAACAAATCCTTGCGCATGTCATTGAGCGCCGCTTCACCCGAACGGATAAAACCTTGAACACGCCAGAAACCGATGAAAGCCTGTAAGGCCAGGGCCGCCACCATTACCAGAACATCACGATCGACTTTTTGCACCACCAGCTGTGGATCCACACCACGTCTCAGGGCGTCGCTGGGATCGCCGATCAGATCCTTCAAAAACCAAGGGAAAACCAATGATAATCCAGCGGTAAACAACAAGGCCACCAACGAGGGTAAAAAGACTTTTTTATGTTGGGATAAATAATGCCACAACCACAAGAATCCCTCGCTTTTTGCACTCGCCATGCCGCAGTGAAACCGTGGATCACGGGATGGTCAAGCTCGCAGAAAAAGTTCGCGGATTTTCATGTCGTGATCCTCATGATTGGAAAACGCAGGAGATCGAGGGGAGAAGAATCCGTGATCGCAAAGCG
>JBMLRP010000011.1:0-93801 GCA_049240965.1 Akkermansiaceae bacterium
CACCTTGCCAAGGTGGATGTCGTGAGTTCGAATCTCATCGCCCGCTCCATTTTTTTTGTGGAGTTGTCACAGATGCCCCTTTTTTCGTCTCCTACTTCCCTTGTTGTTTGTCTCGGGTAATTTTGGTGACATGGTTTATAACGACCACTTTTGTAGCTTTCTAATTCTCGATCATCCGCAGTTTTTTTGATATCGGGCCTGTTCACATTGGGATTTCTGCTTGCCAAAACGATCTTTCCATTTATGAATCAGCTCGTCATGACACGTCCACAAGTTGAGATCTGCGCCAAATTACTGATGGTTGCCATCGTTCTAACCTTTATCTGGGGGGCCTATAATGTATTGGCTCTGATAGGTTTGGTCTGATTGTTCGTTCTTGTTTGCTTTTCTCATGATCTGACATAGGATCGTAGGTCATGTTTCGACTCGCCCTGAAAATGCTATTTGGCGATTCCGCCAAGTATCTGATGCTCGTTTTTGGGGTAATGTTCGCCACCTTCCTGATGACGCAGCAAAGTTCGGTCTTCTGCGGCCTGATGCGCTGGACAACGGCGATTCTGAAAAACGCACCGGCACCCATCTGGGTTGTTGAGACTGAAGTGCGCCAAGTCAATCAAACCATCGCAATGCGCGATACTGACCTGGGACGAGTTCGCAGTTGTGATGGAGTGGAGTGGGCGATGCCCCTCTATTCCGGTGTGCAAAATGTGCGATTGGAAAACGGCAGCCTCACGGTAGTGCAATTGTTAGGCATCGACTCCACCACCTTCGCAGGTGCGCCGCAACGGATGATCGAGGGAAGTATCGAATCTCTGCGTCAGCCAAATGCGGTGATTGTGGATGATCTTGCGTTGAAACGACTGTCTCCGAATCCCAAAACACCATTAAAAATGGGGGATGTTTTCGAAATTAACGATCAAGAGGCACGGATTGTAGGAATTTGCCATGCGATGCGTTCGTTTACCGGTGGTCCCTTTATTTGGACTACCTACGAGCGCGCGCTCAGCTACTCGCCACCGCAACGAAAGATGCTCTCGGCAATCCTCGTTCAACCCAGCAAGGGAATCGATGCGGATTCTGTGGCGGCCGGCATCGAGAAAAACACGGGTCTGAAAGCCTACACAAATGCCGGATTCAAATCTTCTGATCGCGAGTTTAACACTGCTACAATCTTCTGGTATGTGAAAAATACTGGTATTCCGATTTCTTTTGGCACCACGGTGTTGGTCGGATTCATTGTTGGCGTCGCCATTTCTTGTCAGACGTTTTATTTGTTTGTGTTGGATAACTTGAAGCATTACGGCGCACTAAAGGCCATGGGCGCATCGAATATCAAGTTATGCATGATGTTGCTTTCACAGGTGAGTGTTGTAGGATTTGTGGGCTATGGGATTGGATTGGCTCTGGCTTCGCTATTCGGACTGGCGGCGATTAAAAATACGCAGCCTCCGTTTTACATGCCTGATGTTGTTCCTTTCGCGGTCCTCGGTGTGATTGTCGTGATTTGTTCGATCGCTTCGTTTCTCGGGATTTTGCGCGTGAGTTTGCTCGATGCCGCAGTTGTATTCCGTGGTTAAATTGATCTTATGTCTGCATCTATCATCGCTGCTAGCGCACGCTCCATTACCAAGAGCTTTGGTGCGGGAAATGCGAAAATTCAAGTGTTACATGGCATTGATATCGATGCCTATGAATCCGAGATTCTCATGCTCTTGGGGCCATCCGGTTGTGGGAAAACCACCCTGATTAGTATACTTGCTGGCACCCTTACTCCTGATAGCGGTGAATTATCGGTTCTCGGCGAGTCGCTGCACTTGATGAAAAAATCAGCTATCACCCGCTTTCGAGCTCAGAATGTAGGCTTCATTTTTCAGCAGTTCAATCTAATCCCCACGATCTCTTGTGAGGAAAATGCTGCTGTCCCTCTGCTGATCCAAGGCATGAGTCTCGCCAAAGCATTACCCCATGCGAGAAAATCGTTAGAGCAAGTTGGTCTCAGCGAACACATGAAAAAGAGACCCGATCAGCTTTCTGGTGGACAGCAGCAACGTGTGGCCATCGCGCGTGCGCTGGTTCATAACCCACGCCTCATTATCTGCGATGAGCCTACTGCAGCTCTTGATGCGGAAAACGGCCAGCGTGTGATGGAACTTTTTCGCGATCTCATGCGTCAACCAGGGCGCTGCGCGATCGTTGTCACTCACGATCATCGCATCCTCAGATATTCAGATCGGATCGCAACGATGAACGATGGAGTTATCGTTGAGTCCGTGCCGACTTCACAATTCGACTTCGATCATCACCGTTAACCGATTATCATTATGCAATTCTTACTCACGATTTTACGCTATTTTACTTTCGCGGCTGCGTTGGCTGGTCTCTACGGCATTTTTGTTGTCAGTAATCAAATCAAGTCAGCGGAGTCCGCCATTCCACAGGCTCCTCCCCAACCACCGCCGGCGCGCCCCTACGATCAAATGATCGCGGCCAATGGGATTGTGGAATCATTCGGCGAAAACGTGATCATTTCTGCTCCGATGGCGGGAATGCTGAGCGAAGTTTGTGTGGAAATCGGTCAGAATGTCAAAAAAGGAGATGCGCTTTTCATCATCGACCATCGCGAAATCGAGGCGCAACGGATCACTGTGGAAGCCCAGCTTTTGCGAGCGGACGCTGCTGTAAAGGTCTCTGAGTCGCAGCGCAACTCAGCACGTTCCGTGTTCGACAGACTCGATAAAGTCGAGGATAAGCGCGCCATTATTGAGCAAGAGTGGCAAACCGCGAAGGATCTGCTGCAAGTCGCTGAATCACAGTGTATCGCCTCACAGGCAGAACGAAATGCCGCTGAGGCCGCCAAACGAAGCGTTGAGCTTTTGATCAGCCGATACACCGTCGTGGCACCCCGTGACGGCACAGTGCTTCAGTTGAACGTTCGCGCTGGCGAGTGGGCGGGAACCGATCCCAAAAGTCCTGCCCTGTTGTTTGGCCGGATCGACCAGCTCCAGGCGCGCGTTGACGTGGATGAGCAAAACGCATCTCGGATTCGCAGAGGCCAGAAAGCCGTTGCTCACATCAAGGGTGATCGTGAGTATCCCATCGAACTCAAGCTGGAATACATCGAGCCCTACGTGGTTCCCAAAACCAGTCTCACCGGCAGCAGTACAGAGCGCGTCGATACCCGTGTGTTACAAGTCATTTTTTCTTTCACACCTACTGAGCAGCGCCGTGTGTATGTCGGCCAGCAAATCGATGTTTTCATCGAGGAATAGTCTGTCCTTTTTGGGGATTTCCCGTATCCTCACTCTGCTGAACCACTTGTTTGCCTTGTAGTAGCTCAACGATAAAAATGGATCAAAATCATTCGGACGAAGTGGATTTACCGATGCCCAGTCAGAATCTGCTCTCAGATCGATTGTGATTGGTGATCACCCCTGCCTTATTGGATGGTCACCGGTGTGCCCACTTTCACCTTTGCGAATACGTCAGGCATAGCCTTGTGATAACCGCGAATGCAACCATGAGAGACGGGACGTCTGCTGCTGGGAATCGGCCCAATGTGGTGTCCAACGCCGTCCCAAGTGAAGCGCATCCAATATTTCATATAGGCCCCCTCGAATTTACCACCCTCGGGAATTGGATCAATTGTAGCATCTCCATCGGAATTCACGAGCTTACCTTCGGCGTCGTAAATCCGTCCATAACGGTTCGATCGTTTGTCGATGATTTTTTCTAGCACTGCAAAACGTCCTGTGGGGGAGGGATGAGAACTACGTCCGCTCGATATCGGGTAGTCCATCACGACTTGATCTCCCAGCAACAGTCTGCCCCTTTGTTGTATGGTATCCAGGATGACACGGGAGTTTTCCGGGGTCACCTGCTCATAGAGTGCTGAGTTTTTATAGATGGAAAACGTTTTGGGATAGTTCGGTTCGGCGGTAAAGTGCTCGTAGGTTCCCACGGGGTAAGGATTGACATACGGATTGTTTATTTGACCGTTTACTCCTTGAGTGTCGCTATGATTACCACAACTATTCAGAAAAAATGCGCACGTTACCATGGTGATGATACGTGAAATTACGCGGACGTTCATGTGGGATTCGGTAGTGGGTTTGCAGCGGGTTGGCAAGAAAAACTTCATGCGCGCTGCTAGCGGGGGAATGGCTCTTTGCGGAAGCGAAAATACTGTTCACGCAGTGGGGTTGCTCTGGAATCGGCTGTAATGGCTTTTTCCGACCATTCCACAGCCTTTTCCCGGTTGCCCCTGGCGAATTGAATTTCCGCCATGGTGTCGAGATACGCCGCTTGATGCGGGCGCAGTCTCAGAGCTTCCATGGATTCTTTTTCCGCCTCGTCCAATCGTAATAGGGCGCGTGCCGCAAGCCATGCTGCGGAATTGCGAACGTTGTCATCGAGAGGAAAACGAGTGCGGTTTTTCATCAAAGCCTGCCATGATTCTTCAAACCAGGCATCGTGCTCATTTTTAGCACCTACCAGACGTAACGCGGGAAAAAACTGATCGGCAAGAGAGGCATCGGCCACCAGTGATTGATGGCAATCCCGGAGTATGGCCACTGCCTGCTTACGGTTTGTCGTAAACATCTCAAAGGCTCGTCCCATATCGGCTTTTTTCCGTGTCCTGAAGGTCGTCATCATGGTAGATGTGTCACCTTCATCCAGTGAGTGCAAAATGAAAGCCTCGTAGCCTGCTTGTGCGCGGCGCCATTGTCCTGTGAGAAGTTGATCCTCCGCATTCGTGTAAAGCGCAACGTGCCAAGCTCCATCACGCGCACCACAATGAAGCGCGATTTGGCGCCATTGTCTCGATTGTTCCATAAACCCTAAATGTTGATAAATTGCGGATGCGGCGATCATCATGGAGCTGTCTCCCAGAACCAGCGATTCGAACATTTTTTCCCAGTGCAGGGCTTTTTCTGAATCGCCTGCGAGACGCCAGCACAGAGCCGACCATAATACAGAGTTGATTTGATCAGGAGCCATTTTGATCGCTTCTTCCCATTTCCCAGCGGCCTGCTTCCATTTGCCAAGATTCATCAGATCATCGGTATCGAGTTCACTCTCCTCCTTGCAAGACCACTGTGAATACTGAGTGTTGCCCGTCACCGCTGCAAGAATGGCGAGTAATTTACGATGATTTTCTGCGGCTGCTCCATCATCTTGATCGATTGAGATGCGGATATTTTTGTTCAATTCCTCAAGTTCCCCGCGTTGATCAGGGATGGCACGGAATAAAATCAGCATGAGATTGAATCGTTCTGATTTTTTTTCGTCAGGATAGATTTCCCCCAACCATTCCCACCACTGTGTGAAATAACTGTTTTCCGAGAACGCGATGCGAATCATCGAACCCCATAAAACATCATCTTCTTTTGCGTAAGCCGCAGCTACCTTGGCTGCGGTATGGGGAGCGAGTCGGTTGGTGGCGTAAGTGCTGAAGAGAGATCCCAGGAGGTCGGTGAAAGTTTCATTCTCTTTTTCCGCCAATTCCAGCATGAGGGGAATGAAGCGCTTTTCAATCGGTGCCATAACTCCGTGTTTTTCCAGAAAACCGATCATGTTCGGCACGGAGTCCATTTCATCATCGGCATCTCCTTTGATCACTACTTCCATCCGGCGATCAATCCATCCTTCGTAATCGGGTGTATTTGCATCGAGGCTCAGAGCATTGAGGGCGTCATCAATCTTTTCTCTCTCGGCCATGTAGCTGAAAAGCATGGTTGGGTTGAGTTGTTTCACAGGTTTAAGAGCAACTGCCTCATTCCCCAATGAAAACAATGCGTGAATTGCAGCCCATCGACGAGTGTAATCGTCCTCCTTGAGCGATATTTTGATCAAAAAGTTCATGTCTTGTGCAGGACCGTCTTTATGATTTCTCAATCGATGAAGTGCGACATTGGCGTAGGCTCTCGTGATATCAGCGGTGTCTCCGCTCGCTTTCTCCGCATGCCAACTCAGCCATTTTTCGACATCTCCATCGAGCAACTCCATGGCGGCTGCCAATTCAGCCAGGTTGTGTTTTTCTGCAAGGTCGGCAACTGCGGCACGATCGCCCTTGATGCGCAGCAGCGACATCAGGTAACGCCAATCTTCAGGATTTGGGGATGATTTCGCGCGCGCAATCTCTGCGTCAAGTTTTCCTTCACTTCGAGCCATCCATGCGAGCGCCGGTATGCTTTTCGGGTCTTCGGGAAATTCCGTGAGAAATCGCCTAGCGGCATCTGCATCACCAGCCAGCAGTGACTCGCGAGCTGCCACAATGGCTAGCCCGCTGATCCCTGAGCGAATTTGTTGGCGTACCACGGCGTCTTGTTCCTGTTGAAAAAGTAGCAACGCGATGCGAAATTGTCGTTGTTTCTTGAGTTTTGCTAGGGTTTCGTTTTTACCCTCGACCGACATTTTTTGAAAGTTTTGTGCTAAATCGATGATTTCTTTGGGGGAGTCAGGCGCGAGGCCCAAACGAAGATAGCGCAGGATTTTATTGGCGCGCAACGCTGCTTCCGGGCTATTTCCCTGACTTGCGGCTTCAAGAGCAGAAATCGCCTCTTTTCCAGCAGCCCACAGCTTTCGTTCGGCTTCTTGCCGTGTTTTGAATTGATTGCTCGAAAGCATTTCCACCCACGTGCCCGGGATATCTTGGGCAGCAATCATCGCAAGATGCCCAATGGTAATCCAAATCATCGCGCAATGCGGGAAACAACGTGACGGCATAAACATATTTTCCGATGAATTTGGCGAAATGCAATCAGGAACCTCGGTTGCTGAGGATTTATTTGCCAATGCAAAAACGGCTGAAAATCACTCCGAGAATGTCGTCGGAATCAATTTTTCCCGCAATTTCTCCCAGCGAGTCCATTGCATGTCGAAGTTCAATACTGATCAGTGTGAGATCTTCGCTGCACTGCAACATACCCAGAGATTGTTCCAGGGAATGAACGGCGCGACGCAGGCAGTCCTGGTGCCTAGCGTTGATTGAGATCAGACTTTGTCCATTGTCAATCGTTTGGTCCAACATCATGGATGTGATGGCGCGTTCCAGTTCTTCCATACCTGTCGATGTGTGGCAAGAAAGCCTGATGGCGGAAGTGTTTGTCCAAGTCGAATGCTCACCGCAATCGCTCTTATTCAAGATCAGTAGCAATTTCTGATGTTCATGGCATGGCTCGGGAAGTGCATGCGGTTTTTCCTCACTTCCATCAAACATGGCCAGGACGAGGTCTGCTTGTTGGCGTAATTTTTCGGAACGTTGAATGCCTTCTTTCTCGATCAAGTCTTCCGTATTGTCCCTCAATCCTGCCGTATCTGTAAGTCTTAGAAGGATGCCACCCACATTGACTGATTCTTCGATCGAGTCGCGAGTTGTCCCCGCGATTTGACTAACAATGGCACGTTCGTAACCGAGCAATCGATTGAGCAGACTTGATTTTCCCGTGTTGGGCGGGCCGTAGATCACAGTGCGAACTCCTTCGCGCAAGATCCGTCCACGGTCAGCCGTGGCGAGCAAGCGATGGATGGTTGCTGCGAACGATTCCAATTTTTGCTTGAGCGCTTCGCCCACTTCCGGCGAAATATCCTCTTCGGGAAAGTCAATGTAGGCCTCGACATGGGCGACGCACTCGAGGAGATCGTTACGGGCTTTTTCCGTTTGTTGACCTAATTTCCCTTCTCTCTGTTCATGAGCGGCGCGCAAGGCAAAGCTGGTTTGAGCGGAAATCAAATCCATCACCCCTTCGGCTTGGGTAAGATCCAGTTTGCCGTGAAGAAATGCCTGCTGAGTGAATTCTCCCGGTCCGGCAAGTGTGGCTCCACAGGCTAAAGCACGATCGAGGAGGGCCCGCATGATCAGAGTTCCGCCGTGCCCCGCCATCTCACAGACATCATCGCCTGTGTAGCTACGCGGACCACGAAAAACAGTGAGCAGCGTTTCATCGATCAAGCCACCATATGCGTCAAAAACCTTGCAAAGCCTCGCACAACGTTCTGCTGCCGAGCTGGCTTTGCCCCCCGTCATCGCATCAGCAACTGATACGGCATTTGGCCCGGATATTCTCAGAATGCCCACTGCTGAAGGTGCTGCGGCAGTGGCAATAGCTGCGATCGTTGATTGGGAAAAAGGATGATTCACTCTAGTGATCGCACATGTTTGTTGCAGATTTTTTGATCGACCATGCAAACTACTGTGCCTGTAGCGCTTTGACTAATTCGCGTCGCACTTCCACGGCGTCCAATTCGCCTTGATGCTTCCAGAGAATCTTCCCGCCCGGCGCCACCAAAACGGTGAAAGGTAGCGCGCCGTTCCAATCTTTGCTGATCGCATCAGCAACGGAGTCCAATGCACCATCCTTCACTTGATAGTTGTTCGTAGTACGATTTTCTTTTTTCATGGCCGCCTCCCGAGGTTTTGGTGTTGCGACGTTCTTGGCTTTTAACACGGCGAGAACACGTTTGGCGTCATCGGCAGGGTCTGTGCTGATGGTGATCAATTCCAATGGACGGTTTTGAAAACGGCGTGCGGTTTCCACCAAATCAGGCATTTCTGCGACACAGGGGCCGCAGGTCGTTGACCAAAAGTTGATGAGTCGCACTTTTTCCGTGGCATTTGCCACGATCGACTTTGCCGCTTCCGCATCCATGACATCGACAGTCACTTCTCGGTTGTTCCATGCCTCATTGTCTTTGGCCACGCTGTCGCGTTTGTATGACCATTTGGTCGAGCAACCGTAAGAACGCGTGACGGGAACTGCGACTTCTTTTCCTGCGAGAATGGCATCGATGGCATCACGCATTTGACTCTTTTCAACAGGTCCCGCTTTGCGATAGCCTTCGTCCATACGACCCGTGTAGCGGAGTTTGCGCTCAGCATCGAATACGAAAACGTGAGGGGTGGATTGGGCTCCGTAAGCGCGGCTGACCGATTGAGTTTCTCCGTCGTAAAGATAAGGAATCGTCCAGTTCGCCTCTTTGGCCGCGAGCTTCATTTCTTCGAAAGAGTCACCGTGCGGCGCGTATCCCAATTCATCCGCACGGAGGGCGAGGGGATCGTTGCCAGAAATTGCCACCACAGCCACTCCTTTGTCCTGGTAATATGTGGCGGTTTCCTGAATGCGTGCGCTTGCCGCGTATGCTTCCGGACAGTGATTGCAGGTGAAAACGACTGCGAGAACTTTGGCTTTCGAGAAGTCTTTGAGCGAATGGGTTTTGCCATCCACGCCGGGTAGGGAAAATTCCGGAGCAGAAGAGCCGATTTCCAGGGTTTTTACCTCGAATGGTTCAGCCGCACTAAGACTGCATACGAAGCTCAGGGTGAGTAGGAATTTGCGAAACATAATACAATGATAGTTACGTGATTGTTGGAAAATTTTTTCATTCAGGAAAGAAAGCGTATCGACCAAGGAATGCGCGTCCATTCGCCACGACTGGCCTGCACACACGCCATGATTTCAAAAATGATCGAAAGTATGGCAGCCATGCCGAGAGGGATGAAAAACAGAAAACCAATGCAAAAAAAGCTGCCAATCAGGATCGCTAATCCACAGCAAACATTGAAGATGAACAAGGTGATCTGGTGGTTCAGGCTATCTTTAGCGTGAAATCTGATGAATTCCGATTTATCGCGCTGTGTGAGGTAGATCACCAGAGGTCCTACGCAACCAAATGCGCCTGCACCTAAAAGAAATCCCAGCAAGCCTGTGAGATGGGCCAGCATGGCAAGATTTCTATCGTCAGCTGTTGGAACGACTCCTGAATTGTTGGGGAAATCCGGTGGTGGTTGATCAATCATTACGGTTGGGGTTGGGCGGTGATGAATTCCACGAGATCCTTGCGCATTTTTTTCAAGTCAGGTGGATTGAGATAAAACATGTGTCCACCCTCATACCAAGTAAAGGTGATATTTTTCTGAAATTCGGCTGGCAAGGCGAGCATCTGTCGCGTGGAATAGAGCATGCCGTCGGATGGTGTCGCCAGGTCGGTGTTACCGCACTGAACCAAGACACGCAGCTTCGGATTGTCACGCATCGCGGAAGCCAATTTTCCAGTGAGGTTGACATACCCATTGCTGGCATTCCATCGCCACGGGTGAACTTTGCCTGTAAGAATTTCGTAAGGTTGGTTTTCCTGCCAGTCCAATTCGCTGGTCAAGTATCCCAGCATCGCCGTGCCAAAAGCGCCGTAGGCGAGGGAGTAAGAAGGGTCGTAATCGGCGTGGGATTCGGATGCGTCCATGTCGTCCCAGGCAACACGGGCATCAAAACGACCGATCACTTTTCCTTTGCTCTTGAGAAGTTCACCACGAAAACGCGAAGGATCAATGCGCAAATTCAATTGTTCGATCAGCGGTGCAGGCAGCCCGGTCAATGCGGCAAGTTGTGATGCCATGGCTTTTTTTTCGGCTTCAGGGAGCTGATTTCCTTGTTGCAGGGCGTTCACGTAGGGACCGAAAGCGAATGCGCGCGATTTTGTTATCAGTTCATCACGACTGCCTTGAATGACTCCGTGGTAATGAGCGACGGATGTCATGGTCGGAAGAAACACCTGATAGGCGAGGTCATTTCCTCCTGCGGGTGATAGTGTTTGGAAGTCCATCAGAGTCGAAAGCATGACTACACCGTTCAGGGACATGGCGTAACGGCTCTGGAGGAAATGCGATAATCCGGCGGCGCGAACACCTCCGTATGATTCACCTAACAAAAACTTGGCAGACTGCCAGCGTTTGTTTTTGGTCACCCACATGCGGATGAAGTCTCCGACGGATTCGATGTCTTCATCCACACCGTGAAAATCTCCCGGCTTTGTGTCTTTCTCGGCGCGACTGTAGCCGGTAGAGACGGGATCGATGAATACGAGGTCGGACACATCGAGAATTGAGGCGGCATTGTTTCCCCATTGCGCGGGAGGCGAGATTGGCTGCGTGCCGTCACCCGGGAATTGGATAATTCTTGGTCCCAGAGCACCGAGATGCAGCCAAACGGCTGAAGATCCCGGACCACCATTGAATGCAAAAGTTACGGGGCGCTTCGCCGAGTCGACATCAGCACGAATGTAGCTGACATGAAATATGGAGGCACGGGGGGTCGCGTCATCCTTGAACAAGGTGATCTTGCCGGTGGTGGTTTTGTAGGGAATTTTTTTGCCTTCGATGATGACGGATCCCTCGGTGGTCACATCTTTTGCGGTTGATACGGACTCGTTTTTTTTACCATCCTCCTTGGTTTTTTCGGTCGATGGTTTTTCCTGCGCACTGATGGGTAAAAGCAATAATGCGTAAAGGGTGAAGCGAACAAAAGATGAAATCATGGCGAGAATGTAAAGGGATTGTGCACACTGGCAATAGAAAAGCCACTGTAAATCATCAGGGAGTTTTTTCTTTTGGGCGCTGGACAATCAAGCGCTGAAATCCTAGGATGGCGCGCGTGAATAAAAATCGATTTACATCCTATGACAATCGGTCGAAGCAATCTCAGGGCTTCACGTTGGTTGAATTACTTGTTGTGATTGCAATTATCGCGGTTTTGGCCACTTTGATTTTCGGCAGTGTGAGAAGCGCGGTATTGCGGGCTCACAAGGTGCGTTGCGCATCGGCAATTCGTGAAGTTAACACAGCGCTGCAGACATTTTCGGCCGATTACAACCGCCCGCCAATTCCACCCGGGACTCAACCCGGTGGTCTAGCAGACGTCATTTTTGGCGATTCCAGCGGTCGTTATACCAATGACTATATCGTGTCAGTTTTGGAAGGAGAAGATAAACCGTTTTCTTTCGAAGGTGGGGATTGGAGCACGCGCAATGTGAACCCCAAGCTCGAGGAGTATTTTGTTTTTCCCCGGACATTGGAAAAAAAGAATGGCGTGTATAATGTTCAAGGTGATCCTCGTTTCGGTCAAATTCTCGATCCCTGGGGCAATCCATTGATGATCGCGATCAACGTACCACCATTCACGAATGAGCGGAGCGCGGGGATCTCAGACCGCTGGATGGAAACGAATAATCTCGCTGTCTATCCGGATTCTCAACCACGATACGAGTCATTTGTCATTTGGTCCTACGGCAGGGATGGAGTGAAAGGCAGCGTTGGCAAGCCCGATGCGTCAAACCGCCTAGATGCATCTGATGACGTTGTTTCCTGGTAAGCCGTGCTTGTCAAATCGCGGTGGATCACTTAACTAGCGGCATGGCAAACATGCGTGCGGGTGTAGCGGGTGCGGGATCGATGGGGCGGAATCATGCGCGGATTTATTCGTTGCTTGAGGGTGTTGAGTTGACTGCGGTTTATGATGCCGACCGTGCACGCGCGGAGGCAGTAGTGGCGGAATTTGGCGGCAAGGCAGTTGATACGTTGGATGAGCTGGTCGCTTGCTGTGATCTTGCGTCCGTTGCAGTTCCCACTGTGGCTCATCGGGAGGTTGGATGTTTTCTTCTGGAAAAAGGTTTACACGTATTGATCGAAAAACCGATCGCGGCAACTGTGGATGACGCACAAGCGCTGGTTGATGCATCAAGAAAATGGGAGCGTTTGCTGGCCGTGGGACATGTCGAAAGATTCAATCCCGTGCTCAAGCAACTCGAAGGACGCCTGACCAAGCCCCGTTTCATCGAAGCTCACCGTTTATCGCCATTTCCCAACCGTAGCATGGACATCGGTGTGATTCTCGATCTGATGATTCACGATCTCGAGGTCATTTTGCATTTGGTCAATAGTCCTGTCGTGAGTATTGATGCCGTGGGGGTCTCTGTTCTGACTCCCACCGAGGATATCGCCAATGCCCGCCTGCGATTTGAAAATGGATGTGTTGCCAATGTCACAGCCAGTCGCATCAGTCCGGAGCGCATGCGTAAAATCCGCGTTTTTCAGGAAGATTGTTATCTCTCGCTGGATTACCAACAACAGGAGGGGCAGATGTATGCAAAGGTTGACACGGGTATTTCCAAATTTGATGTGGAAATTGAAAAAGGCGAACCCTTGATGGGGGAGTTGCGTTCGTTTGTGGATGCGGTGGCCCGAGGTGAAAAGCCTGCGGTGACAGGGCAGCAAGGATTGGCTGCGTTGGAATTGGCGCTGAAGGTAACAGAGCTCGCCCGTTTGGGCATGTGACTTCAGCCGAAGGCCTTGAGAAATCCACATTCGATCGCGAGTTGTTCGCTGGCATTCGTCTCCAGTGTTGCACGGAGTTCTTCCAGTGCTTCGACTCGTCTGAGCAAGGAGGTTGTCGTTTCTGAGTTGGCTAGTCCCGCGAGAAGATTAGAAACCTCAGGAAAATCCTCACAACCAGCTCCAGCTTTGCAGCGGAGCGCATCCGCCATCCATGCCATCATGATGTCAAAATAACGTGCGCGCTCGGCGAGATATGCGGCTTTTTTCGCAGCTTCATGAAATTCTTCTCGCTCACGCAACCACACCCCGTCTGTGGTTTGTGCGTATTGTTTTTTTTCACCCGAGTGGAGAAGGTCTTCGTGGTTTTCGATTTCTTTCTTTCGTCGATCCAGAACTTCCGTGAAGCAGTTCTTGATCGTCAATGCGCCCCATGGGGTGCCGAAAGCGGCCGCAGCGACACGGTTCATCGTGTCAATCAGCGCATCTCCGCCATCCGCGCGATAATCCGTTTTTCCCATCAACGGAAGCTGCACGCAGCGCGAGAGAATCGTTGGCAACAACGCCTGGGGCTGAGCTGTCAATAGCATCAGGATCGTGTTATTCGGTGGTTCTTCCAAGGTTTTGAGAAAGGCGTTTTGTGACGCGAGATTCATGCGGTCGCAATCGAGAATCACCACAATTTTCCAGGTTCCCTGTTCAACGGCCATGTGCAAACGCGTTTCCACATCGCGAATGCTTTCGATGTCGATGATACGGGATTTTTTCTCCGGCCTCAGCACCTGCACTGCATCAGATTCCTGTTGATCGAGAGGTAATGGTCTGCTAGAGATAGGTTCGGCAAAAAGCCCTGCGTCGGATTGATTTCTGCTTTGCAGCAACCATGAAATTTTTGCTGCCAGGGCAGCTTTGCCACTATCCCGCGGACCAGTAATCAACAGGGCGTGCGCCAACCTGCCGTGCTCGAAAGCGCGTAATACATGTTGATAAGCCTGTTCGGGAAGAAATGCCATAGCGAATTAGCTTTGCACACTCACAGGAGTTGGTGACTTGGGAAGAAACGGTGTGACAAAAGCATCATCAAAAGAATAAACGTCCCTGAAGTCCTCCTTGGTGTCGGAGTCCTGCTTGCCGAAAACTTGCTCTTCAATCAGAAGAAAAACCATGTCACCGACATCCTGACAACGGCGCAGTCCCCATTCATCCATGAGAGTGGAGGCCATGGGGCCGAATTGTTGCAGAGCCAGTTCACGGAAGCCGTGCAGAAGTTCTGCTCCGCTGACGTGCCTTGCACGACCTTGGTTTTCATCCATGACTTTTTTCAAAGTATGATCGAGTGCTTCCTTGAGAAAAATGTAGGCGGCTGGGTGAAAGCGTGGGTCACGCTTCACAATCGCTTCTATGGCATGCTCGTAGGGCAGTGCTTGCATGAGGCATGAAGTAAACCAATTTTTCCCGCGCGTAAAGTTGGAAGCGAAGGAAATCTTTTCATCGCGTCATCTCACGCAGGAAAAAGATGCTGAGATCGGCATAAAGTTTCGTCGAACCCACGGATAGAACATTGTGATGTCCGGCTTTCTCAATGATCTGAAGTGTTTTCTTTTGATGCCGCACGGCGTGATACAATTGTTCAGCGGCTGTCGAAGGTACGAAGGAATCGTCTTTCCCATGAGTGATGAAAACAGGGCAACGAATTTGGGAGGCTGCATCTAACGGACGAATCTCGGAAGGGAAAAAGCCACTTCGACAGTAGATGCCCAATGCACAAGCTCGCGTGGTGAGCGGTTTTAGCTCGCTCAGGATGGAGGGAAGGTGATCAGCGGAAGCATCGATAGGTTGATCGAGTGTTGTAAAAGAACAAACGCTGGCAACCGCCGCCGCAGGACAATCGTGGTGCGCTGCCATTTGTAGTGCGATCGCCGCTCCTTGTGAAACGCCGAAAAGACCAAGCGGACCTGAGGTATCGGGGTGTTTTTCCTGAAACTCCTGCCAGAGCTGCAACAAACGTGTAACTTCTGTATGACCAAATGTGGCGAACTCCGATGGATTTTTCCCATGACCCGGCAGATCCACGCAGAGGCAACGAAATCCGGCAGCACAAAAGCGTTCGCAAATCGGCAGATGGTCTTCTTTGCAACCTTTATGACCGTGAAGGAGCATGAGAGTTCCGCGGATTTGCCGTGGATCAGAGATCTCGATGCCTCTTGTCTCCAGTTCTTGACGCAGCATTCGCGCTTTTTTTCCCGTTCTCTGCCAGGTGGGCTCGCAAACGAGATACGGAGTACCGCAGCGATCGCAGTGACTCGTGACCTTGATGCCATATTCATCGGGCTTCGATAAAATATCCATGTGCCATGGCTCCAAGCTGCGCCTTTTGGGCGACAGAGTCGCGTTAGCGCCTACCACAGCGATGACGGCTAGCAATGCTGCCGAGACAATAATCAAACCAATGAAAAATACTTTCCACCGTAATAATATTCGTAAAAGAAAACGAGTTATTTTATTCGTCGGATTCATCCTGAAGCAATTTTTTCCGGCGTGGTGTCTTGAGTAAGTCGTAGCGAGTCCCGCAATACATGCAGCGAAATCGTTGAGTGAAAGCAATTCCGAGAACGGAGGTGAATCCTTCGTTAAAAGGCCCGAATCTTTTCGATCGTTTGTGAGTGAGAGCTCCACTGTTCATCAGAGGCGTGCCCATGCACAGGGGGCAGCGTGCCGCACGACGCTTATAATAGGATATGATCAAGGTGAGAATGGCGCAGGAGGAGACTGCGACGATAGGACGCTTGTATAAATTACCATTACTGGCTTCGCGTTCGACGAAGAAAAAAGCCAGGAGTGTGATGGTTGCCAGCACACAACCAATGTGCAGGATCGTCCAAAATACCGCCATAAAGTAGGGTGGTCGATATGGTATCGACCGACAGCGGGATGGAGGTCGGGAGGGAGTATCGCTCATGAATGCGGGGGGGGCAGTTGGGGGGTGGATGAAATGGTTTGCTAAGGTGCTTCTTTCCACTGGGGAAATTGTTCCGCCAGCTCTTTTCGATATGCGGCGGCTTTTTCGGAATCCTGATTGGCTTCCAGCGCCTTGATCAAACGAGAAATTGCCATCGGCTTGAGTCGTTTGTCTTCGATCAGCAGAGCCACCCCTGCGTATTTCTTTTGCGCCTCTTCGGGTTGATTCAACGCCATGAAAATATCGCCGAAAACAATGCTGGCTTCTGCATCCAGTGCGCCTTGTGGTTTGAGTTCAAAACAAGTTTCAATGGATTTTTTAGCAGCAGTAAGATCGCTCAACGCCAAGTGGCAGCGTGCCTGATCGAGATACGCATCTGCCTTTGACTGTGGATTGTCCTCGACAGAAAGAACATGGGAAATCGACTGCAGAGCCCTTTTGTGATCTTTGCATAAAATCAGTGCTTTGCCCAAATTTCGCCAGACATCACGGGGAGTTCGCCGTGGTTCGTCAGGATTGGCGATCAACATGAAAAAACGAGCGGCTTGTTCGCCTTTTGCCAAACCTAAGGATTGCACACCCGCCCATGAGACGAGAGCCGGCGATACTTTGTCGGAATATCCGTTGTCGATCGACTGATCGATTTCCTCACAAAGCGGATCGATTTGCTCCAGTTGGAAATAGCTGGAAATGAGTAGTAGCCCGGCGCGTCGACCATAGGTCTTGGGATCGATTTCGCGCGCCTTTTTCAAATGATCCACCGACTCTTTGTGGCGGTTGAGTTTACTGAGTCCATAGCCGATGTAAAACTCGGCATTGGAGATTGTAGCAGGTGGAAGGTCGGTAAACTGACTGAGAAGTTTTTCATAGGAAGAAACCATGCCCTCCATGTCGTTGTTGAGTTTTTTCACCATGGCGATTTTTTGCCATGCATAAGAAGCCAGTTTGGCTCCCGGATTGACTTCAATCAGTTTGCCGAAATCTTTCAGAGAGGCATCGCGGTCACCCGATTCCATGTAGGAGTCTCCCCGCAAAGCGATGGCCTCAGCACAGCGCTTGTCGGATGGGTAGTCTTCCAGGAAGCGAGTCAGAGATCGTATCGCCCCTTGATGGTCACCCGCATTGGCCAAGCACCAACCACGCTGATACAAGAGATTGGCGCGATTTCCTTCTGCGATCAGAGATACATCAATCAAATTGTAGACATCCGCCGCCTCTTTGATTTGATTCTGGTTTTGCAACGCACCGGCTTTCATCATCAGCGCCGCATGGAGTCGCGGGTGGGTTTTGTTCGCCTTTTCATAAATTTCCAAAAAGGCATCAACCTGTTCGACGATATGTTTCCCGTCAATTTTGTAGAAGCATAGCAAACGATTGTAGGATGCATCGAAAGCCATGCTCGTTTCCGGTGCCAGTTTTTGCACTTCGAGAAAAAGTGGGATCGCTTCCAAATACTGTCCGAGTAACATGTAAGAACGAGCTACCACATTCGCACGTTTTGCCTGGCGCTCGTCATTGGTGTTGAGGGGATTGGAACGATAAATTTGGATCACTTCTGCATAGTTCTTCGAGTCGAAACGAATTTGCATCATCGAAGTGAGAGCGTCCGGATGAAAAGCTCTCCACTCTTCGTCCTGATTGCTGAGGACGTTTTGAAAATACTGCTCGGCTTTCTGAATGTTCTTCCGCTGGAGGGAAGCGACACCTGCATAAAGCATCGCTTCCGCTTTGTTTTTTTCGGGAGCTGTGGATTTAATAACGTCTTCGAAGGATAGCAGAGCCTCTTCTGTGTTTCCTTGTTTCAGCAGAAGTGCCCCTGCGGCACTGCGCGATGGATGGAGATACGGGCTCGAGGCGGCTTCTGGATCTGCAAGTATTTTTTGATAGCAAGAAAGCGCTTCCCGTTCGCGATTGCGGTAATGATGGCACAGGGCTTCGAAGTAATTTCCCCGGAGGCGATCAGCAGGTCTAACCGCATTGGTTGCCAGCTTGGCATAAAGTGAGCCTGCGGTCGCGTAATCTTTTTTTTCAAAGGCATCGCTTGCCAGGACGGAACTTGCCGCCGCAACGTATGGACCTGTCCGCTGGTTTTGAATAACAGACGCAAACAACTTCTTGGCGTCATCGATCCTCCCCGTGTTGTAGTAACACAAGGCATAGTAATACTCCGCGGATCGTATTTCTCCGTGGCGCGGGTAGCGTTGAAGAAATTCGCCGAATATTTCTCCCGCTCGGGTGAATTGAGCAATGCGCTGATCCAAGTTTGTGCTGTTCGCTCCCGCGGCATACAGGTTCTTTGCCCTCTGAAATAGTCCGTCAGCCAGATCCATTTGCAGAGCATTCTCGTCGATCGGCTGCTGACCGTGAGCGATCGAGCCAAGGAGAAGCAAGAGTGCAAGGGATGAGATTTTCATGAACAATTTGGATGAATCAATGGCGGTTATTCCGCTGGTTGCGGTCGCTGGGTGGCGAAGGAAATATTCCAGATTCCAGCCTTCGTGCAGGTGGAAATCACATTGATGACATGTTGATACTCTGTTTTTGCATCGGCACGGAGACGAATGGGCTGATTCTTGTAGAGTTCCGACAGTTTTTTCATGATCACAAACAACTGCTCCTGAGTCAGAGGTGTTTTGTCAACGATGACGGTCCCGTCAGCCAAAACATTGATGATTTTTTCTCCCTGCACCCGGACCGGATCCGCACCTTCGGCGGTTGTGGGAACGGATACGTCCAACTCGGTCTCGGAGCGTGACCACTGCCAAGTGATGATAAAAAATGTCAGCAACAGGAACACGATGTCTATCATCGGAGCCATCTGAAAGGCGGCAGGTTCCAAGGTTTTTTTTTGAAACTTCATGGTGGAGTGAATGATGCTTCAGCCTTCCTGGCCACCAGAGACTTGATATTCCTTGTTGCGACCCGAGCTGTTTGCGGTTTGTGGAGATTTGACAGTAAGTGTCTGCAAAAGAGCCACCAAATGGCTTGATGCGGCCTCCAATTCGCCGATGTAGCGTTGAGTGCGGGTGCGGAAAAATGCGTAGGCTAACATCGTGGGAATTGCGATGATCAAACCTGCCGCAGTGGTGATCAGTGCCGTGGATATCCCGGAGGAAAGTTGCATCTGCTTCACGCCCTCGTTGCCTTGGGACAGATCGAAAAATGCCTGGATCATGCCGATCACCGTACCAAGGAGCCCGAGCATGGGTGCCACGTTGCCAATGTCCGAGAGGTAACTGACCCGGCTGCTCAGAATCCCTGCCTGGCGTGAACCCTCTGATTCGGTGATTTCTCGAACTTCGGCAAGTGTGACACTCGGATTGGCGATGATAAAATCAAGCACCCGCTGGGTGATTCTAGCCATGCATTCTGATTGCCTGCGACTGAAGTTGGTGAGTCCCTGAAGATCGCGAGAGCGAATCATCGACTCTGCTTCGTCCATGAAGCGATCCGAAACAACAGAATTTTGCCGGATGGTAAATAAATACAACAGACAAAGTGTGGCGGCAATGATTGACAGGCCGGCAAGGGGATACATCACAGGACCTCCCTGAACAAACAGCTCCATGAAGTTCAGTTCCTGGATGTTTTTTGCTTGGTCAGTTGTTTTTTCCGCGCCCTGTGCGGCACCAGCCAGCGCAAGCGCCAAAAGAAGGAAGATACGAAGGCTTAGATTCATGTTCGACGTGATTGTAACACGATTTTCGGGCAAGGGCAACGATAGATCGTGGGATTCCATTTGTGATTTCCGTCAAATGCCCTAGATTCTCCTGAAGCCGACACTGATGGAAAAAGCAGATTTCAGAATCAAATTGCGAGATGTTCCCCATCAACCTGGTGTCTATCTGATGAAAGATCGGATTGGTTCGATCATCTATGTCGGAAAGGCAAAGGACTTGCGTAAGCGGATGTCGAGTTATTTTATGGCTTCTCGGAAAATGCGCGCCGACGCGAAAACCCGCGCACTGATCGAAGCAATTTGGGATTTTGAGTTCTTTGTGGTTCGCAATGAGCAGGAGTCGCTCATTCTGGAAGGGAAGTTGATCAAAGATTATCGCCCTCGCTACAACGTGAGTTTCCGCGATGACAAACGCTTTTACTTAGTCAAAATCAATTTGCTCGATCCCTGGCCTCGCTTGGTGATGACGAGACTGAAAAAAGAAGATCAGGCACGCTATTTCGGTCCCTTTGCTCACTCTGCCGCATTGCGTGCCTCCGTGGAGTGGTTGAATCGTAAGTTTGGTTTGCGAACATGCCGTGTATTTGAACCGGGGGAGCAGGACTACAAGCACTGTCATGCCGACGTGATTCGCAACTGCGCGGCACCCTGTGTCGGTCGCATCTCTCGCGAGGAATATCGCGTACGCATCGATGAAGTCTGCCGATTGCTTGAGGGCAAAGGACGTCGAGAGATGTTTGATGAATTACGCGAGGAAATGATGACCGCGGCGGAGGCCATGCAGTTCGAGCGTGCGGCATTGTTGCGTGATATGATTCAGAATTTGGAGGTGACTCTTAATCCGACGCGTCAGTTTTCCCGGGGACGAGGCCTGCCGACTACAGTGAAGCCTAGCGAAGATCTCGCGGAACTGGGTGATTGGCTCGATTTGCCGGGACCTCCCAGGGTGATGGAGTGCTTTGATATTTCCAATGTGTCCTCCACTCACATCGTTGCGTCCATGGTGCGGTTTGTCGATGGTGTCCCGGACAATCAGGCTTATCGCCGCTATCGCATCCGCACGGTGAAGGGGCAGGACGATTTCGCCAGTATGGCCGAGGTGGTGCGGAGGCGTTATTCTCGTATTTTGTTAGAAAATTCCACGGCAAATCCCGAGATGGCCAACCATAACCAAGAGAGCGTGGTGGAAATCCAGCGTCGTCTCGCACGCGATGGCAAGGCCAAGGTATTGTTGCCTGATTTAGTGATCGTGGATGGCGGCAAAGGCCAACTCAGCAGCGCTGTGGCGGAGCTCCGGCAGTTGCAGTTGCATGAATTGCCGGTCATCGGTCTGGCAAAACAGCGCGAAGAGGTGTTTCGGCCTGGTGAAAGCGATCCTTTGGTGATTCCACATGATCGTGGTGCGCTCAAGCTTTTGCAGCGCATTCGCGATGAAGCACACCGGTTTGCCAATTCATACAATTCACTGCTTTTGCGGCGACGCATGCGGGAGAGTTTGTTGGACGATTGTCCCGGCATGACAGCGGGACGTAAGGTGATTTTGATGAAACACTTTGGATCGGTGGCTGAACTCCGGCGTTCCGATGTGACCTCGATTGCCCGCTGTCGCGGGATTCCACAGGCTTTTGCGCAGTCACTTTACGATTGGCTGCACAGGGGTGAATGAGCGGTGCTGGAAAAATGATTCCATAGGAAGGATTGCGATCTTGTCAGTGTTTGTTTTTAGCGGCTAATTATCACTTGTAATGAATGTGGCACGGGAGTTGCCGGATCGCTTGCATCCGATGACGGTTAAGGAATTGCAGCAAGGCATGCGCCGTGCTAGTTTTGTCTATCCGTTTCTGGGCATTCATGTTCTGGCAATCGCCGCCATGGCCATGGAGTTTTCGTTAGGATCTGTGTCGCGCAATGAATATCCGGGAATCCTCAACTTGTGGATGTTGGTCGAATCGGGGCCATTCTGGAATGTGGTCGCTCTTGTTTGTGGTGTGGCGATGCCGCTGGGAGGATTGATTTTGATGGGGCAGGAGTTGGAAGAGGGGAACCATGAGTTGCTGTTGCTTACCAGACTGGATCGATGGGCTGTTGTGAAAGGGAAATTTCTGATTCTGTGGTCGATCTGCGCGTTATCGTTTGTATCCCTGCTGCCTTATGTCGTGGTGCGCTATTTCATCGGAGGTGTGGAACTGCTGCAAGAGTTGATGTGCGGACTTTCCGTTCTCGGTTGCGCGGCCGTTTGTTCCGCGGGAGCCATCGGGGCTTCTTCCTTCCGTCATACGGGAGCGCGCATCGGAATCGTGTTATTGTTCGTCGGATCGTTTTTGTTCTCTGCTTTTGTCTCGTTGTTTTTTTGCGCGATGGTGACGCATAAGATGCATGCTTCGCTGTTCGCGATCTTTTTCAATTCCAACGGTCTTAGCGCGACGTTTTGTTATGTGGTACTGGGACTTGCGGTGGCTCGCTCACGCTTGCGGTTGGTGGTGCACGCCTTCGAGGTGAAACCGAGTTGGCTGGTGATCGGCTTGCTTTTTTTTACACCGTTTGTCGTAAGCATGTGCACGGCTATGACACTTGCTTTCGGTGGTTTTGTCGGTTTGATCGGCATGGCCCTGGTCGGGATTTATGCCGATATCACCCCCAAAGCTAGGAACGTTCCAGCGCCACCATCCAAGCCAGTAATTCCCATCCTGCCATTGACTGGACCGTAGGCGCTTTTTTCTTTTCAACTTTCCTTCTTGCTCTAGGATTCGTCTGAGAAATGGAAGAGGAAATTCTCGAGCGCTTCAACGAATTCGTCAAACGCCGTTCACTGCGGCGCACGACGCAGCGTGATTCGATCGTGCGTTTGATTTTCTCCAAAGACGAGCATTTCACGGCGGAGGAACTTTTCGATCGCATCCATCGTACTGATTCGCGCGCCTCGCGTGCCACGGTCTATCGCACCATCAGCCTTCTTGTCGAAGCCGGGCTTCTGCGTGAAATTGATCTGGGTTCCGAGGAGAAAACCTATGACCCGAATTTTCTCGATAAGCCCTCCCACAATCATCTGGTCTGTGTCGATTGCGGAAAAGTCGTGGAGTTCGAAGATGCCCATATTGATCTACTCAATGATTGCATCACACGCAGATTGGGCTATCGTCCCATCCGCCAATCCATTCATATCGAGGCTGGTTGCGAGCAATTGCGGTTGAAGGGCATGTGTCCAAACTTGCTCGCCACCCGTTTGTCTGGCAAACGCATCAAAAAACGTTAACATATTTCATGAACCGTATTACCCGCACATTTGAGACGCTGAAACAGCAGGGAAAAAAAGCATTTGTCGCCTATGTTGCGGCAGGAGATCCGGACTATGACCGGTCTTTGGCCATCCTTAAAGGCTTGGCGGATGCGGGCGCGGATATATTGGAACTCGGTTTGCCTTTTTCCGATCCTCTTGCAGATGGCATCGTGAATCAAATGGCCGCGGAGCGCGCGCTCAGGGCTGGTATGACCACGCGTCGGGTGATTGATCTGATTCGTGATTTTCGCAAAACACATGAAACCCCGCTGGTATTGTTCACCTATCTGAATCCGATTTTTGCATACGGCTTCGAGGCTTTTCAAGCGGATGCTGTTGCGGCCGGGGCGGATGGAATTTTATTGCTTGATCTGCCACCCGATGAAGCCGGGCAAAGTCAGGATTTTGATGGCAATGCCGATTTGTTGCGCATTCGGCTCATTGCCCCCAACACGCCCGAGCCTCGCGCGCGCATGCTGGCAGCGCAGGCAGAGGGATTTATCTACGCCCTGTCGCGTACCGGTGTGACCGGAGCTCACGGCGCACCATCAGCTCACATTGGTGCGTTGGTGGAATCGCTGAAACAGCATGCCACCGTTCCCGTGTGTGTCGGATTCGGCATCTCTACCGCTGATCAGGCCCGCGAGGTGGCGCAGCATGCTGATGGAGTGATCGTGGGGTCGGCGCTGGTCAAGCAAGTGGAATTGCACGCGCAGGATTCCGATCCTGTGGTTGCAGTGGTGCGTTTTGCCACGGAATTGATCGATGCCGTGCACTCGGCATGAATTACGATTCTTTACGACGGTAGAAGATCACTTCTGGGGGCTTTTCGTCAGTATACACTTGGACGAGATTTTTCATACGCATCAGGATCCATGGTTGCGCGTAGTTGATGCCATTCTTGGTAAACACGATATCGCCGGCAATGTGCACCGCCGAGTGAACAATGGCTCCGGATGAGTTGCGCAGGAAAATCAGATCACCACATTTAGTCGCAGCACCAATCTGATAGAAATTTTCATTCACGTAGGTGCTTGCGTAGGACGTGTCTTGGAATCGATCATCGGTCCTTGCATTGAAAAAATTCAATGCAGTCCAGTGACAGTCCATCTTGGTGTCACCAGGTTTAGAAGGAAAAGGAAAGGTATATAAACGTTCACGGGCAAAGGGAGGAAGGAAATACAGCAGACTGATATTGAAGCCCTCCGGGGTTTTCTGGATCGATTCCAGCAGTGGTCGTAGGTCTTTTGAACGGACTTCAGGGACGCTACCCCAATAACCAAGCAATTCATCGATGTCTGTTTGGTCGTCGATGTGCACTTGCACCAGAGTCGCTTGTTGGAAGGTAAGCGCTTGCAGGAATTTGATTTTCTCCTGCGGTGATGATAGCCGGTTCAACACGAGATTCACGTCGCTGAAGCAGGTGATGCCACCACGAACGAAGGTGAGGCTGCGAACCAAGTCAATGATTTCCTGTCTGATGTTTTTATTGACGAAAATCTTTTCCAGCGGTTCTGTCGCAAGTTGGTAAGGAGCAGCGCAGAGTTTGTTTTCGGGCCAACGCGCGAGTTCTTGATAAAGCTTGGCACGGACTTCCTTCTTGAGGCCCAAGACGATGGAGTCTGGGGGTCTGACGGTAGTGCCCGATGCCGAACTTGTCGTGTCATCGTTTTGCAGAAGCGAGGTGCATTCCGCATCGGTGAGTCCTGCGGCACCAAGTATGTTTGCAGCCTGGGTTTGATTGCATGCTCCAAAAAACCATTCGGTGCGTCGTGGATTGGTAGACTCAAACGAGACGTATTCAGTAGGTTGTTCGATTGTAATGTCCTGCACGAACAATTCTCCCCATGGTTGTTTTTGTTCCAATCTAGCGGGCTTGCCCTCCGGCGGGACATTGAGAGAGACTGGTTCGGTTGGAGCTTTTGAGAAAAAGTGAAAGGCGGCACCGGTAGCGACGATTAATACCACGCAAAGCAGAAATAGCCCGGGTAGCGATAAGTGAATGGTTGGAACTTGGCTGTGACTGGTGGATTGGGCGAAGTTGTTCTCTGGTTCTGAATCAATCATAAATGGGGGTGAGTGTAACTGAAATGTTAGAATCTTGTGATTCTGAAAAAATTGGAATTTTGCTTCGGCAACCGGGGTGTTTGGTCCCTGAATATTTCCGAGGTGCGAATGCTTGAAATGGAGACAGTCGAGTGATGTTTAACTCGACGAATGGTGACGCAATTTGTCACCTGGGTTCAGGATTTCCAATTGAGAGCTCCTTTTTTCAACGCGTAGACGTAAGCCAAAGCAAGAATGCCGGCAAAGCCAGCAATGCTGAGCAAAGGCACTGCAGATACTTGTATCATATCGCGAAATTGCACAGCCCATGGATACATGAACACAACTTCGATATCGAAGATCACAAACAGCATCGCAACGAGATAAAATTTGACGGAAAAACGCGGGGCGCCATCTCCTACGGGAAGCATGCCGCACTCGTAAGCACTGTCTTTGGTAACATTGGTGCGGGCCGATTTTCCAAATATCACACTGAGTGACAAGACTACAGCAGCAAATCCCACTGCGATGAGCATCTGAAAAAGAACGGGGAGGTAATCACGTAACATTGCTGGAGAAATGTCGTCTGGTTCGATGGCAGAGTCAAGTCAGTAGCGTTGCAAATCGCTTTTTTTCGACAGTCGTAGTTGCTTCTGATCATGGCTCCACGATTTCGGCAAATACCATCAAGCCATTGTTGGTGTGAAGCGTGCTGATCAAATTCACCGTCTGGGTGGTCCCGATCAATTGAACGGCTTGATTAACGACGATCATCGTGCCGTCGCTCAGATATCCCACAGCCTGGTGATCGTCCTTGCCCGGCCGAACCAGAGCTATGCGGATTTTTTCTCCGATCACTACGGTGGGTTTCAACGCATCGGTAAGTTCGTGTAAGTTCAGGACTTGCAGCCCCTGCAAACGTGCGATTTTGGCCAAAGTATCATCACTGGTAAGAATTCTTCCATCGACCATGCGTGCCACGTCGATCATGCGTGTGTGGCAGGGAGCGTCTTCGGAAAGTTTGTCGGCCTCGTGAATCGTCACCTGAGTAGTCGGATGGTTGTTCATTTTTTCCAGCATTTCCACACCTCTTTCTCCCCGCATCCGCTGAGTCGTCTGAGTGGATCCCGCAAGTTGCTGGATTTCCTGTAATACGAAACTGGGTATGATCAATCGCCCACCCAGAAATCCGGCATTCGCAATATTGATCACCCTGCTGTCCATGACAGCGTCTGCGTCCAAAACCACCGGACGACCTTGAGAGCCTTCCTGACGAAAACGAACGAAGGGAATGATGAAGGCAAAGTCATCGCGATTGCTGCGCAATGCAATGGCTGCGCCAAGAAATCCCAAGCTGGAGTAGAGGGATACATTGATGGCCAGACGTATGGCGTCCGCGCGTTCGTTGATGATAAATCGTCTTTCGATGCTCCGATCATCACTTGGGGCCGGTGCATTTTCCCTCACCATGTTAGCTACTAGCTCAGCGATGTCCACACGGGTGATCAACCAAGCGCAAAACAATCCCACACCCAGGCCGAAAGTGGCAGTGGAAAATCCACGCAGCGTGAATCCTTTTAATGTGCTTTCAACGAGGATGAAAAAACCGGCAACTGACAATCCACCAACCAACGACACCCACAACGGCAGAGCATCGGAAAAAGTTAACGAAACCGCCACGGCGAGTAGTTCGCACATCAAAATGTAGGTTAGGCGTGCGACCGTAACAGAGGCAGGTGTGTTCATGAAATGATAGAAAAAATCAGGCTATGCTGCAAAGTCGCTTTATTCTGCATGCCGATCGGCAGTCGCTTTGATTTCATGCAGTGCTTGAATGAAATCTCCGAGTATTTCCGCTGGGACCATAATGGTATCCCGGTTTCCTCCCACATCTTCCGTGATTTTTACCACCATACCTCGGGAGTTTTCCTTGAGGTCGATGTAAAACGTTTTTCGGTCGGCGATGATTTTCTCCGTATGCAACAATCCATTGTCCATATAGTATTTACTGCTGTGCAATCGCTAGATTAATGGTTGGTGACGGGCCGTCAATCAAAAAGCAAGTTGGCGCGGCAGAACATAAGCGTTTCTGGACGCATTGTTTTTGCTCCGAATGGAGAGCGGGGTAGATTATTCTACGGTTACGGATTTCGCGAGATTTCTTGGTTGGTCGATTTCGCAGCCACGAATGCGGGCAATGTGATAAGCGAAGAGTTGGAGGGCAACGGCGGTAGGGATGGTGGCGATCAGCGGATGGCAAGGAGGCAGGGCGATGACATCGTCCATCACCGCAGCCGCTTCTTCATCGCCGCGTGTGATGATGCCGAGTATGCGCGCACCACGAGCCTTGCACTCCTCGATATTACCCAATGTTTTGTCCTTGCCCGGGATGTCGTTCGCAAGTGCGATCACCGGAATGCCAGGTTCGATGAGAGCAATGGGGCCGTGTTTCAATTCCGCCGCATGATAGCCCTCGGCGTGGATATAGGAAATTTCCTTGAGTTTCAGCGCTCCCTCCAGAGCCACCGGATACATGGGACCACGGCCGATGAAAAATGCGTGTTGTTGGGTGGCATAGCGTTCGGCAATGCGAGCGATGCTGGTATCGAGTTTGAGAACTTCCTCCACCAGTGCCGGGATGGATTCAATGCCGCGCCCGAAATCTATGCCTTCTTGTCGTGAAAATCGACGGGACCTTCCGAGCTTGAGAGCGATCATGAGCAGCACGGCTACCTGGCAGGTGAAAGCCTTGGTCGATGCCACGGAAATTTCCGGACCAGCATGCAGATAGATGCCTCGGGCTGTTTCACGGGCGATGGTGGAACCCACCACATTGCATAATCCCATCACAAAAGCACCTTTTTGTTTTGCTTCGCGCACAGCGGCGAGGGTGTCAGCCGTTTCACCAGATTGGGAAATCGCGAGAACCAGATCGCGATGGCCGATGATCGGATTGCGGTAGCGGAACTCGGCTGCCTGTTGGACCTCCGCAGGAGTATCGGCGAGGTCCTCGATAGCATATTCGCCAATCAATCCGGAATGCAACGAGGTGCCGCAGCCCACGAGCACCACCCGCTGGATTTCCGCGAGTTCGCGCGGTGAAGTGCCCATGCCTGACAGCACTGCATCCCCCAGATGGAAATCAAGACGTCCTCGGATCGCATTACGAAGGCAATCCGGTTGCTCGAAAATTTCCTTGAGCATGAAATGCGCGTGACCGCCTTTCTCCGCTGCTGCGGCATCAATTTCGAGTTGGGCGATCTCGCGATTAACCGGAATATTGTGAAGATCTCGTATGTCAACTTGATTCGCGGTGATGATCGCGATGTCGTTGTCATCCAGATAGATGACGCGCTGGGTATGGGCGAGGATTGCTGAGGCATCGGACGCGATGATGGTCTCTCCATCGGCAATGCCTAACACAATCGGGCTGCCGCGTCGTGCCGTAATGATTTTCCCAGGTTCACGGAGTGAGACCACGGCAATGCCAAAGGTTCCTTCAACCTGATGCAAGGCATCACAAATGGCTTGAAACAAGTCGCCCTTGTCATGTGCGCCAATAAGATGAGCCAGCACTTCTGTATCGGTATCGGAAATAAACTGGTGCCCCTGGGCTTCGAGTCTGCCACGCAGCGAGCGGTAGTTTTCGATGATTCCATTATGAACGATGGCGATCTGGCCCGAAGCATCGAGATGGGGGTGAGCGTTGTGTTCCGTGGGTGGTCCATGCGTGGCCCAGCGGGTGTGGGCAATGCCATAAGAGGGCTTGCTGAAATAACAAGCCGGCCAATCATGTTTCGCTTTCTCTGTGAGATTCGCCACTTTGCCCACGGCTCGCGCCACCACCAATGCATCGTTTTGCACGATAGCCATCCCGGCAGAGTCATAACCGCGATACTCCAAGCGGCGCAATCCTTGCATCAATACCGGCGGTGCTGCCGACTTGCCAATGTATCCTACAATTCCGCACATAATAATTTGTTAGATTTTTTGTGGTGATTCAATGTCGTACTGCACGATGTCACCGGGCCTGGTGGTGGAATTTGCCGCGATTTTGCGCCCGGGATATATCGCGGTGTGGATGCCAGTGTGAACGTGGTCGCCGATGATGGCGCCGAATTTTCGTCGTCCGGTATCGATTAGAGTTCCATTGACCAGTGAGCGATGGTTGGCTCCATCGTGACGGAAATTGGAGATGATGGTTCCAGCACCGAAATTCACCCTCTGGCCAATCACTGAGTCTCCCGCATAGGAAAGATGTCCGATCGCGGTGTGAGCGAGAATGATTGAGTTTTTGATTTCCACGGCTTGACCGATGTGGCACTGATCACCGATGCTCGTAGCTCCACGAATGTAGCAATTCGGACCGATCTTGCAGTTTTCACCGACCACTACATTCCCCTCGATGAAAACACCCGGCAATATGCGTGAACCTTTACCGAGATGAACATGCCCTTCGATGACGGCAGAGTCGTGAATGTCACCGTCGATCTTGGATTCACCAAGCTGCGCGAGATAATCCTCGTTTGCCTTCAGTAAATCCCAGGGATGAATGATGCGAAACGAATGCAACGCTTTCACACCATGAGATCGATCGGGGGCGCTGCCAGACCAAGCCAGAGCTTCGCCGCGATCGTCGAAAATGGTCTTCGTCCCGGCAGTCAGCGCTGTTTGCCAATCGAAGATGCTCACCCAGGCCAGCGGATCTTTCGTCCATCCGTTGGGGATCGGGTGCTGGTTCAGCGGTCGATTGCCGATGGGGAATTCCTCCACCCGGGCTTTAAAATAGGATGCCATATTCATGATGAAAATCGGTTAGGGTGATGAGTATTTGTTGATCGCATCCAGCAACGCATTGCTGAGTCGTTCTGTCCATGATCGCACCACGGCGGTATCGGGGTGCTCGACCATCACTCGAGCTTTGTTTTCCGTACCCGAGTAGCGGATGAGTTGTCTTCCGTGCTGGCCAAGGGCCTCATCGGCTTCGGCAAGAAGTCCGGAAAATTCCAGCAAGTTTTCCAGCGGCGGTTTTGCTGGCACGGCGAAACTTTTCAGCTCTTGAGGATACTCTTCCATGCACTCGGCAAGTTCATGTAAGGGTTTTCCGCTTTCTTTCATCACTCTGAGAACCTGCAGCGCCGAGAGGATGCCATCGCCCGTGGTGGCGTGATCGGCAAAGATCAGGTGACCTGAGTTTTCCCCGCCAAAGCTGTGGTTCCTGGCTCGCAATGCCTCGATGACCTGCCTGTCGCCTACTCCTGTGCTGATCACCTGAATGCCCGCAGCATGCATGGCCGAGTGCAGTCCCAGATTGCTCATGACCGTGACGGCCACGGCATCACCACGGAGTTGATTTCTGCGTTTCAATGCCAGGGCGCAAAGCGCGATGATGCGGTCACCGCTTACGGTTTCTCCCAGGGCATCAGTGAAAATCGCGCGATCCGCGTCGCCATCAAACGATACACCCAAATCCGCTCCGTGCTCTCTTACGAGAGCTCCCGCAGCCTCGGGGTAGAGCGCACCGCAGCCCGCATTGATATTTTTTCCATCAGGTGCCGTGCCCGTGTTGATCACATCCGCTCCGAGTTCTCGAAAAATCAGTGGTGCTACCATGTAGGCCGCACCATGTCCGCAGTCGATGACGATTTTCAAGCCATGCAGTGCGATGTTTTCGGCCGTGTGTTTGGCAAACTCGATATATCGACCACGGGCATCTTCGATGCGGGTTGCCTTGCCGATATGGCATGAATGGTTGGGTAGGGGAGGTATCTCCGGTGATAAAATCCAATGTTCGATCCGCTCTTCGAGTTCGTCGGAAAGTTTGTAGCCATCCGCGCCAAAAATTTTCAGCCCGTTGTCCTCGTAGGGATTGTGTGATGCTGTCAGCATGATTCCTGCCGCGCAGCGCATGGACTGGGTCAAATGTGCTACTGCGGGTGTGGGTAGAGGCCCAACCAACAGCACATCCATCCCTGCGGAAACGAGGCCGCTGGTGAGTGCGGTCTCTAACATGTATCCCGAAACGCGGGTGTCCTTGCCGATGATTACGCGGCGCTTGGTTTCTCCTTGCTCGTGCATCACGGCGGCGATGGCCTTGCCAGCGCGCAGTGCGACTTCGGGGGTGATCGGGAATACGTTCGCCGTGCCGCGAATACCATCAGTGCCAAATAGTTTCATGGGATCTGCAGGAAGTATGGTACAGAATTGATGTGATGTAAATCATTATTTATTCAAAAAAAAATGAACAATTATGGATGTGATGACATATTTTGATTTATTTTATTGAATCCTATCATGCATCGCTTTTTAATTGAATGCGTTTTTAGCGCGTGATGGAACGTTTGTTAGGTTTTTCAATAGTACAGATTCGAGCCTTGCTGGAAATCTATCATTTTTCAGATGAGTTCATGACTCGTAGGGATTTCCTATTTGATTCCCTTGATTTCTCACTTGGACATTTTCGTATTTCAAGTGCATGCTGCGGCAGTGAACATGGATGGTGAAATGCTGGAAGAGGAAGTTACGCGGTTGGAGTCGGTTTTTGTTCGTCACCGCAATGCATTGTGGATCAGGGGATCGTTCACGGGGATGTTCACGGATTATTACATTCATCTGATGGAGCAAAAAATCCGTCATAATCCCGAGCTGGACATGATGCTAAAAGAGCACATCGCCATGCTCAGTCTGTATCTTGTGACGCGCCCTTGGGCGGAGACCACCGGATGGACGGTGAATTTGCGCGCGCCGCGGGTGAATCTTTTTGCGGCGGGTGGTTGCACGCAGGAAGCCATCACCGGTCGATTGTTTACCGAGGACGTACGTGAACCGGACCGCAATTATTTTTATTCCCAAACGACAGACCCCTACCAAAGAGAGCCGCGGCTTTCGACAATGGAGATGGATAGCCGTGATCCTTTGCAGTGGTTTGAGCAGTTCTATCACCAGTCTGAGCAGCGTCCCGGGCGTGCGTTTCACATGGGTGATGATGATTATGCCGTCGTCGTGGCGCAGCCCGATTGCGACCTTGAGTGGCTGGCTTCTTTGGACGTTGATGCTGTAAAACGTCTCGAACAGGACGAGGAGGTCAAGCTTCTCGAAGTTCGCAACTTGCGATTTTTTTGTGGCTGCGATCTCAATAAAATCCTACCCTTGCTGGCATCGTGGCGCGACCGGCTTGATGATCTTTTCGGTGAGCTGGAAGTGATCAAGGTGCAATGTCCGCGCTGTGCCGCGGTTTATCCTGTGAGCCGTGAGATGGTAAGCGCCTTTCAATCGAACGAATAACTGCTTTTTTCTTTGCATACCTTTCACCATCATCAATTCCGCGACGTAGCAGCACTTTGCTCGCTGAAAGAAGCAACGGGCGAGACCATTAGTGTGGTGATTCCCACCCGCAATGAAGCAGCAACAGTGGGTAAGATCATTCAAATCATAAGGGATGCATGGATGAATGCTTGTGATTTGGTTGATGAAATCATTGTGATGGATTCCGGATCCGGCGATGGCACAAGAGATATCGCGCGCGCTGCCGGAGCCGTTGTGTATTCCGCGGAAGAAATCGCGGTGGAATTGGGCAATCACCCGGGAAAGGGAGAAAACCTATGGAAGTCACAGTTTGTCAGTCGCGGCACCTTGTGTGTTTTCATCGATGGTGATGTCTTGAATCTGCACCCCGGTTATATCGCCGGACTGGTCGGCCCCCTGTTAGAAAACGCACGGATTCAATACGTCAAGGCTTTCTATCAACGCCCTCTGCAAGTTGACGGCGAGCCTACCGAGCAAAGTGGAGGTCGCGTTTCCGAACTGTTGGTGCGCCCTCTGTTTTCCTTGTTTTACCCACAGCTTTGCGCATTGCATCAGCCTCTCGCTGGTGAATATGCGGTGCGGCGTTCATTGCTGGAACAATTGTCATTTCCCACCGGATATGGTGTGGAAATCGCGCATCTCATGGATGGATTGGCACTCGTGGGGATTGATGCCTTCGCGCAATGTGATCTGGATTCCCGCTTGCATCGCAATCGCCCACTGCATGAATTGGGCGTGATGTCCTGCACCATTTTGCAAACTTTTCTCCAGCGCGCCGAGCGTGATGGTAAACTTTTGCTTACCCAGCCCACGGGGGCGGATTTCCTACAAAACCAATCGATTCCATACGGCTGGCAGATGAAAAAATCTTCCATCATCGATCACGAACGTCCACCTTTTGGCTCACTCACTGCCATTTCCCGCTGATATGAATCTGCAACTCCTCACGATCTCGGCCATGCCGGAAGTTATCAAACTTCTCTGCTATCTCAACCCAGCGGTATGCGAGGAAACCATGCAGCGTCGCTATGAAAAAATTCTGCGCGAGTTTTCCAATTACCGTATCCTCGGGGCCTATATCGATGGTCGGCTCGCCGGCCTCACCGGTGTATGGCACGGTGCGAAAATCTGGTGCGGTGATTACATGGAAATCGATAACCTCGTTGTGCATCCGGATTATCGAAATCGAGGAGTCGCCACCGCGCTGATCCAGAGAGTCGAGCAAATGGCGCGGGAAAAACAATGCAACATTCTTGTGCTTGATAGCTACACAAACAACCACCCTTCTCACCGTCTCTATCATCGACTGGGTTGTGAAATCTGGGGCTTTCACTTTGTCAAGCCGCTCACAAATTTCGAGCATTGATTTTTTCGTTGCCGCATGCTGCTCGCAAGGAAGTCATGTCGCGCTAGTATGTCGTATTTCTGTAATGCTGTGATCGCCAGCGATTTGTATTTCCATTCATCACGCAACGTGTAAGCTGTGCTGCGATGAAGAAGTTTTTGTGCATTTATTGTCTTACTCCCATGGTTGCGCTTGCGCAGATGGAAGCGGATGTCCCCTGGGGGATCGAGGCGGTTACGGGTTATCGCAGTGAACTGGTGCACCGCGGATTCAAGCTGGCTGATGATGTTTACGATTATCAGTTGGAAACGGAAATCGCTTTATCGGATGAGTGGAGTTTGAATGTTTCAGCCTTCTACGCAACGGGAACGGGAAAAGGCAATGATTATGCAGAGACCACAGGTATTGTGGATTTGCGATATGACGCCCCTGTATGGAGTGCTGGCTGGATGCTGGGGTTTCGTGATTTTACCGCAACGTTTTTTCGTGATGGATGGGAAACTGGTCCGTTTCTCACGTATCGTTTCAGCGATGATCTGGAAGCAAGAATGGAATATCTCTATGATCAGGGCGGTGAGTCGTTTTATGGCGCGGCACAGCTGGTTTGGAGTCGATCCTTGAGTGAAAAGTCATTTGTATCGCTGCGCGGTGGGGTGAGTCACGTCGAGGACTATTATGATAGCAAAGGTTTTCACGCTATGGATTTTCGTGTATCCTACACCTATCTTTTCACCTCGAATGTATCACTCACGCCATTCATCGGCAGTTCTGTGGCTCTTGATCCCAGGGCAGACGATGCACTTCTGGGAGGTGCGTGGTTTGAAGTGACTTTCTGAAGTCAACGCTTGCGCAAATGTGACGGCAAAATATGAAGTTGTTCGCGATATTTCGCAACGGTGCGACGTTTGATTTCGATACCTGCTTTGTTCAAGTGTTTCGTCAACGCATCATCCGATAGCGGTTTCGATGGGTTTTCCTGTTGGATCAGGGTTTGCAATGCATCACGAACCGCAGCATTTGATAACTCGACACCGCTGGACGTCTGGTAGCCCGTCGCAAAAAACGCGCGCATTTCCATCATGCCATGTGGCGTCATGAGATACTTGCCGGCGACCGCACGGGAAATGGTTGTCGCGTGCATGCCGAGATCCTCGCCAATTTCCGCCATCGTCATGGGGCGGAGCTTCGCATGCCCGTGGGTGAGGAAGGGCTGCTGCCTGGCGATAATCCTTTCGGCAATGCGAAAGATGGTTTCCTGGCGCAGCGAAATCGAGCTCATGATGGAGCGGCCGTCGCGAATGTTCTCACGGATATACTCAATGGCTTTTTTATCGCTACCCATTTTTCCTAACAAATCCTTATAAAAATCGCTGATGCGGAGTCTGGGGATGTAGTGGTTGGTGAGTTCGGCTTCGTATTCGCCATCGACGTTTCTGCGGATGATGACATCTGGCGTTATGTGCGGATTCGCGGTGGGATTGAAGGAACCACCGGGATCCGGATCCAACTGTGCAATGGCCTCTGTGGCCTCGGCGATGCGTTCGATCGTGGTGCCGAGTGCACGCGCGATCTGTTGAAGATGGCGGCGTGCGAGATCCTGCAGATAGCCGTCACATATTTTGTATTCAAGCGTTTCCTCGCGATTCAGGCGGCGCAGCTGAATCAGCAGGCATTCGCGCAGATCAGACGCTCCGATACCTGCGGGTTCAAAGGATTGAAGTAACTGCAGTGCTTGATCCATCAGACGAGGTTTGATCGATAGACGTTCTGCCAATTGTTGAGCGGGCATATCGAGAAATCCTCGCTCATTCAAATTCCCAATCAATGCCATCACGACTTGTTTCAACTCGTCGCTCGCCATGGATTGCTGGGTCTGCAGGGCTAGGTGCTGCTGAAGTGTCTCGGGAGCCACGATCGAATCGTAAAGAAACTGGCGGCGCTCTTCATCGTCAGCGCTATACGTTTGTCCTGCGCTCCGGGTGATTTCACGCTCGCGCTGGTCATCATAGGTATCGCGCAAACCGCTTTCACCCAGTGCTGACTCCGTCTCGATTCCCAGGTCCTCCCAATCGTCGTCACTCTGCTCAAGAGTAGGGTTGCTTTCCATGGCCTGACGGATCATCTGGCTGAGCTCCAGGCTGGTGGATTGCAAAATTTCCAAACTTCTCCGCATTTGCGGAGTCAATGTTTGCTGCTGTGCCAGCGAGTGATGAAGTGAGGCTTCGGCCATGAGTCGCGCTCATGTTACAACAAACACAAATTTTGGAAAGCATTATTCGTGCCATCTTTTTATTAAAATGAGGCTAACGAGCACGACACGAAATTCGTCAATCCAGCCCGGAAAAATCCAATCCGGGCTGGATTTTGGCGAAGGACCTTACTTTTTATCTTTTTCGTTGTTGTCAGACTTCATTTGACGCAGTGCTTTGGACAATTCCTCGACTTCATTACGGAGACGCATCAGTTCTTTTTCCTGGCGTTCCAGTCGACCCGTCCACTGGTTGTTTTGCTCGGTGAATCGACGCATGAATTGTTCCTGCATGCGCATCATGCCGGGCATGTCGGGTCCAATCGGACGTTCCATGGATTTGCGCTCGTTCATGTCTCGATCTTGCATCGGCTTGGGCATGTCGGGTTTGATGATGACCTCACGGCGCTGGCCTTTGTGCAGGACGCTCAATCGCAGTGGCTCGCCCGACCGAGCAGAAGCCTCGACGGCGTCGCGCAGTGGTTCGGTCGACCCCGCGGGGCGACCGTTGACTGAGGTGATGACGTCATTTTTGCGGATACCAACTCGGAATGCTGGTTCACCCTCACGGCACTCTGTGACGATCACAGCAGAGTTTTCCGGGATATCGAGATGATTTCGAAGCGCGGAATCGATCGGATCAACCATCATGCCGATGCGCCATGGCTTCTGCGGTGATTGTTGGGGCCGAACTTCAGGCTCAGGTTGTGGACGTTCGGTTGGAACACCGGGTTGCCCTTTCTGTGGTTTTTCCTGGGACCATAGCGAGCCTGCCGATAGGCTCAAACAAGCGATGATGGAATAAAAGTACGTTGATATCATAGCATATCGAATAGCGAACCTCGAATGCGGATTTGTCTGATGGAATGGTCTCTCCAGGCGCCGATCATGTGAACAAGGGATTGACTCCGTCGTCAGATGATGTGTTCCATCTCTGTGATCAGCCCTGATCCAACAGGCTTTTTGCCATGGCGCGGGCGGAATCTCCACCTCCTCCGAGCATGCGAACGAGTTCATGAATCCGCGCCTCGCCACTCACGGGAAATAGACGGGAGCGGGTTCGGCCGTGAGTGACTTCTTTTTCGACCACAAAATGTTTCGCCGCAGTGGCAGCCACTTGAGGAAAATGCGTGATTGCGATGACTTGATGTCTTGCTCCGAGAACGGCCATCTTACGACCCACGGCTTTCGCGACTTCGCCACCGACGTTTGCATCAATCTCATCGAATACCATCAAGGGTGTGTCATCCTGATCGGCAAGCGCGCTTTTCACTGCCAGCATGACGCGACTGATTTCACCGCTGGATGCGACTTGGCGCAACGGGTGCAACGGTTCTCCGGGGTTCGGACCAAAAAGGAAATCTGTTGATTCCATGCCGTGCGAACTGGGTTCACTCAAAGTGTTCAGGGCAATTTCGAAAGCGGATTGTTTGAAGCCGAGGTCTTTGAGTTGTAGAGCGATTTCCTTGGCGAGCTTCGGCGCGGCTTTACGCCTCAATGCGCTGAGCTTCTGACCACTGGCGTCCATCTCCTTTCGCAGTTCCTGGATCTGTGATTCCAAATTGGCGAGCTTTTCTCCACGGTTCTCGATGTTGTCCAGCCTTGACATGGCATGATCGCGGGCTTCCAGAATGCTGGCAATACTGCCACCATACTTGCGCTTGAGTGATTCCAGAAGATTCACACGTTCTTCTAACGCGGCCGCTTCAGCGGGATTGATCTCGAGTTCTTCCAAATAATCAGAGAGCGTATTCTCCAAATCCTGAAGCTCCAGTAATGCTGTTTCCAACCCTGCGCAGCGCTCAACAATCGATGGATCCCACCGTTCAAGATCACGCATAAGGCGCTGGAGTTCACTCAAGCGGTGACTGATGCCGTCTTCTTCGTCAGTCAGCAGCTTCAGCGCAGCAGCGGTGTGCTCTAACAAACGAGTCGATCCCTGACTGCGACGATAGCGGTTCATCAAATCGGCTTCCTCATCGGCTCTCAAGTCCGCGGCGTTGATTTCCTCAACCTGATGGCGCAAAAGTTCGAGTTCACGAGCGGAAATCGCATCGGCATCACGCAGTTCCTGCCACTCACTCAATTTGTTTTTCCATGATTGCCAGTGACTCCGATAATTCACCACTTGAGTTTCCGAGCTGGCAAAGGCATCGAGCATGGAGAGCTGACGATCCGTCGACAAAAGCGACTGATGATCGTGAGGACCATGGAGATCGACAAGGTGTTCCCCCAGTCTTTTCAACAAACCAAGGGTGACAGGGGAATCGTTGATGAATTGGCGCGTATTGCTCGTACTGATGACTCGTCGAATGATCAAGTCTTCCTGCGGATCGTAATCCAGTGCGTGTTTGGCAAAAATGGCATGGATATCCTCGGATGGCTTCAGAGAAAACATCGCTTCTACCACGCAGGTTTCCTCCCCAGTGCGAATGAGCGATTTGTCAGCTCTTTCACCCAGGACGAGTTTGAGAGCACCAACAATCACCGATTTACCCGCCCCTGTTTCACCAGTAACGCTGATGAGTCCGCGGTCGAGTTCCCAGGATAATTCATCGACGAGGGCGAGATTGCGGATTTTCAGCAAGGTAAGCATGGCGATGATGGGAAATGAGTTTCAAATTACGCGGAAATCATGCCATTGATTCAAGCAAAAGTCGAGAGGGGAAGTCATCATTCCTCGACTGGCAGAGCGCGCAACGGTTGACGGGAAGGATCCTCGACTGGTATGGCGCGCATGGGAGTCGCCGTGCGGGATGGGGGAGTGTCGGATTCATCGACCGGAATGGCGCGGGCTGGATGAACAGGGCAAAAGTCGTTTGAAGCCGGCAAAATATCCGAAGGCACCTGGTCCACGTAGGAAGTTCCCGCCGCATGGCATCCGGATGTGGCTCGTTTGCCGGATGATTTGCAAAGAGAGCAACTGACCATGCCGGAGTCGCGGGTCATTTGCTGGAAAGCATTCGCACGATAGCCCAGGCGATCCGCGGTTTTCATGATGTCCACCCAGATGGGTAGCGCCAGGGTAGCTCCGTAGCCACCTTGCACGGTGCGTTTGGGATCATCCATTCCACACCACACCGCACAGGTCAGCGATGAGGTGTAACCTGCAAACCAGGCGTCTTTGAAATTGTTCGTGGTACCGGTTTTGCCTGCGCAGGGTTTGTCGAACCCGAGTCTTTTCACAGAGCTCGCTGTGCCAGTGGTGGTCACTTGTTCCAGAATTTTCGAAACTTGATAGGCGGAACCCGCCGATGCCGCCTGATAGGGCAGGGGTGGCGTCTCGTAGACCAGTTCGCCGCTGCGCTTGCGAATCGATGAAATCAAAAATGGACGGTAACGCGTACCACCATTCGCCAGCATGGAGTAGGCGGATGCCACTTGATAGGGGGTCGCTTCCCAGGAACCGAGGTAGGAGGAGGGGGTTTGCGGCAATTTGAGGTTGAATGCCTGCTCACACACATGAGTGACATTACCCAGTCCCGCAAAGTTGCCGACCCTGACCGACATGGTGTTGCGGGATTTGATCAGGCCGTAGGATACGGGAAACGTGCCACCATAGGATCCATCGGAATTTTTGGGTCGCCATGACGATGGCGCGCCCTTGATTTCGCCCGGAGCAATCGGCGCATCGGATAGCATCGTATCAGGCCGCATCCCTTTATCGAACGCCGCGAGATAGACAAAGGGTTTGAAGACCGATCCGATTTGTCGTTTGGCTTGAATGGCGCGGTTGAATTTTGACTCGTCGGCCGAGCGTCCGCCCACGAATGCCAACACTGCGCCAGTGTGGTTTTCGATCACGACCGCCGAACCCTGGATGTAAGCCGTGGGAGTTTTTTTGCCTTCGGGAATGGCCTGCCACTGGGCGCGGGTCTGGTGCGGGTATCCTGATGCTTTCTCGATTTTCGACAAGGTGGCTTCGACGGCTTCTTCCGCTTTGCTTTGAATCAGGTGGTCGATCGTGGTGGTAATGATCAAGCCGCCGAATTCGATGTTTTCTTTCTCCAGAATGATTTCCAGATCACGCCGAATGGCATCGAGGGCATAAGACTCGCGCACCTTGCGGCGGTTCGCGGGCCGGATGTCGAGAGTTTGCGCCTTGGCCTCATCAGCCTGTTGCCGGCTGATGACTTCCGCAGCTACCATCCGTTCCAGTGTCGAGTTGCGCTCACGGATCGCGGCATCCATGTTATGAAAGGGATTGAAAGCATCAGGCCCACGGACGATTCCTGCCAACATCGCGGATTCCGATAGATCGAGCTCGGAGGCGTTTTTTTCAAAATAAATGCGGGAAGCCTCCTGGATGCCGCGGATGGACCGTCCCCAGTTGATCGAATTGAGATAAGCCTCCAGGACCCGGTCTTTGCTCCCGAGATAATGTTCGATGCGGTAGGCGATGGCGATTTCGAGAAACTTGCGGTCGATCAACTGGGGCAGGCTTTGTTTGACTCCGTATTGCTTGAGTTTGAAAACATCCGCCGCCAATTGCTGCGTAATGGTGGATGCTCCTTCACGTTTGCCACGCGAATTGTTGATGGCGGCGCGGACGATGCCGATAGGGTCGAAGGCGCCGTGTTTGTAGAATCGCTCGTCCTCACGGGCGAGGATGGCCTTGCGGAAATCAGCGGATACCTGATCGAGCGAAATGATGTCGCGGATCTCACCGTGCATGCGCGCCATTTCCGTGCCACGACGATCCAGAATCACTGATCGCTCGGGCATTTCGTGGATTTTACCGAGGTCATATTGTTTGGCTCGGAAACCGTAGATGACGGACAGAAACAGCAGAACATAAAGACCGGCAATCATCGGATCGCCGGCACAACGAAGCAGGACGCGGACAAACCAGCGCTGATGGCGGATGAAGTGGTGAAACAGGTGAAAAGGCCAGAATAATAGCAGCGAAAGCAGCGACGGCGGCTTCATTTCTTCTTGCTCCGCTCGACGGTTCTTTGCGGTCTTTGCTGGTTTGCTGCTCGCCATAAATTCGTTGCGATACTCTACGCCGGGGACTTGTCGATTTCGAGATTGATTTTGTGAATTTTCGATGAAGTTCCAGCGTGTTGCAGGCGTGGCAGAATTTTTTTGTTTCGTCAGTGTTGGGAATTGCCATCGGGAAAATTTGTTGGTTTACTTCCGCAGCCTTTTACCAACCATGTCAGCCACTTCTCCATCCGATGTCCGTAATTTCCGCCGTGCCATTTTGAAACTCAGTGGCGAAGCCCTGCGGGAAGTGGGGAGCCGGGACAATATCTCTCCGGAAATCGTCGACCGCATCGCCAGTGAAATCGCCGCGGCGATGAAAAGCGGACTTCAGCTCGGTGTGGTGGTGGGCGGTGGGAATTTCTGGCGCGGCGCTTCCGCCAGCGCTCGTGGCATGGACCGCGCCACCGCCGACTACGTGGGCATGCTCGCCACGGTCATGAATGCTCTCGCCCTACAAAGCGCCCTGGAAGACGAAGGCGTGCCCTGCGTGGTGATGTCGGCCATCGAGATGCAAAACGTGGCCGAAACCTTCATCCGCCGACGCGCGGAAAAGTATCTGGAAGAAGGCAAGGTCGTGATTTTCGCCGCAGGCACCGGTAGTCCGTTTTTCTCGACGGATACCACCGCCGCTCTTCGCGCCAGTGAAATGGGGGCGCAGGTGATTTTCAAAGCAACGATGGTGGATGGTGTCTATGACAGCGACCCAAAGAAAAATCCCGCTGCCAAACGCTATGATACCGTTTCTTTCCAGGAGTGCATTTCCTCACAGTTGAAGGTGATGGACACCACGGCTTTCAGTCTGTGCATGGACAATCAGATTCCCATCATCGTCTTTGATTTGGAGCAACCCGGAAACATTACCGATGCTCTGCAAGGCGGCGCGATCGGCACTATTGTTCAATAATTTTTTCTCCTTACGTTATGGACCCAGATGAAGCATTGTTAGAAGTAGAAATGGACATGCAGAATGCCGTAGAGCACTTGCTGCAAGAATTCAGCGGTGTGCGCACAGGCAAGGCCTCACCGGCCTTGATCGAGAACATGGACGTGTATGTGCGGGCTTATGATTCGGTGATGAAACTCAAGGCCGTAGCCGTGGTCACCACGCCCGAGCCCCGTATGCTGATGGTGCAGCCCTTTGATCCCTCCACGACCCAGGACATCGAGCGTGCCATCCGCGAGAGCAAACTGGGCCTCAACCCCTCCGCTGCCGATCGTTCCATCCGCGTGCCTGTGCCTGAACTCTCGGAAGAGCGCCGTCGTGAGATGGTGAAACTGGTCAAACAAATGGGCGAGGAGGCCAAAGTCAGCGTGCGCCAGGTCCGCAAGGAAGGCATGGATGCCGCTAAGAAAATGAAAGCCTCGAACATCCTGACCGAGGATGGTCAAAAAGTCTTCGAAGACGACGTGCAGAAACTCACCGACAAATCCGTCAAAGAAATCGACGCCCACGTCGCGACGAAGGAAAAGGAATTGATGAAGATTTGATCCCGAACGGAGCACTGGCATCCTGCCTGTTTTTCTTCAATCTCAAAGGAGCTCGATACAAAAATGCGGATGTGTTCAGCACATCCGCATTTTTTGGAAAAGTGATCGTAGTAACAAATCAAGCGCGACCCAGGTAGGATCCGTCTTCGGTCTTGACGATGAGTTTTTCGCCGGGGTTGATGAACAGGGGCACTTGCATGGTCAGTCCTGTTTCCATGACAGCGGCTTTGTAAACGTTGTTGGCGGAGTCGCCTTTGACACCCTCAGGGGAATCGGCGACGATCATGACCATGGAAGGAGGCAATTCCACTGCGGCGACATTGGAGTCGGTGAAGAGTAGGGTGTAGGTGTGGCCCTCAATGAGGTAGTATTTCACCGGAGTGATCAGGTCCTCATGTACGACCACGTCTTCGTAGGTGTCGTTGTTGAGGAAATGGTAGCCGCCTGAATCTTTGTAGGAATACTCGTGCGGGATGCGCTCCAGCAGCACGCTGTCCATGGAATCGTTCGAGGTGAGGCGGAGATTGAAAACTTTCTGCGTGTTCACGCTGCGCACGGACATTTGCACGTAGGAAGCCATGCGTGGAGGCGTCTTGAGCTCGTGGCTGATCACGATGCAGACTTCGTTGTTGTGGCGGACGGCGTGTCCTTTGCGGAGATTGATGACGGGTGTACTGGCCATGGCGGTGAATGATGTGGCGCGTGGTATAGTCGCAGGCAGCTACCTCGGCAAGCTCTATTTTTAGAGTGTGTATTCGGGGCGATCAAGCAAGGGAGAAAACCCTTGATGCTGCAAGGGGCACCCAAGAGGAATACTGAGTTGTTTGCAGCATCATGTCTTGCCAAAGCTTCAATCCTTTATTTTGCAAGGATTACTAAAAGTCAAGTTTTCCCTAGCTTGATCGCCGTTAGTATGTATCACGCGATATGCTAGGGGCATTTCCAATATTGATCGCGAGGGGAACCGAGAAATATGGCATTTCATATTCCTCAATCAAGCTTGCGTTTGGGGGCGGGTTTGGCGGGGGGCGCGCCTGGTTGGGGTGGTGGGGGTTGCTCAAGACGATTGACTTCAAATTCCAGCGGCGCTTGGAAGTAGGTGTTGCCATCGATCTCCCATCCGCAGGCGACGTTCATCCGATCGGCGATCTCCCGCGCTTTGATGTAGGTGGCAAAACCATTAGGATTCACCTTGAAGATCAAAACGTTCCTGGGAGATGACCGGACACGGTCACAGATTTTGTGAAATCGTCCGCGTTCCTGTTCCATATCTGCGAGGCTTGCATCACCTTTTTTCGGGTCGAAGCTGATGCGGTAGTTCAGTCGCGGCCATGGTTTGTTGTAGGGCACACTGATCAATTGGTTGCGCACTTTCAGGTTGCGTTGTGCGAAAAATTGCACCGTTTTTTCTTGATCGTAGATTTTCACGTCGGCTTTTTTCGGGATTTTGCGGATCTCCTTGAGCAGGTTGCGTTCGTTGCTCTTGAAATCAGCCATCACCATTTTTTTCGCCTCGGCCGGATCCACAAAATGCGCTTGGTCACCGGCGATGTAACAGTAGAGGATATCAGCGGTTTCGGGAATATCACGACTGTTGGGGATTTTGACGACCGTGGGCTGCGGGACTTTGGGGATCGGAGTTTGGTCCAGTAGCGCCTTGAGTCGATTGATCTCCGCGAGAACCACCTCTGTTTTCTTGCGTTCGTCCGCTTCGGTTTTCTTTTGCGCCTCGACTTGTTGCTGCAATTTTGCCAACTCCATCAAGCCCGCGTCATGCTTTTTCAGGGAGTCTTCCAATAAAGAAAGATCCGCTTCGATTTTCCCCAATTCCTGAGGCGTTGGCTCGGGCGCCTTGAGAAGTTCCTGTTGTTTTTTGATTTGTTCCAGCAACTGGTTTTTTTGCTGCTGGGCGGCCGCGATTTGTTCGGGCGTTGCCGGCTTGAGATCATCCAGTAATTTTTGCACCGTGTTGGTGACATCCACCTGCAATAAAATCAAAATCACAATCAATACGGCTACGACGTTCGTGAGGGCATCCATCAAGGAGTCCATGCTCACTGCTTCCGAGTCGTTTGATTTTTTCCGTGCCATGATTCTATCGTTTTAAGAAGAGTGTCAGGTCGATCTCGCCCTGGGTCGGCACAGGCAACTTGCCGATGCGAAGATTGTATTTGGTTTCGGCATAGGCACCGGCAGTGCGGAATGCCCCATGACCGTCCGCGCGGATCAAAAATAACACCAAGTGCTCACGGCTTGACTTGATCTGATTGAAGGTGCCCGCCAACTTGCCATCGGTTTCAATCGTGGCGGTGGATACCGGAGTTTTGCTGCCGTTTTTATCGAGAATCACCAGGCCGTTGCCATTGCACTCGATGAAAACCAATTCGGTGTTGGCGGAGATACCGGAACCTGCGGGGTTGATTCGCACGGGATGCGGTTTGTTATCAGGCTTGATTTTGCGACGCTCGAGTTCCGCTTTGAGCTCGGCAAGCTGTTTCTCCAGTGAGGGACGTTCTTTCTTGAGCGCAGCGATTTGATCGATGATCTGCTCTAACATTTTTTGCAAAGACGCGTCGGATTGGGATGGCGCAGCCTTGGCATCGGCGAGTTTCTTGCGCAGAACGATGCGTTTGTTTTCCAGTTCACTCAACTCCACCAACGCCGCATTGCGCTCCTTGAGAACCGCTTTGATTTTTTCCAGTTCTTTTTCCTGTTTCTTGATGTCGGCGTTGACTTGCTGAAATTGCTTCGCGCGCGCCAATTCCTGTTCATCTCGACCGGACGACTCTTGTGCCTTGATATCACTGATGATTTTGATCATCATGGTCAGAATGCCAATCAAGCACGCGAGAATGCTCAAGAATGGGAAGAGCGATACTCCGGTCGAACTGGATTGGCGACGTGACATGACAAGCGGCGAGGATCGAGATCAGCGCGAGAATAGTCCTTTTTTCTTGATGGTGATCGTTTCGCCACCCAATTGCTTCAACGTGGTATTGAGCGATTCGACGCCCTTGGACAATGAGGCAAAATACTCGTTCAACTGCGCGGCTGGCTGCACGAAGGCATCGCGCGTTTCCGAAGTCAGTTTATCCACAGCGTGTTGAAATGTGCCCTCCACTTTTGTTTGATGGGCATCGAGACGATTTTTGAGAATGTCACCGGCATCGCGTAGGAGAGTCGAAGCGTCCTGCAACTTGACCAGAAACACCTCGTGAGCGCGGGATAGTGATGCTGCGAAAGCGGGGATATTTTCTGCCTGGGACAGAAGGAGATCATCGGTCGCCTTGCTGGAATCATTGAGCTTGGGCAGAAGTTTTTCAGAGCAAAACGCATCAATCTCCGTGAGCAGTTCCTCCTCTTCTTTTTGCATCACTGCCATGGGAAAGGACATGATCATCGAGAGAATGAGCCCCAGCAGGGTAGTGTCAAAGGCAACGCCGAGACCGCTCGTAAGATTGTTGATCGAGGCCTTGAGTGCTTCCGGATCCGTGGACCCGGCAGACAGGGAGCTCACGGCCTGAGACAGTCCCTGCACGGTGCCGATAAACCCGAGAATCGGAATTGCCCAGAGGAAAACTTTCAAGAGGGTGTAAGAACCGGTGATGCGATTGGCATCGATATCGGACTGTGCCGATAAAAATGTGGCGACCTCACCGTTGTTGTTGCGTTTTTCAAACAGTTCCATGCCTTTGCGGATGCGATTGACCATGAGACTATCGCGAAGACGATGGGGCAGTTTGTAGATATGATCGATGAACCCGCCCACGCTTTGCGAATTGATTTCGCTGCCGAGTTTGTTAGGCACGATATCCAGAAGCATGGCTCGTCGCTGACGATTGGTTTTTTTCCATTTCATGACCAGAATGACCACACCCCAGATAAAAAGAAAAACTTCCGCATAATTGACCCATCCACGGCGAAGAAAGAGATCACCGAATTTCGGTTCTTGAGGATTCGTGCCGAGAAGGGGAATCATGGCGACAAGAAAAAGCGTACAGATGACGACGCCGTAGGCGAGACTGGCGAAGAAATTCACATTGGCGTGATCCTCTTCGTTCCAGCCGCCCCGCTGTCCTTGTGGGGCCTGATGGATTCCACTCGAAGTGGTTTGATGGGATTTCGCGGCGCTGGTCGGCAATGGCGGAATCTGGAACCTGCCGTTACAGCCCGGGCAGGATACAATTTTTCCGGCATGTTCCTCCTCGGCGGTCATGCTGAGCTGGCAGTGGGGACATTGAAATTCCATGGGATTTTATGTGATTGGGTGTTACGTGAGAAACTGGTGGAAAACTACAGGGCAACGCCGTGTAATGGCAAGCATTTTGGAAGTCAGGGACTGACTGATACCAGATTGGAGGAATCGTCACGGTTCCGCTCGCGGGTAAAATACCATGCGATGAGTAACACTCCGATCAATCCCAGCAGCCAGAGTTGCCAATAGGGATATCCCTTGCTGTGGGCTTGAATCGCGATCGCCTTCGCATCACCGAGTTGATTCATCTCGGCGCATGCGCGAAAATCGGCTTCCCTTGTATCCGCAAAATGTGTGGCCACTTCCATCAAAATTTGATCGCCTTGTTGATAACGATAGTAACCTGGCACGTCGGGAGTTTGCATGGGTAAATTGGCATCCAGGGACGCGCTGCGTAGTGCTTCACCCTTGGCATTGAGTTCTGTCAGGCGAAGCGGGTTTTCCGGCGTATGAGAGATCATGGCTACGCTCAGTGGTTGAGAAGTTTCCATATTTTCCTGCGACGGTGCTACCTTGCGATCGCGGATTTGCTCGATGAATCGCAACAACGTGACAATCAGGGCCGGTTGATTTTCGATATTGGAGAGTCGGGGATCGAAGTTGAATCGCAGTTGCTGTGTTCCGGGGCGTTTGGAATCACCCGGTGAATCACGCAGCAAGATGAGAGGACGTTTGTCCTGGTAGAGCAGGGTCTGATCGCTGGGACTCGACTCCAATGAAATCGTCTCGCGCACGAGCAATGATTGCCAATTGAGGCCGTCCATCAGTGGGTGTTTTTCAGCGATGATTCCACCTGCCAGATATTGTCCGCCCTGTGTGCCATCATTCACGAAGATCACGGCATTTCCCATAATCGGAGAAGGATCGAGTGGATCATAAGATATCAAGAAGATGTCTGCGTCTGCCTCCGATCCAATTTCCAATTGATCGATGGAACGCAGTAATTTTTCCGATAAGCTTTTGAGTGTGGGTGCTGTGGAAAGCTTGAGTTTTTTCGGCTGCGGACGGACCATTCGCAAGGTATCGTCTGCAGTAAATTCATCCGCAGAGAGTTTCAGCTCCAGACGCTGTTCTTTCTGCGGGAAATTCGACTGCAGTGTCACAACACTGCGTGCCGGTAATTCAATCGTTTTGGGAGCGCCGGGAGAACCATTGCTTTGATTGACTTGCCAAGTCCGGGTGGTTGCCGTTTCGGAGTAGTTCTGCAATGTGGCACGCCACAACAGGGATCCATCTTTGGTTTCGAACGAGAGGCCTGTGAAACCGACATTATCGATGGCTTTTCCCACCGATAACACAACAGTGTCGAAAGGGAGTTTCTCCGCAGGAGTATCGGTGGCGTAGATGACAATTCCCTCGCGGGAGACAATCGATCGGGCCAATCGGAGAGCGAGAGTGGGATCCGTGGTTCCTGACAGAGGTTGCCAGGATTGGAGTGTCGACAATAATTCTTCCAGAGATCCACCGGCATAGATCCGTGGCTTTCCCGGTGTGGATTCCCACAGGGTATACTCGACATCGGTCGCAAAACCTCGCAATTCCGGCAATTCTTTGGCCAACTGTTCCAACAGACGATCCTTGCACACCGACATCGATGCCGAGGAATCGACGACGATCGCGATGCGTTGTGTGCTGCGTTCCAGCGGGTAGCGTGGTTCGATCAACAGCCAGGTCAAAAGCAAAACACCCAACAGCTGCATCCACAGCGGAACTGAATTCGTCAGGCGATCAAAGTTACGTCCACTCGTTGCCTCGCGTTGGGTTTTTTCTAACAGGAAAAGGGTCGATACCGGAATGATTTGCGCCTTGCGTTGGAGATAGTGGATTAGAATGACGGCTGGAATCCCCAATAGGGCCCACAGTCCGGCAAGGTTGGCAAAGGTCGGCATACGCGGGAATTATCTCATGGCCAGGATTTTGGCGAGATGAAACTCGCTGACTCGGCCTAGCTCAAAAATGAGCAGATGTATTCGCAAATGCCTTCGTTGACGGCGATCGAGAATCCGCTGTTTGCCGGGACATCGAAAAACGTTCCCTCGGCATAGTGCACGGTGTCGGCCGAGCCATCAAGAGTTACCTCACATGAACCGGCGACGATTTCCATGCGCTCCGCGGCTGCCGTCCCAAAATGGTATTCACCTGGATAAATCAGACCAAGCGTTTTTTTTGATCCATCGGAAAAATGGACGGAATGAGATACGACTTTTCCGTCGAAATAAACGTTGGCTTTGGTATCGACAGTTACGTTGGAAAAAGAAGCGGGATGGCTCATGGTGTTAGTCTTCGGTGTCAGGGATTTCGATTTCGGTGTTGATCTCACGCAGCGCGATGCGGGATTGGTCTTTCAGGCGGAGACGGTGGGCGATGGTGCGGTCAAAACCCTGAAGGCGTTTGCGGAGCAGTGGGGGGAGATCGCTCACGCGTTTTTCGATGATGCGCAACAGAGGCTTGCGGCGTTTCCGCGGTTTGCGTTTGCGGGCTTTGGCTTCCTTGCCCTCGGTGGATGCTGCTGGCTTGGCTTTATCAGGCTTGGCTGGCGCCGGTTCGGCCTTGCGGCGCAGCGGAAGGATCAGCGAATCATCGGCGAAAAGCAAAAGATGGCCTTGGGAAAGCAGCCAGAACAGATCAGCCAACCATTCTGCGGATGGGTCGGTTTCGCCCTCGGGAAGAACGGCTTTCCATAGCTTCGATAACTTGGTTTCGGGATTGGAACGCATCCACTTCACGATCAAGTCCATGCGATCGGCAAAAGCGGTATCGTCGGGGATGGGATGGGGGCGGGATGGTCCTGCGTAAAGTTTGCCTTGTTTTTTGAAAACCGGAAGATGTTCCTTTTCCAACAAGGTGCAGACCGTGGGGATGATGATGGCGGGATGCTGGGCGGCATGGCGCGCGGCATTCTTGAAACTGACCAGCAGGCTTGGTGAGAAAAAACCGATGTTGGTGTTTGCGGGGATCTCCACACGATGAGTGGCCACATACATTTCTGGAAAACGGTGGTTGAGGAAATGTTGTTCCACCGCGGCGCGATCTTCGAGCCACAAGGTTTCTTCCTGGCCTACGGGTTTCCAGCGCAATTTGGTTTTCATGCCATGGAGCCATGCCTGAACAGCTTCCTCGCTTCGCTCGGTGACAATCTTGGCGGCGTAGCGATCGAAAGGCATTGCCGGGAAAAATTCGCGGTGCATTTGGCGAATTGTGGATTGATAAGCGTGGTAATTCGGAGGACCTAACACCTTTCCACTAAGTCCGCATTTGGCGATGACCTGGAAATTACCGGCAGGGCCATCGACCTCCACTTCCTCTTCCTCATAGAGATCAGTCCGCCAATCGGCCTTCCAGAAATGTTGCACGGCTTCTTCCTTGGTCAGCCATAGCGAATGATCGCGATGACCATAGTAGAGCGGGGCTTTGGATTCATCGACGGTGAAAACCCCATGATAGCGCTCGCGCTGGCTCAGTAGCGTTTTGGAAATATCAAAAAGTGAATAGACCCTGGCGACATGGATGACTTCTTTGGCAATCAGATGAAGGGCATCCGCGTTCGGTTCGATGAGAACCTTGACTCCGGGAGCGGGGGATACGACCGCTTCTGGTTCGGGTCGGGAGAAACGTCGATTATCAAAACTTCCACGTTGGCCTCCACGGCGATCATCACGTCCGGAGCGATCTTGAAAGCGAGGCGCGAAGCCGCGGTCCTTCTTATCATCGCTGCGTCGTGCGGGACGAACTTCTGCAGCAGCAGGTTCCGCTGCGGCCTTGGCGCTCCGACCGGCAGGGCGCGGTATGGCATCACGCGCCCATGATGGGCCGAGGTCCAATGCAGAGAGAAGTCTTGTAGTAGGATTGACGGAGTCGCTCACGGCGCGAAGCGTAACAAAGAATTGGCAAATGACAAACGGATCGTTTCATTTTTTTTGATGAGATTTGTCATCATTTTTCTTCCATTACTTGCGATCCTTTGCTCTCTGGAAGCGGGAACGACGCGCTGACTCCTCGATCTCATGCACAGGCTGCACGGGTTTTTCCTCATGACGAACCATGATAGGTTCTTCGATCACTGAAGGAACAGTTGCTTTCTTGGTACGGATCCTGGGAGTTTTCACGCGAGGAATTCGACCGGCAAACGCGGGTAGTTTCCACCCTGTGCGTGTGATCAGTGCTTCGACCAACAGCAGGCCTAACAACAATAATAATAGAGGAAAGCGGAGAGATGTATCCTGAATGAAGGGTGGACGCAACCAGGCGGATGTTAGGTCCAGTAATTCCCTCCCTCCGGTTTGTTTGGATGCGGCGCGCAGCTCACTGATGGCTTCCGGTTCGAACGCCCATTCGATGGATGATCCGAGAGTGATGGGGCCGAATGGAATGGCGTATGTTCCCACCTGGATCGCACCCCTCACGATCGCGCCTTCCTCAAGATCCCGGCTAACAGAAAAACGTCCCGGTGCAATACGGCGCCAAGGCAAGTCGTAACTTTGCGAATCGGCGTTCGACTCAAGAATCCGGATCTTGGGAGGATTGCTCTGAAATTGCTCCGACCATAGTTCGGGATCGTAGAGAAGGTTCAAGGTTAGTCGTGAACCCTCTGATTGTTGCTTCAGTCCTATCCCCGGTGGCAAGTCCAGTCCCATGAGCCAGCGGGTCGTGGTTTGAAGGAAATTGGCATATTCAGGCCACTGTCTTGTGGCGTCTGATTTTTTTCCACCCAGAGGAAATGAAATGGCTGCGGTGCGTCCCAAACCGCGCCGTGCGGTAGCCACCAAAGGAGCGAGGTATTCATCCGATGACACCAATGAAACCGTGGAATCCTCGCGTGCATAAGAGAGATTGTATCCATCAACCGCACCCAACCATTGCAACGGTTGGGGGGAAACTTCGGCCCAGCGTCCGGTTTGTTTGGTCTTCGTCGGATCCTCAATGAAAGCCGAGCGGGCGATCGTCACTGTTTCTTGAGCGAAGATTTTCGGAATATCCATGGGCTTGTCACTGTAGAACATGCGACCTTTGCCCAGTTTGGCGATTTCCTCGCAAAGCTTGGCATCGGGATCCGCGGGAGTACCCATCCCAATCACAGAAATCGTGGCGCCCTGATCGGTCATTTGTTTGATCAAGCGTTTGTAATCTCCCGGTTCTTCGGTATCCGCCGTGTCTGTGAATAAAATCAGGTGTCGTGTACCGGCATTGGATTTTTTCAACGCGTCCCATCCCGCCTTGAGGCCTTCATACACATAAATCCCACCACCCGAGGACTGAACCTTGCGCACGACTTTGCAAAGCGCCTCCTGCTTGCCGTTGATTTGCGTAATCGGCACGAATGTCTCGGGTTCAGAGTCCACGGCGATCACCGCGACCTGATCCATGTTGCCGAGCAATTGAATGGCATTCACTGCGCCTTGGTTTGCAAGGTCGATCTTGGTTTTGCCCGGAGCGACGGAGACACCCATGGATCCCGAACGATCCATCACGATGGCAAGCGCCACCGCGAGCTTACGGTGTTCTGATTTCAGTTCCATCGACACGGGCAACAGCGGATCAATGGCAGACTCAAAGTATCCACCTGAACCAAAAGAGCGATCGCCGCCCGCCATCATCAGTCCTCCACCTTGCTCGTACACATAAAATGGCAGCGCTTCCAGGAATGCCTTGGGAACTTCATGGGCGGGAACATTATTCAGAATCACCGCACGCGTTCCCGAGAGTTTGCCCGCACTCAGTTGAGATAGCTCGCTGACAATCTCGACGGTGAAATTCAGCGAGGTCAAGATTTTTGCCAATGGGTCGTCTTGATAGCGCGTGACCAACAAGACGCGAGGTCCACCGGTAATTTCGATCCATCGTGAAAGTCGATTGTTTCCAGAATGTTGATCCTCCAATGGAGTGATTTGCGCCGAGTATTCAAATGAACCGGCACGGGGTATTCGATCCGTGAACTCGACCTTGCCCACGCCATTTGTCAACGTTACCTTGGTTTCTGTCAGCGGTTGCTGGTTGCGCATCAGGGTAAGTGGCACATCGCCGTCCTTCGATCCGCGCACGGTGACCGATAAAAGAAACGGCTCGCCAGCCTGAACGCGGTCGGGAAAGTCCAGTCGTGCCACACGGAAATCATTTTGGATATTTTCGCGGATCAGGCGAAAGTCCACAGGGATTCCACGAGCCTGGAGTTGGGCAGTGGCCTCGTGAAGGGGTTCTGTGGAGTATCCGTCGGTAAACAATAAGACGCGTGCCGGTTTGTCTTCCTTGGCAAGAGTTGCGATGGTTTGCAGCGCGAGATTGGTGCGTGTAAGCTTGCGGGATCCGGTGAAGACCGCGCCGTCCGCACCGAGCGGGGCAATTTCCGCCGCATAGTTGATCATGTGAAGCTCATCGCGAGACGATGGTTTTGATTTTTCCAAAAGTCGTTGCCATTCGGGGAGGCCTTGATCCACGAGGTCTTCGGTCGATTCCGAGCGATCCAGCAATACGTAGAGATCGAGCGCGTCCTGTTGTTTGCGTATGGATGGATCTGCCAATAGGAAAGCGGACACCGCAATCAGCACCATGCGAAGCGGACGGTATATCTCAAGATTTTTCCAGAACCATCCCGCGATCAGCAAGGTGGGAGCGAGCAAAAACCACTCGGGTGCTTGGAATTGTATCGGCATGTTGAGGATTCCACGATCGTAGCGGCGTGCCGAGTAACTGCAATCCCTTTGTGTGCCCGACGTGAAATCATTGCTTGGCCATGAAGCGATCGTGCACTTCTTTCCAATTCACCACATTCCACCAGGCTGTGATGTAATCGGCACGGCGGTTTTGATAGTGGAGGTAATATGCATGCTCCCAGACATCGAGGCCCAGCAAGGGAGTGCCCAGATCTCCATCCGATACCAAACCTTTCATCAGTGGGTTATCCTGATTGGGAGTCGAAATGATTTTGAGTTTGCCGTTCTGCAAGATCAGCCAGGCCCAGCCGGAGCCGAAGCGTTTCATCGCGGAATCGGCAAAAGCGGCTTTCATTTGATCGATTGAGCCAAAGGATGCCTCAATCGCTTGCCGAAGTTCTTTGGATGGTTGACCTGACTGCGATGCTGGTGTGAGAGTTTTCCAGAAAAAACTATGATTCCAATGACCACCACCATGGTTGCGGAGCGTGCTTTGCAACGCTGGATCCTTGATTTCTAGCAAGCGTGCCATCAGCTCATCGAGCGGAACCGAGGCCAAATCCTTCTGGGTGGCAAGTGCTTCGTTGAGTTTTGTAATGTAGGCGGCGTGATGCTTCGTGTGGTGGATGGTCATGGTGACGGCGTCCACATGTGGCTCAAGGGCGCCCGGCGCGAAGTCGAGCGCAGGCAGGCTGTGTGTGATGGTTTCCGCTTTTGCTGAGGTGATTCCACCGACCGCTGCGGCAGCAATACTCCATTTCAGCATGGTGCGTCGTGAATGATAATTTGTCATTGAGTGGAAGTTACTCTTTCCGGGGATGCGTGCAAGTCAGATTTCTCCATCGTTTTTTACTTGTCGTCGGTGGTGTTTTCCGCAATGTCGATTCATCAAGTTCGGCGTTCATTGTGATTTGATTTCCTGCCTGTCCTTATGATTTTCATCAAATTTCTTTACCACCCTACGACCTTATTTTCATGAAAAAAGAAACTCACGGATTGATACTGAAATTGAATTGTCCGGATCAGCCGGGTATTGTCGCCAAGGTCGCGTCATATGTGGCCAGTTCATCGGGGAATCTCGTCGAGCTAGCCCAGTTCTCGGACTCGTTGGGGGGGAAGTTTTTCGCCCGTCTGGAAATTGACACGCGAGGCTTGAGTGGATCACTTCAGGAATTTATTGATGGCTTCGGTGAATTGGGGCGGAGTCTTCAAGCGGAGTGGCACTTTCGCGCACTGCCTTATCGGATGCGAACCGCGGTATTGGTTACCAAGACCGATCACTGTTTGCATGAGATTCTTTGGCGTGCACAAATGGGCGAATTGCCTGTCGAAATCACATCGATCATCGGCAATCGTAAGGATTGTCGTGACGTGGCGGAACGTTATGGGATTCCTTTCCATTACGTTGAAATGGATGGTGAAAAACGCGAGTCGGGATTTCGTGAAATTCACAAAATGCTGCTGCACCAAAATGTGGAACTGACGGTTTTGGCGCGTTTCATGCAGATTTTGCCGGATTGGTTTTGCTCGGAATTTCGCGGAAGATTGATCAATATCCATCATAGCTTTTTGCCGGCATTCATTGGCGCGAACCCTTACCGACAAGCATACGAGCGTGGAGTGAAATTAATCGGAGCCACTTGTCACTATGTAACATCGGATCTGGATGCCGGGCCTATCATCGAGCAAGAAGTGGAGCGGGTTCAGCATTTCCACAGCCCTGCCGATTTGGCGCGTTTGGGAAGAAATTGTGAGCGCATCGCATTGGCTCGTGGCATCCGCTATCACGTGCACGACCGCACCATCATTGATGGAAATCGTGCCATTGTTTTTCCTGATTGATCGCTCATTTGGTGGGGGTGGAAGCCATGGGAACAAAAAGCGGAAACCCTGCCTGTAGATTGATTTCCAATGGTGGGGTAATGCTGACCAATCGGCTGTCTCCAATCTTGTATTCACTGTAGGCAATGGGAGCTACGGTCAGATTCACCATAGGTTCATCTGTCGTGCCCAGTAGGGAAATATGAAGGATGGCCATGCAATCAGGGATCTTTTGCATGCGTATGAGATCACCGGGCTTGAACCAAGAAAACGCCGCTTTGTTATCGCAGGGAAAAATGGCCTCAATCATCACAGGGTAGGGGCTGGCCGGCCTGTCCTTGTCGGGCTGGAATAATGCCTGCGCACGTATGACAAAACCCGGAGATAACAGATCCGCGGTTGTTAATGGTCGAATCTGCAAAATGCGATAAGAGCCTTCGATATAAGTCGGTTTGATATTGTCCTTGTAGCCTTGAAGATAGGATCGCAGAAGGAGTGAGTTTTTTTTCCTGAGTTTGGCGTCGTTTTCCGGAGCTGAATAGCCGGCGAATTGACGGTAAATCGATTCCGGACGCAGCGATTCTCCTTCGGGAGCTTTGAGAACCGTAAATGGCTGGGGAGTGGGTGCTTGTCCGATTTTTTTCAGTAACTGATAGTTTTTCGGTAATTCGGGATTTTCAAAAACGTAGGTGGTGATGATCCACGATATGGCGCAGAAACACAGGGCCAGTGCGTGGGCGAGAACCCACCAAAAATACGGCGGACGCTTGCGGGCGAAGTCGGCAATTTTCGAGCGAGCCATGAATCAGGAGTCGCAGGGCTGTCCTTGCGGTAGTTCGACGTTGGGAGTTTTCGCTGGTTCGAATGATGTTCCGCATCCGCAGGAGCGAGTCGCATTAGGATTTGAGATTTTGAAACCTGCATCAGAGAGCGAATCTGAGTAGTCAATTTCACTTCCACGAAGAAACTCGATGCTGTCATGGGCAACATACAACCTCGCACCATTCGGGTGAACCATGACCTCATCTCCCGTTTCGGGTTCTGAGATTTTCATTGCATACTGAAGCCCGGCGCATCCTCCGCGTTCCACCGCAAGGCGCAGGCCGAGCGTGAGCGATTCTTTTTTGAGCAGCATGCGGCGCAATTCATCGGCGGCACTTGGTGTCAATGTGATCATACTTTTTGTGAGCCGAAGATAAGAACAAATGCCGCTGTGATGCGAATCAAATTTCTAGGTATTTTGTCGGATTCCGGATTGCATGGAGCAAATGGCTCGGGTATGCATCAGGCCATGCCACGCATCGCTCTGCTACAATCCACGACATTTGCCACCAAACAGGATTCTTGGGAGCATCATAAGCGGTTGATTCGTGAGGCTGCTGCAAAAGGCGCGCAAATTGTGGTGACGCAGGAGCTTTTTCTCACTCCTTATTTTTGCACGGTCGAAGATACCGAGCGTTTTAATCTTGCCGATACCCTGCCAGGTCCCGTTACGGATGAACTTTCTTCTCTCGCATCCGAGCTGGGCGTTGTCTTGGTGGCATCATTGTTTGAACATCGTGGGCCTGGTCTCTATCATAATACCGCAGCGATCATTGATGCCGATGGTTCGCTGATGGGGCTCTATCGAAAAAATCACATTCCCCAGGACCCGGGGTTTGAGGAGAAATTCTACTTCACTCCCGGAGATAGTGGTTACCCGGTGTGGGATACCCGTTATGGTAAAATTGGTGTGCTGATTTGCTGGGATCAATGGTATCCCGAAGCCGCGAGGCTCATGGCGCTGGGCGGTGCACAGGTCTTGATCTATCCAACCGCCATCGGTTGGTTGCCCAGTGAAAAAGTGCAGCTAGGAAGCGCCCAGCATTGTGCTTGGGAGACTGTCCAGCGCGGGCATGCTGTTGCGAATGGCTGTTTTGTGGCCACGGTGAACCGTTGCGGCAGTCATGATGGCACGGAATTCTGGGGACAGTCTTTCGTGGCGAATCCTTATGGTGAACTGGTTGCCAAAGCTTCGGTGGAGTCGGAAGAAATTCTCCTCCATGACCTTGATTATATCGAAGTAGAACAATTTCGTCGAATCTGGCCATTTTTCCGTGATCGGAGAATCGACACTTATGGCGATCTCCTACGTCGCTGGCGTCACTGAGGAGTTGGTTGATCAACCTCGGGATTTTTCTTGATGTTCCGTGAGCTGAATTCAACATCAGATTCCACCCATCCTTGTGCAATGACCCGCTGAATTTCATACTGCATGCGATTCATGCCAGCATCACGGGAGATGACCAGCATCATGTCGGCGGGATCCGACACTCGGAGCATCGCTACGATATCAAGAAAAGCAGGAGATTGGGGCGCAATGTAGCCATAGACCAGTTCGGATTGATCCGCGAAGTTCAAGGCAAGACAGGTCCACTCTTTTTCGTTCTGAAAATATCCGTTGTAATAAGAGTCAGGCCTCACTTTAACGCGAACCACTGCCGTGCAGCTTCCTTGACCGGTAATTTGTTCCCACGATTTGGTCTGATGGGAAATGAATGATTCAAAGTCGACTTTCCAATCTCCCTGTCCCACATCCACAAGCGAAGCGATGCGAATCGATCCCGACTTGTAGATTACCACGACCCGCTCGAGAGAAATTCCATTGGTTTCCTCTGCCCCCATCCACTCGATTCGCTGAACTTCTCCCAGATTTTTGCGGAATTGCACCAATAGTGAGTATGCCTCCGTTGCATCAAGTCGCTTGAGACGTGAAATTTTCGCGAGTTCTGTGGCGTTTGAGCTGGCGAGGAACTCTTCCACCATGCTGACACATTTCGCTGCTGGAGGATGAGGAATGACGAAGGTGTCCTGGGCCAGGGTGCTCATGACTGTCTGATCATCAGGCCGGTTGATCTGCTGATAGAGCATCCAACTGATACCTGCAATGAAGGCCATCGCGACACACGCAAACAAGACGCGAAGGTTGTATTTCAGGTAAACGCTTTTATCTCGCGTATTACGGCGGCTTTTTCCGCGTCTCCGGGCTTTTGAGAAAGTGCGGTGGATACGACGCAATTTACCAACACCCAAAACGGGGTCGTTGTTCACTACCGTAGCCGTGGGTAGTTTGCTGGAAACACCCCGGTGGACATGTTTCTGTTTCATGAGATAAGTCTGAGCTAGCGAGGAAGCAAGTTGATGCGCTTCGGGTCATACTGATCACGGGGGGAAAACAACCATCCGGGTTGCCGGTGAATCAACTGGTAATCCCTGAGCTGGAACTCAGGAAGAAATTGGTTACTGTTCACATCATAGACTTTTCTTCCAGTAAAATGTCCCCAAATGCGATATTCATAATTTTGATCAAATCCATAGGATTGCCCGTCAGGACCATTTTCCGGCAGGCGATCTGGGCAGAGCTTGTGGGATTCTTCCATCACCACCAGTTGCGACTTGTTGGCTGATTGGCCTGGTTTTCTCAAGTAGCCCCAAAATCTCGTCTTTTGAACGAAATAACGCCTGCCGTAGTAGAAATTCCCTTTGGGCTCAGCGGAAATTTGAGCGGTACGCTCCGAAATGGACGGCCCGCCCATATTGCCGTTACCAAAACTTGCCCCGCACTGGCATAAAACCATGCAGATGCACGCAGTTGGTAGCAATAATAAGAATCGAGCGGAAGTCATGGGCAATGATGTGCATGCATCCTAAAGAAACCACCATTACAGGCAAGAAGTAAATTAGCTCATTGTGTCACCTATTGTCACAACACGGCAGAACTTGCTTTAGGGAGTCAATCCATGATCATGGGATGAGGCTTTGGCTCCCGTCACGAAGTTTGCAATCGTTCGATCGTCATCACCTGCAGCCCAGACATGACGAAGGAAATCGGCTGGGTGAATATTTCCATGCTGTGCGAGAAAATGACGATCCCCGCCGCAGCCATACATGATATCGGGATCCAATTCTCCACGAAGTTTTCCACGGGCCTTGGAAATGATTCGAGGCAAATAGGCGATTCCCTCGAGAGTATCACCGAAGGTAGGTAATTCATCCCGGAGAATCACATGGGAGGAACGCTGGCTGGCTTGCTTGATTCGAAAATAGTCGCGACGCACCGCGGCAATCAACAAGGCCGTGCTCGCAGCGGGCTCCTGCTCGTTGTTGAGATCTTCGACGAAGTCGTAAAACTCCCGGGGTTGGTAGCCGATCGAATCGAGAAATGCGATGTCTTCTTTTTCAAAAAACGATTCATAATCGCGGCGCCCGCTGGCGTGAAGTTTCAGGCAACGATCAAAGAGTTGGAGAAAGGTGATGTCCCACATGGCTGATAGGTTGGTTGTTGTTGGCGAGATGATGAAGTTCTTTAAGCGCCTGCTCAGGAATCGGATGCGGATCAGGGTATTCGAAGATTTGATCCTGATAATTCCGCAAAATCACGCGTCCAGGCTGTCGGTTGAGAATGTAGTCCGGATTGAGTGGGATTTTCCCGCCACCACCGGGGCCATCAACAACAAATTGTGGGATACCGTAGCCAGTGGTGTGTCCTCGCAGGTGATTGATAATGTCCAAGCCCGTTGCTACTGATGTTCGCAAATGGGAGGAGCCATTGATCAAGTCGCACTGGTAGAGATAGTAGGGTCTCACCCGGCACATCAGTAGTTTGTGAACCAGGGCACGTTGGACGATGGCGGAATCATTGACGCCGCGCAGCAGCACCGACTGATTGCCCATGGGAATTCCGGCATTTGCCAAACGCTCGAGTCCGGCACGCACCTCGGAGGTCAGTTCTTTGGGATGATTGGTGTGGATCGAAATGAAAAGCGGGTGGTGTTTTTGCAGCAGAGCGCAGAGCTCCGGAGTGATGCGCTGGGGGAGAAAGATCGGAATGCGCGAGCCGATACGCAAAAACTGAATGTGAGGAATCGATCGCAGGCGGGTGAGAATGCGGTCGAGTTTGTCATCGGACAGGAGCAGGGGATCCCCACCGGAAAGAAGAACATCGCGGATTTCGCTGTGTTGTTCGAGGTAGCGGAAAGCGGATTCCCACTGGATTTCCAATTGCTGATCACCCACACCGGATACCACACGCGAACGAGTGCAGTAGCGGCAGTAGGAGGCACAGCGATCGGTCACGAGAAAAAGCACACGGTCAGGGTAACGATGAACGAGACCCGGTACCGGCATGTGGCTGTCCTCGCCGCAGGGGTCAGCCATTTCTTCGGGGGCCGTCCAGCCTTCTTCAATGCGCGGAATCACCTGACGACGAACCGGACAATCCGGATCATCGCGATCGATCAATTCGAAAAAGTGCGGTGTGATCGACATCGCGAGCTTGTGACCAGCGAGTAACACGCCCGCCCGCTCCTCGTCACTGAGCTTCATTTTTTCTTCCAGCGCCGCCAAATTCGATACGCGGTGCTTGAGTTGCCATCGGTAATCGCTCCATTGCTCGGGCGAGGCATCTGGCCAAGAGATTTGACCGCTGCTGTGAAACTGTGTCAGCGATTCGTAGAGTTGCTCATCCGTCATTTTTGTCGGAAAATCATAATCGCCTTTGCGCATCTGTCAAATGTCCGCTTGAAGGTATCGACTTCGCCGATGGGCTTTCATTCCATGCAGTTGTCAGGCAGGAAAACATTGTGTAAGATCGTTCCGAATGCGACGCAAAACTTGGCAGACATTTTTTTCTTGGATGGCTCCTGCAATCAAAGCTGCTCCTGGTGTGTTACGTCGTGGGAATGCGGATGAAACATTGACACAGATGTGTCGTGAACGCGCGCTTTTGCTCGGTTTGCCAAAGCTCGCAGAAAATGTGGTGGTTTGTTGGAATGCTCGCATGCGCTCCACCGCTGGACGCGCCTGGTGGCCGCAGCGTTGCATCGAGCTGAACCCCAAGATTCAAGAGATCGATCCACAACAAACAGCCCGCACCTTGTTGCATGAGTTGGCGCATTTGGTTGCCTATGAACGCGCTGGTCGCAAACGCATCGCCCCGCACGGGATGGAATGGCGTAGAGCTTGCGCGGACTTGGGCATCGCCGGCGAATCCGTGTGTCATCATTTACCCTTGGCCACACGTCGTCTTGATGTTCGGTATCGCTATGTTTGTCCGAACTGCCAATGCGATTTTCCCCGCAAACGCAAAATCACGCGAGCTTATGCCTGCGCGGCTTGCTGCAGGCGCTATTCGCAGGGACGCTTCGATAAACGTTTTCTGCTGGTCGAGAAAACGGGGGCTTGATTAATACTGTAGGACAGCGTGAATCGGTACATCGGGCATTCTTTCGCGGCCATTCAAGTCATTGAGTTCGATGAAAAACGAGGAGCCCACGAGGTTTGCGCCCAATGATTGGATCAGTTCTGCGGCGGCCGCTGCGGTGCCACCAGTGGCCAATAGGTCATCGACTAACAAAATGTTCTCACCTGGATGAACAGCGTCTTCATGGAGTTCGATGACATTATCACCATACTCTAACGAATAGGCGAGACCTCTGGTTTTCCAAGGGAGTTTACCCGCTTTGCGAACGGGAACAAAACCGACGCCCAGTCGATCCGCGACAGCTGCGGCGAAGATGAAACCACGGGCATCGATTCCAACCACCTTGTCGATCACCTGATCGCCTGCTGTGGCACATAGCAGCGTGATGCAATCATGGAAGAGTTTGCCATCGGCCAATACGGGCGTGATGTCCTTGAACAAGATGCCGGGTTTCGGAAAATCCGGAATGTCACGGACCGCGGCGCGAAGATGCTGTGAGAATGCCATGCGTGGAAGAGAAGAAAAAATTCAGGGTATTGGCAAGCATGATTGCGCGGTTGAAAGAAAGCAGTGGATTTCTTGCTCCGAATGTGCCTTGATTTTGCGCATGAGTTTGACCCAGTCCACCGCGAAAGCCGAAGCATTGATCGAAGCCTTGCCATACCTCCAAGCTTTCCGCGGCAAAACAGTGTTGGTGAAAATGGGTGGATCCGCGATGGAAGATCCGGAGCTGGTCGCCAAGGTGATGCGCGACATTGTGTTTTTGGAAGTAGCGGGCATCAACCCCATCGTCGTTCACGGTGGCGGAAAAGCGATTTCTGCCGCGATGCAAGCTGCGGGACTGGAGGCGAAATTTGTAGGGGGCTTTCGCGTCACTACCGATGAAGCCATTTCCATTGTCGAAACGGTGCTCTCCGAGGAAATCAATCCTGGATTGGTGCGTATGATCCGCGATTACGGCGGTAAGGCCGTGGGCATTCCCGGTACCGATGTTTTCTTTGGTGAAAAAATGAAGGTCACCGATGCTGAGGGACAGCGTGTCGATATCGGTCGAGTGGGCGAGGTTGTCGGATGTCAGCTTGGTCGCATGGAGTCCGCGCACAATGCCGGGATCGTGCCCGTCATTTCGCCGCTGGCGGCGGAACTTTCCACCGGCAAGCCACTCAATATCAACGCCGATTTGGCAGCCGCCGCGCTGGCCAAAGAATTGCGCGTGGCGAAACTCGTTTACTTGTCCGATGTCCCGGGACTGATGCGTGATCCCAAGGATCCCTCCACTTTGATCAAATCAGTCAACCGCGCTCAAGCGGATGCCATGATCGCCGATGGCACCATCTCAGGCGGCATGATTCCCAAAATCAAGAGCGCAATGGATGCACTCAACGCTGGCGTGAGAAAGGTTCACTTCATTGACGGAAGATTGCCTCACGCACTTTTGTTAGAAATTTTCACCGAGTCGGGAATCGGTACGGAGGTTTCGAGATAATCGTCACCCACAGGGAATCGTTGGTTTGCTCCAGTGATTCCCATTTTCATTCCGTTAGGCAGTAATCACTCTCGCAAGCTGGTGTGTGCATCTTGTGCAGTTCATTTTTCACGATCCGGTCCTTTCTGTGAAAAAACACCTTACTTAGTGCATGACGGTTCGCCGCCAGAATCCGGCACGTGTGAATCGCGATGGGGAGCAATTTCGGACCAGCCAGTCTGAGTGCTGCTGTTTGATGATTCGCACAACTGTATAGGCACCATACCCAGGCTTCCGCGCCGCGATAAATTTCCCCTTCACTGGTCCTTACCACCATCTCCCGTGCTGGATCCAGTGTCCCAAGGCCGGGAAACACCTTCTCTGCATGCGCGGCCTGATACGGTATGAAATCAATGGGAAAAGCTCTCGGTTGCCGGTTGATCCATTCATGAAAACTGCAGCACATTCCGCAGCGGCCATCATAGTATACTTCGATTCCTTTGATCGTATTGGTCAGTTTCATCACATTTTTCCTTTCGTTATTTTCAGTATTATCTGAAAATACAGGATATGCAAGAAGAATTGGGAAGAAAATAGAAAACACCGATGAACGTTATGAAGAAGGGTGGGGAGAGAAGCGGAAAATATTCAAAATCTACATTCATTCGCTGCCACCAATCGATTCCGTTGTATATCAACGAAATACCAATGACCTCATGCCCTTTTGTCGTTTTCAGCGGCATCAGTGGTTGGGTGATAAGCGGAAAGACCGACGAACAAAGCTGTAAGCAGATTGAATTCCGCGCTCCTTTTGGTGTCAGGAGGCAGGACTCTCTCGCCACGGATCATTCCCACTCAATGCTTGCAGGTGGTTTCGTCGAGATATCGTAGAGCACGCGGTTGATGCCCTTGACTTCGTTCAAAATTCGGTGACTGGCCTTTCGCAGAAGGCTGTAGGGGAGATCGACCCAGTCGGCTGTCATGGCGTCTTCACTCACAACGGCGCGGAGGTTTGTCGCCCATTCATAGGATCGTTCGTCGCCTTTCACGCCAACCGTTTTCACGGGGATCAGGCCGGCGTAGGCTTGCCAGACGCGGTCATACCAACCGTCTTCCTTGAGTTGATTGATAAAAATGGCATCGCATTCGCGGATGATGCGAAGGCGCTCCGGTGTGACTTCGCCGGGGCAGCGAACCGCGAGGCCGGGACCGGGAAAAGGATGGCGTTGGAGAATATCCTCGGCGATGCCTAACGATTTTCCAAGTTCCCGCACTTCGTCTTTGAACAACTCGGCCAGTGGTTCTAACACTTTTCCTTGTTCTTGCAGTTCAAGAATGCGATCAACGCGATTGTGGTGTGTTTTGATTTTTGATGCCTTTGATTTCGCATTCGAGGCGCTTTCGATCACATCAGGATATAGCGTTCCCTGCGCGAGCATTTCGGCATTGCCTACAGTATCCCAGAAAACATCAATGAACAGATTGCCGATGATCTTGCGCTTCGCCTCCGGATCCTTCACACCCGCCAGTTTGCTGAGGAAAAGGTCCGCGCAGTCCACGGTCTCGATCTCCACGCCCATTCGATGGAAGTTATTCCGCACTTCTTCTCCTTCGTTGAGACGCATCAGGCCGTGATCGACAAAGATCGCCCGCACATTCACACCGGCTTCTTTCAATAAGACCGCAAGGACCGTGCTGTCGACACCGCCGGACACGCCGCAGACGACTTGTCGGTTGCCGACAGTCCTGCGGATGCCCTCGATCATCTCACGTTTGAAATCCTCGATATGGAAAGGTTGAAGTTCTTTTGCGGTCAGCAGGAAGTTGTGCAGAATGCGCAGACCTTCATGACTGTGTGTGACTTCCGGATGAAATTGGATGCCGTAGAAACCCTCGCACCATTGCAGCGAGACGGGAGTACCGTGTTGATTGACCGCAAGAACCTTTGTGCCCGCGGGCAAGACATCGACAGTGTCCGAGTGACTCATCCACACCTGAGAAGAGGGGGAGAGTCCCTCGTAGAGGCCTTCGCGCCTTTGCGGTGTCAATGCCGCAGGACCATACTCACGGCGATTGCTGGCGTGCACGGTGCCACCGAACTTGATGTTCAGTAGTTGCATGCCATAACAAACGCCTAGCACCGGGCAGTCGAAAGATTTCAGGCGATCGAAGTCAATATCCGGCGCATCGGGTTCGCTCGTGCTGCGAGGGCCGCCGGAGAGAATGATGGCACCGGGTTGGCCCACTTCCGCCAGATCTTCCGGCGCATACAATTTCGCATAGTAACCCAGCTCACGCACTTTCCGCACGATGAGTTGCGTGTATTGCGAACCAAAATCCAAAACCGCTACGTGGTGAAACTCTTTCATATTTTCTCTAACAAAAATTTGTTCGATCAGCTCATTGGTTGATAGTTGGTCGGTTCCTCAGTGAGCACGACATCGTGCACGTGGCTTTCGCGCAAACCACCGGTGGTGATGCGCACGAACTGGGCGTTTTTCTGGAGTTCCGCAAGATTCGCTGCACCAACATAACCCATGCCAGAGCGCAGGCCGCCCATCAATTGAAACACGACATCGGACAAGGGGCCTTTGTATGGCACGCGTGCTTCGACGCCCTCGGCAACAAGTTTTCCGGAGCTGTTTTGCCCATAGCGGTCACCGGATCCCTTGCGCATCGCGCCGAGTGAGCCCATCCCGCGATAGGTTTTGAAACGACGTCCTTGCGAGTGCACTGTTTGACCGGGACTCTCGCGGGTGCCTGCAAGCAAAGAGCCCAGCATGACGAGATCGGCTCCGGCAGCGAGGGCTTTGACGATGTCGCCGGAGTAGCGTATGCCCCCATCGGCAATGACTTTTACCCCGTGCTCGTGGCAGTAGTCCGCGACGTTGCGGATGGCGGTGAATTGCGGCATGCCTACGCCGGAAATCACCCGAGTTGTGCAAATTGATCCGGGACCAACACCTACTTTGATCGCAGCAGCGCCAGCAGAGACAAGATCTCGCGCGCCAGCCTCCGTTACCACATTTCCTGCGATTACCGGACGATCGGAAATCTCGCGGAGTTTTGCGATGACTTCCATGACCCGTGTCGTGTGGCCTGTTGCCGCATCAATGAATAATGCGTCGGCACCGGCTTCAATAACCGCTTGGGCTCGTTCGATAAACTCCGGACCCACGCCGACGGCGGCGCCGCAACGGAGCTGTCCGTTTGGGTCTTTGGCGGCATTGGTAAAAGTGATGCGCTTCTCGATATCTGAACCTGTGATCAGTCCTACGAGACGATTTTCTGCATCGACGAGTGGGAGCTTTTCAATGCGGTTTTGATAAAGAATCCGACGCGCTTCTTCCAAACCAGTCGTGGGTGCTGCGGTGATCAATTGATCACGGGGTGTCATCACCTCTGCTACTTTGGCATCAGCTCGATCGAGATAGCGCACGTCACGACCAGTGACCATACCCAACAAGTGACCACTTTCATCAACGACAGGGAATCCAGAAAATCCTTGTTCGTCCATAACACGGCGCACCTCATCGACACTCTGGTCCTTGCGAAATGTGAATGGTTTGAGAATCACCGCATTTTCCGAGCGTTTCACGCGAGAAACCATCGCTGCTTCTTCTTCGATCGTGCAAGCGCGGTGAATCACCCCCATGCCACCCTCTCGGGCTAATGCGATTGCCAATTCCGCCTCGGATACGGTGTCCATCGCTGCGGAGACCACAGGAATATTCAGAGCAATTTGGGAAGTAAGCATCGTGCCTAGTTCCGCATCCGCAGGCAAAATGGCACTGCGTGCTGGGACCAGCAGGACATCGTCAAACGAAAAAGCCAAGGAGAAGTCTGCCATGAGCGATGCAATCGAAATTTCCTGTCGCTGACAAGTGAAATGTTTCCACAAATCAAAAGAAAGAATATGATTCTGGCACTCCTTTTGATGGTGAGCAAAGGCAATCCCGGCAAGTGCCAATTAGAATGTTTCCAGAGCCCCAAGTGGAATGGCTTCGCTGTGGAGAGCTTTTTGGAGTTCCAGGTGGCTGGGCACGCGTGCCATCAAGACCTGCTGTCGTAGCGATGCTTGTTTCCACAGAGAAAAATGCTGAACGTAGGCTTCCTTGTAGCGCTTGAGGGTGGAGGGTTCGATACGATGAGAGTGATGGGAGAGTTTTTCCGTATCGACCATTTCGTAGTTGCCGCTCCACTCAGGATCCATTTCCGAGGAATGATAGGGGACTAATAAAATGCCGTTTCCTTGACGTTGTTGAAGAGGACGGAGAATCGGTTCAGGCTCACCGGGGAAGAGAAGGTCGGAGATCAGCAGGCGGATGGCATTGGCTCGGAGGTTGATTCGCTGGATTTGCGGAGGCATACTTGGATCACTGGAAGAGCACTCGGATATGATGTCACGCCATTGGTGGGTGACGATGGCTTCGTAGGGTATGAGTCGTGTCTGATCTCCGCAGATCAGATGAATTTGTAATGAGGCACCGCAGCGTTTCGATGATTCCACACATAAATAGAAGAGGTCGCAAACCCGTTCGGTTTTTTGCACATCAAAAAACATGGAACTGGAGACATCAAGGATGACGTCGACCACCGGACGTACCTCCTCACGGTAGAGTTTCATCGAATACGATCCCGTGCGCGCGTAAGCTTGCCAATTGATATGACGGGGGTCATCGCCCGGAACGTAGAGCCTGTGATCCTGGAAATCCAGAGATGAACCGGTGCCTGCGCCAGCAAACTCTCCGGTCTGCCCCTTCCACACACGATTGCGCAGAGGTAGTCGGATGCGGGCCGACGCTGCGATCGCCCGGTGATGGCAGACGTGACAAAGGTCGATCTCGGGCCGTGACGTGGGATTCATGAGAAACGATCGTTATGCGGATTTGATCTGATCCCAGGCTGAACTCCAGACTGAAAGATTTTCACCGAGATCATCGATGGGAAGGCATCTTGCGAGTAGTTCATCATTGGGAAAGAGGATTGCATTGCCACGAAAGTCCTCGCTCAAAAGAGCATACGCAGCGGCATTCGGCGCACGGTAGCCAATGAATTCCATATTTTGAGCTGCGTTGGCGGGATCGCAAAGAAAATTGATCCATTGATGGGCCAGGGTAGGGTTGGGCGCGCTCACAGGAATGCATAGATCATCGCAACTGTAGGCTGCTCCCTCACGAGGGATCACGATACAAATATCTTCGTTTTCGTCAGCGACGCTGAGTAGTTCTCCCGCATAACCTTGAACGAGGTGGAATTCTCCGGAGGCGATGCCGTTTTTGTAGAGCTCATTATCAAACTTGCTGATGTTTTTTTTCCACTCGATCACCACTTCCGTAGCTCTACGAATTTCCTGCGGATTGACGGAGTTGAGGGAAAATCCCAAGGATAAGAGAGCGGCGCCAATCACTTCACGCATGTCGTTGAGAAGAGTCATGCGCCCCTTCGCTGCAGGGTTGGCAAACAATTGATAACTCGGTTCGCATTCTCCCAGTTTTGACTTGAGATAAGCGATGCACGTGGGCGCCGTCATGTAGGGGATCGAGTGGGACAAATGCGAATCCAGCGACTTTTTCACATGGTCCGGATCAAGATGTTTTTTGTTGGGAATTTTGGATAGGTCCAGCGTCGTGAGAAGTTGGTCTCGCACCAGAGCTTTCACCATGTAGGATGAAGGAACAAGGATGTCATAGCCGCTGGCCCCTGCCTTCACCTTGGCATACATCGATTCGTTCGAATCGTAGGTATCGATGATTACACGACATTGAAAATCGGATTCGAACTTATGCTGCAGTGCGGGATCGAGGTAGTCCTGCCATGTGAACACGTGGAGTTCTTGTTTTTTTGAGGAGAAACAAGAAGAGATACTTCCCGCCGCAAGGGAGGCCGACGCATGTCGGAGAAATGTTCTGCGCTGCATAGCCGGATACTATCGGTCTGGTGAATTTGGTCAAGAATGCATGGACCATAAAAAAACGCCGCAGCGGATCAATCCGTGCGGCGTTTGATCGGGAGAAAAAAATCAGTTATTTTTTGGCAGCTTTGCCCAATTCTTCCAGTTTCGCACGAGTCACGGGACCAGTGATGTCTTTGAATTGCTCACGGTATTTTTTCACATCAGCAGGAGTGACAACCGAGGATGTGTTATTGAATGAGTTGCGGACATACGTCATCACGGATGCGAGTTTTTCATCGTCCAGAGCAGCACCCAGAGGAGCCATCATACCGAGATAATCTTGCGTTTCTTTCGCGATGCCGTTGTGAACCACGAGAGCAAAAAGTGCAGGATCACCGTTGACAATCTTCGAACCAGACAGGGAAGGTGCCATTTTTTTGGGGCCTGCGGCGACACCTTGGCCGTCCATGCCGTGACAAGCAGCGCATGTCATGAAGCCGGCTTTACCAGCTTCCATCAGTTTGGCTTTTGCGGCTTCATCAGCCATGGCGAGGGTAGGTGCCACAAGGGCAAGAGCGATGTAGGTAGAGAATTTCATGATCGGAGGTGTGACTTGGTGCAGTCGGGAGAAAATAAACAATGTGAGAAAATCTGTCAACCCGACAAATTCTTTCTCTTGGTGTGGCAGCATCGTCACAGCATTGGAGAGAATATTGAATTCCCCCTGCAAAAATGATTCTTGCCAGGGTGGGAAACAGAGGAAAAAACAATAATCCGTCATTTACCGATGAGTCATTCCGCGCTATGGATGCGCGCCATGTCTGACATCAACATCACTCTCCACACCACCGCAGGCGATATCCGCGCTACGCTTTTTGCAGCAAAAGCTCCTCTCACTTGTGCCAATTTTCTCAACTTGGCGCGTCGCGGTTATTATAACAATGTTGCGTTCCATCGGGTGATCGATCGTTTCATGCTGCAAGGAGGTGACCCTGCCGAGACGGGCCGAGGTGGTCCGGGCTATAAGTTTGCCGATGAGTTTCATCCTGAACTCCGCCATAACAAGCCAGGCATCTTCTCCATGGCCAATGCCGGCCCCGGCACCAATGGATCGCAATTTTTTATCACCACCGTGCCGACACCTTTCCTCGATAACCGCCACTCGGTTTTTGGTGAGGTGACCTCGCCAATGGATGTCGTGAAAAACATCACTGGCAAAAACAATACCGGCGAGCCGGGTTGCAAGTTCAATGGGGTGGGTGACAAGATCGAGTCGATCACGATTCACGATGACACCACCGCTTTGTTCGAGTCACAAAAAGATCATCTCGAGCACTGGAACTCGGTTCTCGACAAACGCTAAGATTTTTCTCCTGCTTTCACCATGCTTCTCACGACTGCCATCGACTACACCAACGGTTCTCCGCACATTGGTCACGCTTATGAAAAAGTGCTGACCGATGTGATGGCTCGCTACCAGCGCCTGCGCGGGAATTCCGTGTATTTCCTCACCGGCGTGGACCAGCACGGCCAAAAAGTCGAGCAGACGGCTGCGAAGGAGGGTGTAAGTCCCGAAGAGTATGTGGAAAAAGTCACGGCACGTTTTACGGCATTGTGGGAAAAAATTGGCGTCCACTATGATGGCTGGGCAGCTACTACGGACCCCCGGCACAAGGCTTGCGTGCAGAAAATTCTCACCGACCTCAAGGAGCAGGGTCAGCTATACAAAAAAGCCTACAACGGCTTCTATTCGGTTCGTCAGGAGCAATTTCTCACGGATCGCGATCGCGATACCGAAGGTAACTTCGGTCCTGAATGGGGCGAAGTGGTGGAGATTCAGGAGGAAAACTGGTATTTCAAACTCAGCGACCACACCGCGTGGTTGCAGGATTTTTTGGAGAAAAACGATGTCATCCTGCCCAGCTTCCGCAAGGCCGAGCTGATGAATGCTTTGTCGCGTAATGGCGGCATTGATCTGTGCATTTCACGTCCGAAAGAGCGTTTGCGCTGGGGTATCGAATTTCCCTTTGATCCCGACTACGTCACTTATGTGTGGTTTGATGCCTTGATCAATTACGTTAGTTTTGTCGGCTATGGCGGAACGGATTCCAGCTTGCCGGATTTTGACTCCACTTGGAATGACGTCGTCCATGTGATTGGCAAAGACATCATGGTGCCAGCGCATGGTATTTATTGGTATTGCATGCTGCACGCCATGGGGTTCCGCGATGACCAAATGCCGAAATTGTTGGTGCATGGATGGTGGAACATTCGTGGCGAAAAAATGTCCAAGACTCTGGGAAATGTCGTCAATCCCGATCAGCTTGCGGACATTTATGGCGTTGACGCGCTGCGCTATTATCTGTGTCGTGATATTTATACAGGGAAAGACAGCGACTTCGATATCGAGCGCCTCGTCATGCTTTTCAATACCGAGCTCGCCAACAACCTGGGAAATCTTTGCAATCGCGCGCTCAACATGAGTCAGCGTTTCACCGAGGGCGTGCTGCATTGCCATTTGCCTCTGGAAGAGGAAGATCTCGGCATTCAACACAGCTTGGTGGAGTCTCTTAATCTCTATCGGGAAGCAATGGATCAACACGATATCGCTCGCGGGCTCGAAGCTCTCAACCGACACGTTGTCAACTGCAATGTCTATGCCGAGCGCATGAAGCCGTGGGAGATGAATAAGGACCCGGAGAAAAAATCCCGCGTTGCCACGGTGCTCTATCATCTGGCCGAAAGTGTCGCCCATTGCGCTGTGATGCTTTCACCCGTGTTGCCGGATGCTGCTGCAAAGCTTGCTGCGCAAATCGATTTGGCGGGCTTGCTCAACAAAAAATTGGATGAACTCTCGTGGGGACTTCTTCCGAATGGTCATGTGATCCAAAAACCATCACCCGTCTTTCCGCGGATTGTGCCAGTCACGCAGGAAGCATGATTCTCCATCGTTGGCTGGTCGGTCAACATGAGCTTGTGAAATTTTTCACAATCTACTTGAGGAATCGCAGAAATGGGTGCACCTTACACCCGCGCCCGACGCTGTGCTTATGGAAACCAACGAACTAGCCTCTACATTCGCCGCCTACGACTCAAAAATCGAGGGCAACGTGATTTTCACACGCGTTGATGCCGCGATGAACTGGATGCGCAAAAACTCTTTGTGGCCCATGCCCATGGGTTTGGCTTGTTGCGCGATTGAACTCATGGCCACGGCTTCCAGTCGATTTGATATTTCCCGCTTCGGTATGGAAGTGATGCGTTTTTCTCCACGCCAGAGCGACGTCATGATTGTAGCAGGAACGGTGACCTACAAAATGGCTCTGGCCGTCAAAAGGATCTGGGATCAGATGCCTGAACCAAAATGGTGCATCGCCATGGGTGCTTGTGCATCCAGTGGCGGCATGTATCGCAGTTACGCCGTGCTGCAAGGTATCGATCGACTGATTCCCGTGGACGTTTACATTTCAGGATGTCCGCCACGTCCCGAGGCTCTCATCGAGGGTTTGATGAAATTACAAAGCAAGATCGAGGGTTCCTCTGCCATGATGGATCAGAAAAAAGAATTGCTCGAAGATCTCGCCTAATATTTACCCAACGAATTTTTATGTCCGCCGCCGATCTTGAGAGTCTTCAACAGAAATTTTCCGAGTCAGTCCTCAGTCAAAAAGAATTCCGTGGTGAATTCACGGTGACCGTGAGTTTGGCTGCACTCCACGATGTGCTGCGTTTTTGTAAGGAATCTCTGGGGTATGACTTCCTGATTGATATTTCCAGTTTGGACCATTTCGGTCAGGATCCCCGCTTCTCCATGGTATATGAATTGGCCACGGTGGATGACAAAAAACATCTCCGCGTCAAGGCACCCGTGGGCGAAGAAGAAAGCGTGCGATCGGCCTGTGATCTGTGGCTGGCTGCGGATTGGCATGAGCGCGAGGTCTATGACATGATGGGGATTCCTTTCACGAATCACCCGAATTTGAAGCGCATTCTCATGTGGGAAGGTTATCCGTTTTACCCGCTGCGCAAGGATTTTCCGCTGGCAGGACGCCCTTCCGAAATGCCCGACGTGGCATTCACCGGTGTAGCTCCACTGGAAGGTGGTCCTTTCGTGACATCCTGCGGCACCGATGACGTGGTTCGCCGGGAGCCACGCGCTCGTGATCAGAAGTAATCCGGGAATAGCCATGACGCGCACGCTGAACGAATGGAAGCGGGCGCGATGGACTTGGGTGTATCTCTTCAGTTTGTTCGTTGTTCAGTTTCTGATCGAATCGGGTATCTGGGGAGAAAAATCCGCGATTTATCGATCTTACGGATTATCACGGACAGGACTGCATGATGGATATTTTCCTTCGATCTTCACTCATGGTTTGATTCACGCATCGTGGACCCATACGATCTGTAATACTTTCATGTTGTTAATCATGGGGGCTCGACTTGAAAGCTGGATCGGTGTTCGATGCATGAATTTCATTCTGTTAGGCGGCACGCTGGGTGGTGCTGTTTTTCATCTGATGTGCGGTGGCACTGCCAATGATGTGCTGGTGGGAGCATCAGGTGTTGTCATGGCAATGGTCATGGTGTTTTGCACGCTATCACCGCAGTCGCGCATGTGGCCGCTTCCTGTGTCAGCGAGGAATCTCGGCTGGGGGCTACTCACCAGCTCGTTGCTTCTGATGCTGGTCAATCCTTCGGCAAACATAACAGGATTGTCCCGCATTGGGGCACAATTGGTCCGATGGGGCTGCGCCGATTGGTTTCGCATCGGCCATGCCTGTCACTTCGGCGGTGCTTTGATCGGGTGGTTGTATGCTCGTTGGCTGCTGCGCGTTCCGCTCACCAAAGAGCAATTGCAGCAGCAGCGCCTTAGGAATGATACTCGGCGTTCCAACTAAGATTGCAACGTGAGACGTGCTTTGTTATCATTTTGCCGTGGTCACTTTGAAAACCATCATGTTGCTGGGAATGTCGAATGTCTTCATGACTTTTGCATGGTATGCGCATCTTCGCGACATGAAGGACAAGCCCTGGATGATCGCGGCTTTGTGCTCATGGTTGATTGCATTTTTCGAGTATATGATCCAGGTGCCCGCCAATCGCATCGGGCATCAGGTGATGTCGGTCTCGCAATTGAAAATCTTGCAAGAGGTCATTTCGTTGAGCGTATTCGTTCCCTTCGCCGTTTTTTTCATGAAGGAAAAAATTACGTGGAACTACGCTGCCGCCGCGCTATGCTTGGCGGGTGCTGTGTTTTTCATGTTCCGCAAATGATTTGGCTTTTCTCAGGTGGGAATGATGGGCTACACCGATGCCGATGAATGCAGCGGATAGCGGATTTGCCATGCCTCCAGAATGGTCGCCACAGGAAGCGGTTTGGTTGTCGTGGCCGGTGGCGGATGAACGACACTGGGCCGGAAAGAAACAAGACCTGATGGGTCGCAAATTCGCGGAGATCGCGGCTGCGATTTCACGATTCGAGACAGTGCGCATCAATGCCTCATCATCATGTCACGAGATGATACGCGGACTGTGCGCCGAAGCAAAAGCAGACATCGCACAGGTGGAGCTCTTCGATCATCCGAACAACGACGTTTGGTGTCGCGATCACGGTCCCATCTTTGTGAAGCATCGCGAGAGCGGGGAGGTGGCCGTTGTCGATTGGGGTTTCAATGCGTGGGGCGGAAAGTTCCCACCCTGGGACCTGGATGATGCCATCCCTCGTCGCGTTGCCGATACGCTGGGAATGCAGCGGTTCGAGGGAGGCATGATCCTCGAGGGAGGCGCGATCGAAATCAACGGTGCTGGACAACTTCTCACAACGGAAGCGGTGTTGCTGAATCCTAACAGAAATCCTCATTTATCGAAAAGCGACATGGAAATGATGCTACGGAACGGACTAGGGGTAAAGGAGATCCTCTGGCTCAAAAGCGGCATCGAGGGTGATGATACCGATGGTCACATCGATGATTTGGTGCGTTTTGTGTCCAATGACGCCATGCTTGCCTGTGTGGAAAAAGACCGGTCTTCTCCGAACCACGCGATACTGTCGCAGAACTTTGACACCCTGCGCGAATTCCGTAAAGCCACGGGAGGGTCATTTGATCTGATCGAAATTCCCATGCCCGAAGCCTGCGAAGTGCCGGGCTGGCGTTTGCCGGTCCTGCCCGCTTCGTATGTGAATTATCTGTTGGTGAATGGCGGCATGATCGTTCCTCAATTTCGCCAGAAGAAAAACGATCAGCGGGCGCTCGACATCCTTCGTGAAATTTTCCCCTATCGTGAAATCATAGGCATTGATTGCCTTGATCTCGTCGAAGAGGGAGGCACTTTGCATTGCATTTCCCAGCAGCAGCCGGCTTGAATTCAGAATGGCGCGCGCTCGTTTGCCCGGCCTCCGGCACGCATTCCTCCCGGGGGGGGGCCACGATATTCCTCGGGTGTCAGTTTACCGTCCTGATTTTTATCCAAGGATTTCAGCGCCTTGGTAGCTTCAGCAAGTTCCTCTGAGTCGATTGTGCCATCGCCATTTTGATCGATGGCTCCTACAATCGGCATGCGCGGCGGCATGTCGGATGAGGGCGCGGACTCGCCACGCTGCAGTTTTTCCGCTGATGTGGCTTCTCCAGGAAGTAATGGTCCCTCCATGATCCCACGGGGTGCTCCACCCAGAGGCGCAGGGCGGGGGCCTGAGCCCGGTGGCATTTCTGCTTTACGAAAACTGTCGTCTGGCTCGCCACGCCATAAACGGGCGACAAAGGGGAAGTCCTTGCTAATACAGTAGTAGTAAGTCCCCTGAGGAAATTCGGGTGTCACACCGTAGCGCCCGTTGCATTCGTCCAGGTCACCTGCTCCAGCTATGAAAGCAAAGTCTTGCGTGAAACGACCATCAAATTCTCCGCCTGGGCCTGACGGAGGAGCGGGCCTGGCACCTTTTTTCAATTGATAGCTCGATTTCATTTTTCGTAATGCACTCTTAGCATTCTTCGCTTCGGCGTAGGCCATATCGGTGTATACCGGGAAACCATCTGCTGCCCAGGCAACCAGCAACATGCTTTTCTCATCACCGCCATTCTTCTTCACCAATCCCGTGGGCATGGCGTGGTAGTGATAAGCCCCATTGGGTTGAACATGCGCGTTGTTCTCATCCAGTCCGAGATTGAGAAAGCCTGTGGCAGCTTCGTATCGCCAACCGGATCGCATGTCATTGTTCCACGATTCGGCAGTTCCGGGTTCAAACGGGACGCCATTGATGGCAACACCCCACCAATATCCGCCGCGATGGATGGGAGTGTCCGAAGCCTTGGGTGATAAAGGAATACGGAAATGATAGGATTGCGACTGAATCGTGTTCGGATTTCCACGACGGGGGAATTCTCCCGGTTGATGGTCGGGAATGCCGTTCGACTCCAACATTCGATATCCATTCTCGATTTTGATGGATACCTTTCCAGTAGCCGAAGATTTCTCTACTTTTATGGGAATGAGTTCAGTGGATATGGAATCGGTGTCATCTGTGTGATCGGGGTGGGCTAGCACAATCGTTTGAGAAAAGATAGTGCTGGCAACAAGAAGTGCGTGGTAGGGTTTCATGGATGTTTGATTCATGCTTTTGATAGAACCGATGATTTCCGCAAATGTCTCCCAACTTTACCAAACTTTTACAATGGGTCGCTGGGATTCCGCGGTGAGATGCCCTTCCGTGAGCGATGAATCTTCCATTCCTGTGTATTGGAGCGTTATGGCCGCATGACAGAAGATCTGAAAACGAAACAGCGGAGTCTTACGAACCAATCAATCATCAATCGATCCGAAATAATTTGTTTTTTTACAAGAAATGGCTTTACAAATAGGGCCAGATGAGTAGGTTTCGCGTCCCGAATCACCACCACCACTATGAAAGTTCTTTCCTCTCTCAATTCCGCCAAACGCCGCCACGCCGATTGCCAAGTGGTGAAACGCGGTGGAACTCTTTATGTGATCTGCAAAAGCAATCCCAAGTTCAAGGCTCGTCAGGGTGCCACCAAGGGCACACGTCTCTCCAAGAAAGGCGTGAAATAATCCTCTGACTCAATCTTCAAAAAAAGACTGCCGCGGGAAAGTATCCAGCGGCAGTTTTTTTTGCCTGCATTTCATCCATGCAGCGAATGTCATCGCAGAAGATTCACCGCGCGCCTCACGGCTTCGCCAAACATGGCAACTTCTTCAAGTGTATTGTAAAGGGCAAAGGAAGCGCGCGTCGTGCCACTGATTCCGAACCTCGCCATGAGCGGTTGGCAACAGTGATGACCAGTGCGCACAGCCACACCCATTTGATCAAGAAATGTCCCAAGATCATAGGCGTGAACGCCTTCAATCGCAAATGATAAGGCACCGCAACGATCCGGCGGACCAAACAGACGCACTCCTCCAATGCGGGATAATTCTTGTTCCGCCGATCGAATCAGCGCGTTCTCATGCGATTGTATGGTGGCTTTGCCTATCCCCTCGACAAAAGTCAAAGCAGCGGCAAGAGCAATTGCTCCCTCGATGTTGGGGGTGCCGGCTTCGTATTTGAATGGGATGTCGTTATAGGTCGTGCTGCTGAAACTCACTTCTTTGATCATTTCACCGCCGCCACGGTAGGGTGGAAGTTTTTCTAAAAGTTCACGTTTTCCCCACAAGGCTCCGATGCCCGTGGGCGCATAAACCTTATGACCAGAAAATGCCAGCAAATCGCAACCGAGAGATTTTACATCGATGTCGAGATGGGGAACTGCTTGGGCTGCATCGATGAGCACCACCGCACCGAAAGCTTTCGCCGCTGCCGTCATGACGGCCACGGGATGAACCGTTCCAAAAGCATTCGAGATATAACCGATGGCGAGCACCTTGGTGCGCTCGCTGAGCATTGAAAGGAAAATATCATGATCCAACACGCCGTCATCATCGCAAGGGATGACCTTGAGGACTGCACCGCTGCGCTCGCACGCCATTTGCCAGGGAACGATGTTGGAGTGGTGTTCCAGGGTGGAAATCAGTATTTCATCACCCGGTTGTAAACGTGCACTCAGGCAGTGTGCTGCAAGATTGATGGCATCCGTGCAGCCCGAAGTGAAAATCAATTCGTGCGGATCATCACACCCGAGATGATGGGCCACTGTTTTTCGCGCGTCCTCATAAGCAGCAGTCGCACTACGTGCAAGCAGGTGAGTGCCGCGATGGATGTTGGCATTGATGGTTTCGTAATACCTTCGTGAGGCTTCCAATACGGATAGTGGCTTCTGTGTGGTGGCGGCGTTATCCAGATAAACCAATGGCTTGCCGTTGATTTTTTGGTGTAAGATGGGAAACAATTCACGCGCTAGGAGATGATGACTCACGCCCACAGAGTGCCATGTTTTTCGGGTATTTCCACCCTGATTGTTGGCGTATTTTGCAAAAATCTCATTTGAACCGGAGCATTAACGATAAAAGGCCGAGCTTCCGATTCGCCACGTGACCAAGGTCGAGCAATCTGCAGAGTCGAGAATCGGAAAATCTTGGCGCTAAAAAAACCACGACCTCTTACGGATCGTGGTTTCTCTCTTGCTTTTGGGATTACCAACTGCGGACATCGTCTTTGTTTTGGCTTACGCCGTCGGCACCAAAGGAGTAGACCACTGCTTTGACCCCGCGAATGATGTCAGGATCAGTAGGTGTAATCTTGTTCGGATTGAGAATCTCATCATTGTAGTCGTCATCAAACGCAATGTAGAAAGGGTTGCCCCATGCATCGAATAATCCAGTTGCTGTCGTACCACCACTGCCATATTCCAAGCCTGCTTTTCTGGCTTTTGCATTCTTGACATCGAGATAGCGAATTCCCTTGGTGTTGAGTATGTTCGTCCCGGTTCCTTCCTGCGCAAGCAGCACTCGCAGCACATTCACACCTTCACCGGAGTTGGTGACGATCGGTGTCGGAGTGGCAGCGACAACCGGAAGAGAGCCATATTCATCAAAATAGTTGTGAATCGCCTGCGATAAGTTGGTCGCGATGTTCAGAGTTTGAACAGTTTTGGCTTTTCTCATTGCCGACTGAACTCCAGCGAATCCGAGGGCGGCAAGCACCATGATAATGGCGATGACAATCAACAATTCAACAAGAGTGAAACCACGGCGCAGGAGGTAGGAATTTTTTTTCATAAAGATCGAAGGGCAACGGAGTGAAGCGAAATCACGATGGTCTGGCAATACCGAAATTGCGCGATTACATGGTAAATACTATTTCATGATCACCTTGTTGGCAAACAGAAAATTTCACCATGGTTTTTTGGTTGATGCTTGGCTCAAAAATGTGGTTGATCGGGGTATGGAAATTGAGCCGATCGGCATCATGCGAACTTGCTTTGGCGAAAAATTTGCTGTTCCTCGTCAACCGGGGCTATGTCCTAGTGCCTGGGGGCGATTGATTTTCGCACCGCGCTACAGAGGCGAGGATTTTGTTCGCGGGATCGAGGGATTTTCTCATCTTTGGGTGATATTTGGATTTCATGAAACAAGCGATCAGGAGTGGTCACCCACGGTCAGGCCTCCGCGCTTGGGAGGTAATGAGCGAGTCGGTGTTTTTGCCAGTCGTAGCACGTTCCGACCCAATGGACTGGGGCTTTCGTTGTGTCGATTGGATGGAGTCGATTCGGATTCCTCGGGGCCGCAGTTGTTGTTGGGTGGTGTGGACCTGGTGGACGGCACGCCGATCTATGACATCAAACCCTATCTCGCATATAGCGAAGCACCAAAAGACGCGGTCTGTGGCTACGCCGCCGTGCCTCCCGTATCTCTGCCTGTTTCTGTCGACTCCTCCGCTGCCATTGCCTTCGCCCGGCTTCCTCGGCGCGATCAGCAAATCATATGCGAATGTCTTGCTTTGGATCCGCGCCCTGCAGCGCACGATGATCCGAATCGAATCTATGGTGTTCTAATCTGTGGCGTCAATGTGCGTTTCCGAGTCGGAGATACGGTGACAATTCAGGAAATTTCTCCGGTTTTGTAAATACAAAGAAAGCAACGGAGTTTCGGCATTTGGGATTGCCAAGTCACGGAGTTTGTGGTGAATCTCTCCTTCGTTATGGCAAATCCTACCAACGTTCTGGCACAAGGCATCGAAATCATCGGATCGGTTCGCTTTTCGAATGACATGATCATCGATGGCAAAATCGAAGGACAGATCAACTCGGAAAAAGGTCGTGTGACGATTGGAGAAAATGCAACGATCAAGGGTGATATTACTGCTGGAGAAGTGAAAGTGTTTGGGAAAGTCGAGGGCAAGATCACTTCCGAACGATGCGAGCTCAAGGCCAAGTCAAGATTGGATGGGGATATCAAAGCAAAAATGTTTGCCATGGAAGAGGGTGCCCAATTGGCGGGTCGCACGCAGATTGGATAATTCCCAGTTGCACAGCTAGCGAATCCAAATCGTTACAGCCAGCAAAGCGAGAAGAATCGCGAAGACTCGATTGATCAAAACTTGTCCACGATCGTAGGCCCTTCGCAAGCGTGGGATTTGTAAGCCATATGCCCAAATGACCCACAGCAGTGCGCCCTGAACAACGATCATCAAGCCCAGTGTCAGTGGTCGCTCAATTTCCTGATGTCCATCGACAAAAGGAGCACACATGCTGCTGAGTATTAAAGCTGCCTTGGGATTGAGCAGGTTGCATAAGAGACCCTGAAGGAAGTGACTGCGCTGCGGAGCATGAGTCGGTTCTGCGGAGCAGGGAGCACTGAAAAAAACGAGTTTTGCCAGATACAAAAGATAGCCAGAAGCGAGGATTTTAAGATAAGGCGAAAATATCGACTCATTCGTAAAAATATAGGCAGCACCACTCAGTGCCAAGAAAGAATGAACCGCCAGCCCTGTGGCGATTCCACATGCCATGGAGGCTCCGGCACGTCCACCCTCTCTCAGAGAGGTCCGCGTTAGTAAAATCATGTCGGGTCCGGGACTGAATTGTGCCACAGCCATGATTCCAGCGAATGCCAGCAGCTCCAGCGCTTCTTTCACTTGTTGGATTTTGCCGCGATGAGATAAGCTCTCACCGCATCTTCCTGTTGTTTGTTCAGGCTGGCATTCCATGCCATTCCCGGCACGACCACATGCCAGTCATCATCGCTGACACTGTCGGGCAGTTGATGTTCATGACAACGTCCACAATGAGCCATGTAGGTGGCTCTTCCCATTTGCAGAGTTCCTTCCGACCTGCCACTTTTATGAGCCATTGCTGGAGTGACGGTTGGTGCAATTTTGTCCCACTGTGATGCGCAAGATCCGAGGAACACGAGGAGGAAAGTCATCAACCGAAAGTCTCGTTTCATGGTATGTTAGAGTTGTTTCACAGCAAGAATGTAAGCCAATACCGCTGTTCCTTCTTCGAGTCCCAAACCTGCGTGTTTGACCATTTTTGGCACGGTTTCAGTAAACTCCGCTTCATCGAGATCTTCCGGTAACGGATACGCGTGACACTGGGCACAGTTGAGCATGTAGACGGCATGTCCGCTTTGCAATTGTTCCAGTGATTTCCCGCTTTTTTTTGCCATCGCTGGAGTCGGGTTCGGCACTTCGGAAATTCCTCCCGTTTCTTGCTCGGCACCCGCTTCGATATCACCTGTGGGTCCGGTTGCACAACTCGCCAGAATGAGCAGGAGAACACTGGCAAAATGGAAGATCTTCATGAACTGTGGCTTGGTTGTTGTTAGATTGAAACTTGTTGAACCGATATGCGAACAACGCCCCCATCAGATTTCAGAAGCGGTGAATTCGATAAACATAGGTTGGCATTTCAGCATACGGTTGGCAAGTATTCCTGCTGAGTTTCTCTTTCTATGCATTTGCTCCGATCTTCCGCTTTGTTGTGCATCTTTTTCTCCTATGCGCGGAGAATTGTCAAAAAACTGCGTGACCATCTGGGATCGATGATGCATGTTTGCGTGCATGAAAAAAACCTTGATCATGACGATTCTGGGAACCGACCGCAGTGGTCTGGTTCGTTCCATTGCAGCCGCAGTGGCTGCCCACGGGGCAAGTTGGCAGGAAAGTCGTATGGCTCGCATGGCAGGACAATTCGCTGGGATTCTTCGTGTCGATTGCCCTTCGGAAAATGTTGCCAATTTATCATCAGCTCTTGAAGGCCTGGCCTGCGAAGGAATCAAGATTCATCTGATACAGGAGCCAACACCCGATCAGGATGACCGGCGCGTTTGGCATATTGATGTATTGGCCAACGATCGCGCAGGTATTGTCCATGAACTCACAAAAGCCATAGCTCTCTGCGGCGGCAATGTTGAGGAATTGATCACAGGACTTGAGAGTGCGGCGATGTCCGGACATCCTTTGTTTCGTGCAACAGGCAAAGTCAGTTTGTCGGGTGAGGCTGGGGAAAGCGCGCTGCGCGCTGCGATCGAGGATCTCAGTGATGATCTGTCTGTGGAAATTCATTGATTCCTTACTTGCCTTCAAATCAGGTTCACCTTACTGCTCGCTCAGCCATGTCCAAAGTTTTTGATATCAAACGTCCCGCCATTATTTTACTCGGTGCCCCCGGCGCGGGAAAAGGCACACAGGGAAAAATCCTCGGCACGATTCCGCGTTTTTTTCATTGTGAGTGTGGCAATGTTTTCCGCTCGCTGGATACCCGCACTCCCCTTGGGCAGAAGTTTGTGGAGTATTCCAGCCGCGGTCAATTGGTGCCTGATGAACTGACGGTGGAGTTATGGAAGACCCAGGTCGCCAACTGGAGTGATATGCACGTTTATAAACCGGATATCGATTTCCTCGTGCTCGATGGGATTCCTCGCAATGTGGCCCAGGCGAAATTCATGGAGGAATTCATCCGCGTGGAGCAGGTGTTTCATCTTTCTTGCCCAGATCGTGCCGAACTGGCGCGCCGAATGCGCAAGCGGGCACTCAAGGACAACCGAATCGATGATGCAAACGAGGTGGTCATCCAGCGTCGCATCGCCACTTACGAAGAGGAGACCAAGCCCATCTTGGAATATTTTCCGCAGGAAATTATTTGTGATATTGATGCCACCAAACCCCCGGTTCAGGTGATCAATCAAATTACATCGGTCATTCTGCAACTGCCGAGTTACAAGGAGTCCGAAGGAAAAATCATCTAACCATGAGAGTTGTTGTTGTCGCCACGGGGGATATTGCCTTGCCCACATGGGAATGGCTGCTGAACTCCCCTTGGCGCATTCTCGCTCTCGTAACGCAGCCCGACAAGCCGGCGGGACGCGGTATGCGGTTGACTCCTCCGCAAATCAAACTTCGCGCGATCGAGGCGGGAATTCCCGTGATGCAACCAGAAAGTTTGCGCAGAAAAAGTGCCATCGATGCAGTAGCCGAATTGAAACCGGATTTGATTATCGTGATGGCCTACGGACAAATATTGAATCAGCGTTTTTTGGAGATTCCATCACTCGGTTGCATCAATGTTCACGCCTCGTTGCTACCCAAATACCGCGGTGCCTCGTGCATTCAGGCTGCATTGGATCACGGCGATGCCGAGACCGGGATTACCATCATGCACATGGTCAGGGCGTTGGATGCCGGTGACCTGATTTTACAAAAAACCCAGAGCATCAGCCCAGAGGATACGGGAGAAAGTCTTCACGATTCTCTGGCGCGACTGGCTCCATTGGCGCTCGCAGATGCCATGAACTTGCTCCACGAGGGAAATGCGCGGCGCATTCCCCAAAACGAGGATGAAGTCAGTTATGTTGGCAAGTTAACGCGAGAGCATGGCCGTTTGGATTGGACGCAATCGTCAGTCGATATTGAACGCCGGATCCGCGCGTATCATCCATGGCCCGGCACCTTTGCGACTTTAGAGCAGGGGACTCGTGTGAAAATTTTTCCCTCGACCCGGAGCATGGATCATGTGGCAATCCCACCGGGCCAGGGTGAAATCCGCGATCAGCAGGTTTTGATCGGTTGCGGTTCAGGAGCCTTGGTCATTACCCAAGTTCAGGCTGAAGGGGCAAAACGGATGTCCGCCATCGACTTTGCCAATGGTATCCGGGGCGGGTTACGATTTGCTGTCACTTAACGATGCATCGTTTCCTTTAATTCTTCGGATTGGTGGATGCACGGATGTTGTTGTAGTATCAGACAGAAGTTGGTTTCTCCGCTCCCGGGGCGGCAAGGATGGCCAGACGTTTATCGACGGACTTTCCCGGTGCATCTGCCAAGGATCGTGAGGCGATGTGAGGAATATCGAGCCATAAGGATGCGCCGAGTGTTTTCAATGCCGATAACGCAAGTTCATGTTCCCTGTCAAAATACGAAGTAAAAACGAGTAGGCCGTCGGGCAGCATCCGCGCGAGTGCGTTTTTGAAGATTTGATCCCAGACGACTGGCGCATCCCAGAAATTCTGGTGCCTCAGAAAAATGAAATCGTAGCGTTTGCTGCCAGGAAGTTGGTGCGATAACGACACGTCTGCAACACGGAATTCAACGGAACCTTGCGGCTTCCAGCAATGACCCCACCTCTGCCTGGCTTCTAGAATTTCGGCATGACGGATGTCGAGACCCAGGTATTCACCTCCGCTTCCTGCAACACTCCATGCGTCGATCAAGGCACCAGTTTCGTCCGCTCTCCCGCATGCCAGATTGAGAATGGAGGGGCAAATTCGCGGTTTTCGATCAATCAACGCCATAGCCTCACGCAGCAGTTTTTCCAGACGAGCGATGTCTTGTGCGATTCCCGGAAAAGAAAACTCCAAGGCTGGTCTGGTGTTCATCACGCACAAAGCTACCTCGGGCCATCGCCAAGAAAAGCCGAAACCAGAAGATTTTCGTGGGCTCGACGAGGAAAATCGGATTTTGGCTTGTCATTTGTCTCCGAAACAGAGAAAACTCAGCCCACCTAATCATCAACAACCACGAACCATGAAGTTTCGAATCTCCAAAGAAGCACTCCTCGAGGGGTTGCAAAAAGTGCAGCACGTTGTGAGCAGTCGTACGACTCTGCCGATCTTGTCCAACGTTCTGATCGTAGCCAAGGGAGATCGTCTTCAGTTTACGACCACTGATCTCGATGTCGGAATCACTGGTTCCGTGCTTTGTAATGTGGATCGTGAGGGCGCGACGACGTTGCCTGCGAAAAAAATCGTCAATATTGTCCGTGAACTTCCCTCCTCGGAGGTAGAGGTTACGGTCGACTCAAAGCACGTGGCTACCATTGTGAGTGGCGCTGCGCATTTCAAAGTCAACGGTCTCAGTGATGCCGAGTTTCCTCCGTTTCCTGACTTCGTAGGAGCCAAGGAGTTCAAAATCCAGCAGAACGATCTGCGTGATGGATTGAAAAAAACATCTTATGCGATCAGCACTGATGAGACACGCTACGTGCTCAATGGCATTTTTGCTTCATTCCGTGATGGCAAGATGACACTGGTGGCGACCGATGGTCGGCGTCTGGCTATGGCCGAAAGTGATCTAGAGTTTCCAGCCTCTCATGAGACGGATGTCATCATTCCCACCAAAGCGGTTCAGGAGTTGCAACGCATGCTGGGCACGGAAGGAGATTTGACATTACGTCTGAGCGATAATCAGGTTTCGATTTCGGTGGGCGACACCTTGTTGGTCAGTAAATTGATCGATGGCAATTATCCCAACTACCGTCAGGTCATTCCCAGTGATACCAATGAGCGTGTGGAGTTGCCGCGCGAAGCACTGCTTGACAGTGTTCGTCGTGTTTCTCTGCTTTCCTCTGACAAATCGAGTTCCGTTAAGTTACACTTCGCTGACAACAAGGTGGATATCTATGCGAATTCTCCCGATGTTGGTGAGGCGCGCGAGGAAATGCTGGTGAAATACGAAGCCAAACCAATTCAGGTTGCCTTCAATCCTGAGTTCATGATGGCACCGCTCCGTAATCTGGAAACAGAGACAGTGTATCTCGACCTGATCGATGAAATGAGCCCTGGTGTGATTCGCATCGATGGTTCATTCCTGTATGTGTTGATGCCCATGCGTGTGACATCTTGAGCTCTCACGACTGATGCAGCGCGCTTTTTCTCAGGGAAAGGCGCGTTTTTTTATGGAGTGATATGAGCGAGTTCTGGCCTTTGTGACAGACAACAAAAAACCCTGAGGTGATACCTCAGGGCTTTCTTGTAAATCTGACATTACAGATCAAATCAAGCCGGATTTGATCAAAGTATTCAATGCACCGTTTTTGGTAATAGTCTTGATTGCTTTGCAGGAAAGGCGGAGTTTGACGTAGTGACCGAACTCAGGCACCCAGATGCGTTTGTCCTGAAGATTGGGTGAAACTTTGCGTTTGACCACTTTCGTGACGTGACGACCGATACCGCCTTTTTTCTTGGCGAGACCGGAACGATGAATGCGTCCACCGCTGCGGACGTGTGAACCTCGGATACTGCAAATGCGTGACATGGCTGAATAAAGTTGCTGTTGTGGGGGAGCAAAGAAAAGCGGGAAATCGATGCAAGGTCAAGTAGAAATCATCAAAATGAGTTGATTTTCTTGATTTTTTCTCAAAAATTACCCGGGGCGGAGCCAATGCACGGCATTCTCGATGACCTGAAGAGGTTCTTTCTGACGATAAACCGGAAATGTTTCGTGGCCCGGTCGGAAGTAGAATACCGTGCCTTTGCCAATTTTCCATACGCATCCGCTTCGGAACCTTTCCCCCTTGTCCCATACTTCCTGGAAGATCACTTCATCGGGCTTCGGCACATGAAAAGGTTCTGAATACATTTCGGTCTGCGGAATGTCCCAGTGCGGAGGCAGGCCCTTGGCGATCGGGTGGTTCGGGGTGATGGTGGTGACGTGAGATGGTGCTCCATCGACCCGCCATGAGGGAAAGACACAAAGTGGCAAAGCAAGTTCCCAGTGAGTCGCGTGCTTGACAAGGTTTGGCGTCAAGGTATCGCCGCTTTTGGGAACTTTTCCGATGGGGTTGTCGTTCGTGGTCCGCAGTTCGGCGCTATCCTGCAACTGCTGTCGAGCATCGCTAAGGGCGCGTGCCTGCATGAGCTTGATAAACGGCTTTGACCAATGTGCGGAGTGCAGCGCGATGAATGAGAGTTTTCCCTCTTGCACTCGTTGGACTATGGCTTCGGCACATTCATTCGATAATTCCATGTGTTTTCTGTGCGACCAGAAAATCAACACATCGGTTTCATGGAGAGCCTCGGCGGAGAGTCCCTGTTCGGGAGAACTGAGCGCAGCCGATTTCACCACGAGGTTCTGCTTTTGCTCAAGGTGTGCGGCGATGGTCTCACCGAGAAATTTTTCTCCATATGCTTGTTTCTGTTCAGGTTGCTGTTCATCCCACACCACAACACGTATGGGTTGCTGAGCAAGAGCCGAAACAGTAAGAAGCATGGCCAATGTGCCTTTCATGAGATTGCGCTTATTGAGCCTTCGCCAAGGTCGTCACATCCCATTCCGGACGTCCGAGCTCGCGGTTGAGTTCATTGAACTCGGCGACTTCAGCGGCCGTGAAGAGAATGCCACCATTGGCGTCGGATTGCTTGCGGGCATGAGCTTCCAGTTGTCCGGGTAACATCGCGCCTTCATTGCCGTGTCCGAGGATGTCATGGATGACGGCACTGAGGTTTTCGAGTTGTGTGCGGCCTTTGGCAAAATTTCTGCCATTGATCGCCTCAGGGTGGATGATCTGAAAGTAAAAGGCGGAGGTGGATTTTTCGCCCTCGGATGGAACGGGGCGACCACGATGCGTGGGCAGCGAACCACCAATCAGCCCGGCCATGAGTTCATTGATGAGTGAGAGACCGTAGCCCTTGTGAGCACCAAAGGGGAGTAGTGAAGCGACTTGATGGGGATCGGTGGTAGGGTTTCCATCCTTGTCCACGGCGGCTCCCGGTGGCAATTGTTTGCCCTCGCGTTTCAACGCTTGCACTCGGCCCATGGCGACTGTGGAAGTCGCCCAGTCGATAACTAGCGGAAATCCGGAAGCGGCCATGGTGGGGATGCCCCAGGAGTGGGGGTTTGTGCCAAGTGTGGGGAATTTCCCCCCGAAAGGCACGACCTCCGCGAGTGTGGATGTGCAGTTGGTGTAAGCGATGTAGCCACGCTCTGCGGCTTCCATCACGTAGCCACCACCCCAAAGGTAGTGAAAGGCATTATCGATAGAAATTTGCGCAATACCGTATTGATCTGCGAGTTCCATGCCTCGTTCAATCGCACGATACGCAACGCTTTGGCCCAGCTTTTTGTTGGCATTCCAGACTTCCGATGCGGCGAAACGTGAAGGCAGGACCTCGATCTCCGCTCCCGGCACACAACCGCCCGTGGCTGAGCCGAAGAGGTGATCGAGGTGCAGGGCTTTCAGAGCGTGGTGGGTGCGGATGCCGTGACGCGCTGCCTCGGCGGCGAGCTTGGCACCTTCTGCCGCTTCGTCAGCGGCGTAACCACGGGAAATATAAGCTGCAATCACGAGGTCGTCGTGCTGCTGACGGGGAATAACGAGAAATTCAGACATGGACGTGAGTTGATGAATGGGATTCTAGCAGATGCTTGGCAGCAAGATCGTAAAGGGATTCTCTTCGTATGTCCAGCAGGGATGCGTAAAGTTGGGGCAAACGCATTGAAATTGCTTGTTAGACCGTGGTGGCGCTATCCAAGCTCCAAGCCAATGATTCATATTGATAGGCTTGGCTGGAATCCTCCGCCACGTTTTCTTGTGCATAGCGCAATCAATAAATTTTCATGCGTTTGCCCTAAAATTCTCTTCGTCTGGAAGATCGGTGACAATTGGCGTTCGCTTGCAAGATTGTCGATCGATGACAGTATTGTTGCCGTTACTTATGTTGAAACATTCACTGACTACCGACCTTACCATTTATGGGCTGATGTGCATTTCTCTTGCTGCGGCTGAGACGCAGGATATCGAAGGAGTGGTCGTGACTGGTAAAGCAGAAAATTTGTTGGAGCAGGTTTCTACCTCATCCGAAGGACATGCCGATGCAAAGGAAATCGCTGAGCGTCCGCTGATGCGTCGCAGTGAGCTTTTGGAGATTGTTCCAGGCATGATCACCACCCAGCACGCTGGTGGTGGCAAGGCGACTCAGTATTTCATGCGAGGATTCAATCTTGATCACGGCACGGATTTTGCCGTGAGTGTTGAGCGGATGCCGATGAATCTGCGCAGCCATGCACATGGCCAGGGCTACGCGGATTTGAACGGACTGGTCCCGGAATTCGTGAAATCCATTGACTATACCAAAGGAACTTACTCCGCTCGTCAGGGCGACTTGTCGTCGGCAGGCAGCGCCGATTTCGTTTTGTGGGATCGACTTCCGCGTGGAATCGCCACGATAGAAGTGGGGGAATACGACTATTACCGGACCCTGATTGCCGATAGTTTTGATGTGGGCAAGGGGGTTCTGACTTTAGGTGGTGAGTGGAATACTTACGACGGCCCCTGGCAGCGTGAGGAAAACTTCCAACGTTGGAACGGCTTTGCGCGCTATTTCCTCGGAGATGACGAAAATCATGCATCTGTGACCGCCATGGGTTATGACGGTCAATGGGATTCCTCGGACCAAATTGCCAAACGAGCGGTGCAAAGCGGGTTGATTGATCGTTTTGGCAATCTCGATGACACCACAGGAGGCGAGAGTCATCGTCATAGTTTGCAGTTTGATTGGAAAAATACGAATGGATTAGAAGTGACGCATGTCAGTGCCTATGCCGTTGCTTATGGTCTCGATCTTTTCTCGAATTTCACTTATTTTCTTGATGAGCAAGGCGACCAATTCCAACAGCAGGAAGAACGTATGATCTATGGTGGCGAAATCGTTCGTGAGTGGCTGGATCGCGAGCTGTTGGGGCACGAGGCGGAATTCTCGCTGGGTTTTCAAACGCGACACGACGTCATCGATGATATCGGTCTTTATCAAACCCAACGTCGGCAGAGGCTCTATGCTGTGCGTGTAGACGATGTTTACGAGGCAAGCTACGGGGTCTTTGCGGAAAACACCGTGCGCTGGAAACCGTGGTTTCGCACCATCGCGGGTCTTCGCGCCGATGCGTTTGGTTTTGATGTCAGTAGCGACAATCCCGCCAATAGCGGCAACGAGTGGGATGCCATCGTGAGCCCGAAAATCAGCGCGATCTTCGGCCCTTGGAAGGAAACCGAGCTTTATTTCAATTTGGGCACCGGATTCCACAGCAATGACGCGCGTGGAGTCAATAATACGGTCGATCCTCTCACTGAAGATCCTCTTGAGGCGGTCGATCCACTGGTGCGCACGATCGGTGGTGAAATGGGGATTCGCTCGCAAGTCGTGGAGGGACTGACCTCGACTTTGAGTTTCTGGTGGTTGGATAGCGATAGTGAATTGGTCTACGTAGGCGACGCGGGCACCAACGAAGCTGGTCCTGCCTCGAGACGTTTTGGTGTCGAGTGGTCGAATTATTGGCGTCCGAATGACTGGTTGTCGATTGATGGTGAAATGGCACTCACGCATGCCCGTTTCCGTGACCAAGGTTCAGCAGATGAAATTCCCAACAGCATACCTGTGATGTTTAGTGGCGGTATTTCGTTAGGTCGACAAGAAGGGTATTTTGGTAGTCTGCGGGTGAGAAGTTTTCTCGGACGGCCTCTCGAAGAGACGGGTGAAATCGAAGGTCGTGACGTGCTCACCGTCAATGCACAGGTTGGCTACCGCACGCAAGATTGGGAAGTCGCCCTGCAATGCCTGAATCTTCTCGACCGCGATGACAACGACATCGAATATTATTACTCCTCGCAATTGTCCGGGGAAGTTTCGCCCGTGGATGACATCCATAATCATCCCGCCGAGCCACGCATGATCCGCATGCGTGTTTCATACTTTTTCTGATTCCTGATTTGGAGCGGAAGTTATCGAGATTTTTTTCGATGCGTATAAAACGCGTCTGAGGATGAGCCCATGAGCAGGAGCCACGTATCCGCCAGTCTGAGGGGCGGAGGATTGCAGAATTTCCTGGATTTGCTCTACCGTCATTTTCCCTTCACCGACTTGCACGAGAGTTCCGACGATTCGCCGACACATTTTGTAGAGAAATCCCTCGCCTACGATGCGAATGGTAAGCATGGCTCCTCGTTTGATCACTCTGCAGTCCATCAGAGTGCGATGTGAGTCAAGCAGTTCGCCTTTGCGCTTTACGGTGAAATGCCGGAAATCATGGCGACCGATGAACAGGTGAGCCGACTTTTGCATGGCGGTGATATCGAGCTCATGGGCGATGTGCCAGTAGTGGTGCCGCATGAGCGGGTGCATGGTTCCGCCGAGATGAATCTGGTACAGATATTCCTTGGCGCTGGCATCGAAGCGCGCGTGGAACGACAAGGATACAGCCCTGGCACTCATGACCCTGATATCGTCGGGAAGTTGCGAATTCAGAGCGGCCTGTAACTGTCTCGCTGGCATTCGAATGGTTTTTACAGGAACAATCACGTGCACACTCAGGCCTTGCGCATGGACCCCGGCATCGGTTCGGCTGGAACTTTCTATTTCCATGCAGGTGCCGTAGATTCTCATCAGGGCTTGTTCGATCTCATGCCTCACACCACGTCCTGCGCGTCGACTCTGCCAACCCTCGAAGTTCGTACCGTCGTAGGCCAGAATGAGCTGATATTTCTGCTGCGTCACACGGTCATTCTAGAATATCATCAGGATCATGCCTACGGAAATTCTTTTTGCTGAAGGAAAGAAATAGGGGAGCGCGGCTTCCGTGGGGCAAAAAAGCTTTGCTTATCATCGATCATGCGCTTGATTGTGGCAGCCACATGACGCACACAGCCCTTCAGTTCAGCCCCATTCAGGAAATTATTGCCGAGATAGCGGCGGGGCGCTTGGTGATCGTAGCCGATGATCCTTCGCGCGAGAATGAAGCGGACCTCGTTGGTGCTGCATCCTTGTGCACTCCCGAGATGATCACTTTTATGGCGGTTCACGGACGCGGATTGATTTGTGCACCGATCCTGCGTGAGCGTGCCGAGGCTTTGGATTTGCCGCCGATGACAAGACGAAATCGCGAGGTGCAACGCACGGCATTCACGGTCTCTGTCGATGCGGCGGATGGGATCACCACAGGCATTAGCTCGGCAGACCGCGCGCGCACAGTGCAGCTATTGGCCAATGAATCTGCAGGCGCGGATGCTTTTGTCCAACCGGGCCATGTGTTTCCACTCAGCGCCATGCCGGGGGGCACCTTGCGACGCGCTGGCCACACCGAGGCCGCCATTGACCTGGCAAAACTCGCGGATCTTCCCGCAGCAGGAGTGATTTGTGAAATCATGAATGACGATGGCACCATGGCGCGCGTGGGCGAGCTCGGCGAGTATCAGCAAAAACATGGTCTCAAGGCCTGCACGATTGCACAGCTGATCGAACACCGCCGTCGTTTCGAAAAACTCGTGCGCCGTGATCAAGTGGTGAACATGCCCACTGACTACGGAGATTTCCGTTGTTATCTCTATCAGATCGATACCGACAACAGCCATCATCTGGCGATGGTAATGGGTGAGATTGATCCCGAAAAACCCACATTGGTCCGCGTTCATAGCGAGTGTCTCACGGGTGATGTGTTTCTTTCGAAACGCTGTGATTGTGGTGAGCAACTGAATGCCGCCATGGAGCGCATCTCCTCAGAAGGCGGCGTGTTGCTTTACCTCCGGCAGGAGGGACGCGGTATTGGTCTGCCCGCAAAAATCCACGCATACAAGCTTCAGGAAGCCGGTCTGGATACGATCCAGGCGAATGAAAAACTAGGCTTCCCAGCCGACCTCCGCGACTATGGGATGGGTGCGCAAATCCTCGCTGATCTTGGATTGAAAAAAATCCGACTGCTCACGAACAACCCGAAAAAAGTCATCGGTCTGGATGGCTACGGCTTGAGCATTGTCGAGCAACTTCCCATTCGTGTGAACGCAAATCCTCACAACCAGAAATACATGGAGACCAAGCGCGATCATATGGGGCACATGATCTGAAAAAGTGGACTATGGCGATTCCATCGCTTTCATCGGTTTGATCGCAGGGATAAAAGAATAACGTTTTTCCTGCACCATTGTCTCCGGAGGTATGCCTTGTTTTTCAAAACAATCGTAGCCTTCCTGCAGATTTTTCCAGAAATCGTAGTATTCGGAATTACGAGATTTTTCGATCCTTGCATCAGTCATCCGGAAAGGAAATAGATGAATCTGGAAAAACGATTGTCCATTTTCTAACGATGCATCGCACAGGCTATAGATTTCCTCAATGATTTCATCCGTCATCGCAAGGCAGCCGGCGGATACACGATTGCCATGAACCATGATGAACGAGCCTGTCCGCTGATGAGCGAGATCGTATTTGTTAGGATATCCCACATTGAATGCCAGATGAAATTTACTGTCTGGCTTCATGGCTCCTTTTCCTACGGCATAAAATCCCTCGGGTACCTGACCATCACCCTCGCGCAATTTAGGCCCCAGTGTTCCCGATTGTGCGGCGATGGGATACGAACGAAATAGCAAGAAGCGTTGTGTTTCCTGTTGCATCAAAAATACTTCAAGCTGGCCTTCTTCTTTGAAGGCTCGGAGAAAAACCGGATCACCCCAGCGCAATCCTTTTTCAGCAAGGTCTGCTGAAAGGAGTTCCTGAACGCGCTGCGCCGCTGCCTTAGCACGGGCTGGCCCAGCCTTGGCAGAGACGGCACGTGACGACGTCGCAAGAGGACTGGGAATATAGGGCACGAGATCCATAGGGCTCAAAACGTCATATTGTTGCGCGAACAAATAAGCCACACCCACCATTGGTAACAACATCCATTTCGACCATCTCATCACTTGATCATAAATGATCTACGACTTCGTGGCAATGGGGCTCATCAGTATCGGAAAAAAATTTCACAAATAATCTTGACCTACCTCTCGAATTCCGACAGTCTGCGCGCCCGCGCTGCAAAGCGCACGGTTTAGCACCCGTAGCTCAATTGGATAGAGCGTCTGACTACGGATCAGAAGGTTTGGGGTTCAAATCCCTACGGGTGCGCCA
>JBMLRP010000012.1:0-7159 GCA_049240965.1 Akkermansiaceae bacterium
TGGGAAGAAGGCAAGTTGAAAGGCCGAACCACGGGAAATGATCCAAACCTCCTGGGGCCAACCATATCAGTAACTGGTCAGGCGGGAGTGATGACGCAGTTCAAAGCTGCCGTCGATTGTGAAGTCAAACTTTATTGGACAACAACAGAAGGCGGCTTTGCCGAGTCTCGGTCCAGTGTGGTTAGCTATCGAAATACGGGAGGCTGGCAGTTACTTAAGTTCGACTTGCGCAATCATCCACAATGGGCGGGCAAGACCGTTACTCGGTTGCGCCTTGATCCAGCAACGGAATCGTCAGTGAGCTTTGAACTGGATGCTGTGTTCATCGCCGGTGCGGCAGGCTTTGCAGATGATGATGGCGACTTGCTCGATGGCATGAGTGAGTTGGCATTCGGCTCCGATCCTGCACAGCGCAGTGAGCTACAAGGCAGACGATCACAAGAGCGCTGGAACGATTTATTCTATTACTCCACCAACACGCTTGTCGCCGACAGAGGCTTTTACAGCAAGCCGGTGATGGTTCGTTACGATCACCCCGATGCCTCGGATCCCTTTTATACAGGAGTCTATTACGCCACTCGCTCGCGCAGCTGGCTCACGGCACCTGCCACCGGCACCTATCGCTTTTGGATTTCCGGACGCAACGGATTGCAACTGCTGCTCTCTACAGACGACACAAAATACACCAAGCGAGTCATCGCCCAACTCAATCCCGAGCTGGGCACTGGCCACGGCATTCTGAGCGACAGCACCAACCTCTGGGATGTTTACAGCACGCAAATGTCGAGGGAAATTCATCTCACGGCCGGGCAGCGTTACTATCTCGAAACAATCCAAGTCAATGGCCACGGCGTCAAGCCCCACTGCACAGTAGCCTGGGCTCCTCCCGGCAAAGGGCGCACGGTGTTGGAACTTGCGCATCTTCAATCCTATGCACCGACCGCTGACGATTTAGATGATGATTGTTTGCCCGATGCCTGGGAGATCCAGTATGGCCTGAGCGCCATGGACAGCGGCTTGAACGATCTGGTTCACGAGGGTGAGCGCGGCGACTTCGACGGTGATGGCCTTAGCAACTTGGAAGAATACGTGCTGGGCAGCGATCCTAGCGATTCCGATACAGATGGTGACGGAATATCAGATTTCGATGAGGTCAGCGCCTTGGGAACGGATGCGCTGACGGCCAATGCCATTACCGACACGCTGCTGAGCCAACTCGACCTCAGCAGCTACATTTCTTCCTCGACCGCGTGGACGATGACCTCGGGCGGCCTGGTCGCTGACAGCTTCCGCGGTGAGGCCACATGGAATTTTACCGTGCCCACTGATGGGCATTGGCTGCTGCGCCTCGAACTGGAACTGATGGGGGCCACCTACGGCAACGAGGAAGTGCCGATTGTCATCAAGGTGGATGGTCAGATCGTAGTGCGCAAGCTCGTGCGTTTCGGCACAGGTAAGCGCGGTCTTCTGCAGGCTCTGACTCCATGGCTGCTCTCAGGAAATCATCAGGTCAGCGTGCTGGTGGATAATTCCTTGGCCCGCCGCACCGTGCGTCTCGGCTCCTTGAAAATTCTGGCTCCGGCCAATGCCGCCGCCACGCTGGCTCAGGACAATCGCGTCTTGCCCCATGCCGCTGCGACCCGCACTTCTCCCGCCTTCCTTGAGGGCTACGCCCGTGATCCCGGCAGCGTCACCATCAATAGCAACGTCGCGCTGACTGGCAGCGGTAGGGGTCACTGGTATGCCAACATTCCTCTCAGTAATCTTTCAGAAACGCAGTCCTACACCATCGGCTATGAGCAAGGATGGCAAGCCACTGGTAGCATCACCTGGCAGGCCACCAATGCCATGGACGCGGAAACGCTCACGATTCGCAGGGGAGATTCGCTGCGCGTCGGTGCCTGGGCCACAGATCTGACCATGACCTCAACCGTCACTCTCTCTTCGGGCGGTACCACTGCGCTGACAGGCATGGAAACCACGGTCCTCGCCTTCCCGACAGCGGGTGTGTTCACTGTGACCGGGAACTTGGCAAACGGATCTCAAGCCGTTCTGACGGTTCGTGTGATCGCACCGCCGGGATTCTCGGGCCAAACCTTGGATACTCTCGATAACTTTGTGCGTTCCATTTCCGTATCCGCAGCAAGCGAGGTCGCGTTCGAAATCCCCAGTGATCTGGCCCGCCTGACTGTCACGCGCAGTGGCTCCACCGCTCACCTGGCCATGGCTCCACTGGCTCCTGAGGCGATGGGGGTGGTTTCCCGCCTACTCCCCGGTGGCCCCATTCTCGCAGTGCAACAGCTCAACGTCATCGGCGTATCCGATGCTCTACAAAACGACCTCACCACTGCCTCGTCGTCAGCGATCCCGGGCTATAAAATCCTTCATACACCCCTAACAGTTCTCAACCTCCCGGAAGGCGCATGGCTTGAAGTGAATATTTTTCGCGCAGGGGTGATGTTCCTCAACGGCTCCACTACCATGAAAATTGTTCCTGCTGATCTGGTCAATGGTTCGATGTTCCTCCAGTTCCTCTACCCACTCGGGATGCCTGGGGGGTATTGTCACACCGTTAAAGTGTATGATCGTAACGGTCTCTTTCTCGGCTCCCGCTGAAACGTAAAGCCCAACCACCATGATCCGCAAGCCGCTGCTCTATCTGATCCTCGCTGCTCTTGGCGTGGCAGGCTTGCTAGCGTGGAAAAATCTGGACGATCGAACGTCGGAGCAAGCCGAGGCGCAGAGCACACCTCGCATACCGTCATCGCCGCGCCGTATCACTTCGGCTCCAAGTCGCTTGGATTTCCTCGCAGACACAGGTCAGCCTTATCAGTTGCGCATTTCCCAACTACGCAGTGCTCTCGCCGATGGATGCAGTGAGCCGGAGCTCCGCTACCTCTATCAACTTCTCGAAAAAGCCCCACCGGCGAGCGAATTACCTGAGCACTGGTATGTTCTGGCCAATGACATCATGGCGCTGATTCATAGTCACGAGACCGATCCCCAGCGCTTTTCCCGTCAATTTATCCAATTACTGCAAGCAGCTCATCAACCCGATGTGATTCGCGACTACGCCGTGCAGCACCTCGCTACTTGGTTGAATCCCACAGCGATCCAGAACGGAGCGACCCGCCTGCCTGCCGCTTCACCCGAAATGGCATCCGAAGTGCTCGCAGCCCTCGCTGCCGCTACCATCGATCCCTCTCTCGCTCACTCCACCGTCCCCGGCACCACGTTAATGATGCTAGTCGATCTAACTCGTTGCCAGAGTGGTGTGGACTGCACCCAAGCCATCGCCACTCTCAAGCCATGGCTCAGCGAGGCCCTCCGAGATGGTTCTACCCTTAGCAACCCAATCCGCGTCTCCGCTGTGGCTGCCGCAGGCATCCTTGCGCCCACTCAATTTCGTCCCCTGATCCGCAACATTGCATTTCAAGAATACGGAGGCTCGTCCTTACGCCTGCCCGCCATCGCGGCTCTCGGCCAAATCGGCGAAGAACAAGACCTCATACCACTCCGCACCATCGCCTCTTCCTCACCCGAACTCAATCACGCCGCACAGGATGCTGCCACCAAGTTGGTCAAGCGCCTCAGCATCTCCGATCCCTCCTGATTTTTTGCCATTCATCTCCATCTCACACATGAACGCCAAACTCAATATTCTACTCGCTGCCATTTTTGTTTTATTCATTGATACGGCAAGCTCCATTAACGTAGAGGGCAGTGGCTGCAGTAACGACGAGGGTTGTGATTCACAAACTAGTTCGACGGGAACAGTATCCAGTCAGAGCCTAGATTGGTATATCAACGTCGGCCTCGCCCGTTATCCCAAGCCCACTGTTTTCAGTAATTTCGGCCAAACTGCATTTGAGCTGGACGGAAATCTACCCACATTCAAGGACATCTATAGCCGCTACTTCTCTAGTGACCCACTACAGCAGAAACAGATCAAACTTCGGATCAATCAACCCAAAATCTCCGCCGCTACCTTTCACCCGTCTGTTCTCTTCCTCCAATCTGAGGCCAATTTCACTACCTTGAAAAAACCTGCCGCTAGTGGTTTCCCGGAGTATATCCACCAAATCCTCACTGATGATGCATTTACTCACATCGAAATCTTGCCGGCTCCCGCGAGCGGTTGGCGCCTGCGTGTCTGGAAACGCGACGTCGCTCCTTTGACCCTGTCTGGTGGATTTTATGTCATAACAGGCTTTAACGCAGTCACTCCGTTGACCGATGTTACTTTCGCCCGCCCAACCGGTTCTACTTCCAACGACACACTACGCTACACCCAGAAAGAAACAACTGGCGTCTCCGGAACCCGCACCACGAACCAGGAGATTGTTCAAGTCCTTGACTCCAATGGCAGACCCGTCAGTGTGACAAGCAAAATTTTCACTGGTGAAAGCACTACGGGTCCCGTCCTTTCTCAACAAAAACTCTCCTACATTGAGCGCGGCACCAAAATCTGGGATTATACCATCATCCGCGAGACACTAACTTCCTCCCTCAGCGCTTCAGGAGTCGTTGGAGGCCTCGTTCTCACGGCGAAAACACGCGAAGACTACGATGATTATTCGACCAACAGCGTGGGTGGCGCACTCGGCATGAAACGCCTTGTATCACATACCGAGGCATTTGCCGTCACTGGCCAAACGCCCCAGACCACCACCTACACCTACATCCAAGCCCCAACCAATCCCACCGTGCACGGTCGTTTGGAGTCCAGCGTCAATCCCGATGGCTCGTGGAACTTCATGGAATACGCCATCAACCCGACTTCACCCGTCGCTATCACTACTTCCTATTCCGGCTGGAAAGACCTGACCATGACCCAGCGCGCCAATGCACGTAAGACCGTCTTGCAAGTCAGTGCCAATGAAGCGCTCACCGAAGAGTCTATCGGCGGGACATTGGTATCCAAATCCAAAATCACTCTTGGTGCGATCGGTGGTGATCCCGTCACTACCAGTGAGGCGTGGGACGGCAACGCTTGGCACATCAACACCACGGCCTACTTCCCTGATACCGCGGCCGCGCCATCCACAGGCCGCATCAAATGGATCGAAAACAGTGATGGCACCGCCACGACATACAGCTACGCCACCGTCAGCGGTTCACTCGTCGTCACCCAGCGCAGTGGTGCTGGCAACCGCACCGGCATCACCGCAGGCACCGAAGTGAAAACCACCCACAACCTCGGCAACTTCGCCATTGCGGAAATCACCAAAGACATGGCTAGCGGCCTCAATATCCAACAATGGGATACCGATGTCAGCTACAACAATGGATTCGATAAACTCGGGCGTCCCATCAAGCGCATCTACAATGCCGATGTGGACGACTACGATATTTCCCAACACGCTTGCTGCGGACTTGAATTCTCCCGCGACCGCATGGGTGCCACCACTCAGTATTTCCGCGATGGCTTAAAGCGCGTTTACAAAGTAGAAACCAAAGCCTCAACTGCTTCTCCAGTCGTTACCTCCTATACCTCAGTCAATGGCCTTAGTTCCACCCAAACACGCACCTACGGAGCTTCCGCCTCACAGTTTCTCGGCTCCACTGCGCAAAGCATCGACGGATTAACAACCACAGTCACGAGTCCAGCACAAAACTCCACCAATTCTGCTGACCGCGTCACAACTACCCGCACCATCATGCGCAATGCCGCCACGGGTGATACCATCATTACCACCAACAACTTTGATGCGACCACTGAGACGATCAGCTATTACCTCAGCGGCCAGATGAAATCGAGCGTTCGCACTGGTTACACTGCTACCACCTTCGACTACGCTCCACTCGAAGAATCCAACACCAGCGGCAATCTCACCAGCAGTCAAACGATCGACCTCCTCGGTCGTCCACTCGCCAGCTCCTCCCCCTCAAGCGGCACCACCACCACAACCTATCACCCCCTCAACGCATCAGCTGGCGCGCGCGCAAAAGTCGCCACGATCACCAATGCCGATGGACTCACCATTCGCTACGGCTATAATGCCAAGGGTGAGCAAACCACGGTCTCCCGTCCCATTCCCATGCCAAATGGAGCCATCGCCACCCAAGTCACCAGCACAGAAAATGAATTCATCGGCAACGTCAACCTCCACGGCACCGACCTCGGTGTTTCCCTGCGCAGCACCCAATCAGTCGCTTCATCCGTCACCACAATGCCCAGCCAAGGAGCAATACCGCCCATACCAATTGACCCCATCACTACCACTATCCACTACCGTTCGATTCGTGGCCTACTCACTGGCTCCGTTAGCTTTAATCGACAAACTCTCAACGTACTCGCTCGCCCCAACCCAACGACAGGTATCGCAACGAAAACTATCGTCGCTCCAGATGGCACTAAAATCAAGCAATCCTACACTCACGGACTACTTACTCTCAGCCAGCAACTCAATTCTCTCAATACCGTCATTTCCAGCGTTGCGGCCACCTACAATGCCTTGCAGCAACAAATCACTTCCACGGATTCCCGCACTGGCACCACAAACTTCAGCAACTTCACCGAGGTGGGCCAGTCACTCACGACCACAAACCCTGCGGGCGAAGTCACCACGACTACACTCGACCGCCATGGTCGCCCCACCGCCGTTCAGCTTCCCGACAATTCCTTCACCTACACCTCCTATCATCCCAACGGGCAAGTGGCGGCGAAATGGGGAAGACTCACCAACCCCACCTTCACCCTCTACGATGATCAAGGACGAGTGCAAGAATTACGCACCTTCGCGAATCTCACGACCGAACCAACCGCCACAACCACCGGCTTTGCTCAAACCACATGGCAATACAGCGCCACCACCGGTCTCTTGCTCAGTAAAAAAGATCACCTGCTCAAAGGAGCCAGCTACAGCTATACCGCCGCCGGACTTTTGGCCACTCGCACCTGGGCTCGTTCGACTTCCACAGCACCAAAAACCACGCAGTATCAATACAACCAAGGCCTGCTGACCAGCATCAATTACAGCGACACCACGCCCGATGTCACCATTACTTATGATTTGCTCGGACGAAAAAACACACTCCAATCCGCCGTCTCCCGCACCGAGTTTGTCTACCACAGCGATACTCTGGATCTCGACAAAGAAATCATCACCCACACCTTGCCCGGGCAGGCCAGCTTCACCCGCACCATCGACCGCAG
>JBMLRP010000013.1:0-1158 GCA_049240965.1 Akkermansiaceae bacterium
ACGCAGGATGGTTCGCTTGAATCCATCGACAACCTCGAACCGGAATATGCCGCCAGGATGCTCAGTGAACCTGATCGTTTCATCGCCGCTGTGGCAGAATGGGTCAAAGGGAAGGAGGTAACAGCATGAGCGCTCTTCGTCCCTCCAACCTTCCAAAGCTGGCGGTGTGTCCGTGCTACGAGAGCAATCCCGTGGCCGGCCCCGCTGCCGAGCGCGGCACGCTACTCGACAACGCATTTCGCGCCGAGCTACTGGGACTCGAAGACCGCTCCGTGATCGCCCACAAGTTGACAGCCGACGAACTCGCCGCTGTTGCCTGGTCGGTCTCGATGGTGCGGGCGATGTCCGGACGTGAGCGTGTTCTTGCCCGCGAGGACGACTGCCGAGTCAAGATTCTCCATCTCACCGGCACGGCGGATGCCATCGTCCCGATGAAGTTCACGCACTTCGATCTGAAGACCGGCGCACGACGCAACTACCGCGAGCAGATGGCGGCCTATGCGCTGGGACTTATGGGCGCGCACTTCACCTCTTCATGGACTGCGCACCTGTTGTTCTGTGATCAGCGCGAGATCGTGACGCACACCTTCACCTACGAGGAGGCACACGCCATCGTCGATCAGGTCGTCAAGGCCTACAACGACACGAAGAAGAAGCCGAATCCCTGCGAATATTGTTCGTGGTGCGCGAAGGCGGATACCTGTCCGGCGCGGCTTGCCATGGTCGATCAGGCACTGGCGGCAACCCAAGCGGGTTTCGACTTCGATGCCCTGCTCGCTGATCCCGAGCGACTCGGGGAGTTCCTTGCCGCCAGTGCGGTAGTTGAGGACTTCCGTGAGCGCGCCAAGAAGATCGCTAGCGAGCGACTCAAGACCGGCGGCGAAGTCCCCGGCTGGAAACTTGTCACCCGCAAGGGCAGCGAATTCGTCGATTGCCAAACTGTTGGTCATCACATCCAGCGCATCGGCTTCGGCCCCGTGCTCTCGGCTTACGGAAATTTATCCGCTGCCAAGTTCCGCGACCTGTGGAGCCAGCGCATGCCCAGTGAACTCCCCTTCCCCGAGGAATCAGTGAAACACGCCCCACCATCCACCTATCTCAAACCATCCAAAACCAAACCAAACTAAGACCATGCCATCCTATACCTCATCCACACCT
>JBMLRP010000013.1:1258-2966 GCA_049240965.1 Akkermansiaceae bacterium
CTTCGTGCCTATCAACGAAAAGCTGTCGATCTCACTCTAGCAGGCTTCCAGCAGTTTACCAAACAACTGCTGGTTGCCGCGACAGGTGCGGGAAAAACTCAGATTTTTTGCGAGACGATCCGCTTGCACCAGCCAGGCAGGTCACTTGTGCTCTGTCACCGCGAGGAATTGATCGGCCAGGCAGCCAAGCGGCTCGAATCATTCGGCATATCTGCTGAAATCGAAATGGGTGCGAGCTACGCATCTCTTGAAGCACCAGGGGTTGTCGGTAGTGTCCAATCACTCATGGGCGACTCCCGACTTTCGCGGTGGCCACAAGACCATTTCGATCTTGTGGTTGCGGATGAGGCCCACAGAGCCATGAGCGACTCGTGGCAAAAGGTGCTGCGGCATTTTGACGGACACGCCCGCGTGCTAGGAGTTAGTGCGACTCCTGAGCGATCCGACAAACGACACCTCGGCAAATACTTCGAGAATATCCCATACGAAATCGGACTGCTTGACCTGGTCAAACAAGGCTGGCTTTCACCGATCAAAGTGAAAACCGTTCCGCTCGGCGTGGATCTGCGTGGTGTGAGCACCAGTCACGGTGACTACAGTGCTGATGATCTAGGTCACGCGCTGGAGCCTTACTTGGAGCAAATCGCCGATGTGCTAGTTGAGCACCGACATCGCAAGACCTTGGTGTTTCTTCCCTTGATTGCCGTCTCGAAGCGCTTTGCCGAAATCTGCCGCGAACGTGGACTGGTTGCTGAGCATGTCGATGGGCAAACCAGCGAACGGCAGGCGATCCTGGAACGATTCAAGCGAGATGAGACGCGCGTGCTGTGCAATGCGATGCTCCTCACCGAGGGCTACGATGAACCAAGCATCGATTGCGTGGTTTGTCTGCGCCCGACGAAGGTGCGTGCGCTCTATTCGCAGATCATCGGACGTGGCACACGCCTCTGGCCAGGCAAGGATCATTTGCTCGTTCTCGATTTTCTCTGGCAAGCGGAAGAGCACAGCCTCATGCGTCCCGCAAACCTGATTGCCGAAGATGAGGCGGATGCAAAGGCGCTCACCGAAAAACTCGGTGGCGAGGGCGACCTCGAAGAAGCCCGGCAACAAGTCAACGCGGATCGCACACGATCACTCATCGAGCGACTCGCCCTCAACCGGATGCGCCGAGCCACTGTGCTCGATCCGCTGGAGTTGGCCGTCACACTCAACGAAGCGGCACTGGCCGACTACGTGCCGACGATGTCGTGGCAATCACAAGCCCCCTCGGACAAGCAGTTGCAGGTGCTCGCCAACTTTGGACTCGATGCCCAGAGCATTCACACCAAGGGGCACGCATCGCTCCTCCTCGACCGCCTGATCACCCGTCGCAAGCTCGGCCTGGCCACCCCCAAACAAGTCCGCGTGCTGCGCCGCTACGGTCACGAGCATCCGGAAACCACGACCTTCCATGAGGCGAAGGTCATCCTCGAACAACGTTTCACCACTCACTAATTCACACCGATGGCACGATACAAATCACTTGGGCTTTCCATGGCCTTGCCGCGTCGCACACTGGAATACCTCCAGCGTGGGGCGAGCGAGGGCATGCGCAATGCCGAACTCTTTGATGCGACCTGTCAGTTCCGCGATGCCGGCCACCCGCTGGAAGAAACGGAAGGTCAACTTCTCGCCCGCGCACTGGCCGACGGGCTCACCGAATCCGAAG
>JBMLRP010000014.1:0-167663 GCA_049240965.1 Akkermansiaceae bacterium
GATATACGCTTCACACATTCACGGCCACGGGAAATAGCGCACTCGATTTATCGGGCCTGAATCTTAACAACCGCCTCGGAGCGGTGCAGAATGGCGTCATCTCCGGATCAGGAAACTTGACCTTTACCGGTCCAGGAACCCTAACACTCAATGCTGCGAACACTTACACCGGCAGCACGGTTGTCAATGCGGGAACGTTGATGCTCGGCGACTCAGGCTCTCTGGATTCCGCGACCGTGGTCAATGTTGCATCAGGCGCTACCTTCCATTTGAACGGTCGCAATCAGACGGTCTCCGGTTTGCAGGGAGCGGGTGCGGTGGCTCTTGGCTCGGGCATTCTGACCATCAACGATAGCTCCAATCGCGCTCACTCTGGTGTGATCTCCGGCACAGGTGCGATTACCAAATCAGGATCCGGCACCTTGACTCTGACCGCAACCAACACCTACTCCGGTGTGACTCGGATCAACTCAGGAACGCTGACCATCGGCAACGGTGGTTCGATCGGAACCTCCACGGCCATTCATGTCGCGAACGGTGCGAATTTCAATGTTGCCGCTGCCGATGGCGGATATGTTGTTGGATCCACGCAAAACCTGTCCGGCGGTGGCACGATCACCGGCGATGTCACGATCGCAGGTTCTCACACTCCTGGATTTAGTCCGGGCGTGCAGAGCTTTAACAACAATCTTTCCTACAGTGCCGGTTCTTCGATCACGTGGGAACTCATCGGTGATACACTATCCGGACGAGGCACGAGCTTCGATGGCATTGACGTGGCGGGAAATTTGAATTTCGCTGGTCCCACATCATTGAATCTCGACTTCAATTTGGCCGAATCACAAGTGAGCTGGGCAGCGAGTTTCTGGAACAATGACGTCACCGGAACCAATGGTTGGAAAATCTTTGGCGTCGGGGGTGACATCACGGGATTTGAAAATCTGTCACTCAGCACGATCAACTGGCTTGATTCGAACGACCAATCGCTCTTGTCGCAGCGCCCCAATGCATCGTTCTCGTTGTATCAGGCAGCTGACGGAATCTATCTGAATTACACAGCAGTGCCGGAATCATCGACCGCATGGATCGTATCCCTCGCAGGCGGCCTTGCTCTCTTGCGCCGCAGACGCGGTTGAGACTACATCAGGTGTGCTCTGCTGAATAGTCAGCATGAATGACTTCAGCTGCACATCGTATTTTTTCAATAAGATTGACAAAAATTCATATTTCTTTAGGATGGTCTAAAGCAACCATTGTGTTTTATTGTAGCGCTAACTCGCATTCTGTTATCTCTAGTTATGAAATTTCGCTCACATAACAAAACTTGCTCGATATTATTTGTCGCTGCTTGTGGCACGCTTCCCGCGTTGGCTCAGAGCAATATAAAACTCAATGGATCCTCTGGCAGTCAGAGTTATTCTGCACAGCGCTCCACGACTGGCGGACTCACCCTGGGGCTTGAGTTTCAGGTTGAGTATTTGCTTGTTGGCGGTGGTGGAGGTGGTGGAGGTGCCACGCATTCGAATGCTGGCGGCGGAGGTGGTGGCCAGGTTCTGTCAGGAATGGCTACGGGTATCACCAGCCAATCATACAATGTTACGGTCGGAGCCGGAGGGGCTGGCGGTGTCGTCAATGGCTCTCTTGCTCAAACTGTTGGCAGTCTTGGTGGCAGCTCATTGCTGTCAGGTGTAGGTCTGAGTTTGACATCTCGTGGCGGTGGGGGTGGCGCTGGTGGTCTTGGATTTGACGGCAGTGTTCTTGTGGCAAATGCAACCACGGGATCATCGGGAGGTGGGGGAAGTGCGCAGGCGAGCCCATCCATCATGGGTGCTCGAGCTCTTGGAACCACGGGAGAGGGTTTTGCTGGTGGTAGTGCGATTGGTAATTCATCGGACGCCTCATTACAATCGGGCGGTGGAGGTGGTGGTGCGGGATCCGCGGGAACAGCAGGCTCTGCCTCCTTGGGCGGTGCTGGTGGATCTGGACTCGCCAGCACGATCACCGGATCCACAACTTATTTTGGTGGTGGAGGTGGTGGTGGCAAACGCGTAGGCGGAAGTGCCGGTTCTGGTGGTCTCGGTGGCGGTGGTGCTGGCAGGGTGGATGGAAGTGGTTTCGCCGGTGCTGCTAACACTGGCGGAGGCGGGGGTGGATCTGGGGCTGCTGCATCAGGTTTTGTTGGCGGTGCTGGCGGCTCTGGAATCGTTATGATCCGCTACGAAGGCGCTGCTGCTGGAACTGGAGGTAGCGTTACTACGGGAACAGGTGCAGCTGCTGGATATACGCTTCACACATTCACGGCCACGGGAAATAGCGCACTCGATTTATCGGGGCTGAACCTCAACAACCGCCTCGGAGCGTTGCAGAATGGTGTGATCTCCGGGACAGGGAATTTGACTTTTACTGGGCCCGGAACGCTGACGCTTAATGCGGCGAATACATACACCGGCAGCACGGTCGTGAACGCGGGAACTGTGATGCTCGGTGCCTCCGGTTCTCTGAACTCAGCGACCGTGGTGAATGTTGCATCAGGCGCTACCTTCCATTTGAATGGTCGTAATCAGACCGTCTCCGGTTTGCACGGAGCGGGTTCAGTGGCGCTTGGATCAGGAATTTTGACCATCAACGACAACTCCAATCGCGCACACTCTGGTGTGATCTCCGGCACGGGTGCGATCACGAAATCAGGATCGGGTACCTTGACTCTGTCTGCGACCAATACCTATTCAGGTGTCACTCGGATCAACTCGGGAACACTGACCATCGGCAGTGGCGGTTCGATCGGAACCTCTACGGGCATTCACATCGCAAACGGTGCTAACTTCAACGTGGCTTCCGCCAGTGGTGGATTCATCCTCGGAGCCACGCAAAATCTTTCGGGTGGTGGAACCATCACGGGTGATGTTACGATCGCCGGTTCGCATACTCCTGGATTTAGTCCCGGCCTGCAGAGCTTTGCCAACAATCTTTCCTACAGTGCAGGTTCTTCGATCACGTGGGAACTCATCGGTGATACCCTATCCGGACGAGGCACGAACTTCGATGGCATTGACGTGGCGGGAAATTTGAATTTCGCTGGTCCCACATCATTGAATCTCGACTTCAATTTGGCCGAATCACAAGTGAGCTGGGCAGCGAGTTTCTGGAATCATGACGTTACTGGCACGGCGGGATGGAAGATTTTTGGAGTGAATGGCAGCATCACCGGATTTGAGAATCTGTCACTCAGCACGATCAACTGGCTTGATTCGAATGATCAATCGCTCTCATCCTTGCGTCCGAATGCATCATTCTCGCTCTTCCAAGGGAACGACGGAGTCTATCTGAACTACACGGCAGTGCCGGAATCATCGACCGCGTGGATCGTTTCTCTCGCGGGCAGCCTCGCTCTCTTACGCCGCAGACGCGGAATAGCTTGATGTCACTACCCAAAATGCAGGGACTGCAATGTTTGATTGCAAGTTCCAATGTCCTGTGATCCTGCCTGATCTCAGAGAGTAGAAATGTTTTGGTGTCGTCAGAATCTCCTCTGGAACGCGGAGAATTTTCTACTAAGCCCTGTTACGCCTTAGTAATGATTTCACGGAACCGTTGGTAGGCTTGCTCCCATTCCGCGCTGTCACTGGGCAGGTAGGTTTTGAAATCAAATGATGCTTTGATCAATTCGCGCGCTTCCACCATGGAGGGCAAGTGGCCGGTAGCGATCATTTGAACGGCGATATTGCCGCAGGATGTGGCCTCTACGGGACCAGCAACGACCTCGATCCCCAAGGCATTTGCTGTCGCCTGGGTAAGGTGGGTGTTTTGAATTCCACCACCACCTACGTGCAATCGGGCAAATGTCGAACCGGTCAAATGACAAATTTTGTCATAGGTGACGCGATATTTGAGCGCAATCGAGTCGGTGGCGATACGTAGAATCTTGCCTTTGACTTGAGGCACGTTTTGTCCTGTGGCTCGACAGTATTCCTGGATTTTTTCGGGCATATCTCCCGCAGTGGAAAAACTCGGATGATCGGGATCGATGAACGCGGTGAAAGCAGGGGCTTCGATGGCGAGTTCCGCCAGTGCTGCATAATCGAGGTCTTCACCGTCAATCGCCCACTGGCGCTTGCACTCCTGGATCAGCCACAAACCGGAAATGTTTTTCAAAAATCTCACCGTGCCTGTATGACCGAGTTCATTACAAAATCCCGCTTCAAACGCTGCCTCGCTGGTAATCGGTTGATTGGTTTCCAGGCCCATGATGGACCATGTGCCTGAGGAAAGCCATAGATTGTCACCTTGGCTCATGGGAATGCCCGCAACGGCAGAAGCTGTGTCGTGGCTCGCGGATGCGATCACGGGAATATCGTGCTTGCCGATGTAGTCGGCTACTTCGGAACGAATAGGGCCGAGAATCGTGCCCGGTTCCACCACGTTGCCAAAAATTCGACGGGGAAGTCCCAACGCATCGATGACCGGCCATGCCCAGTCGTTGGTGTGTGGGTCAAACAACTGCGAAGTCGAGGCCACGGTTCGCTCATTGGCCATCACGCCAGTGAGCCAGTAAGCGAGGAGGTCAGGAATGAACAAAAGGCGCTCAGCCTGTAACAAGGAAGGTGATTGTCGAAGTTGCTCTGCCAATAAGTGAAGGGAGCTGTTGTAAAAATTTGTGCGAACACCCGTGTGGCGGAAGACGGTGTGTTCATCGAGTCGCTCGTGCATTTTTTCCGCCATACCCTCGAAGCGGGAATCACGATATTGGTGTGGCATGCCCAGCAAGCGACCATGACCATCGAGCAATCCGAAATCACAACCCCAGGTATCAATACCGATCGAACAAATGCGATCTCCGTAAGTGGCGACAGCCTTGCGCAGGCCTTCGAGAATATCGCGGTAAAGGCCGATGATGTTCCAGTAAGAACCTCCTGGAAGATCGGTGCCGGGATTGCCGAAGCGATGCACTTCTTCTAGGTAAACCCGCTGAAAATCTGTTTTAGCGGCGATGATACGGCCGGAACCGGCTCCTAAGTCGATGGACAAGAATACTTTTTTCGGCATGGTGTGGTCGAAAGGTAGGGGCTTGGAAATAATAAAATTTTTGGAATCAGGCGGCGTCTTCGCTGTTTTCAGAACGTCGTTTTTTAATGGTGGGTGGTTTTTCTCCCAGCACTGCCTGTCGCGTAATGGTAACCATTTCCACATCCGTGCGTGAGGGAATTTCAAACATGACATCCAGCATGATGCGTTCGAAGATGGAGCGCAGCGCGCGCGCTCCGGTGCCGCGTTTGATGGCTTCTTCGGCAAAAGCCTTCAGCGCATCGCGCGTGACATTCAACTTCACGCCGTTCAGCGATAGTTGTTTCGCATACTGCTTGCAAAGCGCGTTCTTGGGCTCGGTTAAAATTTGAATGAGCTCATCCTCCGTCAGTTGACGCAGCGAGGAAATCACGGGAAGTCGTCCGATGAATTCCGGGATCAAGCCGAAATGCAGCAGATCTTCAGGAACTGTCATTTCCAGCACATTTTTGTTGGGATCGAGACCATCATTGGTGGTCTCACTTGCGTGGAATCCAAGGGTGTTTTTGCCAAGACGGCGGCGGATTTTGTCTTCCAATCCAACGAAGGCTCCGCCGCAAATGAAGAGAATTTTTTCCGTGTTGACCTGAATGTATTCCTGTTGCGGATGCTTGCGCCCGCCTTGCGGTGGGACGTTGCAAATCGTGCCTTCCAGGATTTTCAGGAGTGCCTGCTGAACACCTTCGCCTGACACATCCCGGGTGATGGATACGTTTTCGGTCTTGCGGCCGATCTTGTCAATTTCGTCAACATAGATGATACCGCGCTCGGCTTTGGCGACATCAAAATCAGCGGCCTGCAACAAACGCAAAATGATGTTTTCGACATCTTCGCCGACGTAACCGGCTTCGGTGAGTGTGGTTGCGTCTACAATGCAAAAGGGAACATCCAAGGTGCGGGCCAAGGTCCGGGCGAGAAGCGTTTTACCCGAGCCTGTGGGACCAAGGAGCAACACGTTCGATTTTTCGATTTCCACACCCTCATATTCTTTGGCGTCGCTGCCCGTGGGCTGATTGAGTCGTTGATAATGATTATAAACTGCGACGGAAAGGACCTTCTTCGCATGTTCTTGGCCAATCACATGCTGGTCGAGTTTCAGGCGGATCTCCGCAGGTGTGGGCAAGGGGAGGCGTTTGCCGCGCTGGCCTGCTGATTTGGCAGGATCCGCAGTGCGCAATTCCTTATCGAGAATCGAGACGCACAAATCGACACATTCGTTGCAAATATACACACCCGGACCGGCGATGAGTTTTTTGACTTCGGAGTGTCCTTTGCCGCAGAAAGAACACATGGAAAGGTTGGAGGAGCGTGCCATGAAATAGTTGAGTTTGGTCGCACAAACTACGCACCGAGCGGGCGATTCACAAGTTCAATTGATGGCATCTCGGAAAAACATAACTAGTTCATTTTATTGTTGCATATTTGGCAAAATAACAAATTATTGACCCGTCCATGGTTTGTCAAACATTCACGAAAACAAAAGCGGATTTCCGCGATGCTGCCGCGGTTTTCAAGGCTTTGGGGCATCCGGCGCGGGTGATGATGGTGGAAGAACTCTCTCGCGGCGAACGCTGTGTTGCGGATTTGACCGCGCTGGTGGGACTGGACATGTCCACAGTGTCGAATCATCTGTCCGTTCTCCGCGCTGTGAGAATTGTCGTCGATGATCGCCGCGGCACCCAGGTGTTTTATTCCCTGCGGAAGCCATGTTTGATGAATTTGTTTTGCTGCCTGGACGATTTTGAACAAGAAAAACCATAAGCCATGATCCATCAAATCCAAGTTTACGATCCCCCCATGTGTTGTTCGACGGGTATTTGTGGTACGAGCATTGACCCCGATTTGATCAATTTTGCGGCGATGCTTGCTCAGTTCACTCAACGTGGGGTCAAGGTCGCGCGTTTCAATCTCGGTCAACAGGCCCTTGCATTCGCTCAAAATCCTGCAGTGCAAGAAAAACTTCGCACGGAGGGAACAGAGTGTTTGCCCTTGATTTATTTCGATGGCGTGTTGCGCATGCAGGGCCGCTACCCCATACAGGAGGAACGTCGGGAGTGGGTGCGGGAGGTGGTTGCCAAAGATCAGTGATTATGAATGTATTGCCATCATATCATCCCGATCCCTCCACGGCAACGCGGTATCTTTTTTTCACGGGCAAGGGTGGCGTGGGTAAAACGTCATTATCGTGCGCCGCGGCACTGAGTCTTGCAGATGCAGGAAAACGTGTGCTGTTGGTCAGCACGGATCCGGCATCGAATTTGGATGAAGTGATGGAAACCAAGTTATCGAATGCCCCGACAGCGATTCCAGGAGTCAGCGGGCTCAATGCTCTGAATATTAATCCCGTCGAAGCCGCTGCCGCCTATCGGGAGCGCCTGATCGGACCGATGCGTGGCATTTTACCAGATGCTGCTTTGCGCAGCATGGAAGAGCAGCTTTCGGGTTCCTGCACGGTGGAAATCGCCGCTTTTGATGAATTTGCAGGCCTCATCGGTGATGCTGAATCTGTAAAAGAATACGATCATATCGTGTTTGATACCGCACCGACCGGCCATACGCTGCGTTTGATGAGCTTGGCCAAGGCATGGGATCAGTTTCTCGACAGCAACCAAAGTGGCACATCATGCCTCGGTCCGCTGGCGGGTTTGGAGAAGCAGCGGGCGATTTATGAATCCGCCGTGGCAACTTTATCCCATCCGGATCGCACTACCTTGGTGCTTGTCAGTCGCCCCCAGCGAGCGGCCCTGCGCGAGGCACAGCGCACGTCGAATGAATTGCGACAGCTCGGTGTGACTCGTCAGGAACTCGTCATCAACGGCACATTCACGACCGATTGTGCGGATGACAACATTGCGATGGCGATGCAAGAGCGCGGTATCTCCGCCATGCAGAACGCGAAAAGTTTCATCGATAGCTTGCCGAGTTACCACGTGCCTTTGAAAGCCACGAACATTCTCGGCCTGGCGGGTTTGCGAAAGTTGTTAGGTTCTGATGTTTCCCGTCCCGACTGCTTGGACGTGGCTCCTTGGCATGCGCCGCAGATGTGTTGCTTGGCTCATTTGGTTGACGATCTGGAATCACGTGGACGCGGTGTGATCATGACCATGGGCAAGGGGGGAGTCGGGAAAACCACTGTCGCTGCCGCGATTGCCGTTTTATTGGCAAAACGAGGGCATCGCGTGCATCTGAGCACGACGGATCCCGCTGCACACTTGGCGCAGACACTGGATGGACAGCTTGATGGATTGACCTTGAGTAAGATCGATCCCGCAGCAGAGACGGCGAGATACACCGCATTGGTGATGGCAGAGCAGTCAGCGCAGCTCGATGATTCCGCGCGTGCTCTGCTTGAGGAGGATTTGCGCTCTCCCTGCACCGAGGAAATTGCTGTGTTTCGTGCTTTTGCACGGGAAGTGGCACAGGGTGAACACGGATTCGTGGTTCTGGATACCGCACCTACCGGACACACGTTGTTGTTGCTCGATGCCAGCGAAGCCTATCAACGCGAAATGGAGAGGCAGTCGGGAACATCGCAACCGGAAGAGGTCCGTCATTTGTTGGAGAGATTGCGTGATCCGCTTTACACCTCGATGATCCTTGTCGCGCTGCCAGAGGCAACGCCCGTGCATGAGGCGGCAGCTCTTCAAGATGACTTGCGCCGCGCTCGGATCGAGCCTTTTGCCTGGGTGATCAATCAAAGTTTGTTCAACTGCGGTACCTGCGATCCCTTGTTGCTGCAGCGTGAACAATCCGAGCACCGCTACATCACGGAAGTCGCAACGATCCATGCGTCGCGCGTGGCATGGTTGCCATGGCAAGCGATCGAGCCTGTGGGCGTCGATGCATTGATTCAACTTTCTCAATCCTCAGAACCATGAATGAATCCATTGCAAAAAATATGTCGTTTCTCGATCGTTATCTCACGATCTGGATTTTTGCCGCGATGGCCCTCGGAGTTATCCTGGGAAATTTCATGATTGCGGATCCTGCTGCATTTTTCGCGCCGATGACAGTTGGCACGACCAACGTTCCTTTGGCGATTGGGTTGATCGTGATGATGTATCCTCCTCTGGCGAAAGTGCGCTATGCCGAGATGCCCAAGGTGTTTTCAAACAAAAAAATCCTTTCTCTATCGCTTTTGCAGAACTGGATCATTGGACCAGTTCTGATGTGGGTGTTGGCGGTCTTGTTTCTCCGAGACCAGCCGGATTACATGGTGGGTTTGATTTTGGTGGGGATTGCGCGTTGTATTGCCATGGTCCTGGTATGGAATCATCTGGCTAAGGGAAGCAGCGAGTATGCAGCCGGCCTGGTAGCTCTGAACAGCATTGCGCAGATTCTTTTCTACAGTGCTTATGCATGGTTGTTCATCACCGTGCTTCCACCGTATGTGGGGCTCCAGGGGGTGATCGTGCCGATCGCGATGTCTGATATTTTTCACAGCGTTTTGATCTATTTGGGAATTCCCTTTGCCGCAGGCGTCATGAGCCGGGTGTTTTTCGTCAAGTGGAACGGCGAGGATTGGTATGAAAAAAAGTTCCTGCCTCGCATCGCTCCTCTGACACTGGTCGCATTGTTGTTTACGATCGTGGTAATGTTTACCTACAAGGGAGACGCGATTGTGCGGTTGCCATTCGACGTTCTACGAATCGCCATTCCGTTAATCATCTATTTTGCTGTGATGTTTTTGGTGAGTTTTGTCATGGCGGCCAAACTCGGGTCCGACTATCCGCGCAGCGCCAGTGTGGCATTCACTTCGGCGGGGAATAATTTCGAGTTGGCGATTGCCGTAGCCATTGCGGTGTTCGGTCTCGATTCCGGTGTGGCTTTCGCGGCGGTCGTTGGACCTCTCATCGAAGTACCTGCCTTGATCGGACTGGTTCACGTCTCTTTTTATCTTCAACGTAAATTTTATCATACTCTAACATCATGAAGCCAACCATCCTGATTCTTTGTACCGGAAATTCTTGTCGATCCCACTTGGCCGAGGGATTGTTGCGGCGAGCTCTGAGCGATGATTTTATCGTTGCCAGTGCAGGCTCGAATCCAGCGGGTTATGTTCACCCCTTGGCCATCAGAGCGATGAAGGAAATCGGCATCGATCTTTCCGGTCATCGTTCGAAACATCTGAATGAGTTCCTCGATCAACAAGTGGAAACAGTCATCACCGTCTGCGGTAATGCGGATCAAGCTTGCCCAATGTTTCCTGGCCAGGTGAACCGGCATCACTGGGGTTTTGATGATCCAGCACATGCGCAGGGCGCGGAAGAAGAGCAGATGAAGGTTTTTCGACGCGTGCGCGATGAGATTGCCCGGGTATTTGAGGCCTACGCTGCGGGCCGGATGGATCAGCGGACTTCGTGAAAACGCGCCGCATATTTGGCTAACAAATCGGCTTCAAGATTGACGGGGGAACCGATGGTTTTGTCCTGCAAATTCGTTCGCGAAATCGTGTGCGGGATGATCCAGAAGACCGCACTGTGTTCGTGGAGTTCCGCGATCGTCAGGGAAATGCCATCGATCGCGATGGAGCCTTGCGGGATGCAGTAACGTTGGACTTTTTCCGGTAGAGAAATTTCGAGTCGATGATCTTGTCCGCGCGGCGAGAGATCGAGGATGGTTCCGGTGGCATCGACGTGGCCCTGCACGAAGTGTCCACCCAGGCGGGTTGTGGGAAGCAGGGCTCGTTCGAGATTGACGAGGGAGTTCTGTTGAAGTGCGCCCAGAGAAGTCAAAGCCAGGGTCTGTGCTAACAAATCGAAAGCGATGTTTTTTCCATCCATGGCGGCCACCGTAAGGCAGCAGCCATTGACAGCAACGGACTCGCCGAGCTCCAGTTCATGGGCGAATGGAATATCAATGTTCAGTCGAGCCTGTTCGCCGCGCTGTTGCAGAGAAATGACTCGTCCCGTATTTTCGACAAGACCGGTAAACATGAGTCAGTGGGGTGAGGATTGTTCCACTCCGGGTTTTGTCGTCTGGTTATTCTGGCGATGAGCTTCTTCGTCGGGAATGAATTTCATCATGATGATTGTCACCAGAGTGGGGATTAGTGCACCGATGAACAACTTCAGGGGAGATACTCCGTCGCCGAAAAACTTGCTGAGAATCGATTGTCCCGCAGGGTTCGGTGCATTGGCGATGACCGTGAGACCACCACCGGTAACGGCACCAGCGAGCACGCTGTATTTCAATGCAGGAGATAAATTCTCCACCTGACTTGCAAGATAGGTAATGGCGGCGTTGTCATTGAATCCCGTGAGAATTGTGGCTCCCAGATAGAGAGGCCATTCTGACAAGGAAGTGATGATTGGTCCCAGCCACCAACCTTGCAGCCCGCCATGGATCACCAGAGCTCCGAGAAAAAATGCCACGAGAATGGGGCCTCGCAAATCGATCGGATTTTGGTGATGTCGGGTGGCTTTGCTGTAGGCGATGAAAAAGAGGAAACCGCCCATGAAGAGTGGAGGGTAGTGCGAGAAAAGAACCGTCCATCCCATGAAAAGAATGTGAGTGAGGGTCACTTGCAACGGAATCGGTGTATCGCGTTGGTGCCAGTCGGGAATGCCATCGCCATCCGCATCCGTCATTTTTTTTGCCATTTCCGCAAGTTCTTTACGGAAAAATGCATAGTAAAGGAGTGAGGAAACCACGATGGCGATGATCGCTTTGTAACCAAAATGAAGATACATGTATGGCGTGGTGAGTTCCCATATTTTTGCCACCATGAGAACGGGTGGAGCAGCAAAGTTGGTGAGTACGCCGCCGATGGAGATATTCACAAACAGCAGTCCCAGCGTGGCATAGGCAAATTTGTTGCTAGGCTTCAGCGGGTAAAACTTGCGGGCCAAAAGAAGTGCCGCGATGGTCATGGCCGCAGGCTCTGTGATCAAAGACCCGAGAAGGGGTGCGATGATCAAAATGGACAGCCACCAAGCGCCCGGGGATTCTTTGCCAATTCGCGCAACATTGCGCAAACATGCTTCTGCGAAGCGCAGGATGGGTCGAGTCGAGGCAATGGCCATGATCACAAAGACAAACATCGGTTCTGTGAAATTCACGCTCATGATGTAGGATTTCATTTCCGTGAATCCGACAAAATATAGCAACGCTGCCAGCAGAGCGATGACCCAGATGCCAAAGACCGCTTCCACTTCACCGCAGAAATGCAATACCGTTGCCTTGAAAGAGACCATCTGTTGCTCTTCCGGCATGGTATGGTGGTCATGGGCGATTTTTTTGATTTTCTCATCGTGATCATGCTGCACCTTGTGAGCGTATTTGGTGATGGGAATCGCGGCAAAGGTGTGGAAAATAGCCAGTAGGAAAATGATGGATGCGACCGCAAGAATGGGCTCTTTTTGCGCACGGTGGCAGATGATGTCCCAAATCCCCGAGATCTGCTGCGCTTTTTCCTCGGCAGCGAAATTTTTCGAGCGTTCGATGAATCTTGGCCCGGTTGCATGAGCATCCGCTGCCTTGGCTGGCATCGCGGTAAACATCAGGGCGAAGGCATAGAGGAATAGAAAGATGCGGTTCATGGGTTGAGTGAGTAAAAAACCCCAGAGAGGGGAATGCAAGAATTTTGTGTTTTGCAGTGTCGAGGTGAAGTGCTAGTTGTGTGCATGTCTTTCAAGCGGATACCATGGTGGATCGTTGTTGGATTGCTATCCTCGTGTGGCGTGATCAAACGCGCTCCCAAAGAAAAGGAACTGCCCTTCGGTCCCACAGGTATCCCCAAGCAGTTGCGGGCCAATCCCGAAGTCGATGGTCCGGAAGCTGAAGAAGGTGTGGTGGCGAAAGAAATCAGCGTCGCCATGGCAAGTCATCCGAGTGCTGATAATATCGTTTGGACGGATCCCGACAAGATCGATCAAAATATTCCCGAACTTCAAAAATTGTTAGATGGTCCAAAACGTGAGGTTTGGATGAAAAGTGAGAATGAGGCAAAACGTGCGGCGATTCGCGAGGGCAAGTGCGTGATGATTTGGTTCACGGACAGCGCGCGAAGTCCATTGTGCAAGGCGCTCAGCGAGGAATTGTTTGGTCGGGTGGAATTCGGCGATTGGGCGCGCGATCATACGATTCGGTTGATGGTCGATCAAAGTGCTCTGATGGCGCGCGGTGAAAAATACGACAATGAAGTCAGCGCACAGGAATACGTCGAGCAGATGAAGAAAAAATACAAAGCGCTGGGTTCACCGGTGGTTGTGATCCTCTCTCCGCGCGGCGAAGTGCTGGGTAAATATCGCGGTTATACCAAAGGTCAGTCGGAATTTGTCTGGGGTCAACTCAAGTATGCAGTGAATGTGGGGGAAAACGATTACCAAACCTGGATGAAAAAACTGGAAAAACAGGGGCATCGACGCTGGCATGACAAACAGGGTCGCACTCTGGTCGCGCGTTTGGTTTCCTATCATGATGGCGAGATGATCATGGTTGAGCCCGATGGAAATCGTTTCCGCACGAAGGAACTGAATTGGTCGAAGGAGGATCAGGAATGGATTGCAGCGGAAAAAAACAAACGGGGAATCCAGTGAAACGTTTGTTCGTTTGGTGGCATGATCACGGCCGAATTTGGCTGGGCTTGTGTCTTCTCACACTGTTTCTATGGCAATTCCGCTTCGTTAGGTGCGGGCCCAATTTGCTGGCCGCGCATGTTTGTGAGTCATTGGATGCTTGGGAAAAAAATGGCAGAGTGCTGCCTGAATTAGCGAGGGCGGATGAAGAGGGTTTGCAGTTGATCAAGCGCAGGAATGAACCAACTTTTTCCCTGACACGTCCTCTCGATGGCATCGATCAGGTAAGTTATGTAGCGGTTACCTGCGATGCTAGCTGGGAAAACGCCGTTCCTCATCCTGAAGTGCGGTGGCTAGGACCACGGGTGGTGATCGTAGGCTATGATGAGAAAAACCGGTTTTGCGCGTCGTTGGATCACGGAATTGTCTCCGCCGATGGCACCAAGAATTGGCATCGGATTCAAACGGTGATGCAGCTGCCCGTGGAACTGAAAAAAGTGATTCTGTCGATCGATGCTTTCGGCCAGGAAGGGATCTTGCGTCTAAGAAATCTGCGGGTCGAACCTGTGCGTCAGCGCGTTTGGTTTGTTCCTGCCACGGTTTTGCTCTTGGCCGCGTGGGCGTGGGCACTGAGTCGCTTATTACTTCCTCACATCAGCGGCCAATGGGTTTTAATCCGTGCATTTTTGATTGCTTGTGGAATTTTATTCGGCGCATGGTTTTTTGTTTTTCCTCAAGGTCGTACGATGTTTCCTTCTTTGGTAGGTGATTTTCTGATGGGGCCAGCGATCGTTGGGATTCCTGTGATGCCCGTGGAGGAGAAGCAACTCGAGCAAGCTGCCGAAAATCGTGAAAAACCGGTCGTGGCGAAATCAAATTCACATCAACCCCGATTGCGCACCATCAACCCTGCGGTTGGTTCCGAAAATCAGATCTCGAAATCGCCAAATCCAGCATTGCCGAATCCCATCACGATTGCACCGCAAGAGCGACAAAAAGCGTCGCTCGGTCTCTGGTTGCGAGCACTGGATCGCAAGTGGAATTGGAAGAATTACAATCTCACCCACTTCACTGCGTTTTTTGGCATCGGTTTTTTTGTCTTCGGTCTTGCGGGCTCAGGCCGCATCTGGCCACTGCCTGCGGGTATTGCTTTGCTGGGTGAGATCATCCCGAATTTGATTTATCACACATGGGATCGCGGCGACTGGTGGGATCTTGCCGCGAACATCAGTGGTCTTGTCGCCGCGATGATTACGTTGTTGGGGGTAAGAAAATGGATCTCTCGCAAGCGTTCTGCCCATCCTGTTAAAGTCATGGAAGTCATTTAGGCAAGAACTCGCGCCCAAATCACCTTGAGATATTGTGACTCGGGATAATTCGATAGTGTCGGATGATCGCCGCCGGCGCCTGTGCGAGCGATGATTTGCAGTCGCAGGTTCTGACGATGAGCGGCGGAAATGATGATGCGCTCGAAGTCATCGGGAGTGAGCATGCCTGAGCAAGAGCAGGTGACAAAGATTCCACCGGGTTTGACCAACTTGAGAACCAGAGCGTTCAGATCGCAGTATTTGTTGTAACCCAGACGATCCTCGTCTTTGCCGTGAATAAATTTCGGAGGATCGGCGAGCACGACATCCCATTGACGACCATTTTCAATCATGGTTCTCACCCAAGTGAAGGCATCGGCATGAGTGAATTTGACACGAGCCTGGTTGATGTTGGCGTTGCGTTTGGCCATTTCCACCGCGCGTTCATCGAGGTCAACCGCAGTGACTTCTTTTGCGCCGGCGAGGGCGGCATTCACGGAAAATCCGCCGGTGTAGCAGCACAGATCAAGGACATCGCGGCCTTGGCACATGGTAGAGAAGCGGTGGCGGTTGTCACGCTGATCACAGAAAAAACCGGTCTTGTGAGACTCGGCAAAATTGATTTCGAAAGGAATACCGAATTCGCGGATTTTCAAGGGGCGAATGTTTTGGTGCAACGGATGAGCTCCGATGGGCAATGATTCGACGCGGGCGATTTCGGGGTCGACCTGGATCCGCACGCGTTGGGTGGCAAATGTTTCATGCAACACGGGAACCCATGATTCCAGACGCTGCCATACGGCCAGTGAAGAAACTTCGATGGAAAGAACATCGGCAAATTTATCGACCACAAGCCCGGGCAATTGATCGGCATCACCGTGAATAGCACGGTATGCCTCTGTGGAATCGTCAAGTCGCAAAATTTCCCTTCGCAAGGATCCGGCGCGGCGGATGGCATCAAGAAAAAACTCTTCGTCAGGATCCAGATCGCCATGAGCAGCGATTCGCAAAGGGATTTTTGCGCGCGGATTCCAAAAACCGATGCCGAACGGTTCGCTTTTTTTTCCGAGGACTTTGACCAGATCGCCAGCTTTGCAATCGGTGGAGACATCTCCAATCATCCTGCCCCAAATATTGGGGTGATACGAAAGATATTTAAGTTGAACGGTTTTCACAAATGATAATCTAACGGAAAACTCCTAGCACGGCACGATGATCGGATGCATCGTTCCAGTTGGCTGGATCGAGTATGCCGCATTCTTTGAATGAGACCTCGTTTTTCAGGGCTTGGCTGAAGAAAATATAATCAAAGCGCGAGTAGGAATCCTCCTTGGCCCAAAAATGCGTCCAGTATTCCCTGCGTGAGTCGTGCAGGCCGATGGGGGTCATCGCACGCGGGCTGTTGTATGGTCCTTGGACGATGCGGATGGGCGAGCTGGCACGCGTATCATTGAAGTCACCGTAACTGATCAAACGAACTTGTGGATCGGTTTTGAGGATTTCATCGATGTGTTTACGTAAAAGTTGTGCCTCATTGATCCGCATCTGATTCTGGTCGCCGTCTTCCACATCGCGTTTGGATTTCAAGTGCACTCCGAGAAAACGCCATGTCCGTTGATCAGGGGATTGCACTGTGGCATCGAGAATACCTCGCTGAATCCCATACTCCTTGCCGTTCAGCTGATACCGAGTGTCTTTGGCTTGAGTCGTGGAAATGATGGGAAAACGCGATAGCAGACCAAGATGGCGGGAGCTATCGACACCACTGGCAAAATGACTGTGAGGCAAATCGAGTCCGGCGCTTTTGAGTCGTGTCTGGATATCAACCAAGTCTTCCTTGCTGCCAATTTCACAGGCTCCGAGCACATCGGGGCGAGCATTGCGAAGGATTTCAACTACCGCCGATTTTTCTTTGTCGGGCTTGGGTGCGTTTTTTGAGGTCTCTCGTGTTTCGAAATCGTAGCGACTCTCCAGAACCAACCAGTTTTCCACATTGTAGCCGACAAATCGCAAACCTGCATTCGTGGTGGCTACCAATGCGCTCGAGGCTTGGTTGGTGTTGCTTTTTGTGGCCGGTGGCGGACTCGAGGGAGCATTCGAAGGAACCTGTGCCTGCTCTTGTATGACGGGCAATACGGCAGCAGCCGAGGGAGTTTCTTTCTTTTCGCAGGCGATCGACGCAACGCAAATCGCTGCGAGCAAAGACTTCATTTGCAGCGCGCTGCGAGACAAAACGTTGTGCCACTTCATGAGATGATCAGCTGTCGCGTGGTTCTTTCCCGGCGGCTTCACGGATTTTCACATCTTCCTCCGCCTTGGTGATTTCACGCTCGAATTCATCACGGGCTTTCTTGAATTCCCCCATGCTTTTACCGAGACCGCGCGCGAGTTCAGGGATTTTCTTTGCTCCGAAAAGCAAAAGAATCACCACGAAAATGATGATCATTTCCTGTCCTCCTAAATTCATCAGCGCCAAAGTTGTGTTCATACGGATAGTCTAGCCCCGAATCTACGGACTGGCAACACTTGATTTATCATCGTTAGTGTAAAGCATGGATGCAATCCCCGCCTGAAGTAAAATCCACAAGTGAACGGTTGCCCGGATGGTTGCAAAAATCTTGAGTGATCATCCGTCTTCGCGCGCGGCGCGATCGGCTTCTTCTTCGTGGGAGTGGATTTGCAGACTGAATTGGACTTTTTCGCGATCGGCAGCAGCTTTCATGACGCTGCGGATCGCTGAGGCGGTGAAGCCGTTTCTACCAATCAACAGAGCCACATCGGACGAGGCCAGAATCAGGCGGAAGCGCAAACGGTTCGGCCCAACTTCGGCGACGCGCAGTTGTGCTTGATCGGGATGTTCGATCAATTGTACGGCATAATATTGCAGAAATGAACGCAGTTGGTTGGCCACAGTTTGCATGGTTTGAGATTGCTACAGAGAGGGGATTCGTGCAAGGGAAAATCGTCTTCCTGTGGCGGTCGATTCCGTTTTTTCCTGAGTAAACGCTTTTTATGCAACTTTTTACGCTGAAATGCGTTCTACTCATGAATCCAATTTTGCCATGTTACCAAAAGCCGAAAATCAGTGGACTTGGGAAGAAGCGGCTCACTTGCTGAACCGGGCAGGTTTCGGCGGGAATCTGCAGGAAATTTCAGAATTGCACGCCATGGGGCGTTACAAGGCGGTAGATTTTTTGACCAATCCCACCGAGTCGATTGATTTTCTGCCAGCACCTGAGTGGAGCACCCCGGAAAAACGCCAGGAAGCCGCGCGTACACGTTTTGCGGAGATTCGTGATAGCCGCAAAAATATGCAAGGCATGACCGCCGAGGAGGCGGACCGTAAGCGTCGCGAAATCGCTCAGAAATTCCAGCAACTCGAGCGTCGTCAGGGCCTGGAAGCACAGGGCTGGTGGCTGGATCGAATGTTCCGCTCCGAGGCTCCCTTGCGGGAAAAAATGACTTTGTTCTGGCACGATCACTTTGCCACCAGCGTTCAGAAAGTCAAAGAACCTGCGCTGCTTTTTGATCAGAATGTCACATTTCGCAAGCATGCCTTGGGCAATTTCAAGAAGCTCACTCTCGCTATGGCACAAGACCCGGCGATGATGCTCTACTTGGACTTGCAGACTTCCAAAAAAGGCAAGCCTAACGAAAATTTTGCCCGTGAAGTGATGGAGTTGTTTACTCTGGGGCAGGGGAACTACACCGAGGAAGACATCCGCCAGGCTGCACGCGCTTTTACGGGATACGACATCAACCGTCTCATCGGGACTGTGAGTCACAACAAGCGCAATTGGGATGATGGGGTAAAATCTTTCCTTGGTCAGCAAGGCAAGTTCGATGGAAATGATATTATCGATGTGATTTTTCAGCAGCCGCAGGCGGCGCGTTACGTGTCGCTGAAATTGTGGGAATACTTCGCCTATGAGAATCCACCCGAGGCCGCGGTGGATGATCTCGCGAAAACCTTACGTGAGGCAAATTTTGAGTTGGTCCCTTTACTGCGGGAAATTTTTCTATCAAAAGAATTTTACTCCGCCGACTGCATGAGCAATCAGATCAAAAGCCCGGTGCAGTTTTTCATTCAAATGCTCAAACAACTCGAGGTGCCCAGCTTGCCAAAAGCCTACGCGCTTTATGTGCAAAGTCAGTTGGGGCAAATTCTCTTCGCTCCACCCAACGTAGCCGGTTGGGATTGGGGCAAGGCCTGGATCAACACCAATACGTTGCTCACACGCTATCAAATTTCGGGCTTCCTGTGCAAGGGAACCGATGAAAAATCACCGGCGCGCGAGATGGATCGGGTCATGGGTTTCGGCAACGGTTTGCAGCGCATGGCGGAAATGAGCTGGAAGGGGCCTGATTACGATGCACTCGTGCCACGCGCCAAACGTGAGAACATCGAAGTGATGGTCGATTCTCTGATTCAGCGTCTTTTCCAACGCAATCTCAGCGGTAATGTTCGCGAGCAGTTCATCGCCTATGCCTCGGAGAAAAAAGGCGTGGTCTTTACCAACCAGGAGGTGGCGGAACTGTTGCACTTAATGATGAGTACACCCCACTACCAACTCACTTGATCTTACAAACTTTATTCATTGAAATACGATTATGAAAACGCGTCGTGATTTTTTACGCACTACTCTGTTAGGAGCCTCGGCCAGTTGGACGGTTCCGGGATTTGTCAATCATACCTTCGCGGCGATGGATGCCGCCACGCGAGACAAAGCCACGCAATTCACCACAGGCAAAGATGGTCCCATTCTCGTGGTGATTCAGTTGGCCGGTGGCAATGACGGGCTCAATACTCTTGTTCCCTACGGCGATGACGACTACCACAAGGCCCGTCCCCGCATTCACAAAACGGAAAAGGATATCATCAAGCTCTCGGATTACGCCGGCCTCAATGCCAGCATGCCTTTTCTCGGCTCTCTCTACAAAGAAGGGGATCTTGCCGTGATTCAGGGTGTCGGTTATCCGAACCCGAATCGATCACACTTCGTTTCCACCTCGATCTGGGAGACTGCCGATCCCAGCACGCGTTCGAACACTGGTTGGATTGGTCGCTATTTCGATAACGCCTGTTCCGGTGCTGATCCCACCGTGGGCATGAGTTTTAACAAGACGCAGCCTGAGTCTTTCGGTGCGTTGAAAAATTCCGGTGTGTGCTTGTCATCTCCCGAGCTTTACCGCTGGATCCATGGCGGTGGAGAGCAGGCCAAGGCCGAGGAGTTTTTCGCTCAACTCAACAGCCCGGATGCCGATAAAGACGAAATGGATTCTCCCTCTGATGGTGCCAGTATTGGCATGAGCGCCGGAGGTAAACCAGGCACGGTAAAAGGGGAATCCAACCTGGCATTTCTGGAGCGTGTTGGCATGGATGCGCGCGTTTCTTCCAAAACAATTCTGGAAATTGCCTCAAAATACAAATCCCAGGTCAGCTATGAGGGGACGCCTCTCGCACGCAGCCTGAATCTTGTTTCGCGCATGATCGCTGGTGGTCTGCCAACCCGCGTGTTCTATGTCAGCCACGGCGGGTTCGATACGCACAACAATCAACTGAATTCCCACGATCGTTTGCTGGGGCAACTCGATAGCGCCCTGAAGTCATTCCTCAAGGATATCAAGCAGCAGGGGAATGCCGATCGCGTTACGGTGATGACTTTTTCCGAGTTTGGTCGTCGTGTCGGGGAAAATGCCAGTGGCGGCACGGATCACGGCCAAGGTTCCTGCATGTTCCTTGCCGGAGCGCCGGTAAAGGGTGGACTTTTCGGCAAACACCCCAGTCTCACCGAACTCAGTCAAGGCGATTTGAAATTCACCACCGATTTTCGCAGCGTCTACGCCACGGTCTTGGAAGACTTTATGAAAACCCCCTCTCAACCCATCCTCAAAGCGGTCTATCCAAAGTTGGGATTGATAGGCGTATAACGTGACAGAGCACGTTCTGGGAATGCTGCCTCACGAAGGAATCCACCGAGAAGCTCACCGGTAGAATCCATCATAGGTTGAATGGTTTTCTTAATGATTGCGATGGATCTCTCCGGGGTTGTGGTGGACTGTCGATGATCCTCGATCGCGTTGAAATCCCGCGCCACCATCCTCAGAAGAACAAGTTATGGGTAGAGCGCCCCCTTTGATCGATGGATTTGCCAAGGATTTCACGTTCCATCATTGCAAACGATATCAACGCTTGTAAGCTCTGTTCAGATGTCTTTTCAACTGTCCAGCGATTACCAACCGAGTGGCGATCAGCATCAGGCGATCGAGAAACTGGTTCGCTCGCTGGAAGCAGGAAACGGTCACCAGACTCTGCTAGGGGTGACCGGGTCGGGAAAAACATTTACCATGGCGAATCTGATCCAGCGGGTGAACAAGCCGACCTTGATCATGAGCCACAACAAGACGCTTGCTGCGCAATTGTATTCCGAGTTCCGAAACTTTTTCCCCAACAACGCGGTTGAGTATTTCGTATCGTATTTCGATTACTATCAGCCAGAGGCCTACATCCCGCGGTCGGATACTTACATCGAAAAAGATTCTTCCATCAACGATGAAATCGAGCGTCTGCGTCTGAGCACCATGGGTTCTTTGCTGACGAGAGATGACACGATTGTGATCGCCTCGGTGTCCTGCATTTATGGTTTGGGCTCGCCGGATGACTATCAAAACATGATGTATCCTCTGCGTGTAGGGGATTTGATCAGCCGTGATCAATTTCTCGTCCAACTATGCGACCTGATGTTCGAGCGCAATGATATTGCCTTTGGTCGTGGGAAATTCCGTGTGCGCGGCGATGTGGTCGAGGCTCATCCCGCCTATCTTGAGCAGACCGCGGTCCGTGTAGAATTTTTCGGTGATGAAGTGGAGCGCATCAGTACTATTGATTCCCTGACGGGTGCCATCATCGAGAGGATCGAAGATTACATATTTTTTCCAGCGAAACAATTCGCCACGCCCGCTGACAAGCTCAAACGTGCGATGCAGACGATCCAGCAGGAACTTGATCAGCGAATCGAAACGCTGGAGTCGCAAAAAAAGTTGTTAGAGGCGCAACGCATCAAAATGCGCACGGACTATGATCTCGAGATGATGCGTGAAATGGGTTTCTGTCAGGGGATCGAAAATTACTCGCGCCACATCACTGGTCGTGAACCGGGTGCGCGTCCCTACACGTTGCTAGATTTTTTCCCGGAGGATTATTTGCTGCTAGTCGATGAAAGCCATGTCACAATTCCGCAGATCGGCGGCATGTATGAGGGAGATAAGTCTCGCAAAACCGTCCTCGTCGATCACGGCTTCCGGCTCCCCAGCGCTCTGGACAACCGGCCATTGAAATTTGCCGAATTCATGCAAATGACCCGTCAACGGGTTTATGTCAGTGCCACACCGGGTGCCTTTGAACTGGTCAACTCCCGGCCCGATAACAAAAAATACATCGAAGTCAAAACCCGTCCCGAGCAGGTGGGATACGTCAATCGGAAAAAGCTCGGCATCAAGCCCAGTGGGGCTGATGATCCGCTGGAATCTTTTGCTGTATCGAAGCCCGGATTCCCGCTGGTGGTGGAGCAAATCATTCGTCCTACTGGCCTGCTCGATCCGGTGATTCATCTGCGTGAACTCAAGGGGCAGATTGATGAGACCATCGAACTTTGCCGCCAGCGTGTGGCAAAAGGTGAACGTGCCCTGGTCACCACACTCACTAAAAAAACCGCCGAGGATCTATCGGATTATCTGCAAAAGACTGGACTCAAGGTGCGCTACATCCATGCCGACATCGATACCGTGGAGCGTGTGGAAATTCTTCGTCAACTCCGCTCGGGTGCTTGTGACGTGCTGGTGGGTATCAACCTCCTGCGTGAGGGGCTTGATTTGCCCGAGGTTTCGTTGGTGTGCATTCTCGACGCCGATAAAGAAGGATTTTTGCGTAATGACACCTCCTTGATTCAGACGGCGGGGCGAGCTGCCCGGCATGTAAACGGGGAATGTTACCTTTTTTGCGACATCGTCACGGATTCGATCCAAGCTCTGCTTGATATCACGACCAAGCGTCGAGAAAAACAAATGGCGCACAATGAAATGCACGGCATCACTCCCCGCAGTGTGGTTCGCGGTGTGCAGGAGTCACTGCAGGTTGAGACGCCGAAATATGCTCTGGAAGAAGATGGCAAAACCGCAATGGCGTCAGAAAAGGGCGCGGAATACGATGCTGTCAGCGTGATCGCGCAGTTGGAAAAACAAATGCGCGAAGCATCGGCCAAGTTGGAATTTGAACTGGCGGCACATTTGCGTGATCAGATCACAGCACTGCGAGAGGGGAATGGTTCCATCACTGTTACGCCTTTGCCTGTGAAGAAAAAGCGCTAGGTCTTTCTCTTTTGAATTTTCATCGCTCGAATCTTTGTTCCGTGCTTGGATCATTGGGTTATGTCATCTGCTATTTTTTCCCAGTTGATGCGGTTTTTGTTGCGCACACGACGAATCAATGTATAGAGTTGCTCCCCCCCTAAAACATACATTTTAGGCTACTCATTTTCCCACAAATGCGATGAATCCAGACCGTGCCACATTGAATTTTCTGAATAGCTTCCCGGAGGAAGCCCGCAAAAAAGGTGAATTGCTGCAAAAAGACGGAGCCGTCACTCAAATTTTCGGTAACCATTTGTTCATTCAGGGACGTGTGGAGGATGAAACGGGAGTTCATCGCACAAGCTTGCGATTGCAGGGCAACCGTTGGTTCGGGAGTTGCACCGCAGAAGATGAGATTGTGGCGGGTGCGTGCCAGTATGCCACGATGATGGAGCGCATGCATCGTGGCGAGGATCTGCCGGAATCTCCTAATGAATTCGACGATGCTCCCGTGCTGGACTTGATTGAAGAAAAGCTCGGTCGTGAGCTTGACGACAAAGAGGCGGATTTCGTGACCAAAATCGAAAAACGCTATCGTCGTTATGTGATTGAAGGAGAAGTACACGATCATGATATGGTTCGCATCTCTCCTCGCTGGGAAATCACCAGCTACGAACCTCTGGAACTGTGGCCGATGCCACCCAGCGACATCCTCGAATTTTGGAATTACATCGCCTACGCATTCTACAAGAAAAAACTGCCTTATCCGGAGTTCATGAACGTCATCACTGATCTCGAGTCGGTGCAGAAAAAAATGGCGGAATGGGAGCAGGAGCGTGAGGTGGCGGCGTGGTATGAGCGGATCGAGCGAGTCAATGAGCGCCCTCCCAGTGAACCGCCTTTCTCGGCGGAAGTCCGTTTGGTCGCGACAATCAACGAAGCTCGCATCGAACTTCGCGAAACGGGTGGTGAGTGGTTGCAACTTCGTGAGAGGTCGGACATCGAGCGCTACGCCGCTTTCTACATGGAGGCAGCTATGCGGATGGATCCTTCCAGTCAGATTCTCTGGGAGCATTTCCTCTCCTACTATCGCAAAGAAGGGGATGCGCTGTTCGATTTCGACCAGGAAGAGAGTTGCCGATTCATGAACCGTTTGTTCCGACAGCCGGCTCTGAAAGGTTATCTCGTCAATCTCGACGAGAAGCACTTCAAGGTGGTCGATGAACCATTGAGCTGGCAGTGTGAGGATGATCCCTATGACACCAGCAACTTTGCCTTGCAACTGGTTACTGCGGCAGGTGAAAACGTATCGCATTCCGTGCGCTTATTGCCAGGGCGGGTAGAATTGTATCAATCTGACGAAACGGTTTTCCCAGGTCCACCGCGTTGGCTGAATGAGACGGAAATCATGCCGCGCTATTACATTCCCAAGCGGGTGATCGACTCGCTCGAGGGTGTGGAATTCCTGCGTAAAATCGGGGCATCCCTGCCTGAGTCGCTCACCAAACGCGTCGTCGACCTCGAACTCAAGCCCAAACTGGAAATGAAACTGGTGGCTGGCTTGACTTCGGCGGAGACGGAGCATTTGGTGGTCGATGTCACGGCTCTGGAGACCAAGGGACGTCGCACTGAACGCCTGAATAAAGAGGGCTGGGAATTGGTGGAGCAGCAGGTGGTGAAAGGCAAGCAACTGATGCGTTTCGCTCGCGAGGATCTCCATTGCGTGCCGAAGCTGTTGGATGATATGTCGCTCACCTACGACGAGAAGCTTGTCTCGTTCAAAACGCGTCTCACCAAAAATTTCCCTGAAAAATTCGCCGACTGGGTGCGATCGATGCCGCCCGAAGTGGAGTTGGATATCGATGCCCGACTCAAAACCATTCTCAATGACCCTGTCAGTGCTGCGGTTCGTTTCGAGGTGGTGAATCAGGAAATCGATTGGTTCGATCTGCGGATCGTGATTGATGTCGAGGGCGTGAATTTGACCAAAGCCCAGATCCGTCAACTCGTTGCCGCGCGCGGTGGTTATGTCCGCATGGAAGACGGTTCCTGGATGCGTTTGGAAATCAAACTCGATCCCGAGCAGCGCGATGCTGTCACTCGTCTGGGGCTCGACCCATTCGATCTATCGGGAGAGACACACCGCATGCATGCTCTACAATTGGCTGATCCCAAGGCCGCGGATGTGTTTGATCCCAAAGCATGGAAGAAGATCAAAGACCGTGCGAATGACATTGTCATTGAGGTGGATGCCGAATTACCCACCAATCTCAACGCCACGCTGCGTCCCTATCAGGTTGAAGGCTTCCGTTTCCTTGCTTACCTTGCCACCAACAACTTCGGCGGCATTCTGGCGGACGACATGGGCTTGGGTAAAACGATCCAGTCGCTAACGTATGTTTTGTGGCTGCGCAACGAGGCGGCGAAGAAGAACGCCAAGAAGAAACCTGTTCTCATCGTTTGCCCTAAATCCGTTCTCGATGTGTGGGTGACGGAGGCGCACAAGTTTGCTCCAGAACTCAACGTCAAGATCCTGCGCAACCGTGATGATATCGATCTCGACTACTACCAGAACACCCTCGACATGTTGGTGATGAACTACGCCCAGCTCCGTGTCTGTGGCGAGTTGTTGAACAAGATTCAGTGGCTCACGGTCATTCTGGATGAAGGTCAACAGATCAAGAATCCTGACTCGAAAGCCGCGAAGGCCGCGCGCGAATTGGATGCCGGCAACCGTCTTGTCCTGACGGGTACTCCGATCGAAAACCGCCTGATGGATATGTGGTCGTTGATGGCCTTCGCCATGCCTGGCGTGCTTGGATCGCGTGCCTACTTCAAGAAGCGCTTTGACAAACGCAAGGACCCCGGCAGTCAACAACGGCTTGCCGCCCGTCTGCGTCCTTTCCTCATCCGTCGTACTAAGTCCCAGGTGGCGCAAGACCTACCACCAAGGACAGAGGAGGAGGTTTACTCAAAAATGGAAGGCGTTCAGTTGGAGCTCTATCGCGCCGAACTCAAGCGTATTCAGAAAGCGCTTCTTGGTATGGATTCCGACGAAGCGGTGAAGAAAAATTCCTTTGCCATTCTGCAAGGCCTCATGCGCCTGCGTCAGATCTGTTGTCACCCCGGCCTCATCGATCCCAAGTATCTCAAGGAAGAAAGCGCCAAAATGGAGTCGCTCTTCTACTTGCTCGACCAACTTCACGAGGAAGGTCACAAGGTTCTAGTGTTCTCGCAATTCGTCTCGATGCTTGATCTCATCAAAGCTCGACTCGAAACCGAAAGCCGTCCTTACAACTACCTCACTGGTCAAACCAAGGATCGTAAAGGCGAGATTGAAAAATTCCAGACCACCAAGGAGCCAAGCGTATTCCTTCTGTCGCTCAAAGCGGGTGGTGCTGGTTTGAACCTGACTTCGGCATCATACGTGATCCTTTACGATCCCTGGTGGAACCCGGCGGTGGAAAACCAAGCCATTGACCGAACTCACCGGATTGGTCAGAAGAACAAGGTCATTGCGTATCGACTTCTCACTCGCGATACCGTGGAAGAGAAGATCCGTATCCTTCAGCATCAAAAGACGCAGTTGGTGATCAATGTGCTCGGCGACGAGGGCTTTGCCACCAACCTCGGTCTCGACGATCTGGCCTTCATTCTCAATCACGGTGGTGAGGAGGATGAGCCCGCGCCGCCTCCCGACGAAGAGGATGAGGACGATTGATCTTCGTAGGACGAATCGTTCCAACGAATTCGTTCAACGAAGATAAGGATTACCTCGGATCTCACGGCCTATGGTTGTGGCACCGCCGTGGCCGGGGTATACAGTGGTATCCTCGGGCAGGTTGAGAAGCTTCTCGCGAATGCCTTGCAACAGCAAACTATGATTGCCATGTCCCGGAATGTCCGTTCGTCCGATCGATTGTTGAAACAAGGTGTCTCCGCTGAACAATGTGTCAGATGGCTCGTGGTAGAACGTCAAGGAGTCTGGTGAATGACCGGGTACATGAGCGATGAAAAATTCGATTCCGTCAAGATGCAGGTTCTTTGCAGGATCTAACAACTCTTCAACTTGAAACGTTTTCACATCCGGCATGCCCCATGATCGGGTGACATGTTCCAGAGTAAGCTGAGCATCGTATGGTGCAAACGCATGGAGTTTTGCGCCTGCCTGTTGCAGCAAAGCGGCGTCCATGACGTGGTCGAAATGTTGGTGGGTGAGGATGACATGGGATGCCCTGAGGCCCTGTTGATGGAGCCATTGCGCCACGCCCTCAGGAGCATCGATCAAGATTCCTCCATGGTCCGATGGCAGAAAATATCCATTCGTCTCGGCAATGCCGCCGGTGTAAGTCAAAAATCGCAGAGATGTGGGCATGGGCGCGATATCATCGATACGAGAGATCGATGTCAACTTGATCCCGCAAGATATTCTATTCTTTAAGGCTATTCTTTTGTATGTTATTGAGAGCCTTTTGGTAAAATCCCCAATTTGCCTCACCCAAGCCATTGATCAGTGCCAGCGTGTCGTGACCTACTTCTGGAACGATGGTGAAGGCATGTTCGATCTTGAGCTTGGTCAGACGCTCAGAATAGGCGCGAATTTCCATGCCCGAGCGATCACGCGAACCCACCGCTATTCTTATCATGATTTTGTTGCGTAATAATGCTGCCTGCTTTCCGGCAATCGTGATGGGATGCTGGGCCTTGTAGTAATCCATGTCGTCGCCGAAGACTTCTTCCATGATGCGCGCGCGCTCAGCGGGATTCGCGGTGGCGCGCGCTCCACTAAAGTCCAGGTCCAGAGGACCGCCTGCGAGTATGGAGACGGCTCCGAAAAGCTGTGGATGCTTGAACCCCAGTCTTGCTGCGCCAAATCCGCCCATGCTGAAACCCTCGATGATGCGGCCTTCAGGAGCTTTGATGGTGCGATGTGTCTCATCCACGTGAGGAATGATTTCCCTAATGAGCAGGGTTTCAACAGGCGTTGTGTAGTCCTTGGAGTCGCACCACATGCTTTCTTTCAGTCCATTGGGAAAGACCACGATCATGGGAGGAATTTTTCCTTCTTGCATGGCGCGGTCGAATAGGGACGAGAGCTTCGGAATACCCTGCATCCCGCCTCCCGTGCCGTGAAGCCAATAAAGAACGGGGAATCGGCGACTTTTCTCCTTCTGGTAGATTTCCGGTGTGAAGACATGATAACTCACCTGCATGTCAATTGTCTTACTATCCAAAACTATCCGCTGAACACGTGGCGCATTCATTTCCGGTAGCACCCAGCACGGGGTGAGTTGCGCTTGCAGTGTCGCCACTGGTACTAGCATCAAGGCCGATAGGAGTGAGATGAGGTGTTTCATGTTCAGAAACTCCAGTGGCGAGGTTCGCCCTTGGGTGGGGTGAGTAGAATATCGTCGAATGTTACCGCGTCGGAACCGGAAGGCAGGTAGAGTCGCAGGATGCTGATCTTCTCCTTAAGTGGTAGTTCGATTGTAACAGTCTCCCAGTCGCACGTAGCGGAAACTTTATAGGGCGTTGAGAAAATCTCGGTGTTGTCCTCAGCGTCTAGGAGTGTTATTTTTCCCTCTCCCGCTTTGGGGGCGCGTATGCGGAATGAAATTCGTGAGTTGCCTGCTGGAAGAGAGGCGCTCACGCCCAAAAAGGAATTCACGCCTTTCGTGTGGATATGAAGGGTCCCGTCGCGAACGACAGCAGTGCCGGCTCGGTTTTTCCATCCACCGGGAAGGTCTTCCTTTTTGGAAGATTCTTTCTGATTCCGTGTATGATTGTCAAATTTGGGGTTGAGTTGAGGAATGACGGCTCCTGTGTCCCTGAGAAATAAACTGAGTTCACTGTTGAGCTTGGCGGTGATGTCAGGTTGTGCTTTTGCGAGATTGATGCGTTCGCCGGGATCTTCGGCGAGGTTGTAGAGTTCGAGTTCATCCGAGCCATCATCTGCCCTTGCATAGAAGCGGATGAGCTTCATGTTGCCTTCTCTGATGTAGGATCCAGCGTAGAAACCATCCATGACAGCATCCCGCTTGGCGTCGCCGTGGGGAAAGTGGCAGAAGACTTGCTTACGGGGAGAGCATCCGCCCATGAGCGCGGGCACCTGATTGAAGCCGTCTACTTTCTGGTCGGAATTGTTTTCTACACCGCAAGCCGCGAGGATTGTCGGGTAGAGGTCGGTCGACTGCATGAGAAAATCGGCGGTTGTAGCAGCCTTCACTTTGCCCGGCCAAACGATGATCCCCGGTTCACGCGTGCCGCCCTCATAGAGCGAAGCTTTGCCACTTCTGTAGGGCAGGTTGCTGGTGGCTGGTATCTCGGCGAAACCTTCAGGATCGGTCTGCTTGGGCGGGTATGCGAAACCACCATTGTCGGACCAAAAGACAATGAGCGTGTCATCAGCCTCTCCGGATTCATCGAGATGACGCAGGAGTCGACCTACCGCGGCGTCCATGCTTTTCACCATTGCGGCGTAGAGTGGATTTTTCTGCGGGTTGGATGGGTCAATTTTCTTTTTGAAGTAATCGATATCCTCTGTTCGAGCGTTCCACGGCGAGTGAACCGAGAACAGCCAGAAATTCACGAAAAAAGGCCGTCCCTTGTTGGCCCGGATGAACTGGCCGGCCTCGTCAGCCATCCGCTCATCGACATGACGGCCGACCTTGTCCGTGATCGTGGGATCTGTGATGAATTTTGACCATGGCGCGAAGTATCCTCCGCTGGGGCCGGGAGCCTGCGGGGTGTGAGGCCAGTCCACGTCAAAACCCTGATCCCGTGGTTCGTAGGCGTCATGCTCGGCCATATTGTGACCGAGGTGCCACTTTCCAAAATGTCCAGTGCTGTAGCCCGCGCCTTTGAGCGCCTCGGCCAGGGTATGGTAGTCAGGTTTCAGTCGCGTGATGGAGTTCGCGACGTTTACCCGCGCGTTGCCTGACAAGAGATGCTTCTTGAGCATCACTTTTGGCAGGTGGCAGCTGGGTGCGGTGATACCGGAGCGTGCGGGATGTTGCCCAATCATGATGCTCGAGCGCGTCGGTGAACATAAGGGGCTGGCGGCATAGGCATTTGTCAGTCTTACGCCCCGACTGGCAAGGAGGTCGAGGTTCGGAGTTTCGTAGTAAGTGCTGCCAAAGCAGCCCAGATCACGAGCTCCCAAGTCATCTGCGAGAATCAATAGAACATTGGGTTGTTTGGTTTCTGCTGCCTGCGATACAGTCAGTGGCGCAAGCTGTAGAGTCATGAGGAGTGAGACGAGACTTTTCATCGTTCTTGTTTTGGTCTTGGTTGATCTTGATGTGTTGAGGATGCATAGCCGAAGACTTCACGCACGGCTTCCAGGTATTTCATGCCATGGACAGTGTCAGGTTCCAGATAGCTGCCTTCTCCCCATTCGTTCCATGAATTGATCGTGATGACACGCGCACCAGGCGGATTCTTTAGCGTGAGTTCTTTTGCTCGTAGCAGCGCACTACGAAAGCACTCGGGTGTGTTATTAACAATGACAGGCCCAAATGGGTAGCCGCGCCTGACACTCATCCAATCGGAATCCGCGGGGCAACGAGGCGAACTGTCCCAGCCCATGGAGACATTCACATGATAGGGAACTGGCAGAGCCGAGGCTGGGTTCTCCAAACCATTCCAGCCATGACCTGAGATTACAGCATCAAAATAGCCTTTAGCCGCAGCGGTGTAATCCGTTTTGGGAAAGCCGGGCAGCGGGTAGTGATGAATCCAGGTGTATGAGGTCACGCTGTCGACACTCAACTCCTTGATGATGGCAGGACTTTCTTTTCCTCCCAGGGAAAAAAGTAACGCATTCAGATGCAGGCCGGGAAAGCCTGCCGCGATCACTTTTTCACGAAAACGAGCCAATGCCGCTGCTGCTTTGACACGATCGTCTCCAAAGGTTCGGAGGAAAGTTTTGATATCGTAGATGGAAAAATAGGGACGACCGCCATGGGTCCAGTAAGTGGGCTTCTTGAAATAGTTCTCAATCACGTAGTCCGTCAGACGCTCGAAGGTCTCTGGTTTGATGACTCCTTTGGCGTCAGGATAGGTGTCGTGGTTGCACCACATGATGGCAAACTTGATGCGCTCTTTGTTGGCCGCGCCCATGAAGCCGCTCTCCAAGGCTTTGTGCAGGTAGCGTGACCCATCCGGACTGTAATGGGGTGACTTTGCCGCTCGGCTATGATTGGCATCGAAGTAATACCAGTCAAAGATGAAAGCATCCAGGCCGTGGTCGGCTGCAGCATCGATCTTTTTGGCCATGACTGCGGGATTCTGTTCGTTTTCATAGCCCCAAAGCGGTATTTTTGGCTGAACGTGTCCCGCGAATCTCGGTCTTGCCGCCTTGATCGAGTTCCATTCGGAATGCGGTGCGGGACCCCAGTTCGGGAAGTAGTAAGCTGCGAGCTGGATCTGGTCCGACCTCGTCTTCGCTGTGCGAGTTGCTGTTGTGAGTGCCGGCATTGCGAAAGGTTCCTGATTCTGTGTATCCCAGGCTTGGTAGATTTTCTTCATCGCTGCGGCACGCTCACGCTCTTCGTTTGCCAGATTACGGGTCTCTCCAATATCGGTGCTGAGATGGTAGAGCGATACAGGCTCGTCACCGTTTTTCACAAGCTTCCAATCGCCCTGACGGATCGCCCAGCGATGTTGTGTGGGTTGTGCAGTGGGAAATCGGAAGCGCCAGAAAAGAGCATCGTGTGGGGCTTGCTCATTTTGACCGGCCAAAAAAGGCAGCAGGTTTGTGCCGTCGAGTTTCCAGTCCTGTTTCACTTCCATGCCAGCCGCCGCCAGCGCAGTGGGCAGAATGTCGAGACTGATCACCGGTTTATCATAGGTGATTCCAGCTGGGATGCGGCCCTTCCATTGAACCAAGAAAGGCACGCGGATGCCGCCTTCCAGCAGATCGCCCTTAACGCCGCGGCAGGGGTCGTTCTTCGAGGTGTTCTGGCCATATTGAAAAGCAGCCGACGGTTCGAGGCGTCGCTTGCCGGTCGGTCCACCGTTGTCGCTGAGAAAAAAGATGAGTGTGTTCTCCTCCAGCTTTGTCTCGCGCAGCTTCGTGAGCACACGGCCCACGTTTTCATCCAGCGAGGCCATCATCCCCAGCATGGTGCGCCGATGAAGATCCGGGATATGGGCAAACTGGGCAAGATGCTGCGGTTTTGCCTCCATCGGCCAGTGTGGCGGTACAAAGGCAAGATAAAGGAAAAACGGTTCGTGTTGGTGACGATCGATGAATGTTGCGGCCTCCCGACCAAAAGCATCAGTGGAATAAGCGTTCTCCCGCAACGACTCCGCGCCGCGATACAGGTTGCTAATAGAACCGGTTTTCTTGTCAGGAAACAGAACGCCTCCATTTGCATGCCAGAAAGTCTCGTCAAAGCCACGCTGATAAGGGCGCCGATTTTCGCCATCACCCAAATGCCATTTTCCCACCATTCCCGTCACGTAACCCGCCGCTTTCAATCGCTCCGCCATGGTCCGTTCACTCAGTGGCAGCCCGCCTTTTTTGGTCTCGTCATTTGTCTCATAGCCGAAGCGGTTCTGATACCGACCTGTGATCAGCCCTGCCCGTGATGGGCAGCACTGCGGTGCAGAGATATAACCCGCAGTGCAGCGTATGCCGTGGCTCGCCAGCGAATCAATGTGCGGCGAGACGACATCCTTGGAGCCCTGACAACCAAGGTCAGCATATCCGAGATCATCTGCGACAATGACGATGATATTGGGTTTTTCCTTCGATACGTTGCTGGCTTGCAGCACTGCCAAATGGGACAGAAACACGGCGATCAAGCATCTCGCGAGGTGAATCAACGAATGTTTCATAGGATGGTCTAACGAGAGAAACATGGGAATCGCCAGAATGTTGCGGATCAATACATCGATTTTAGCAAAAAAAGAAGCGGGGCAAAAGGGAAGATTGATCTTCGTAAATGATCTTCCTCAGGAATTGCTTGCCATCATGGAAAAAATCATGACACCTTGGGCATGCGATACTACCTGTCATGGACTTATCTCCCGATCATTCTTTGAGTATCAATCACACTGAAGGGTGCTTGATTGTCATCGAAGGTATTGATGGCACCGGAAAAACAAGCCACGCGAAGCGTCTGGCCAGTTATCTGTCATCGTTAGGCCGCGAAGTCGTGCTAAGTCGTGAACCTACCGATGGACCGTGGGGGCGAAAGCTGCGCGAGTCCGCGTCCACAGGGCGACTTGGGCCCGAGGAAGAACTGGAGTATTTCCTGCGAGATCGTAGGGAGCACGTCGAGAACGTCATCAAGCCGGCATTGGTTCAGGGCAAGGTGGTGATTCTCGATCGATACTATTTTTCCACCATGGCCTATCAAGGTGCGAGGGGATTCGATCCGCAGGAAATTCGTCGACGCAATGAGGAGTTCGCTCCCGTGCCGGACGTGCTATTCATTCTCGATGTGGAACTCGATACCGCCTTGCAGCGCATCGGGCATCGTGGTGACACAGCCAACCACTTTGAACGCAGGGAGTCGTTGCATCGATGCAGGGAAATTTTTCTCTCCCTCCAAAACGAGCCGTTCGTGAGGGTGGTTTCAGCCGAGGGGAGCATGGATGAAATTGCTCATCAGATGATCGATTTTCTCGAAGAATCGAAATAATGACACCTGATCCTGCGTAGGTAGACTATGATGGAAAAAATCATAGCCATATGGACATTTCTCGCAATATTTGTTCAAGCAGAGAACAAACAAGTGCAGGCGATCACAGAGATTACTTCCGCGGCTCAGGCTTTTTTGAGCAGTTTGTCACCGGAACTCAAGGGGAAGGCTGAATTCGCATTTACGGATGCAGAGCGTGAAAACTGGAAATTCACACCGCAACCCCGCAAAGGAGTTTCCATCGAAATGCTCGATGATCGTCAGCAGGAACTGGCAAAAAAACTGCTTGCCACGGTTCTCAGCGAGCAGGGGATTCTGAAAGCAAATACGATCGCAGATCTGGAAAAGCTATTAGGCGAAATGGAGAACAATCCCGTTCGACGCAATCACAAAGCTTATTTCACATCGATTTTCGGAAAGCCTGCCGATAAATCCACTTGGGGCTACCGCTATGAGGGCCATCATTTGGCTGTCAACGTCACGATTATCGATGGCACGCATCTTGTTGCCACTCCCACGTTCATGGGCGCCAGTCCTGCCAAGGTGGCTGATGGTCGACTCAAAGGAACGCATATCTTACGAAAGGAAGAAGAACTGGCAAGAGCACTCGCTATATCTCTCAAGGGGGCCGGCAAGGCCGTGCTGTATAGCGATCAAGCGCCCGGTGACATTCTCACGGGTGAAAAACGCGTGGCTGAACAGTTGGCCCCTGTGGGTGTGACAGCCGATGGATTCACGGATGAACAACGATCTCTTCTTTATTCTTTGATCGCCGAGTATGCAAATCGTCATCGTCCCGCGATCGCCGATCAACAGATGTCCCTGATCAAGGCTCTGAATCCCAGGGAAATTCGTTTCGGCTGGGCGGGATCCATCGAGCCGGCCAAGGCCTATTATTATCGCATTCAATTACCGAAAGTTTTGATCGAGGCCGCGAATAGTCAAAACAACGCAAACCATATTCATACGGTCTGGCGCGATCACAAAGGAGATTTCGGTCGCGACGCTCTAAGCGAGCATTACAGAGATGACACTCATTGAACTGGCGGTGTTTTCTCCGAGCATACAATCTTTTGATATCAATCCAATATGATGATGCGTTCACTTGTTTTTTTGTTTTCCAGTTCTGTGCTGGTTTCCGCTCAATTTTCCATTCAATCCGTGGATGGAGCGATCACGATCCGCAAAGAAAAGGAAGTGGTGACCCAGTATCGCACCGATTCCAAAGTGCCTTATCTCTACCCCATTTCGGCTCCCGGTGGCACGAATTTGAGCCGTCACTGGCCGATGGATGAGGATGCTGTGGGTGAGGAGCGTGATCATCCGCACCATCGCTCTTTGTGGCTCTCACACGGAGCGGTGAACGGCTACGATTTCTGGGCGTGGACTGGAAACAAGGATGCGCGCATCGTTCATGAGTCAACCTCGGACGCGACGGCGCAGGGCAATCAAGCGAAGTTTTCTGTAAAGCTCTCATGGCAGGGTGATAAAAAAACAATCCTGGAAGAGACTCGGAAGTATTCGATCGAAGATATCGATGAAACGACGCGTGTGATTGATGTTACTGCTACTCTGAAGGCCACTGCGGGTGATGTGGTTTTTGGGGATACCAAAGAGGGATTTTTTGCATTCCGCGTTGATCGCACTCTGCGATTCAAAGGGCCGACCGCCAAAGGCGGGATTTTGGACAATCATGGACGCAAGGACGTAGATTGCTGGGGAAAAAAATCTGCTTATGTCACGTTCCATGGGCCTGATGATCAAGGCAAGCCTGCTGTCATCACGATGATGGATCATCCGGGGAATCTGCGACATGAAACTTGGTGGCATGCCCGTGATTATGGTCTTCTCGCGGCGAACCCTTTTGGCATTCATGACTTCGAGGGCAAAAAAGATAAAACCCTTGGCAATTATACACTCAAAGACCAAGAAACTCTAACTTTCCGATATCGACTGGTCCTGCACCGCGGTCAGGTCGATGAATCCAAAATTGCAGGCTGGTGGAAATCTTTCTCGAATTAATCAATAAATCTCAACGTATGAAACGTCGTCAACTGATTCAAACTTCCGTATTTGCTGGAACCTGGTCCCTTTTATCTCCTCTGGCCCGCGCTGCGGGAGCCAATGAAGACGTCCGCGTGGCGGTGATCGGCTTCAATGGAAGAGGTAACAACCACATCGATGATTTGCTCAAAGCAAAAGGCTGTCGTGTGGTGGCCTTGTGTGATTGTGATGAAAACGTTTTGGCCAAAGGCAAAGAGCGTTTGGCGAAAAAAGGCGTCAATGTGCAGACTTATACGGATTACCGCAAGTTGTGCGAATCCAAGGAAATTGACGCTGTCAGCATCGCCACGCCCAATCATACACATGTCTTGATAGCCTTGACTGCCGCAGCCAATGGGAAACATGTTTACGTGGAAAAACCTGTTTCTCACAACGTCTGGGAAGGTCGTCAACTCGCCCTGGGTGCGGAAAAATACAAAGTGATCATTCAGCACGGCTTTCAGCGTCGTTCCGAGACTTCGTGGGCAGAGGCATTCGCTTGGTTAAACGAGGGTCCGATCGGTGCGCTGAAACTTGCGAGAGGTTTTTGCTACAAACCACGTCCGTCGATCGGTAAGACTGACTCGGCTCTCCGTTTGGATTCGTCCATTCACGCCGATCTGTGGTTCGGTCCACGTGAGGTAGCTCCATTGATGCGCAAAAAATTGCATTATGATTGGCACTGGCAAAGTCCTTATGGAAATGGTGATCTTGGCAATCAAGGTCCGCATCAACTTGATGTCTGCCGATGGGCTCTGGGCGATCCCCATTTGCCTGAGTCGATTGTTTCGTTAGGTGGTCGTGTGGGCTATGTGGACGACGGTGATACCGCTAACACCCAGATTCTCTGGCTTGAGCACAAGGGCAAGGCGCCCATTTTATTTGAGGTCCGTGGCCTGCCGAAGTCGGGTATGAACTACGATGGTGGTATGGACAAATACAAGGGGCAGGACATTGGCAACGTGATCGAATATGACGGTGGTTACTTGGCGGGAGGTCACAACAGCAGTTGCAAGGTCTACGATAATGCGGGGAAAGTGATCAAGTCATTTCAAGGTGGCAGAATGCATCACCAGAATTGGATCGATTCGATCAAGGAAGCAAAAATGAATCCCATTCGTGGTGCGGAATGCGGTCACTATTCGGCTGCTCTGGCTCATTTGGGAGGCGTGTCTCTGGCACTTGGGAAAAAGGAATCTTTCAAGACATGGTTGGCTGGAAATAAAAATCCTCTTCTTGGAGATGCTGCCGAAAGAATGGCTTCCCACCTTGAAGCCAATCAAGTGGATTTGGACAAAACACCGCTATCCATGGGGGCGCCGCTTTCATTTGATCCGCAGAAAGAACTCTTCGTGGGAGACTTTGCCGCACAAGCCAATCCACTGCTGAAGGGATCGTATCGGAAAGAATTTTCTTTGCCGGTCTGAGATCGATGTTTTTTTCAGTTGTCAGACAAATCTCCAGCACTCAGGATCACGACATGACGAATTCGGACAAACAAGGTGGATGGTGGACCGCATTGAACGGTTATCAAAAGTTGGTATTTGCCGTGGCCACCATGGCGTGGATGTTTGACTGTCTTGATCAGCAGTTGTTCAATCTGGCGCGCAGCCCCGCCATGAAAGCCCTTCTTGGTGCAAGTCAAGAGTTGACGTTGTTTGGTAAATTCCCGATCCAAGCAGGGGCGCTATCTACCTCGATCTTCGTTCTGGGCTGGGCGACAGGGGGGATGATTTTCGGTTCTCTTGGCGATCGTTACGGGCGTGCGAAAATGCTCTCGGTTACGGTGTTGCTGTACTCAGTGGCAACAGGTCTTTCCGCACTTTCGCGTAACTTCATGGACTTTTCAATTTTTCGTTTTGTTACCGGTCTGGGGGTTGGTGGAGTCTTTGGTTTGGCTGTTGCATTGGTGGCCGATACGGTGCCTGGTAACACACGTCCACGAGCGCTGGGCGTGCTCCAGTCGTTTTCCGCGGTCGGCAACTGTGCTGCCGGCTTCATCGGTCTCGCGATTGCTCTTACGGCGTTAGGGCAAAATGAAAATTATTGGAAATGGTTGTTTGTGATCGGCGCGCTTCCCGCGTTTCTCGTTGCCACCATCCAGCTTCGCATGAAAGAGCCGGAATCATGGTGTGAATCGCGCGACAAAGCGAAGGCGGATGGCAAGCGCTCTGGCTCCTATCTGGATTTGTTCGGAAATGCACTCTGGCGCAAACATGCATTGCTTGGAATGGTGTTGTCTTGTGCTGGCGTCATCGGATTGTGGGGCATCGGCGTATTTTCATCCGACTTGGTCGGCGATATCGTATCCCACGTCTTCACCCAAGCGGGAGCGACTCCCGAGGAGGTGAACAAGAGCAAGCAACTGTGGATGGCTCTGAATTTGCTGATGTTCAATGCGGGCGCCTTTGCCGGCATGTTGATCTTTACCCGGATCGCCGTGAATCTGGGAAGAAAGAAGGCTTTTGCGATGTTTTTCGCTGGTTCATTGGTAGTGACGGTCTTCGTGTTTCAGATGATAGGTAAGATCAACGGGCAATGGGATATTTTGTGGATGGCGCCATTGATGGGATTTTTCCATTTGTCAGTGTTTGCAGGTTTTTCGATATACTTACCAGAGCTTTTCCCGACACGCCTGCGTGCCACGGGTGTTTCATTCTGTTACAATGTGGGCCGTTACTTCGCTGCGTTGGGTCCCTTTACACTGGGTGCGCTGGCGGCAGAATTCGGCAAGAATGCTCAAAAATTGGCGGCTGATAATGCACCAGAGGGGATTACCGCGCCTGCACTAGCCGCTCTGAAGACGGTTGCTAAAATCGACGCTTTTCGCGATGCCGCCTCTTGGATGTGTTTGATCTTTCTCCTTGGTGTGATCGTCCTGCCATTTCTCCCCGAAACCAAAGGCAAGCCGTTGCCTCAGGATTAATGCCTTTGCGCGATTTTTAATGATCTACTACGGTTATCGTAAATGTTCGACTTGCCGCAAGGCTCTCTCGTGGCTTCGGCAGCAGGGGATTGTTGTGGAGGAGAGAGAGATTCGTGAGACACCGCCGTCGATGCAGGAACTGGCTTTCGCTCTCAAGGTGTTTCAGGGGGATCGTAAACGCTTGCTCAATGTCTCGGGGGCTGAATACCGCAACATGGGCCTCAAAGATCATCTCGAAGACATGCAAGATGATGAGCTCTTCAGGTTGATTCAGAGTTGTGGCAATTTGTGCAAACGTCCCATGTTGATCGACGAATCGAAGGGATTGGCGATTGCTGGTTTTACCCCCGAGACCTGGGAACAAAGTCTGGGTGTGTGACACTTGTCAACGGCCTGAGTTTTTCACTGTGGTAAAATTGTCCAAGACGCGGGTAGTTCTTGACCATTGCCATGGTTTGTCTTGATCTGGGTTGTGCGCTACTCAGAAAAACTTTCTCATCGGATCGCTGCAACAGGTTCGCGTTTGTGCGTTGGTCTCGATCCCCGACCCGTATCTACGGATTTTTCCGTTGTTGAAGATTTCCTCAAGAAAGTGGTCGATCAAACATGGGATCACGCCGCTGCATTCAAACCGAATATGGCCTATTTCGAAGCGATGGGTTTGCGTGGCATCGAAATTCTCGACCGCATGTTGTCATGGATGCCGCGCGAGGTCCCCATCATTCTCGACGCGAAACGCAGTGATATCGGGGAAACCCAGAAGTATTACGCGCAGAGTTATTTTGCCCATTGGAATGTCGATGCGGTGACGTTGAATCCATTTCTCGGCTATGACTCGATCGAGCCATTTCTCAATTGGTCCGGCAAGGGCGTATATCTTCTTGCGGTAACATCGAATCCCGGATCGGCTGACTTTCAGCGTCAGATCTTGGCTGACGGTCGCTGTGTTTTTGAGCTGGTGACGGCATTGGGACAGAGGGCACTACAGGAAGGGTGTGCAACCGATGTTGGTTATGTGGTAGGACTGACCAATGCGGCCGATGTTCTTCCTCACATTCCTGATGCGCCACTTCTGATTCCCGGATTAGGCGCTCAAGGCGGCGATCTGAAGTCATTGGCCGCCGCAGGGCGCAACGCTCCGGATGTGATCAATGTCTCACGCGGCATTCTCTATGCCGACGATGACCAATCATTTGCACAGCGCGCGCAATACTGGGTTGGAAAAATTCGTGAGATGAACCAAGTTTGATTGCGGTTCTACTCTGGGTAGAGCATGCGTCCGCAATTTTCGCATTGTGTTAGCTCTTGTGCCGCCATGACTTTCACCAGAGTCGTGGGAACCAGCTTCATGTGACATCCCGTGCAGAGACCATTGATCACTTGCACCACGGCAGTGCCGTTTTTGGTTTTCATCAAGCGCTCATATAGTGAAAGCACATCGGTATCAATGACTCCCGTTAGTTGGATCCGCTCCGATGAGAGTTCATCGCGACGTATCTGCAGTTGTTGTTTCTTCTGCTGTAAATCGTTCAAATCATCGTTTACCAGTCCCTGCGAGCGGGCCAACTGCGCTTCTGCCTCGCTGACTTTTTGTCTCAAACCATCGGCTTCTTCCATGAGTTCGAGTTCCTGTGTCTCCAACGCATCGATCTCTTTTTCGTATCGGATGACTTCGTTGCCCAATGCAGTAAATTCCTCGTTTTTCCGAGTTTCAAACTGTTGTTGTTTGAGGCGTATGATGGTGTTTCGCCGTGTGGCGATATCGAGTTCGATTTTTTTTGTCGCCACTTCACATTGACGCAAACGGTCAACAGCCTTCGACACCAGCGCCTGATCGCCGGCTAACAAGCCACTGGCGCGCGCTTCATCCTTGGGGATTTTTTCCAGATCGCGCGCGATGCTCAAAAGTTTCTGGTCACGCTCCTGAAGTATCAACAAGTCCTTGATGACGGATAACATGGGCGTAGAATGTACTTCTTCTTCCGCATCGGCAAGTGTGGAGCTGAAAAAATGATGTTTCTGATGCTTCTGATTGCAAAATACCGCATCAAAGGATAAGCTGATTCCGAAATGGCCACGGTTGATTCTCAGCAAATCCAGATACGTTGCCCGAAGTGCACGCAACGATTTCGTGTGGGGCCCGAATTGAAAGGGCGCATGGTGGAGTGCGGCGCTTGTGAGTTTCGTTTTCGGGTTGACGCTGATTCCCAGGTAAAAAATCGCAAATTTTATCCAGGTGAAAAAATCAGCCCAGGATTGAATCGTTACTCGCGTCAGCCCCACACGGAATTTACCGCCAAGCTTCCCGTGGAGGTCGCGCATTATGCGGAAATTCCCGACATCGAACGTTTTGAACCCACACCGATTGGCAAAGTGATTGTCGGCATTATCGGGGCAGGGATCATGGGCATTACTTTGCTGGTTCTGATCACGGGGGCCTCGCAGTATGGGATATTGAACGGAGTTTCTACAGATCGGCGGATGGTAATCGCCGCTTTTTTTGCGGTGGTGGGGACCACGATGATCGTTTATGCGAACCCACGTGCACGGGTTAAAGCCACGCTGCTGGCTCTCATCGCCGCGATAGCTTTGATCGCAGCTCCCTTGTGGCTTACGGATGGTTCGAAACCACTGGTGAGCACGAATCCTCTCCTGAATCCCAATGCCGCACCGCTCACTTTAGTGGATGGTCGTAAAAAAATCGCTGATCTGAAAAACGAGGTTGTTTACGCTCCTATGGAGAAAGCTTTGCTCGAGGCAAATGGCGATGGACATGTGATTGGAGTCTGGATGAAAGGGATACGAGACAGTAATGCGGCCCTTGTGAAATCGTATTTGTTGCGCACGAGTGGTGCTTCCGAGCAATCACACTTGTATCCTCGCATGAATCAAAATTATCTCCTGGTATTGACTCACTCACGCTTGTCGCTCGAAGAGATGGCGAAACAGTGTGAGCGGGTCGGATCCGTGGACTCCGTTATACCTGAGTTGCAGTTGATTCAGGTCACGGTCGATAATGAGCAATTCAATGAACTGCCCATGGCGAAACTCTGCGATCCGAATGACGGATCTTTTTATCAGTTGAATTATCGCGAGTTGCTCTGCATCGACATCAGTCGTATCAATGATGCACTGCTTCGATTGTCCATGGCGAAGCCGGTGCAATCCCGCGATGATATCGTCAGGCGCATGACTGAGCTGTTAGAGATGAGTGACAGGGAAATGCTGGCGAACCTCTGTAAAGCCCTGACATCATGGAGCAATGGTAACGATGGCGCGCCGCAGGCGGCAATGAAAGCAACCATCGCCATTGACTCGAAATTTGATGAAATTCCGATCGAATCCGTCGTGTTTTTAACGAAATGGAGGCAACCGGAGATTTATCCGATCTTGCACAAACTTTGGCAACGAGATCCTACTTTCTGGGAGGAGGTTTATATGAAATCGGGTAGTCCCGCCCAAGAGTATATCATTCCGCAATTGACGGAGGGAAATAACAAGCACCGCATGTCAGCGGCTCGTATCGCGGGAAGATTGGGCGGTGAGAAAGTTGAAAAAGCGCTTCGTTCGGCATGGGAAAGTACGTCAGATTTGGAACTGAAAACGAGTTTCGAAAATGCTCTGACTGCCATCACGGGTAGCAAGCCCTAATCATGGTTTGCAGCTAGTTCGCTGTTCTGTGAAACCTGGGATAGCGATGCGAAAAATAACTTCTTTTTCTCATCGCTTTTTGCTGATTTTCCTCCATAGTAATAGGTGGAAATGATCTGGTTTCATTTCTCTAACCATAGAAAGAATACGACCATGCAAACTGCCAATGTGAACCCACCGATTACCATTACCGTGCGTCATGAGGAACTGACACCCTCGCTGCGGGAATATGCCGAGAAGAAGATCGAAAGTCTCCACTTGGATTACCCGAAGATCATTGAAGCGAAGGTGGTTCTCGACGTTCAGAAAAACCGCCACATCGCGGAAATTGTTCTCTTTTGCGCCAATCATATCACCATCGAAGCTCATAGCGAAGACCGCAGCATGTATGCCGCGATGGATGCCACGATTGAAAAAATCGCGCGTCGCATGCGCAAACAAAAAACCCGGTTGATGAAACGCAACCGGCCACACCGCAACGAGTCGATCCGCTATCTCGAGGAGCGGTTCTTTACGGAAGAAGCGATGGATCATCCCGAAGATTCGGTCCACGATCCCGAGCCCTTCATCGTGCATCCTGACAATTACAAATTGCGCACCATGTATAAAGAAGATGCGATTATGGAGCTCGAGTTGGGCGACCGTCCATTCGTTCTCTACAAATCGGCTCGTCGGGGTTGTTTGACAATCATCTATCGTCGCAAAGATGGTGAGTTTTCCTCACTTGACCTTCATACCGACATGCTGGGTTAATTTGAAAAGCCTTATTCGCAAAAGCAAACAAGCTCCCCGATCGGGGAGCTTGTTTCGTCATGTAACGCCTTGTTGTTGATTATGGTTTTGCGGGCTTTTTGGAGGCGTAGCCTTCGGCTGGCGTGCCATCATCTTTCAGCTTGCCGCAGGACCAAAGCAGGCCGCGGGCGAGAAGATCAAGGAAGCGGTCATCGGCAACGGTGTCGTTGTTGTGGCCGAGTGTGGTGCAGAAAACGCGGGTTTTCTTTGGTCCAAATTCGTTGGTCCAGACAACAACCGTATGATTGGAGCCTGGTTTGTCGCCAGCATCCTGTTTGCCTTCGGCAATAGGCTTGGCGGTAGGCCAGGTTTTGAAATTCCCCTCAATGCCATGCACGTTGTTGTAAAGCTCTTCTTTGTTGGTGGTCCAGTCGGCGAGACCATGGACAACAGGATGATTTTTTGCGACATACTTCACCTCGATGGGCTTTTGCGGGCCGTGTGAGGATGATTGGAGTCCGAGAAAATTAAACCATGATGCTTCCGGGGCGTCCGGGCTCATCGGTTGATTGAATTTTCCGCTGCGGAAGGAATGCATGGCACAGTGTAGCGCCACGGCGGGAACACCGTTTTTGTGAGCGTTGACGACATTGTTGATGATGGTCGGGTCCGTGACACCGGCAGCGCACTCGTCATGCACGACCACGTCGTAAGCTTTGGCCCAATCAGGGTTTTGATAAATCTCAAAATTCGGCTTTGTGGACTTGTCATCTGTGTAAACGATCGTTACCTGGGCATTGGCACGAGCTTCGATTCCCTCGGATAGCAAAGCCTTTTGCGCGGCATAGTCATGACAGCATCCTCCGATGACCAGAAGCACTTTGAGAGGTTTGACTTCAGCCTGCGCAAAGCCGAGGCTTGCAAAGGCACAACTGATAAGGAGCATTTTTCTGATCATAGGTAGTGGGAGGATACTGTCCATGATGCTTTGTTTTATCAAGCCAATCCTTCATTCTCTTCGTCATTCTTTTTCTCGGGTTGATGCATGATGGCAGAGATGACAGGATTTTTTCCTTTGCTGTTGCGGCAGAAATCGGTTGGATGTGGGTATGGAAACCATTCACGGCAGCAGTAGTTTTTTCGTCAGCACTCCGGAAGTTGATTTTGCAGTTACCGCACAGGGCGGTCATCTCGCTCCTGTCGATTTTTATTTCGACGAGTATGCCGTCTCTCCTTATGCGCTGGCACCTTGGCAACCGCACGAGGTGGAGTCCTCCCTGCCGCATTTGTTGACGCAGTTACGAGGGGACTTTTTCTGTCTTCCTTTTGCCGGACAAGCCGGTGGTCCTCCTCACGGCGATACGGCGAACGGGATCTGGAGTTTGGTCGGTCAAACCGAGCGCGAACTTGTATTAGAAATGCCAAAGACAGATTCGGGTGCGCACGTCACCAAGCGGATTTTTGTGAGGGAAGGACAATCCGTTCTCTACACCGAGCACGTGGTGTCAGGTCTCGTAGGCGATTGGAACTACGGCAACCATCCGATTTTGGATTTTTCTGAGCTTGCCGAAGGGCAGGGCCGTTTGGCGGTAAGCCCGTTCCGTTGGGCATCCGTTTATGACGGCGTTTTTGCGAATCCAGACACCGGTGAAACGGGACGTCTCCGGGAGAGCGCACGGTTCGAGTCTTTGGCATCCGTGCCGTGTAAAGATGGATCCTGTCTTGATCTCACCCATTATCCCACCCGGCCCGGGCACGAGGACTTGGTGATGATGGTCAATGAACCCGCCACTGCTGATCAGCCCTTTGCATGGTCGGCTGCGACATTTGATGATCACGTCTGGTTCTCCCTGAAAAATGTCGCGGATTTTCCGGCAACGTTGTTTTGGATTTCCAACGGAGGCCGCAGTGCGCATCCATGGGAAAATCGACATCTCAGCCGTATTGGTATCGAGGAGGTGTGTGGGCATTTCTGCAATGGTCTGGAAATTTCGCGCGAAAATCGATTGGCGGATTTTGGCATTCCCACCACCCGAAACTTTCAAGCAGGAGAATCCGTTAGACTCCCCATCTTACAGGGAGTTGCTTTGGTGGAGCCGGGTTTTGGTCAGGTCACCAAGATTCAACCCCTCGATGACCACACGCTCGTCATCACGGGAGAGCAGGGAGCCTTTGTTCATGTGAAGTGTGACTGGAAGGAATTCCTGCTGTCTTGATTTTTTTGGGAAATTCTTGCAAAATTCTGGTTATGACCTAAATCCGTGTTTGCGTTGCTTCGATGTCGAAGCGAGTGCCGTCGCCCTGCGATGGGCTATTCCAAAAACAACTCATCAATCACCCTCAACCCTACCCCTAACCTCATGAAATTACACAACGCTATGTGGCCCGGACTCGTCGGAAAAGAGCCAGGCACCGATCATCCGCCGATCTCTCTCGATCACATGCTCGACCTGACCGTCGCCGCCGAGGTGGACGGTCACAAGTTCGATGGTGTCGATCTTTTCTTGTTCCACCCACACACGGATCCTGATATGTCGGACGATCAAGTGAAAGCCATGGCCGATCAGATCGCCGCGAAAAATCTCCGCGTCGGTTCCCTCGTGGCTCCGGTTTGGCCGGGCACGGTCGGTGATTCATCGATGGGCTCAGATGAGCAACAAGGAAAGTTTCTATTGGCAATTGAAAAAGCTTGCCGCATCGCCAGGTTGCTCAATGAGCATGGTGTGCGTCAATATGGCGTGATCCGCGTTGATTCAGCTGAGTTTGGCGTACAAAAATGGGCGGAGGATCCGGTGAAAAACACGGCTCGTATTGTTGATACTTTCCAGAAAGCCGCTAAGATCGCCGCAGATCACGGTGAGCGCATCGCTGCCGAAGGTGAAATTTGCTGGGCTGGTATGCATTCCTGGGAAGTCATGCTGCGCACGTTGGAAGGAGTCGGAATGCCCGGCACCTTCGGCTTCCAAGCCGATCTTGCCCATACCTATCTTTACTTGATGGGCTACAATGCTCCCGAGTCTGCACTGCTTCAACCCGGATATTCCGATGCCGAGTTCTGGCCCGCTTACGAGAAAATGGTTTCTGCACTTCGCCCATGGACCATCGACTTCCACGTGGCACAAAACGATGGCACTGTTCACGGCACCGGATCGCATGAAAAAACCGGTCGTCACTGCCCGGCTGATGATCCGAACGGCAAGTTGGATATCGCCAAATGTTCGGCGCTGTGGCTTCAGGGTGCAGCGGAACGTGGCATCCAGCACATTTGCTGGGATGGTTGCATGTTCCCGAACGCTACTCTGGAAAATCCCGCAACATGGAACACCATCCTCAAGGCCATGGTTTCAGTGAAAAAAGCTCTCTAATCATCCATCCATCATTTATGAAAAAACAACTGAACGTTGGCGTTATCGGTTACGGCTTCATGGGTCGTACTCACTCGAATGCACTGTCCCAGGTATCCCACTTTTTCGATACCGAATACGTGCCCGTTCGCAAAGCGATCTGCGGCCGTGATGAAGCAAAGGTCAAGGCTTTTGCCGAACAATGGGGGTATGAGTCCTATGAGACCGACTGGCGCAAGCTGGTCGCCCGTCCGGACATCGATGCTGTGGATATCTGCACACCGAATGACTCACATGCCGAGATTGCCCTGGAATGCATCAAACATGGCAAGATGATCCTCTGTGAAAAGCCTCTCGCTCTCAATGGTGAACAAGGTGAAGCGATGGTGAAAGCGGTTGAAGCTTCCGGCCTGCCGAATTTGGTTTGGTACAATTACCGTTTTCTTCCCGCCGTGACGCATGCGAAAAACATCGTTGCCGCTGGTGAATTGGGACGTATTTTCCACTACCGTGCCAACTTCCTCCAAGACTGGACGATTTCTTCCGAGCTGCCTCAGGGCGGTGCTGGTCTTTGGCGTCTTGATGCCGCAGCCGCCGGCTCTGGTGTGACAGGCGACTTGCTCGCACACTGTATCGATACCGCCCGCTGGATCAACGGTGATATCGTATCCGTGAGCGCGATGACGGAAACTTTCATTAAGGAGCGTGTGCACACGGCTACCGGTGAAAAAATGCCTGTTACGATCGATGATGCCTGCGCATTTCTTGCCCGCTTTGAAAATGGCTCACTGGCGATCTTTGAATCGACACGCTATGCGCGCGGTCATAAGGCTCTCTACACTTTTGAGATCAATGGTGAAAACAAATCCTTGTTCTGGGATTTGCACGATCTCAATCGTTTGGAATACTTTGACCACGGTGTTCCAGGCGACCGTCGTGGCTGGGCCAGCATTCATTGCTCGGATGGTGATCAGCCCTACGCGGGCAACTGGTGGGTTCCGGGTCTTTGCCTCGGTTACGAGCACAGCTTCACGCACGAGCTGTATGAGTTTCTCAAGTCGCTCGAAAATCCCAGCGCGCCGAAAAACTACCCTGACTTCCGACACGCGCTGGGCACCCAGTATGTCTGTGATGCCGTTCTCGAGTCGGCTCGCACGAAACAGTGGGTCGATGTGAAACAAGCCTAAACGACCCTACGTATTCAACGGGCGGTGGGAATTCCATCGCCCGTGTTTTATTGCTCTATTTTTTATGAAAATCATCATCAACAGTTTCGTCTGTCTTTTCGCCTGCTCCCTCGCTATCGCCGGGGAAAAATCCCTTTTCAACGGTAAGGATCTTTCCGGATGGGAAGGAAGTCCTGATTTTTGGAGCGTCGAAGATGGTGCGATCACAGGTCGCACCACCAAGGAAAAACCCACGCCCGGCAATACCTTTTTGGTATGGAAGGACGGAGAAGTAGGGGATTTTGAACTGACTTTCCGCTACAAATTTGCCGCTGGCTCAACTTCTGGCAACAGCGGCGTGCAATACCGCAGCAAGCTCGTCGATGCACAGAAGTTTGTGGTCAGTGGTTATCAGGCGGATTTTGAGGTTGGAACAAAATACACCGGTATTCTTTATGAAGAGAAAGCCCGTGGTATCCTCGCTTTGCGCGGACAACAAGTGAAAATCACGGCTGGTGACGCGCCTAACAAACCGAAGATTGAAGTGACTGGCGAAGCCGGAAAAAGTGATGAAATCCAAGCCTCGATCAAAATCGGTGAGTGGAACGAATATCGCATTGTTGCCAAAGGAGGTCATTTGCAGCACTTCATCAATGGTAAAAAATCCGTGGATGTGACTGACGAAACCGCAGAGGGTGCCAAAAAAGGTATTTTAGCACTGCAACTTCACGCAGGGCCACCGATGCAGGTTCATTTCAAGGATATCGTCTTGAAGACTGAGTAAGTTTTCTAGGATTTGTTTTTCCACACCAAAAACCGCCGCGATCTGCGGCGGTTTTTTTATCATCCCGGTGTCAACTTTCCCCTCCGGTAGCGTGAACTACTGAATCGTCACCGATACATGACCTGTGACTTCATCATCGAGCACGATTCGGCCGCCCGAGATTTTCGCGGATACCGGTTTTCCATCGATGGAGGCTTTCTGGCCGGAAGATGCTGGCAGATCCAACTTGGCACGAACGCCCGATGGAAGCGATATGTTCCAAGTTTTGTTCGATTGCTCCCACTTGATTTGCACTGGACCACGAAGCGATGGAATTTTCGAGGATAGATTCACAAGTGATGTGGGCTGTGGCTGGATGAGGATTTTACGCCATCCCGCTTCGAGAGGTCTGACACCTGCAATGTAGCGAGGTAAAAGATTCGCTGGAGCGGCTCCCCAGGCATGGTTCCAGTCCTGATTCGGCTTGTATTTGTTGTCCCAAGCTTCCCACGTGATCGTCGTACCGCTCTTGAGCATGTGTTTCCAGCTGCGGTCACCGTCAGCCAGAATCAGTTCGATTGCTCGAGTTGCTTCGCCATTTTCAAAAAGGCCTTCTAACAAATACTGAGCGGCGTAAACCGAGCATTTCATGCCACGTTTTTTCAAAAAAGCCACGACATTGGTTTTGCGTTCTTCTGGCACCAGTCCGAAAGCCAAGGGAAACAGATTGGCATGGAGTGAGCTATGCTTGGTATTCTCTCCATCAGTGAACAAACCCGTCTGGGAGTCGATGAGTTTTTCCAGAAATGCTTGATGCGTTTTTTTGTATTGGTTCGTGTATTTTGTTACATCGTCTTTTTTGCCGCTCACTTTTGCCATCTCCGCCATGAGCTTCAAGGAACGCAGATGAAAGGCGTTGACCACGGTGTTCACCGGCGTGAATACATAACCGTCTCTCTCGTCTTTTGGCCAGTCAACGATGTCATCACGCTTGATTTGTTTGTCATTGCTGACCAACAGTCCGTCCTCCCTCGCACGTTCGCCGAGTGTTTTTTTCTTCAAGGCGTCAAAGCGCGCGCTCATCCATGCGGTGTCGCCGGTATACATCCAGTCGGCATACACCATGAAGATCAGGTGCGGTGCCCATTCGCTGGGCCATGTCGGCTGTTTCATTAAATGATCAAAGGTATCGCGTGCCATCTGAGGGTCAGGATCACATGCGTAATGGCTCAACTGATTCAGATAGGCGTCGGCTTCATAGGGGATGCGCTCACGGTCACCGTCGACATAAACACCCGCAAAAGTCGTGGCTTTGATGGAATAGCGGCATAGCTCCCAGATCTGATTCAAATTTTGATCCGATGAATTGAAAGCGGCCGCGTCATCGTTCCAGGAGGTCGCGAAAGCCGCATTGCGGCGAATATGCGAGGCTTTGAAATCACCTTTCCAACCGTCGATTTCCACCCAGCGAAAGGGGATTACGACGCCCCATTCCTTGGGAGTCAGAATCGCCGCAGGCAGCGTGGTGTTTCGTTTGTCAGCCGCAGGTGCTACCCGAACTTTTTCTCCTTGAGCGCTGATCGCGGAGGATGCGTAGCGAATGGTTCCGCCCGGCTGTCGGTTGATCCTGCCGTTTTTCGAAGCCTCGCCAAAATGCACTGTGATCGTTTGCGTTTCGCTGACTTGGAGTAAATCGATGTTACCGAAGGCTACCTTACCGAAATCCACGAGGATCGTGCCGTCATCGAGTTTTTTTATCGAGACCGGATCTTGTGTTACGAGATGCGTCGGAGCCGCAGAGGCCACCAGGCATGATACAACAAAAAAAGAACAAAGGATGGTTTTCATGATGGAGAAGTGATGGGTTATTCGAATCGGAAGGAGGAAGGACGGCGTGGTCGCAGTGGTGAACGTCCGCCATGTGCTTGTCGCATGGGATCAAAGAGTGCGTCCATGCCATGCGATTTGATGTCATAGACGGCGGATAGCAATTCGCCGAGACGATCCTTTGGGAATCCACGCTCTTTGAACCAAGCGAGGTATTCAACCGGAAGATCACAAATCCAGACACCGGAAGGAGGGCTATTCTTGGGACCGAATTTTCCGTATGGCATCCGCATCGCACCGATGTCCGCCAACAAACGACGAAAATCATCCCGGTCGATGTTGGTAATTTCCATGTGATTCATCGTAGCTGCGAGCGCTGGAAAATCAACGAATAAGGAGGGTCGGCCAGATCTTTTGCATCAAACATGCGTGAAGCTTGGGGAGTTCATGATGGTTCAACAATGGATGTTACGGCGGCATTTTTGATCAGAAGACTTTTCGCGAGATCACGAACATCGCTGGGATTCAATCTCTCGATCTTTTGATGGATCTCGCGATGGTGCGTTGCTGATTCTCCGAACAACAAATCGACCGCGACTTGCCGGGCCATGGCACCGGGGCTTTGTTGTCGAAGCACCAAAGCGGATAATACCGTCGCGCGCACGTTTTCGAAGTTTTCTTCGGGGATACCGACCTCCGCGATATTGCGGAGTTGCTGTTCCAGTTCTCGGTGCGCGAGGTTCAACTGTTCCGGAGAAGTGGATAGATAAAATGCCATCAAACCGGTATCATGTCCGTGAAATTCAAAAGCTCCGACTTGATACGCAAGTCCGAGTTCTTCCCGAATCCGGGTGAAAAGCGGGCCAGCCATGTCAGAGCAGTATTCCATCAACATCATCGAGGCGAAGCGGTGTTCGTCATTTGCGGAAAGTCCCGGATATCCGACCGCCAATACCGCTTGTTTTTTTTCACGATGGACTGTTTTTGTTAGGCTTGGCTGAAGCGATGACGCAGGAACTGATACCGCCTCGCCCTCTCTCATCGCGGAGAAATGTTTTTTCAGCAATGATGTGATTTCATCAGGATCGAAGTCTCCAGCAATTGCCATTTTGCTATTGCGCGCGGTAAAATGTTTCTGATGGTAATTCAGCAATTCCTCTCGTCCCAGCGCGGTTAGAGTGCTCTCGATGCCGTGGGAAGGAAGCCCGTATGTGTGTTGCCCGAACATCAATTCGCGGAGTTGATGCATGCATGTAGAGAGAGGGTCCTGTTGTGATTCGCGCAACGAGTTGAGTTGCGACAGTTGATTGCGCCTCAGAGCATCCTCGGGGAATGTGGGATTCAGTAAAATATCCGCAAGCATTTCCAGAAGCGTTTCAACATCAGTTGCCAGCCCGCTGGCACTGACAATCACGCTGTTGTTACCAGAGGTCGCCCCCAGTGATGCTCCCAGTCCTTCGAGAGTTGATGCAATGTCCCAACTACTTCTCGTTTGAGTCCCTTCATCGAGTGTGCAGGCCAGCAAAGGAACGATTCCCGCTTGTTCCGGAAGAACCGTGGACAATCCGCCACGTACTGCCGTTTGAATGCTGATCAGTGGTGTGCGGTGATCAGGAAAAAGCGCGATTTCAAGACCGTTATCCAGTTGAACCAACTGAAAATCGGATGATTTCTGGAGACCCTTTTGCGTATTGATCATGGCCTCGTCATTCTCGGGATTGAGCAAAGTGATGGTAAGATTGTGATCAGCGAGTTGCTTGCAACAGCGGCGAATGTCCTCTGCCGTTACTTTTTCTACAGCTTCTAAAAAATGCACGGTGTAATCCAGGTCGCGTGCTTCGTGCCAATTGGAAGCCAGGTCGGTGGCTCGTCCCGAAGCCGTGGTGAGTGAACGAAATTGCGATACCATCAGCTGGCGTTTGGCTCGGGCCAATGCATCCATGAAATTTTCATCGTGATACAGCGAAATCTCTTTCAAGATTGCGGCTACCACTTGATCACGCTGATCAGGAGCGCACTCTGCCGCGACGCCCAGAAGTCCTTCGCTGATCGGGTTACTCCAGGTAAAGGCTCCAATTTCATATACCAGCTCCTGTTTTTCCCTCAGTTCTCGATAGAGGTGTGACGATTGTCCCGAGCCGAGCATCATCGAGAGAATTTCAAAGGCTGGCATGTCAGCGTGTCCTGAAGCGGGAATTTTCCAAGCCATGATGAGCTTGGTGTGCGGAATCGCGAAGTTGTTTTCAGCCCGGCGACAACTAAATTGGGGGGAATCGCGGGCGATGAAAGGTTCGAACGAATGTCCCCGGCTCAAATCTGCGGTAAGTTCTTCGATCAGTGGTATGATCTCTTTCGTGGAGAAATCGCCCGAAACAGTCAAAAAACAGCGATCAGGTGTGTATCGCGTGCGATGGTAGTGAAGTAAATCCGCATGCTTGATCCCGTCGAACAAGGACCGGTGACCTATGACAGGCTGACGGCGGGGATCCGCGCGGAATGCCGTTTCCAACAATAAGCGCATACTGGCATTTTGCGGGTCATCCAAGCCCATATCGATTTCTCGACGAATGACATCTTTCTCTAATGAAAATTCGGCCTCGGGAAGAGTCGGTCGGAAAACCATATCGGTGAGAACCCGCAGAAACGTCTCAGTGCCTGAGGATGGCCCGTCGATGTAATACACGGTGCGGTCGAAGCTCGTGTAGGCGTTCCAGTGACCGCCAGCACCTTGAACGACCGAGGCTAACCGATCGCTGCTGAAATTTTTCGTGCCTTTGAACACCATGTGTTCGAGAAAATGGGACAGGCCACTTCCCAAGAGATGGTCTTCATGTATGGAGCCGGTGGATACGAAGAGTTGGGTGCTGATGACAGGGTGATCATGATGTGGATCAAGGATGATGGTCAGTCCATGGTCCAGGGTATGGATTTGCGCAGTAGTTCTCGGAAAGTTCATGAAGGAAATTGTGCTTGGCTAACGAATGTGATGCGATAATATCACTCTCCATGCAACGCTCGATTTTATTGGGATTGGTGTCAGCCGTAATGCTTCTGGTAGTTGCCGCAGGTGGTTATTGGTGGATGAAACAAAACCGACCCGATCAACAATGGGTTCCCATGCCACTGAATCCTTCCTCCACGCAAGAAGACCGTGCGAGGCTACAACAGCAAATTCAAGATTACTTGAGCAAGGAGGCGTTATTGAAAAAAATTGTCACCGAATTAGCATTATCGAAACGTTGGAACGCCAACGGGGATCAGCAAGCGTATGATCGTTTGAAAATTTCTTTTTTTGTGCGTTTGGGTGAAGTCCGACACCCGATGACACAAGAAGTCATGCCTACCATCGATGTAGGTGTGAAAGGCAAACGCAAAGAGAACCGGATTCTCGCTGAGATTGCGACTCGCATGGCACGGGAAACACGCTCTTATTTGGGCATAGAAGCATCCATGGAGTGATCGCCAATGGTGGGGCGTGATGATCGCTCCCATAAAAAAGCTGTCAGTGATTGCATCACCGACAGCTTGGATCGAATCAGAAAGTCGAATAATTAAGCGAGAGTTTCCTCTTTTGCTTCTTCACCGTCTTTGCACTCTTTTTTGCACTTACCAGCGAGAGTTTCCTCTTTTTTCTCTTCACCGTCTTTTTTGCACTTCTTGCAATCGGCTACGGTTTCTTCTTTAGCCTCTTCGCCGTCTTTTTTGCACTTTTTGCAATCACCAGCGATGGTTTCTTCTTTTTTCTCTTCGCCGTCCTTCTTGCACTTCTTGCAATCGGCTACGGTTTCTTCTTTGGCTTCTTCGCCTTCTTTAGCTTCTTTCTTGCACTTGCCGGCTACAGTGCCTTCTTTTTTCTCCTCTTTCTTTTCTTCGTCGTGCTTCTTATCGCACTTGCCGCAGTGAGCTACGGTTTCTTCTTTGGCCTCTTCGCCATCTTTTTTGCACTTTTTGCAATCACCTGCGAAGGCGAAGCCTGCGAAAGCGAACAGTCCGAGTGTGGTCCATGCTAGTTTTTTCATAGTTGTGTGTAGTGTTGTTTGTTGCCCAAAGGGTGAATGTTTATACCCTCATTTAAGAAATGAAGCAAATGCGAATTTTTGTTTGTGATTTTTTTGATTTCTTCACTTGGCTTGACTGCGCCAGCTCAAGCAACTAAGAAAATTGCATGTATTCTGAAGTATTTAGCGCCTTCTCTACCATTTTTTCCGGTGTTTTGGCGGAAATCAGTGGCGTTGCGATGGTTTGGTCGATTACCATTTGCCTGCTCGTGATTGGTCTCTTGGGCTGTTTGATCCCGATTTTGCCCGGTCATCTGATCTTGCTCTTCGCAGCTCTGGTGCATCGTTGGGCTCTCGGAGATGCATCGGGTCTGCATTGGTGGTCTTTTCTTGTTTTGATCTTGATGCTGACGATTGCTCAGGTTTTTGAGTTTTTGAGTGGAGCCGCTGGCACGAAGTGGTTTGGTGGTAGTAAATGGGGTGCCTGGGGAGCTTTGGTCGGGGGGATTGTGGGAATGTTCTTTTTTCCTTTCGGCTTAATCCTTGGGCCGTTGATCGGTTCGTTGTTATTTGAGAAATTCTTTGCGAAAAAAGAAAATAAACCAGCATTGGTATCGGGGGTGGGCAGTGTTCTCGGGACCGTCGCTGGTATGGTCGTCAAGTTGGTTGTTGGCGTATTGATGTGCTTATGGATCGTCATGGATGCTCTGGATTGGATTTGATTTGTGACAATCATCTTGAACTCCACCAGGTCAGCGTGTAACTAGGTTCATGGAAACGGCAATCGGCTTCAAGGAGTGGATGGTGATTTGTGACGCCCTCGCCGATGGACGACAAACCGTCATTTTGCGCAAGGGTGGCATACACGAAGGTCGCGAGGGGTTTTCTTTCGCGCATGAGCGTTTTTTTCTGTTTCCGACACGCTTTCACGCTACCGCGGAGCAAGTAAGAGTCGCAACTCCATTAGAGCCTTTGCCAGAGTGGCAGGTGGGTGATGTGGTTTCGATCACTCATCGTGTAGAGGTGGAATGGGCGCATACCTTGACTGATTGGCAAGACGTCATGGCTTTACAAAATCAGCATATCTATACCGAACAAACTGTAAGAGATCGGTTTGAATGGCAGGGCAGGGGCATGGCGAGCGGAAGCATTCACGTCGCGAAGGTGAAGGTGTTCGAACTCTCCCAACCATGGGTCTTTCCCTATGAGCCTCGTTACGGTGGTTGCAGAAGCTGGGTGACGTTGGATCAGCCACCCGAAGGGATTTGATGTTGCAACTTATGGCCTGCGAGTGAAAGTCAATGAGCGGAATTCCATCACTTGGTCACCGGGAATTTCTGTGGCTCTCATGGTAAAAATATTTTTTCCCTTATCCATGCGCATGATGCCCAGGTTCAACTTCCGGAAGTCTTTCATGTAACTTTCGCTGCGAGGCACGCGTTCGGCCTCAAGCCCACGCAATGGTGGATCATGAGGATCCGTGAGTTTACTTGTCATTCGATTGGTGCCGAGGCTGATTTCAATCCGAGATCCAATGTCTTTTTTCGGGCACGAGTAGCATAGATCCAGCTGATAGTTGCCGGCGGTCATCACATCCACTTCCCATGTAATACGATCCTCAAGGCTCTTCCAATGAGTCAAGTAGGAACAATTGGGGTGCACGCTTGAGCGCTGGATCGAGCCCGATGTTCTGGCATCGTCGGCGGTCAGACGTGACCACGGACAGTCAGGATGTGCGATGATGAACGGTTGGTTGTGGTTCGCCGCTTGAGGCAGAATCGAGTTTTTCCAAGTTGCGACGGCCGACTGCATCATGCCCATGGTGGCCGCATCTCTCTTGGAAACATCATGATGCTGGGCAGGATCAGCCGACATATCAAAAAGTCGTCCTTCTGCGTCGAGTCGATAGCGTTGGCTCCGCGCACTGATTTTGCCATTCCAGTGGGAAAAAATGATTCGATCCGGCCAAGTCGTCGTTGTTTTTGCCGGGTCAAAAAGCAACGGTTTCCATGAAACACCATCGAGTGGTTTTTCGGTCTTTTGGGCGATCCCCGCAAGGTCCTTGAGAGTGGGAAAGATATCGATCGCGGCCGCAATCGGATGAATGGTCTCGCTACAGGGCAATCGATTCTGCCAGCGGATGAACAAAGGCGAGCGGATGCCGCCTTCGTCGACACTGCCTTTTATGCCTTTCATGCCATCGTTCCAACGAAATCCGTTTGGTCCGTTGTCAGAAAAAAATAGAACGATTGTGTCGTCGGCAATCTTGAGATTTTCGAGCGTTTGCAACATGCGACCCACATTTGCGTCGATGTTTTCACAAAGTGCGAGCGCCGCACGCGTGTGGTCCAGGGGAGTGTGACGGGGCTTTGTCACCGTCTGTGTGATTTTTTTGTTCTGAAATTTTTTCCACCATTCTTCGGGGACCTGCATGGGCGAGTGTGGAGTGTTGTAGGCTAGGAAAACGAAAAATGGTTTGCCGTCTTTATGCTGTTGGGTGATGTAGGTGCTGGCGCGGTTCGTGAAATCATCGGCGACAAAACCCTGACCCTTGACCATCACTCCATTGTGCTCGAGTTCGGGTGAGAGATAATCGCCCCAATGACCAGAACAGAAGCCATAAAACTCGTCGAAGCCCCTGGTATTCGGGTGATGAGGGAAATTGCCACCGTTGTGCCATTTGCCGAAACATGCGGTAGCGTAGCCTGCGCTGCGGAACAAGTCCGCGATGGTTCTCTCATCAGCGTTCATTCGCTCTCCACCCTTCGAGGTGTCACAAACGCCGCTCCTCAGGTGATACCGTCCTGTGAGAAACTCAGCCCGTGTCGGTGAACAGACAGGACTAACAAAAAATCGATCAAAACGAAGTCCATTTCGCGCCAGCGAATCAAGGTGTGGAGTAGCAACGTCTTTGTTGCCATTGATGGCAATATCGCCCCAGCCCATGTCGTCGGCGAGAATGATCAGAACGTTTGGAGGTGCCGCTGATGCCGTCGTGTGTAACGCAACGATTGCATGGATCATGATGAGCATCTGCAGAAGGGAAGCAAGCGAATGATCTTTTGGATGAGACTTCATGGCAGGTGCATTCACTGATCCTAGCTATATCAACGCAGAGAAGTATGCCACGTTTCGATTTTTTTGCGTAAAGACTTCACCACTTCGTGTTGCTGATCCGCCAGGTCATTTTTCTCCGTGGGATCATCTTTGATGCGGTAGAGATGCAGCGCCGACTTGTCCCAGAGATGAACATCGCGATACTGGGTTGTGTCTTTGCCTTGCCGCCGAATGATCAGCTTCCACTCATCGGTTACGCACCAGAGATATTGCAGAGTATCATCAGGATTTCCCGGTGTCATGTTGTGAATCGAATGGGTTTCTCCAAAAACGGCTCTGCGATTTTTTCGTGCAGTATCGTCCAGTAGGTTGATTCCCGGAAGATCACGAGGTGCCTCGAGCTTGACGAGTGACGCCAATGTGGGAAACAAATCAATCGAATGAGCGAAGTCCTCGATATGAGCCGGTTTGATCGTTCCGGGCCAGGAAATCAGGATCGGTGTTCTGATTCCATTTTCATAGGGCGAGCCCTTGGAGCGCAGTGCATACTGATTCCATTGCTTCTGGTTCGGATCGGTTTGATTTGTGCTGGCTGCCGCCCAGCCATTGTCGCAAAGAAAAACTATGATGGTGTTGCTGGTGAGGTTTTTTTGATCGAGGTGGCCAAGAAGCTGGCCGCACGTTTCATCGAACCATTCGCACATGGCGTAGTATTTGGCGACATCGGGAGGGCGGTCAGATCGCTCGTATTTTTTTAATAATCTTTCTGGAGGAGTGTGTGGTGTGTGCGGCAGGAAAGGAGCATACCAGACAAAAAATGGCTTTTTCTTTGCAGTGGCTTCATCGATGAAATCGGTGATGGGACGCAAACCGTTTCTTCCGATTTCCAAACTGGTGGCGTTTCCATGACGTGCAGGGCTTGGCATCATGCCATGGGTAAATCCTCCATCTCTATGGCTGCCTTCCCACCATTTTCCCGATTGGTGGGCAAGGTATCCGTTCGATGTTAACATGCGAACAAAGTTGGGAAGTTGATGAAAGCGCTCCCGTACAGGTAGATCGAGTTTTTCACGATCACGATTACCATCCACATCGTTACCGGTAACACCATGTTGCTTGGCATATTTTCCAGTCAACATGGATGCGAGAGAGGGTCGACAAAGTGGAGCAGCCACGTAAGCCCGGGAAAACAGCAAACTTTTTTGTGCCAATTGGTCAAGATGTGGCGTCTTGATTTCAGGGTGCCCCATGAATCCATAATCCGACCAGGCCTGATCATCGCCCAGAATCAGGATGACATTCGGTTTATCCGCGAGAACAGACGAGCAGCAGAGAAAAAGAAGTATCAACGAGGAGATGCGGTTCATGAGAGCTGGTCTTATGCATACAAGAGAAATGCAGAATCGACAATCGGTATTGAAAAAATCCTCACCATTGGCTTGATTCCGGGTGGGCATCAGGGGAAGTTCAGCTTCTGCCCGTCCGCGATCAGCCGTGCTCGTAGTTGCGTGTAGGGAACTTGCTGCACGGAAATATTGGATTCAATCGCGATCGCCGCAGCGGTGGCTGCACTTTGTCCCAACACCATGAACACGGGCTCCATTCGGATGGAGCCAAAAGCAATGTGGGTCGAGGATAGCGCCCATGGCACGAGCAGATTTTCGCACTCGGATGAGCGGGGAGTCAGAGCGCGATAGGAAATGCCATACGGTTTGCCGCTTAAGCTAACCTGAATATCGCCTTCGTTTTTCACCATGCCGTGGCTCACGACGCGCTGGGTATTGTGCGAATCCAGGGAATAGGCACCCATGCCGACAGGGTCTTCGACTGGAGCCTTTCTCTTGCAGTGAGCTTCGGTCATGACGAAATCGGATCGCATTCTGCGTGCTTCACGAACATAGAGGTGGTAGGGCCAGTGTCCGTTATCGACAAACTCGTCTTTAGGAAGTCCCCACGGTGCATACAGATCACGGACTTTTTGGGGTACGCGTGGATGGTGCTGCAAGGTCCAGATCAGTCCCAGTTGCCAGTCTCGGTGTTTTGCAGCGAGTTTCTCCCGCTTGGCATGCCCTAGAGTCGTCCAGTTCCAATCATCCCCGTAATTCATGCCGATGAAATCCGTGGATATTCCACCTTCGTTGTTGCTATCGGTCTTTCGATTGGGCAAGGGAGAAAGCTTGAAAAAATGATTGCTCTGGCCGACCTCAATCGCACGGAAAACAATTTCATACAGGGCTTCATCGTAGCCTCGAGGTTTCTCGACGGTTATGCGGTTGTCGGGATGATTGGTGAGGCACATGCGGTAGCAGTAGGCCTGAAGCCGATGATCGGCCGATCCTTTTTCGCCACAAAGGTCCGCACGGATGCCCGGTAGCAAACCACTGGATGCATCGCCTTTTACGACATAAGGATCAATTCGATCAGGAAGCTGATTTTTTGCTGCCACACCGGTATTCCCATTTCCCGTTTCGGAAAATTCGGCATTCGCCTCACGACCTGTCATAAACGACACACCAGCGAGGGGTAACAAGTCGCCTTCGTAAGAGGCATCGATGAACATGGTACCGGAGATCGTTGTTCCGTTCTCAAGTCGAATGGATTTGATCCGCTTACCCTCTTTGCTAACACCTTTGTTCAAATCGAGTCGTCCTTTGATAATACGGAAGCCAGCTTGCTTTGCCATAGTATCAAAGACTGATTCAGCGACTTTTGGTTCAAAGGTTGAGGCCAATGTTGTTTTGACATTCAATGCCGGAACGCCTTGACCTTTGTTGGCAAATTTTTCTTGTGGCTCCCATTTCCACGAGTCGGATTTCTGGTAGTGCTGGTATATGTTGTGATAGAATTCGCGAGAGATACCGCCGAGAATCGCGTCATTGCCAATGTCGCTCCAACCAAGACCGCTGCTGGTCAAACCACCAAGATGTCCGTAGGGTGAGATCAAGATCGCGGTTTTTCCCATGCGTGTCGCTTGAATCGCTGCTGTTACCCCTCCTGATGCATCCCCATACACCACAACATCGGCATTGATGTCAGCGGCGCTTGCTTGAAATGCCAAAAATGCCAGGGAAAAAAAACCGACCAATCGCGGCAGACGGATGTGTTTCATCAAAGGAAAACTACGGAGACATGGGCAGAGTTCTTGCATGGAAACGAGCCATGTCAGCCTCTTGCCTATTGCCATGTTCTGCGTTACAAGGTGTTTCTCGCATTTTCGCATCATGAAACAACTCATTGCTTCGCTTGCAATCACCTGGACCGCTCTGTCACTATCCGCTAAGGCGGAAGCTCTACGCATCATGCCCGTGGGGGACTCGATCACCGAGGGTGGAAGCACATTCTTCCACTACCGTCTACCCTTGTTGCTCAAACTTCGTGCCGCCGGCGTTTCTTTTGTTTATGCTGGTTCACGACAATCAGCTTCTCAGCAAGGTCCTCTTGCACATGAAGGTTATGGTGGAAAAAATAGCCGTTTTCTCGTGGAAACGGTGCCTTCGAATTTCGCCAAACATCCGGCCGACGTTGTCTTGCTGCATGCCTGTCACAATCATTTCGCGGAGCAAAAGCCGATTCCCGGAATCATTGAGGATCACGTGGCGCTCATTGCGGAATTTCGCAAGATCAATCCGAAAGTCATGGTGTTCGTGGCGAAGCCCATCACCAGTGCGAAATTGCCGAAGTATTCCTATCTGCCCGAAGTAGGCGAGCAACTCGCCGCGATGGCGAAACGCCTCCACACGGCTCAACAGCCGGTGATCATCGTCGATCAGGCGAAAGGTTTCGATCCTCGCAAGGACACCATCGCCGATCAGGTTCACCCGAACGAACAAGGTGCTGAAAAAATGGCACAGTGTTGGTTCGAGGCGTTGAAGCCGTGGGTGGCGTTGACTCAGAAAACTCGTTAGCGATCACTGGCGCAGCACAAAAACGCCTTTCTTGCTGCCCACGGCGATGTCGGGTTTGCCGTCTTGATTGATATCAGTGGCAATGACGTCACAACCGACGCCTCCATCTTCTTCCACCACCTGACTTTGCCATTGGAGGCTGTGATCCTTGGCTCGATTGAAAAAGATCACTGTCAGCGCGGGATCGAGCGATCCGGCATCCTTGTCACCGTGCGCCCAATAGCGTTTTCCGGTGACAAAGTCCATGCGACCGTCCTTGTCAAAGTCACACATCGCCAGCGCATGCAGTTGACTGAATTGCAAGCCATCCACGCCTTGATTTTTTGGGTCCTCGGGGAGGATTTCGTGATAGGCAAGCTCCCATTTTTTATCCTTGCCCAGATTTTCATACCAGCCGAGTCCGTAGCCGTGGCCATCGAGGCTGGTGACGATGTCGTTATCGCCGTCCAGGTCAAAGTCATGCACCAGCATTTGCGAGCCGCCCTTGCATTTTTTCGAGAGTTCGTGTCGCTTCCAAGTTTCCGTCAATGCATCAGGTTGTTGGAACCAAGCGTCTTTTTCGATGATGTCGGGCTTTCCATCACCATTGATGTCGCCTACTCCAAGGCCGTGAACGTATGGGGTATTCGAGCGTTTTTCCGAGACAGCATTCCACGTCCACGGTTTCGTGACGTCATTCCAGTCGGCGGTATAATAGCCGAAGCATCCTTGTCGCGTGCAGACCATTTCCTTTCTGCCATCCCCGGTGATATCAGTCCAGATCGGACTCTCGGTGGCAGCTTCTTGGATGACGATATGCTTTTTCCAGTCGCTCTCTGGTTTGCCGGGATTCAGGTAGAGTGTGATCTCTTTGCCTGGCCATCCAACCATGATAATGTCCTGTTGTGAATCCTGATTCACATCGTCGGTGTAAGTAAGAAAGGAATGTTTTGCATATTCTCCGATGGGGTAAATCTGCCCCGGTCGAAAAGGAGTGGCTTTGCTGAAATCGGGACCATGATAAATCAAATGCCCGGCGACGATGTCCGGCGTTTTGTCTCCGTTGAGATCCTTCACGGCGATTCCCTCGGTGACGAAATCCTTGCAGATGATCTGCTTTGACCACTTCTGTTTCAGCGGATCGGCAAATACGGAGACGGCCAGCACTGCGGCGAGCGACGTCACGGGAAAAAGAGTGCGAGTGAATTTCATGAATGTTAGAGAAAGAAGTAGGATAACAGCACGATGATGACAACTGAAATGAGGTTGAGCAAAACGCCGCTTTTCAGCATCATGCGCTGAGGAATCAAGCGTGTACCGAAGACGATGGCGTTGGGCGGCGTGCCCACGGGCAGCATGAACGAGCAGGAGCAAGCGAGGGCGATGGGGAGCACCAGGCTGGAGGTGGACATGCCGAGCTCGGCGGAGATTGAGTAGAAGATCGGCACCAACAATGCGGCGCTTGCGGTATTGCTGGCCAGCTCGCCGATGAGAATGGCAAAGGCGACGGCTGCGAAAAGGATGAGGAGCACAGGAGCTCCATCCACACCGGACGATAGCAGGCGCGCCAGAAACGTGCTCGCACCGGTGCGTCCGAGGATTTCACTCAGCGAGAGTCCGCCGCCGAAGAGAAGTAGTATGCCCCAATCCGTGCCCTTATCGATATCGCGCCAGCGCACCACGCGGAAGTAGAGCAATAGAAACACGGAGATCAGTGCGATGATCGTGTCGATGGACGTGCTTACACCGAGGCACTCGCTGATCCACGAGCCAAAAATCCAGCACAGCGCAGTGGTGGAAAAGATCAGCAAGGTGGCGATGCGATGCCAGTTGAAAGAGAAAGATTTCTCGGTGACGTCGAGTAAGCACTCAGGGTCAGGCTTGCAGATTTTGTAGAGAATGAAAGCCATGCAAGGGAGGATCAGCAACATGCAGGGAGTTCCGAATGCCATCCATTGGGCGAAGCTGATACCCAGCTTGGTTGCGGCGATTCCATTGGGCGGACTTCCGATCACCGATCCAAGGCCACCGATGCTGGCGGAGTAGGCGATGCCGAGCAAAAGGAACATCGAATTGCGATTGTGGGCGGCGGATGCTTTTGCATGACGTAGCAACCCCAGGGCTATGGGCAGCATCATCGCCGTCGTGGCGGTATTGCTCATCCACATCGATAGAAATGCCGTACAACCGAACAGCAAAAACGCCACCGGGAGGAAACGGCCCGCACCGAATTGTAAAAGCTTGCGAGCGATCCATTGATCGACTTTTTGATAAGACAATGCCGAAGCCAGTGCGAATCCGCCGAAGAACATGAAAATCAGTGGGTCTGCGAAGGGGAGTAGCGCCGTCTTGATATCAGACAAGCCGCTGAGCGTGGCCAGCACCGGCACCAGCAAGGCGGTGGCGGCGAGGGGCAATGCCTCGGTCAGCCAAAGAAACGCGATACAGGCGAGAATTCCCAGACCCAGGGTTACATGCCGATGGTTCAGCCCGGCTTCCAGTTCGAGGATCGATGCCGTCGGAAGAAAACTCGCGATAAGAGCAAGCAACAAGAGCGCGAAAGCCACCAGCCAGGTGCGCTTGCGGCGGAAAAACGGCTGGAACATGTCCGTGTGATGGACATCCTCGTGCGGATAGTCGTCGGTGGGGACGTCCGGTTCCATTTCTTGTTGCTGCATGGGCTCAATATTTTACACGGTGTGGCATGCTGGTAAATTCAGCGGCCAGGAGCAATGTGGCATCGCGGCATAATTCGGTGGCGGGAATGAGACGCTCCGATACCGGCAGAGCGAATTGCGCATAAATGGTAGTATCATCGAAGCCCATTTCTGCGGCATCCTCGATCCGAAATCCATAATAAATCCTGGAGATGCGGGCCCAATGAATGGCGCCGAGACACATCGGACACGGTTGCCCCGTCGTGTAAATGGATGCGCCTTCGAGAGAAAAATTTTTTCTTTTCGCACAAGCATCACGAATCGCTATGATTTCACCATGGGCGGTGGGGTCATTGTGCAGAACCACTTGGTTCGACCCCTCTCCGATGATTTCGCCATCGCACACGATGACCGCACCGAAAGGACCACCGTGGCCGGCAAGCATGCTCTTTCGCGCAAGCTCGATGGCTCGGTTCATGAAATCTTCGTGGGATTGCGGCATCGACCGTCAGTGATTGAAGATGAATTCCTTGGAATTGAGAATGGCCCAGAAAATATCATTCAAAACTTCGCGTTTCTGCTGCGGTGTCTTTGCATTCTGCAACTCTTCGACCAAGGTTTTCGTTTCGCCTTCGGTGGGTGGGCGACAGAGTGCTGAAAGGAATAAATGAGTGATGATTTCCGGATCGCTCTTTTTCTGCTCTAACAAAGGCCCGAGAACCTTGCCCTGTTGAATGCGGTTGTTGGTGTTGTCGCCATTGAGCAAATGCAATGCTTGTGAAAGGTTGGGTTCAAGTTTGACCTCACAGGAGCAAACCGTGGCACGGCTGGCGCGACCGAAAGTGGTGAGGAAGAAGTTGGAGGTATTGCCATCGGCGATTTGCACGGCACGCGCACCCAGCGGCAGACCCTTGAATTTGTTCGGCGTGGCGGTCACTTGTGATATTGAGTCCAGCAGTACTTCCGCACGGATGCGGCGGATAAGTGCGTGGGAAAAGTTCCTGTCGTCGGTGGCGTTGGTGGTGTTGGTTTTCGAGGAAAGTTGATAGGCTCGTGAAGTGCAGATATCGCGTACAAGTTTTTTCATGTCGAAGTTGTAACTGACGAATTTCGAGGACAGGGCATCAAGCAACTCAGGGTTCGATGCCGGATTGGAGATGCGCATGTCATCGACGGGATTGACGATTCCAATGCCGAAAAAGTGCGACCAGGTGATGTTGGCGACATTGCGCGCGAACCAAGGATTATCGGGCGCGGAAAGCCAATCGGCAACGGCCTGACGGCGCGTTTGTTTTTTCAAATCCGGAGCAGGGCCGCCGAGGAATTTCGGAGGCACCGGTTTTTTCGTCAGCAAATGTGGCACCTCGCCATCGCCATCAAAGACGATGCGTTCGCGGGGATCCTCGGCATTTTTTCGTTTCACTTGGGCGAAGAACGAGGCAAAACCATAGTAGTCCTCCATGGTCCAGCGATCGAAAGGGTGGTTGTGGCACTGCGCGCACTGGATGCGCGTCCCCATGAAAACCTGGGCGATGTTTTCCGTGAGCTTGAGCACATCCTGCTCGATTTGAAAAAAGTTTGTCGCCGGGGTGGAAAAGGTGCCGCCTTCCGAACCTAACAACTCTTTGATGATCAGGTTGAAGGGCGTGTTGGCGGAAATGCGGTCGCGCAACCAGTTGTAGTAATTCAGCGCCGCTTTGTAGCTGACTTGTTTGGGGCCGTCATTGAAGGTGCGGATTTGCAGCAGCTCCGCCCATTTCATGGTCCACATCTCGGAGAAGTCCTTGCGGGCGATGAGTTCATCGACGAGGATCTCGCGTTTGTTAAGGCGGGTGTCGGCGAGAAATGCCGTGCGCTCTTCGATGGTCGGCAGTCCACCGACGATATCCAGGTGGGTGCGGCGGAGGAATTCCACATCCGTGCAGACATCGGAGGGGATGATGCGGAGTTTGTGCAGTTTGGAAAAGACAGCTTCATCGATGTAGTTGTGACGCGGCACATCCGGTTTCACATAGTCGGTGGTTTCCGGAATGACGATGGCCTGCGAGCCCTCGGTGAAGGTATGGAAGCGGGCTAACAGAAATGCTTCGCCACGGTTTTTCGAGGTGGTGATGCCCTTGTGGTAGTCGATGGTAGCGGAGTTATCGTTCGACGTGGAAAATGAAGAGAGTGTGGTGACATCGCGGTCGGTCCCATCGGAATATTTTGCGAGAACCGTGAATGGTACTCGGATGCCTTCGCCCTTGAGCACGAGTTCGGTTGGTTCGAGCGTGATGGAAACAGGGTGGGGGATTTTACTGTCGTCGTCGATTTTTGCGCCCTTACTGATCCATTCGAGCATGATCTTGTGGGCGCTGCTGCCTTTTTCAAAGAGCTTGCCGCCGGTGTGGGGGACATCGCCCACGGCCTTGGTGATGAGCAGGGATTCCTCGGGAAGGGCAAGATTGATGCGGCGTCCGGGAAGCTGATGGGTGATGCGGAAATGGTCACCGTGCGGATCGAAGCCATACAGGGAAAGCTGGAAGCCATCCTTGCCGCTGGCGGCACCATGGCAGGAACCGGCATTGCAGCCTGCCGAGGTGAGAACGGGCATGACGTCGAGCTGAAAGGACACCTCGCGGGTGACGTCCGCTTGCTTGACGGTGACGGGAATTTTGCACTGCTGGCCGCGGTAGTCGATGATCAGCTCGGTGCTGCCATCTTTGAGGGGCGTGAGCGTGGTATCGCGGATGCTTGCCAGCGAGGGATCGGCGAGTGTGAGCTTTGCCTGGTGGGTGATATCGCGGGTGGCGGCATCGTCGAAATGCGCGATGGCGATGACTTTGTGAAAATCGTTTTTCGTTTCGAGCGTGACGGCTTTGGGAAAAGCCTCGATGCGTTTTATGGCGGGATCGGCGGGTGCATCGTGCGCGGGCATGGCCTTGGGGTCGGCGGGGCGCAACTCCACGCCGTCCGGCCATGGCGCGCCGGCCTGGATCCAGTCGGCGATTTGTTTGATTTCCTCGGCGGTGAGCGGCTTGCCTTTTTTGGTCGGTGGCATGATGTCGTCATCGTCGTGCGGAAGCCGAACGCGCAGAAGGATTTCCGATTGCTCGGGACGTTCGATGTTGAGGGCAGGGCCGCTATCGCCGCCTTCGAGGATTTTGGCACGCGTGCTCATGTCCAGCTTGCCCTTGTCCTTTTCCGGATTGTGGCAGCTCAGGCACTTGGCTTCTAACAGGTCCTTGGGCAGGCCATTGGTGAATCCCGGCAGACTCAGGGCGATCAGGATCAGCGAGCAAAGGGAAGTGGGTTTCATCAACTGAAAACTACGCGATTCCGTGGCGCTTCTTTCGGGAAAAAATGTGTCAACGATGCCAGCAAATCAATGTTGGGATGCCTCGGCGAGGCGCTCGGCGATTTCTTCTTTTTGCAGCGCGGCGGTGAGATCAAACAGATCGCCATCCATGACGGCGGCGAGATTGTGGGCCGTGAAGCCGATGCGGTGATCGGTGATGCGCGATTGGGGGAAATTGTAGGTGCGGATCTTTTCCGATCGATCGCCCGAGCCGATGAGCGAGCGGCGGTGCTCGGAGTATTGCTCCGCGGCCTCGCGCTGCTTCATTTCGTAGAGCTTCGTGCGCATGATTTGGAGCGCTTTCTCCTTGTTTTTGCCTTGAGAACGACCGTCCTCGCAGCGCACATAGAGTCCGGTGGGAAGGTGAAAAACCTGAACCGCTGACTCGGTGCGGTTGACGTGCTGGCCACCCGCGCCACCGGAACGACAGACTTCGATGCGAAGGTCGTTCGGGTTGAGCTGGACGTCCACTTCCTCGGCCTCGGGCAGGACGGCGACGGTGACGGTGGACGTGTGGACGCGGCCCTGGGCTTCGGTTTCGGGCACGCGTTGTACGCGGTGGACACCAGATTCGTATTTAAGGAAACGGAACACCTCGTCGCCGGTGACGCGGAGAATGACTTCCTTGAAGCCACCGACTTCTGATGGCGAAGATTCGAGGTGTTCGGTTTTCCATCCACGGCGTTCGGCGTAGCGTTGGTAGAGACGCAGGAGCTCGGCGGCAAAGAGAGAGGCTTCGTCGCCACCGGCCCCAGCGCGGATCTCGACAAGGGCGTCGCGGTCTTCGTTCGGATCAGCGGGGAGCAGGGCGTATTGGAGATCGGAGCTGAGCTGCGGGATTTCCGCTTCGAGTCCGGGGATTTCGGCGGCAGCCATTTCCGCGAGTTCGGGGTCATCGCTTTTCGCGAGCTCGATGTTTTCCTCGAGATTGCGTTTCGCTTGGTCGAGGCGCTCGGCGATGTGGAGGGTTTCCTTCAGCCGCCGATGCTCGCGCAGGGTTTCCGTGGCACGCTTGGGATCGGCAAACAAATCCGGGTCACCGATGGCGTGTTCTAGCTCGATGAATCGTTGTTTGCGTTGTTCGATGAGGGAAGAGTAATCCATAGCCGACGGGCGGGCGGAAAGGCTAGCGCATCGTGTGGCTTTTGGGGAGAAGATTTTGCATCAATATCCGAGCCAAGGGCCTAGCCAGCGTTCGGCTTCCTCGATGGTCATGCCTTTGCGACGGGCGTAGTCCTCCACCTGATCGCGCTGGAGTTCGCTGAGGGCGAAGTAATGGCTATCGGGATGGGAGAAATAGATGCCACTGACCGCGGAGGCCGGGTGCATGGCGTTCGATTCCGTGAGACTGACACCGGTTTTTTCGGTGGCGTCGAGCAGGTTGAAAAGGATGGGTTTCTCCGTGTGGTCGGGCTGAGCGGGGTAGCCAGGTGCCGGACGGATGCCGCGATAGAGCTCCTTGATCAGTTCGTTGTGGTTGAATTCGTTAGGCCGTTCGTAGCCCCAGGCGACGCGTGCGCGGTGGTGGAGCAGCTCGGCGAAGGCCTCGGCGAAGCGATCCGCCACGGCCTTGACCATGATGGCGGTGTAGGGGTCGTTTTGTTCTTCCAACTCGCGCGCGAATTCATCCGCGCCGTGGATGCCAAGGACAAAGCCTCCGATGTAGTCTGTGGCGGAGGCGTCTCGCCTCCCAGCCCATTCAGAAACAATGGATTTCGCCGCCTGCCATTTCCAATCCTTCAGACCTGCTTTCGACGGGTTCTTTTTGATGTAATTGTATTGATTCCAGAAATCATCCTCATCGTGGATGAGATGATCATATGAATCCTGCTGCCAGAATGTGCCAGTTCTATTTAATGCACGATTCGCTTCTTTGGCTGAGAAGCTTTTGATGGACTGGAGAATTTCCGGAAGCTCGTGACCATCTCTTGGTTTGATCAGCATGTGAACATGATTCGGCATGACACACCAAGCAGCGAGATCGTAACGAATGCCGTCAAAGTGTGTGATGCTGTTGCTGACGATACTGGCAACGTCGGCGTCCTTCATGTGGGCATCGCCGTTACCTTGATCGAGAATCTGCTCGATGTGTTGACTGTAGAGGTCCGCAATTTCGCGCCGAGTTTTCTGAATCAATGAGCCCTGTTGATTTTTGATGGCGTAGTCTAGAACTTCCTGCAGACGCGATTTCTCTTGGAGGTAAAGTTGTTGGACGGATTGAGGGAGTGAGTTGTGAAGGCGGAAAGTTACAGCGTAGGTTCTGCCTTCTTGATACCAGTGGGGCAGGTCTTTGGTGTGATCTTTGGTGATGGTTTGGTTGTCTTTGAGGTAGGTTGGCTTGAATGATGAAGAGGCTTGGAGGCGAGACGCCTCCGCCACGGGTTTCACAAAATCCGCTAACGCGACGTGGGGCTTGCCGCTGGTTTTTTCGAGTTGCTGGCGCAGGGTGTGGAGGCGGCAACGTTCGGCGGATTGTTGTTCATCGGTCCAGACGATGATGTCATCGCCATCGGCATTGGCGGGGAAGAAACCGTAGATGCCGCGCGCGTTGAAGCGTTTTTCGGCGATGATGCGCTCGATCAAGCTGAGTGCCTCGGCGTGGAGTTTTTGCGCCTCCATGGCACCCTCGGCATTCTGGGTCTTGAGAGTCTGGGTGTCGGCCTGCCACACGCCGCGAATTTCCCAGGCGTGGAAAAACGGTGTCCAGTCGATGTAGTTCGCGAGTTCACGCAGGGATTGGTTTTCGATGACGCGGGTGCCGAGAAATTCTGGTGCGGCGGGTTGGTAATTTTCCCAATCACAAGTGAATTTGTTTGCGCGGGCTTTCTCCAAGGAAATCGTCGGCTTTTTGTTGGTGCCTTTTTCGAAGTCGATGCGGATGCTTTCCTGTTTGGCGCGATTGGCCAGGGCGAATCCCTCGCGTTGATCGGCGGAAAGCAGGGAGGTGGTGACGGGCACGGAGCGTGAGGCATCAAGAACATGGACTACGGGACCCGAGTAGTGCGGGGCAATCTTGATCGCAGTGTGGGCGGCGGAAGTGGTGGCACCGCCGATGAGCAGAGGCGTGGTCATGCCGAGTTTTTCCATCTCCTTGGCGACGTGAACCATTTCATCGAGCGAGGGGGTGATGAGACCGGATAGTCCAATGATGTCAGCACCGATTTCCTTGGCTTTGGCGAGAATTTTATCGCAGGAAACCATCACGCCCATGTCGGTGACTTCAAAGCCGTTGCAGGAAAGAACAACGCCGACGATGTTTTTGCCGATGTCATGCACGTCGCCCTTGACGGTGGCGATGAGGAATTTTCCGGCGGAGGAGGAGCTTACTTGGCAGGCTTGCTCGGTGCCTTTTGGCGTTCCTTCGCTTCGCCCGCTTGACGAAGCAGGACCAACGACTTCTCGTTGACGGTTCGTGCTTTGTCCCTCAGGGAGGAGGTCGTCGAGGAAGATGTGCCGGACGGTTTGGTCGATGTGGTTGGCATAATTTCTGGCGTTTTCAATGAGAAATTCGATGGACGGGTGGAGTTGTTCACGCAGCCAGTCGTTGTCGCGCATGGCCGGTTGATGGAAAATGGAGTTGTCGATGACGCAGGAAACAAACAGGGGATGATCCTGATATTGGGCGCAGACATCTAGAAACGTGCGTGGTGCCTGGAAATGACCTTTGGCGGATCGACGCAGTGGCACGATGCGACCACCTTCCACGCACGCGCAACGAATCATGTTTTCCACGGCTTTCTGCCATGGGCAGAAAACGTAGCGGACGTTGACCAGATGACCCGATGAGATGGCGGCATCGATATGAGCGAGAGAGCGGGTGGGGGTTTGCAACGTGCCATCCATGATGAGGGCGGCATCGTCAGAAGTCAGCCCCTCGGTGGCCGTCGTCTTGCCGCTGCCCTGGCCGCCGGCGTTGAATACGATGAGACTCTCGGCGGGGAGTTGTTGGATTTTTTGGTGAAACAACCACTCGATGAAAGCACCCGCGGGTTCCAGCGTGGCGATGCTCCACTTTTGCCGCGACTCGCGCGATTCGTTGTAAAGCGGGGAAAGTTCCTGTGCGCTGTTGGGGTCCAGGATGATGCCGAACTTTGCTTCGTATTGCGCGGCGGTGGTGGCGAGATTGCCCGCGAGCATGGCGGCGAATTCGTATTCGACACGGCGCTCCTCGTCACTGAGGTCGGGGTAGGGGGTGTAGGAAAAGCCCTCGCGCAAGGTGACTGGTTCCGGTGTGAGGCCTGACTCCCGCTCTGCGAGGTAGCGCAGAGTTTCGGATTTGGCGACCTTTTCCAACTCCATAAACGGCTCAAGCCAAGCGACGGATTTTTTCATCACGCGCGCGGATTTCACCACTTGTGGGAGAAACATTTTGCCGGCACCGAACAGATCACCGACCACGCCCATGCCGTCCATGAGCGGTCCTTCGATGACTTTCAGCGGGACCCCGTATTTTACGCGGGCGGCCTCGGTGTCTTCGTCGATGAAACGATCGATGCCCTTGAGCAAGGCATACTCCAAGCGTTTTTCGATCGTGTCGTTGCGCCAGGACAGATATTCTTCGATTTTCTTGCCTGTGACGTTTTTGTAGGACTCGGCGAGATCGAGCAATCGCTCGGTGGCATCAGGGCGGCGGTTGAGAATCACGTCCTCGACTTTTTCTAACAACTCTGGAGCGATCTGGTCATAGACTTCGAGCATGCCCGCGTTGACGATGCCCATGTCCATGCCGGCCTTGCAGGCATGATAGAGGAACACCGAGTGCATCGCCTCGCGCACGACGTTGTTGCCGCGGAAGGAGAAAGAAATGTTTGACACGCCGCCGCTGATTTTGGCGTAGGGGAGGTTTTCCTTGATCCAGCGAGTGGCATTGATGAAATCGAGCGCGTAGTTGTTGTGCTCCTCGATGCCGGTGGCGACGGTGAGGATGTTGGGATCGAAAATGATGTCCTGCGGCGGGAAATGCACATCATCGACGAGGATGCGATAGGCGCGTTCGCAAATTCGGATCTTGTCCTCATAGGTGGCGGCCTGGCCTTTTTCATCGAACGCCATCACCACCACGGCGGCACCGTATTTTTTGATGTGTCGGGCGTAGGCGCGGAAGGTGTCCTCGCCTTCCTTGAGCGAGATCGAATTGACGATGCCCTTGCCCTGCAAGTGCTTCAGACCTTCCTCCAGGATTTCCCATTTCGACGAATCGACCATGATGGGCACCTTGGCGATGTCCGGCTCGCTCTGCACCAGATCGAGGAATCGCGCCATCATCGCCTTGCCATCGATGAGACCATCGTCGAAGCAGATATCGATCACGTTCGCGCCGTTCTCGACTTGTTGTCGTGCGACCTCCAACGCGTCTTCGAGTTTACCGGCGCGGATGAGTTTGGCAAATTGCGGCGACCCGGCGACGTTGGTGCGCTCGCCGATCATGAGGAAATTTTTATCCGGCGTGTGATTGTAGGGCTGTGAACCCGAGAGGCGCAGGAGGCGTGGGATGGTGTTCATGGAGATGGGAAAATTATGAGCGAGGAAATTGGTTCACGACTCGTTGGATTCCGTCTTTGAGCATGGGAACATTGAAATTGATGAGTAATCCCAGATGGAGATTGGTGAGACGTAGGTAGGTTCTCAGTTGTTCGGAATGAATGGGGAGAATTTGCGAAACGGTTTTGAGTTCGATGATGGATTCATTGACTAACAAGTCCATTTTAAATGCCTCTTCGTCCAGAAAAACTCCTTTGTAATGGATCGGCACGGGTTGTTGGCGCTGGCATGTAATTCCCGTTAGAGATAGTTCGTGTGCGAGAGCAGCTTCGTAGACACGCTCTAACAATTCGGGGCCGAGTTGTCGGTGCACCTCGATTGCTGCGGCGATGATCATGCCGGAAATCTCATTGTAATCGTGTGCTGTTTTCATGCTGGAGTGATGGGATCGAACGAACCGCATTGGGGCTGGGGACGCGGAGGGAATCGCGGAGGGTATTCGAGTTTGTTTGAGAACTCTGCATCTCTCTCTGCGACCACGGCGCCTCTGCGGTTCGTTGCTGTTTCATTGAAAATCAGGAAAGGGAAGGAACGCTGCGTGGCGGCGCATGGCGCACGGCTTTCGCGATGGCTGCGACATGCTCGGGGGTGTTGCCGCAGCAACCACCCGCGAGATTGAGCAGGCCGGAGTTGGCAAAATCGGCGAGCCAGCGGTTCATGTCATCCGGTGTCATATCAAAACCCGTGGGCGTGAGCGGATTGGGCAGACCGGCATTCGGGTAACAGGAAATGTGCGTCGTTGCTGCATTCGAAAGCTCTTCCAGGAAAGGCTTCATCAAGTCCGGCCCGAGCGAGCAATTCAAACCAATGGCCAGCGGTTTGGCGTGAGCCACGGCATTCCATAGAGCTTCTGCGGTTTGCGCTGAAATCATCGTCTCTCCACCACGACCCACAGCGGCGGAGACAATGATGGGTAACTTCACTCCATCTTGTTCAAATACTTCCTGAATCGCCACAAGTGCAGCTTTGGCGTTGAGTGAATCGAAAATGGTTTCCACCATCAATAGATCGGATCCGCCTTCGATGAGTGCGCGAACTTGTTCTTTGTAGGCGACTAGCACTTGGTCAAAGGTGATCACCCGGAAGCCTGGATCACTGGCATCAGGGGAATTCGTGAGTGAGACCGTGAGTGGTCCGATCGCACCTGCAACGTAGCGTTTGATGCCGGTATCACTGCCGATTTGATCCGCCCAGTGCCTTGCGAGACGGGCTGATTCAAGATTGATTTCCCAGGCCAAATCACGCAGAAATGGATTCTCAATGATGCCTTGGAAAAACTCAGGATCTTTGCGGCCGCCGTGCTCACGCGGGTCATCGACAAAAAACTCCGATTGCGAGATGGATGTTGCAGAAAAATTATTTGTCTCCACGATATCAGATCCAGCTTCATAAAAACGCTTGTGAATGTCACCGATGACGTGGGGGTTGGTTAGCGTGAGGATATCACCATTGTTCAGGATGTCTTTCTTGCTATCGGCAAATCGTTTGCCTCGTGCTTGCTCCTCACTCAAGCCGTAGGTGCGGATGGTCGTTCCCATGGCTCCGTCCAGCACGAGAATGCGTTCCTTCATCGTGGCAGTCAGTTCAGCTGTGAGATCGGTCGGTGGCATGCGACACGCTAGCGGACGATATGCTTTTTGGCAAGAAGATATCAACGCATCGTGATTTGACGATGCGAATGATTGATTTTCGTAATTTGATGTTGATGGGGAAAAAAAATCCGGCGCAGGCATTCCCGCGCCGGACTGAAATCACCAACTGTTGGATCAGATGAACGATGCAACCAATTTCTCCAGTTTGATGATATCGGCTGAAAACTTGCGGATGCCATCAGCGGTTTTCTCAACAGCCATGGCGTCTTCATTGAAGAGGAAACGGAAAGCTTTTTCATCGAGCGAGATTCGTTCCACTGGATCACTGGAAGCTGCGGAGGGATCGAGGCGGCGGGCGAGTGGCTCGGTAGAGGCTTGCAGCTCCTTGAGCAACCCGGGGCTGATGGTGAGAAGGTCGCAGCCCGCCAGAGCTTGGATTTCTCCCACATTCCGGAATGATGCACCCATGACTTCGGTCTTGTAACCGTATTTTTTGTAGTAGTTGTAAATGGCTTTTACCGAGATGACTCCGGGATCTTCATCACCTTGGTAGTCTTTGCCGGTGTTGGCCTTATACCAATCTAGGATCCGACCCACGAAAGGGGAAATGAGCTGAACATTGGCTTCTGCGCAGGCTACGGCTTGAGCAAAGGAAAAGAGTAGAGTCAGATTGCAGCGGATTCCGTCTTTTTCAAGGATTTCCGCAGCCTTGATGCCTTCCCATGTCGAAGCAATCTTGATCAGGATGCGCTCGCGGGTGTGACCTTCTTTTTCGTAGGCTGCGATCAGTTCGCGAGCCTTGGCCACTGTGGCTTCAGTATCAAAGGAAAGCCGTGCGTCTACTTCCGTGGAAACTCGGCCGGGAACGATTTTCAGAATCTCGAGGCCGAACAGGATCAAGATCCGATCGAGGATTGCTGAAAGCTGCGCTTGGCCGGTGAGCCCCGAGTTACGAAACTCTGCTACGGCTTTCTCTACCAGCGGACGATATTCCGGCTTTTCCGCGGCTTGCAGAATCAATGAAGGATTGGTCGTGGCGTCCTGAGGTTGGTAGGATTTCATGGATTCGAAATCTCCCGTGTCGGCGACAACGACAGTGAATTGTTTCAGTTGGTCAAGTTGCGTAAGGCTCATGTCGGGGTCTACTTAGCGTTCTGTTGTCGATAGGGAAAGCGCAAACTACGAATTTGTGTGACAGCGCACCTTGTCAGAAAAAGTCACTCATGCTTTGACAAGCAGGATGTTTTTCCCTAGTCTGCGCGCCCCGCTCGCAACCAAGCGGACATACACTCATGGGCAAAAGCCTTTTTCAAAAAGTTTGGGACTCTCACACGGTAGGAACGTTGGCCGATGGCCGCACGCAATTGTTTATCGGCACTCATCTGATTCATGAGGTGACTTCGCCTCAGGCTTTCGGGATGCTACGCGATCTGGGGCTGAAAGTGAAATTTCCCTCTCGCACCTTTGCGACCGTGGACCACATTGTTCCCACTATCAATCAAGATGCTCCGCAGGATCCTCTGGCTGCGGAAATGATGGAGGCTCTGCAGAAAAACTGTGAGGACTTTGGCGTGACATACTTTGACCTGCGTTCGGGAAAACAAGGCATCGTTCACGTGGTGGGACCGGAGCAGGGGATTACCCAGCCGGGCACTACGATTGCTTGCGGCGACTCCCATACGGCCACGCACGGTGCTTTTGGTGCGATCGCCTTCGGCATCGGCACGACTCAAGTTCGCGATGTTCTTGCCACGCAAACGATGGCGCTCGAGCCACTGAAAGTGCGTCGCATCGAGGTGACAGGGCAACTTCGCCCCGGAGTGTATGCCAAGGACGTGATCCTTCACATCATCCGCCTGCTCGGCGCCAAGGGCGGCATCGGCTTTGCCTATGAATATGCCGGCGATGTCTTTGATCGCATGTCGATGGAGGAACGCATGACCGTTTGCAATATGTCCATCGAGGGCGGTGCTCGCTGTGGTTACGTCAATCCTGATGCCAAAACAGTGGCTTATCTGCAAGGTCGTCCCTATGTTGATATGAATGACTTCGATGCCACCGCCGCGCGATGGCTGAGCTTTGCCTCGGATGCCGATGCTCATTACGATGACATCGTGCGTATTGACGCTGCCGACATCGAACCCACCGTGACCTGGGGCATTTCTCCTGATCATGGCGTTTCGATCAACCAATCCATCCCCGATCCCGCCAATGCCTCCAGCGAGTTGGAAAAACAATCGATCGAAGAGGCGCTGGCTTACATGAAACTTGAGCCCGGCATTCCCATCAAAGGGGTGAAAATCGATGTCGCTTTCCTCGGTTCCTGCACCAATGGTCGTCTATCGGATTTCCGTGAGGCGGCGAAATTTCTCAAAGGTCACAAGGTTGCTCAAGGCGTTCACGCCATCGCTGTTCCCGGTTCGCAAATCGTTGCGGTGCAGTGCGAGAAAGAAGGTCTCGACCAAATCTTCCGCGATGCCGGCTTCGAGTGGCGCGCCGCTGGTTGTTCGATGTGTCTTGCGATGAACCCCGATAAACTCGTGGGCGATCAGCTCTGCGCATCTTCCTCGAACCGCAACTTCAAGGGCCGTCAAGGCAGCTCCACCGGACGCACGGTGCTGATGTCGCCGGTCATGGTGGTCGCTGCAGCGATCAAAGGACACGTGGCGGATGCCCGTGAAGTTTTCGACCTTCCCTCCTAATCTCTCAATCAAATACCTCTCTTTATGGCTCTGGAAAAAGTTACCCAAGTGAGCGGTCGTGGCGTGTTTGTGCCCGGCGCAGACATCGATACCGACCGCATCATTCCTGCTCGTTTTATGAAATGTGTGACCTTCGATGGTCTCGGCGAATTCGCGTTCTACGATGTGCGTTTCGATGCCGAGGGCAAACGCACCAATCACCCACTCAATGACGAGCGTTTTCAAGGTGCAAACATCCTCATCGCCGGCATCAACTTCGGTTGTGGATCCTCGCGTGAGCATGCCCCACAATCGTTGCGTAAGTATGGATTCGACGCCGTGATTGCTGAATCATTTGCGGAAATTTTCAATGGTAACTGCACGACGCTCGCGATGCCTTGCGTCGTTGCAAGTGCTGCGGATATTGCTATTCTGCGCGCCGCTGTGGAGGCTGATCCTCAGTTGCAGATCACCATCGATCTCGGCGCCCTGCGTGTCACCACTTCTGCAGGACACAGCCTTTCTATCACCATGCCGGAATCAGCGCGCGATGCTTTGATGGCAGGCCGCTGGGACCCGATTCAGGAATTGTTAGACAACGAAGGTAAAATCGAAGAGCGTGCCACAGCTCTCGGCTATGTCGCTTGATTCATGATTCCGCGCAAGCATCACGATCGTGTCATCGCGCCGTCCTTGCTGGCGGCGGACTTTGGTCGTATCCAAGAGGAAACCAGTCGCGCGATTCGCAGCGGCGCCGATTGGTTGCATCTTGATGTGATGGACGGTCATTTTGTCGATAACATTTCCTTTGGACCTGCCGTCGTGCAGGCGGTTCATGAGAGCAATGACATTTTTCTGGATGTGCATCTGATGATCTCGCGCCCTGATCATTATTTGCCGCGATTCATCGCCGCGGGTTCCGATTTGATTACTGTTCATGTCGAAGCGGATCATGATGTTGCGGAAACTTTACGCCGCATTCGCGATGCGGGATGTCAGGCGGGCTTGGCGCTTAATCCCGCAACTCCCATGGAGGCTGTGCTGCCTTATCTTGATCAAATTGATCTACTGCTCTGTATGACCGTGGTGCCGGGTTTCGGAGGCCAGTCTTTCATGGACGAGGTGTTGCCAAAGATCGAACAAGCAGCCCGATGGCGGCAGGAAAAGGGTCTGGGCTATCACATTGAAGTCGATGGCGGCATCGGCCTAGCCACTGCACCCAAAGCCGTAGCTGCAGGAGCCAATGTTCTTGTGGCTGGCTCCTCGACTTTTTCCGCTCCTGACATGGCGGTTGCCATTCAGGGCCTGCGGGACGTTTGAGTTTTTGACTCGTTTTTTCGTCATGAAGTGACATGCTCGCCTCATGGTTCATGAATTACCACATCTGCCCGCTGCATTTGATCTGGACACTTCCCTGGTCGATCAACTCAGCAATCGTAATGGTTGCCAACGTTGTGTTCGCGGGGATCAGGGGCAGTTGCTTCTGGTTCTTCATGAGGTGCCCAAGCCCGCCATACCCGAGCGCAAGGCCTTGTTTTTCTGGTTTGATGGGCATCAATGGCATGGCGCCCGCGAACATGGCCTTGCGGGCTTGTTTGATTTGTTGGATCAGTATGCCAAAGCGATTGATGAACAGGAGGCCATTATCGATGATGCCGATACCGCCAAGGAAATTTTTGATTTGATCCGCCACGCGGGACCATTGGCGAGGTCATCTCGCAACCTTTATCATGCGTTGATGGATGCCGCCACGGTATTGCCCAAGGATCGTGAGTTGCGTTCTGCGCGCGATCGGGCGCATGAAAATGAGCGCGCGTCCGATCTGCTGTATGCTGATGCCCGCGTGACGCTGGAATTCATCCGCGCCGAGAGAGCGGAGGAGCAGGCGAAGTCCAGTGATCGTCTTGCACGACTCGGTTTCCGCCTCAATCTTCTGGCTGGATTTTTCCTACCGCTTGTGGCCTTGGGCGGTTTGATGGGGATGAACGTCAAACTTCCCGGTTTTGTACAAAATGCTTTTTGGCTGATCTTTCTCGGTGGACTGATCTTTGGAATCCTGATTCTCCTGTTAGTGGGTTATAAAACCGGCGAGTCCAGCGAGGAAAATTGATTCTCTCTGTTTACGGGATACCAATCGTGGATGTGAGAAATTGTTAGTTTTTTTCGTTTTTCTTCAGGATCATCAGATTGGCTTCGGCAAAATGCTTGCCCATCAGTGCAAATGTTTTGGCGCAACCCAGGTAGTGGTAGCCGGCATTGGATGCGCCGCGTTTCCATAGCGCAACTTCTCGAGGGCTGATGAGATCAGCTTCGTATTTTTTGAGATAATCGTTTTTTTCTTCTGTTGTCATCTGGCCACCTGCGTTTGCGTGATCTTTGTGTTTTGAATCGAGAAAATATCGCATCTGAGTGATTTTTGCGCGCTTTTCATCGATTGCTCCCAATTCGTCTGACCAAAATGGTGCTGTTTCCACGGCAGTCACATTTCCCTGAAACTCAGGCATGGAAGCAGGTGCCGCCATAGCTTGGCGAAATGCCCGCATCTCGGGAGACTGGTCATTCAGCCCGCCCACTCCCATGACTCCAATGACAATGGGCATCGATGGCGCGGATAGTTCCTTGCGAACATCGCGTATCAAGTGGCCCAGTAATTCAGAATAAAGTGCGTAACGATCTGGTTTGCCGTGTTTGTCGTAGACGTGGGAGTCCACCATGTCATTGAAGCCTTGTAACCAGACAAATCCGCAAAGTTCATATCCCACGGTGGGATCGTAATCGGCCATGACAGACTTGGGATCTGCGAGAGTTTTTTTGACGTGTTCGATCATCAGTCGATAATAGTGACCGGTATCTTTGGTTTTTTCGACCTTCCATTGCTCAAGATCTTTGGGAATGCCATGTCCTTCTTGTCTCGGATAGTTTTCCTGTTGAAATTGGCTCAACCGGTAAGGACCTGCACTCGGCGAGCGGAAATCGGTGTGCAGGCTCTTGCCTCCCCATGCCGCTTTGATCAGGAGAACAGGCTCTGCGAATGCGGAGTCCATGTGCAGACCGAAAGTAAACTCGGGACCGATTTTGTCACCGGGTTTGTCCGGACTTTGTCCCCACATAGAACCATAACCCGCTGTAAGTTTTCCCTGGAGAGTGAAATTCTTGTCGTTCGCACCCGTGAGGTAGGAAATGCTGGCACCTTCCGCAATAGCAGGCTTGCCATCGCTACCTCGCATCATTTTGAGTAACGGTGCCGTAGTGGGATCATCTCCGATGTAATCAAAGGTCGAAACGTTCGCAGGGCCTTCCATGTTGGATTGTCCTGCGAGGATGAATACTTTGATTTTTTGCGACTTTGCGTTGCCGATCGCAGTGAGAGAAATCAAACAAAGGAGAGATAGGGTGAAATTCCGATTCATGATAGCCGTGAGCGTTTTATGATAGAACTGGGAAGAATGATGGCGAGTTCTTTGAACGTTACGGAAAAGGTGAATCGTTCATACAATCATGAATTTATTAACAAAACCGAAGGATCTCGTTCCGTGGAGGGGATGGCATGATTGATGCTTACGAATTTTCGTTGTCAGCGATCGTAATCTTTTTTTCCTGCAAGATTCTATTGCGCCCATTTTGATTTTCGTTACGCTGTGACAACTTTGTTTCTGAAAATCTGTATTGTTTTTTCAAACAACCTCTATTGTTGCATCGCTAACCGATAACTAAAACCATATGAAAACGCTCCACTACGCTTCATTCAAAGGTCTACGTTCGATGGCCCATCGACTACAAAGTTCGGTGGCATCCGCTATTCTGGGCATGCTCGGAATCGCGGCCTTGCCTCAAATGCTTACAGCTCAGCAATCGATCACGACTCACACCACTGTTACGCAGAATTTTGATGGGATGGGGTCGAGTAGCACCGCTGCGTTGCCTGCGGGATTCCGACTCGGTTTGAACTGGAGCACAGGGACCTCCGCTACGACCTTGGCTTACGGTACTTCTGGGACAGGCGCAGTAACGGGATCATCTTCAGGTGGAGTCATCAACTGGGCCAATGGAGTGACAGGGTCATCAACCGATCGAGGTCTGGGGTTTCTTACGACTGGTAGTTTCACGACTCCCACTTCGATCATTTACGCTTTCACCAATAACACGGGAGCCACGGTGGTATCCTTGAACTTGGCCTGGGATTACGAAAAATATCGCTCTGGCACGCGTGCTTTCAACTGGACTTTTTTCCATGGAAACACAGCCACGGCATCCACGGCCGCTACAGCGGGTGATCAAGCATATCCAGTCGATGCGAATAATACGGTGATTTCGAATCCTCCTTTATCCGTCAACAAAACTCTTTCTTTAACTGGACTCAATATTCCCAATGGCACGACTTACTATTTGCGGTGGACATACACGGGTGTAGGGGGGACTTCTAATGCTCAAGGACTCGGCATCGATAATTTCTCCATCAAAACCACAGCCGATGCGACCCAGCCCGCTATTACTGGCATTGCAACTGCGTCCGCCTTTTCCACTACATACGGCACTCCTTCCGCGGCACAAACCTTCAGTGTTTCGGGTGTGAATCTCACGACCGACCTTGTCGCAAGTGCGCCAACAGGGTTCGAAGTGTCCGCCGATGGTGTTTCTTATGGTTCTACAGTTGCCTTTCCTCAAACGGCGGGTTCGGCCAGCGGTAGCTTGCGGATACGCTTGGCGGCGAATGCTGCAGTGACAGGAACCTACAACGCGCAAAACATTTCTCTCTCGAGCAGTGGCGCAAACACCGTAAACATCACGACTGCCGCATCGGGCAATGTTGTTTCAGCGAAGTCGTTAACCATCACAGGACTGGCTGCGCAAAACAAAAATTGGGATGGCACTACCAGCGTTCAGGTAACGGGAACTCCTGAATATGTCGGTCTGGTCAACAGTGAAACTTTCGCAGTGAGTGGTTCGGTATCGTGGGCTTTTGTTGATGCCAATGTGGGAACTGCTAAACCTCTTGTGCGCACGGGTAGCTTTGCCGCTCCATCGACGAATTATACCGTCGTTCAGCCCAGTTTTTCGGCTTCGATTGAAGGATTGGCTCCGCCGGCACCGACAATTACTGAAATTGTTGCAGGCAACCAACAGCTCAGTGTCGCTTTCAGTGCCCCTGCGAACAACGGCGGTGTGGCAATCACGAATTATGAATATTCTCTCAACGGTGGTTCGAATTGGGTGACGCCCAGCCCTGCATCTACGATTTCGCCACTGTTGATTCTAGGTCTGACCAATGGTGTGGCATATGATGTTCAGCTGCGCGCGGTGAACGCCATCGGCACTGGTTTGGCATCCGCCACGACCCAAGCAACACCTCTGGCTCCAGCTGATCCGACAATTTCGGTCACTCCGAATGTATTGGGAGCCGCATTGAGTTCCACTTACGGAACGGCATCCACTACGCAAGCGATTGTCGTATCAGGATCGGTTCTGACAGGTGATCTTACCGTTACCCCCCCCAGTGGTCTTGAGGTTTCTCTGGCATCGACCTCGGGGTTTGCTGATCAAATCAACCTCACTGCCACGGATGGCTCGGTTGCTGCGACTACGCTTTACGTGCGCCTGAAGGCCACCGCTCCTGCCGGTAGCTATAACAGCGCAAGTATCGTGATTTCAGGTGGCGGTGCTACCTCACAGAACTGTGCCACGACGGCCAGTGGGAACACACAGGCTACCAAAACTCTGACCATCACGGGACTTACCGCGAGCAACAGGGAATACGATGCTACCACTGATGTTTCGGTTACTGGCACTGCTGAATTCAGCGGACTGGTCAACGAGGAAACGTTCACACCCAGCGGATCGGTGACCTGGGCCTTTGCGAACAAGTCTGCAGGTGCATCCAAGTCGTTGGTTCGCACGGGTGATTACGCCGCACCATCAGCCAACTACACCGTGACTCAGCCTTCGCTGAGCGCCAATATTACGGTAAAAGAACTCACCGTCACGGGAGCCGTGGTGACAACTCGCCCATACAATACAACGACCACTGCTGGAATTTTGGGCGCCACACTTTCCGGAATGATTGGCTCGGACGTCGTAACTCTCACCAACGATACTACGGGAGTTTTCGCACAAGCCAATGTGGGAGAAAACATCGCTGTGACGACGACCATGGGGCTTGCTGGTGCGGATGCAGGAAATTATTCGATCGTTCAGCCGACCCTTACCGGCACGATCGTCAAAGCAGATCAGTTGATTACGTTTGGAGAATTGGGCTCTCGCTCGATTGCTGATCCTCCGATCACACTGGCAGGGGTTGCCAACTCGACGCTACCCGTGAGCTATGCGAGTTCGAATCCATTGGTAGCCAGTATTTCCGGCAATACACTGACGATTCTGGCACTTGGAACTACGACAATCACTGCCACCCAGGACGGGAACGAAAATTACAACCCTGCGATCGCGGTGGAGCGCGTCTTGGTTGTGACTCCGGTTCCACTACTCTGGACTTTTGGCAGCAGTGCTCCAGGCACGGACACGCCTACAGGGATTCCCACAAATTCCAATGTTTCAGCCTTAACACGTGGCAACAACAACGGGACTACCACACTTCTTACGAATACTTCTACTTCTTCTCTCTACGGTGGTGCCAGTGGAAGTTACAATGCAGGAGCAGCTGCGCGGACGGGTATTTTGAATACGGCAACCAACGGCAGTACCTATTTCGAGTTTACGATCACACCGTCCAGTGGATTCAAGGGGAGCGTGACTTCAATCAGCTTTGGTAACCGCAGTACTACGACTGGTCCACAAGCCTACAGCATTCGCAGTTCCGCGGACAATTATGCAACGGATCTCTACTCCGGCGTGATATTGAACAATGGTACGTGGGCGTTGATGTCTCATCAGAATCTGTCGCTTGGTATCGGAGAAGCGAGAACATTCCGGATTTATGGTCACTCGGGCACTGGATCAGCCGGTTCGGGATCTGCCAACTGGCGTATCGATGACCTGCGTATTCTGATGACTGTGGAGGAAAAACTCACCCCCACCATTACGACAGTACCTACGGCTTCCGCCATCACCGTTGGCCAAAGCCTGGCATCTTCCACTCTTAGCGGTGGTCTCGCCAGCGTGGCAGGAACATTTTCCTTTACCACTTCATCCACTACACCTGCGGTAGGAACTAGCGCCCAAGGCGTGATCTTTACGCCCGCAGATACGCTCAATTACAAGTCGGTGACACTTTCTGTGGATGTCATTACGAATCGCGCGACTCCCACGATTACCACGGCACCGACGGCGTCGGCGATTACGGTGGGTCAGACTCTTGCTTCATCCACGCTCAGCGGTGGTATTGCCAGTGTTGCGGGCAGCTTTGCTTTCACCAGTCCGTCGACGGAACCAACGCAAGGAACGAGCGCTCAGAGTGTCACGTTCACGCCCGCTGACACGACAAACTACAACTCGGTCATCTTGAGTGTGAATGTTACCGCAAATCCTGTGGTGACCGTGGACCCACTGATGACAGATGCCTCGAAAAACGCTGTGCTCTCGCATGTGGCGGGCGGCGCGAAACGTTTGACATTCACTGGCATCCCCGGCCGGGTTTATGGCATTCAGCGCTCCTCTGATTTGAACACATGGATCCAGATCAACACCGTGACGACTCCCGAAAATGGTTCGGTGACCTTTGATGATCCAAGCCCGCTCCAGGGTTCCGGCTTCTATCGTATTGTCTATCCAGCCGCTGACAATTGATGCATGATTTTTCGGAATGCTTTGATCCACTGTGGTCATGCATTCTGGATGGAAAACAAAAAACAAAAAACAAAACATCGAGGCTTCGGGTCATGTGCCCGGAGCCTCTTTCGTATGTTTGATAGGTATGCCACTGATGTGCTGCATTGGTTATGATTTGCGTGCTGGTTTTTGCGTGCTGGTTTTTGCGTGCCTGGCAATGGAAGTTTCCGCACTTGTCGGACGTTCCTTTTTGCCATAGGGTCCACTCATGGCCGCGACGAATAAAATCCGCACTGTCAACGCAATCACTGTCGGTGAATTTTACGAGCATCACAAAGACGCGTTGGGGCTTGAGTTGATGAGTGAGAAACACGATCTGCAGCGCCTGATTCGTGAACCCACGGTGAACCGTCCCGGCTTGGCTCTCGCTGGATTTCTCTCGTATTTCGCCCGCAAGCGGATTCAGATTCTGGGCAATTCGGAATTGTCTTATTTGGAAAAACTTCCGCCACTTCGTCAAATGGCACGGTTCCGTCGCTTGTGCAAAGAGGGTATTCCTTGTTTGGTGATTTCCCGCAATCGAAGTCTCCCGGAAAATTTACTGGAACTTGCGGCGGAGTATGAGTTGCCGATTTTCGGAACATCACAAGTAACAATGAAATTCCTCAATGCGGCTACCTTGCGTCTGGAAAATGACTTTTCGCCGAGCACGACATTGCATGGTTGTATGGTCGATGTGCGCGGTATCGGTGTCTTGATCATGGGAAAAAGCGGATCGGGAAAGTCAGAAACGGCCATCGGCTTGATCGAAAAAGGTGCTTCACTTGTGGCTGATGATATGGTGCGGGTAAAGTTCATGGGCGGCGAATTAATGGCCTATTCGCCTGAACTTTCCCGCGGTTACATTGAAATGCGTGGCATTGGTATTGTCAATGTGGCGAACCTTTATGGTCTTGCGGCAATACGACCAGAAAAACGATTGGATTTGATTGTTACACTAAAACCTCATGCGGATTTGAATAATGTCGATCGTCTCGGTATTCAGACTAATACTTTTGATGTTCTCGGCATGGCGATTCCCCATGTGGAAATTCCCGTTGCACCCGGACGGGACAATGCCCGTATGATCACCATCGCTGCTCTTGATCAGCAATTGCGTCGTCTTGGCTACAACATGGCGGATGAGTTTAATCAGCGATTGCTCAAACACATGAGTGACGCGGCGAAGGCGTAAGGCTTCCGAGCTCGCGGCACATGCACTTTAGGTTTTTTTGGATGTGGGGAAAAGTATCCGTGATCTTTGCAGAACGACCCAGAGCGATCGCAAAGCGGTGATACTCACCGCAGTCCAAAGCCTTCGGCGACCGAATGAGGCCATTCTATTTTCCATTCTTGAGCCAATTGTTTTGAAAGTATGCCAAAGCCTCATCTCTGGTCTGCAGCCTGCCTTCCAGTTGTTCAACCTGGATGCTATCAAGAATTTCTGTAAATCGAGGGCCCGGTTTGAGTCCAGCATGGATGAGATCGCGACCAGTGATCAGCGGAGCCGGAATCAATGGTTCTTGGGAAAATTCTTCACGCTTGGCAATCAGGTATTCGAGGTTGTCAGTGAAACCGTTGCTCGATGCACAGTCCACCCGATGCAGTTCCAGTTCGTGAGGAAAAGTCGGCGTCGCCATAAAGCGCTTGAGTTTCGCAGTGCGCATCTGCTGCACATTCATAAATTGCATGTGCCGAGCTACCATCGGAACGACTGCATCGATGACGTCATTCGAGTAACGAAGTCTGCGCAGCATGTCCGCTGCCATTTGCGCACCCAGAGAATCATGGCCGTTGAAGCGGATGCGGCCACCGGCTTCGAGATCGATCGTGCGAGTCGGCGGTTTCGCGATGTCATGCAACAACACGGCCAACGCGAGTTCAAGAGGGGCATCGGGCTCTAATAGTTCGAGCATGATGCGGGTGTGAATAAAAACATCACCTTCAGGATGCCATTCCGGTGGTTGCTCGCAGCCGATGAGTGCCATGATCTCAGGCCAGAAGTAGCGGAACAAGCCGGACTCAGCCAAAAGCACGAAAGAGCGAGCACGTGAGGGGTGAGTCAGCATGCGCGAGAGTTCTTCACGGATGCGCTCGGGTGAGATTCTCTCTAACAAATGAGCGTGATCGCAGATCGCTTGCCAGGTTTGTGGCTCGATGGTGAAATTCAATGTGCCGGCAAAGCGGATGGCACGCATCAGTCGCAGACTATCTTCCTGGAAGCGTTTCGTCGGATCTCCAATCGCTCGGATCAGGTGTTGATCGAGGTCGGAGCGTCCTTGCACGTAGTCGATCAATTTGCCATCCCGGGGGTCTTCGTAGAGTCCGTTGATCGTAAAATCCCGACGTTGGGCATCCTCCTCGGCAGTGGCAAAGACGACATGATCGGGGCGGCGTCCATCGCTGTAACTTCCATCAGTGCGAAAGGTGGCGATTTCGATCATATGCCCCTGATGTTTGACAAGTATCACCCCGAAGTGCGCACCTACCTTATTGGCTTTGGGGAAAATTTTCAATACTTCCTTAGGAGTGGCGCTGGTTGCAATGTCGTAGTCTTTTGGTTCACGATGCAACAAGCGATCACGTACACAACCACCCGCCAGCAGGGCTTGATGGCCCGCTGCATGCAAACGTCCTGCGATTTCAGTTGCTGCTGCCAACTCGCTCATGATGGTAAAAGTTTGTTTACTGGGGGTGCGGAGATATCAAGGATCTTCAGCCAGCAAATGCGTGGGATGGTTGGCCCTTGACTCCGAGACCACGGATGACAAAAAGTCGACCGCCATGCTCTTCTTCAACGCTTTTGTGAATACCCGTGGTCACATAAAGCTCAGCGAGATCTTTTCCGCCGAAGGCACAGGAGGTTGTTTCGAGACAGGGAAGCACGACACGTCGCAGTTCCTTTCCGCTTATCGGATCATAGTTGACCACGCATGCTCCGTGACAGAATGCCACCCAGAGATGATCATTTTCATCGATGCACATGCCATCAGGTGAAGCATCGATATTCGCAGTCGATACGACAGACCTCTCATGACACAGGGCGCCATTGAGATAATCGAAGGACAGAATTTCGCGACGAGGAGTATCGATGTAATAGACCGTTCTTGCATCACTGGACCAAACGATACCATTCGAGTTCGTGACAGGTCCGTAGGCTTTTTTCACCGACAGATCGGCGCCCAGTCGATAAAGGCTGGCGTCACCCGCTTGTTTCGCCAGACTGATGGTGCCGGCAAAAAAAGCACCGTCGGGCGAACATTTGCCATCGTTGAAGCGGTTGTTGGTTTTCTCTGGCTCGGGGTCGGCGATGGGCGTGACTTCACCGTTGCGTGGATCAAGAAAAAAGAAGCCGTGATCGCCAGCGCACAGTAGGCCACCATTGGCTCGAGGCACGACAGTTCCCACGCGTTGGCCGACATTCCAGAATGTTTCTTCTCCCGTTATAGGGTCGAACCGAATGACTAGATGTTTTTCGATATCAACATAATACAACGCTCCTTGCGACCAAATGGCGCCTTCGCCCCACTGCGCGCGATAGCTGCCCGTTACTGAAATTTCCGTCATGAAATAGCTGTAAAATGCCAAAGATGCGAAGACAAGTGCCATTTCTCTTTGTTGAAAAATGTTATCTTTCCCCCTGGAAAAGTCGGCGTGATCCTCAATCCTGATGATGATTATTTCTCTTTCAAACGGCGTTTTAACGTTTTTCGCAGGGCTGGATTTTCATCAAGTTCGTTCGCCAGCAGAGTGAATACACGAAGACTTTGGCTGGAAACGTGATGTTCCATCCCCTCCACATCACGGTAGATGGTTTCCTCGTCGAGGCCGAAGTGGCGTAACAAGCGAGTCAAGACCTCGTGGCGCTTGATGATGTGCTTCGCCAGATCGCTGCCTTCGGATGTAAGAATGACTCCACGGTATTTTTCATACACGACCAAGCCATCGGCTCCAAGACGCTTCAACATGGCTGAGACGCTCGCTTGTGATACGCCAAGATTGGCTGCGATGTCGACAGATCGCGCGTAGCCCTTGAGCTCGATCAAATAAAAAATTTGCTCCAAATAGTCTTGGGAAGCAATGGATGTGGCTGCGGTTTTAGGCACACATGGGATTTATGCAAAAACGAAAGATTTGACAAGCAGCATTCAAAAAATAGTACTTGCATACAAAGTTAGTCTCGTCTAAAATTGTGTATCAAAACTGATTGTTGATATGACGAAGCTGATACAAAAATGGTGTGGTATCGCCGCGGTTTTGACGGTTGCCTGTGGTTGCGGAAACAATCAGAAACCCGCGGATACTGGAAAACTGGTGGTGGTGACGACATTCACCATCATTGCTGACATGGCGAGAGAAGTTGCCGGGGAAGCCGCGGTCGTGGAATCCCTTATCAAACCCGGTGCCGAAATTCATGGATATGAACCAACACCCAAGGATATTGTGCGAGCGCAGAGGGCGAAACTGATTCTTTCGAACGGCATGAATCTGGAAGCATGGTTCGCGAAATTTTACCAACACCTCGAAACAGTGCCCAATGTGGTGGTCACGGAAGGGATCAGGCCCATCGATATCAGCGGTGGTCCTTACGCAGGAAAACCCAATCCACATGCATGGATGTCTCCGACTCTGGCGATGAACTATGTGGACAAGATCTCTGCTGCCTTGCAGACTTATGATGCGGCAAACGCGGAGGTTTATCAAAAAAATGCCGAATCCTACAAAGCGAAGATTCGGACCGTGGATGCCAAGTTACGTGATACCTTGTCAAAAATCCCCGTGGACAAGCGCTGTTTGGTGACCAGCGAGGGGGCTTTTGCTTATCTGTGTCAGGATTATGGAATGCAGCCTGTCTACCTCTGGCCGATCAATGCCGATGCACAGGGCACACCACAACAAGTTCAGTCGGTGATTGACCGCGTGCGTCAACAAGGCGTGCCCGTGCTATTTTCCGAGAGTACGGTCAGCGATAAACCGATGCGCCAGGTCGCCCAGGAAACCGGAGCACGCTACGGTGGTGTCTTGTATGTTGATTCGCTTACCGATGCGGATGGTCCTGTTCCAACATATCTCCGGTTGTTGGAACACAATGCCAACACCATCGTCGGGGGATTTCTCGGACCCTAACAATCTTATGACGACTCTCGAAGTAGAAAACATTTCCGTGATGTATGGCAACGGTCACGCGGCCTTGCAGGGTGCCAGTTTTTCGCTGAGTGGAGGAACGATCTGCGCCCTCGTGGGGGTGAATGGCAGTGGCAAATCGACCTTGTTCAAGAGCATCATGGGATTTGTGAAGCCACATGCGGGCCAGGTGAAAATCAATGGTTTATCTGTCAAACAAGCACTGCAAAAACAGCTTGTCGCCTACGTGCCGCAGTCAGAGGAAGTGGACTGGAATTTTCCGGTCAGTGTTGCCGATGTGGTGATGATGGGTCGCTACGGTATGATGAATTTTCTGCGTATTTCGCGTAAGATCGATCACGAGGCTGTAGAATGCAGCTTGAAACGTGTGGGAATGTGGGATTTCCGCCACCGTCAGATCGGAGAACTCTCCGGTGGTCAAAAAAAACGCGTGTTTCTGGCGCGATCGCTGGCTCAGGGAGGGCGTTTGATTTTGTTAGATGAGCCTTTCACGGGCGTCGATGTTACCACCGAGGATGCGATCATCGAGCTTTTGCGTGAACTGCGCGCCGAGGGATGCGTGGTGTTGGTTTCGACGCACAATCTCGGATCAGTACCGGAATTTTGCGATCAAGTGGTATTGCTCAATCGGAAAGTACTGGCCCATGGTCCCACCGAGGAAATTTTCACCGAGCAGAATCTCACAAGTGCGTTTGGTGGGCAGTTGCGCCATTTTCATTTCGAGCAATCAACCATTCAATCTCATGACGGCAGGGCCGTGAAACTGCTCACGGATGATGAGAGACCCCTGGTCTTCGGCAAGGATGGTCATCTGGAATACAAGAATCGCGAGGGGCGCGAGGAGTTGCTGAAAAAACGCAAGGAGGAGCGGTGATCCATGAATCTTAATGACATGCTGATTCCCTTGCATTACGACTATATGATCAAAGCGATCTGGGTCTGCGCTCTGATTGGCGGGGTTTGCGGCTTGCTTTCGGCATTTGTGACTCTGAAAGGATGGTCGATGATGGGGGATGCATTATCTCATGCCGTTGTCCCTGGGGTGGCCCTCGCTTACATTCTCGGATGGCCTTTTGCTCTCGGTTCTTTTGTGTCTGGAATGCTCGCAGCCTTGACCATGGGCTTGATGAAAAAACGTTCCAAGCTGCGCGAGGATGCTGTATTGGGTATCGTATTCACGGCTTTTTTTGCCCTGGGCTTGTTACTGATTTCTCTTTACCCAGCAAGGGTTGATCTGAAGAGCATCGTTTTCGGAAATGTGCTGGCGATTTCCGATGAAGACGTGAGGCAGTTGTGGATCATTTGCGGTGTCGTAATGCTATTGTTGGCAATAAAATGGCGCGATTTGTTGTTGTTTTGTTTCGATGCGCAACAAGCGCGCGCCATGGGGATTCGGGTTGAATGGATTCACGCTCTACTATTGATCTTATTGAGCGCCACGGCGGTGGCTGCCTTGATTACGGTAGGCGCTTTATTGGTTGTGGCCATGCTCATTACACCAGGTGCGACTTCTTATCTTCTCACGGATCGTTTTTCCCGCATGTTGGGTATTTCCGCGATGATCGGAATCATCACGGCAGCGATAGGCGCATACGCGAGTTACTTTGCAAACGGCAGCACGGGTGGGTGCATCGTCACATTACAAACCATCGTTTTTGTTGTGTGTTTGATGATTGCTCCCAAGCATGGCATCCTCATCCGACGGCGACGCCAGAGAGAGGAGGTGTCACGATGAATCTGTGGGAACCTTTCCAGTATGAGTTTCTTCGAGATGCGATGTTGATCGGTTCATTGATTGCTGTCATGTGCGCAGTGTTATCGTGTTTGCTTGTATTGCGTGGCTGGTCGCTGATGGGCGATGCCATTTCCCACGCGCTGCTGCCTGGGATCGTCCTGGCTTATTTGGCTGGAATACCATTGTTGATCGGCGCTTTTTTGGCAGGTCTGTTGTGTGCGATGGGGACCGGATGGTTGAAAAACATCAGTCGCCTCAAAGAAGATACTTCAATGGGGGTGGTATTCACCGGCCTGTTTGCGATGGGCTTGGTGCTTTTTAGCAAAGTGCCATCGGACCTTCATCTTGATCACATTTTGTTTGGAAACCTGTTAGGGATTGGTCCAGCGGAAATTCGAGAAGTCATGATTGTGGCTTTTCCGGTGTTGATCGTTCTTCTGCTGAAACGACGGGATATCCTTTTGCTGTGTTTCGATGCCGCCCAAGCGCGTGTGATCGCATTACCGGTAGGGTTGCTGCACTACGGATTGCTGGCGTTATTATCGCTTGCGATTGTGATTTCGCTGAAGGCGGTGGGAATGACCTTGGTCACAGCCATGCTGATCACGCCGGGGGCGACCGCTTTTCTAATGACGAAGCGGTTCGAACGCATGTTGGCGATCGCCGCATGCACTTCCGTGATATCCACGGTTTCGGGACTGATGATCAGTTATCACTGTGATGCTTCACCGTCCGCCTGCATCGTGCTGTTTCAGGCTGGATTGTTTGGGTTGTCATGGATGGGAGCCACTCATCGCGTGCGGAAAACTGAGGCTGGTTCATTACAACGGGAGTAGGTGGAGTGCCCTATCATAAATCGGCTTTGCATTATCAAATAAAAAGCTGTGCCCGTACTGATGCATCAACAGCAGATGCGTCGCAAAATGTCCTCGATTGATGTTGTACGCATCCTCAGAAGCAAAGGTTGATGAGAGATTAGAAGTGCGATTCATGAAGCAATTCACTCTTGATTCTCAACACGCCTCTCTTTAATCTCAGCCCACCTATGGCTGCTTCTACCTCAATTCTTTCAGACAAACTCCATGAATACCCCCAGCAAGATGTGATCGACGGATCTGGCAGCGGATCGGATTCGATTCTCGATGATTGCCTCAATCAGCACGACGGCGTGCTTCAGCTTCTTCATCGTTACGCTGGGCGCACATTTTGCACGCCAGGAAAGCGTCTACGCTTGGATGCGAAGTCCTACTACCCCGACTACATGGGCGGAACTGGTCTTGATGAAATCTGGATGTGCTGCACCGTTCCCATCGTGACAGGAGTAATCGATACCCGCACGGGCAAAGCGCCATTTCGCGAAGGCGAAGCTCACGTCCTCACTCCCGGCGGGCAAGTGATTTCCCTGCAGGATTTGATTGAGGCCAATCCCTTGGCCATCATGGGAGAAAAAGTCACGGAGTTTTCAAAATCCTTGTTCGGCAAAGCCACTTGGCCGATTGTATCGAAGAAGTTTGATAACCTGAACCCCATTCCACACCACCTTCACTGGGCGAAATGGGAGGTATACGACATCAATTCATTCGACAACCCGGGAGTCAGTCCATCGCACTATCACACGACAGCCATGGGGCTTTATCCATTTGTAACAAAGGACCAGTTCCTCGCTTGTATGAAAAGCTGGGGGCAGGGCGAATATAACGGCGTAAGGCACTTGTCGCCACATACGATGATGCACATCGACAACGGATTTGTCATGCCTAACGGCGTTCTTCACTCACCCACAGATCTTTGCACTCACGAACTCCACGTCACGATGGACGAGCATTTCCTGGCAGAGGATTTGACACTGGATGGCCGGATTGGAGCAGCTGATGCCTTTTACGCTTGCCGCGAAGAAGACTATCCAAAATCCCGCCACGAAGACTGGGAATTCCTGGTCGATACCTTCGATTTCAAAGCCAATCAGGACCCAGATTTCGTCCAGAAATATTCGCGTCCAGCCATCAAAGCCGAAGAATTCTGCGGCGATGGTGTGGATGCCAAGTGGATCGTTTACGGTGAAATTCTTGGCGACCAGAAGTGCTCGATTCTCCGCCTCACCATCGCCCCCGGAGCCAAGATGACATTCTGCCCTGAGAGCCCGACCTTGTTCCATACGAATCGTGGCCGTGGCCGCGTGGGTAAGCTGGCGTTGCAATACAACCAAGACATGAAGCTTGGCGAAGTTTATGCCGAGATCGGATTCATCACACAAGCCGCGCTCAATCGCGGCGGCGTGGAAATCGAGAATACTGGTTCGGAGCCGTTCGTACTGACTTTCGACTTCCCTCAACACGCGCACTCCCAAACACCCGGTGTTGTTGTCGCGCGTTAATCGAGGATGCAAGGGATCCCATTGGTTCAACCTCGACCAATGGGATTACTTTGAGAATCAGTGAACATTTGTTTCGGTGCTAGCAAGTCTTCAAATACAGGGTGCGCGATTTTTTTCCATCCTGACTTTTTGTAAGGATTTGTTTTCTTGGATTTCTCCAGAAGGTGATAAAATGTCCCGCAATTTTCGTAAACGGATACGAGGATTCTTTGAAAAAACGCTGAGACGTTGGTGGATTCTGACTTGCGCGACGAGGTAATGCGGTGCATGTAGGGGCCGTCATGGATCGTACCCTTCTACTGGTTTCCACTCTGCTTGCGCTGGTCGGCGCGGTGTGGGGGGCGGTGTCGGTACATCGGGGGGCACGCACTTGGTGGACTTTGGTCATGATCGGTGGTGCTTTTTTGGCACAGTTGGCATTTCTGGAATTGCGCGGGCAAATGCGTGGTGCTTGCCCCTTGCGTGATCGTGGCGAGATTCTTGTTTTTTTGGCCTGGTCCCTGACCTTGTTTTATCTGGTGGTGGGTCGTCCGTATCGGCTTTCGCTGGTGGGTCTCTTTACCGCTCCCGTGGTGGTGGTGTTTCAACTGTTGGCATTGTGGCCGGGGGTAATGACGGTGTCGCCCGAGCGCTCTCTTGGTGTGGACGCCTGGCGCGAAGCCCATTCCGCGATATCCGTGCTTTCGTATGGCGCGTTTGCCCTCGCGGCGGTCACGGGCGTGATGTTTCTGGTGCTCGACCGGCAATTGAAAGAGCATCATTTGCAGTCGGGTTTGTTTCGTAATTTGCCGCCGGTGCGTGAATTGCTGGCTGCGGTGAAACGTCTTCTGTGGATGGGCTTCGGACTCTTGAGTGGTGGCATCGTGGCGGGCTACATGATGGAGCAGCGCGGTGGTTGGTCTCATTTGATCGCTGCCGTGGCGGTGTGGTTCATATATGGCGGGCTGTTGCTGTGGCAGCAGTGGAGGGGGGTCACCGGACGACGCTTGTCGTTGCTGGCGATGGTGTTCTTTTTGTTGTCTCTCGGGGTTTTTGCAGTGGTGTGATGGAATTGATTTGTGTCGGCTTGAATCATCGCACCGCGCCTGTGGAGGTGAGGGAGTTGTTTGCCGTGGCTCCATCCAAGTTGGGTGAAGCAGCATCAGACTTGTGCGGTAAAATCGGCGTCGAGGAGGCGGTGGTGATTTCTACCTGCAATCGCACGGAAATCTATGTCTCAGGGGAAGACTCCGCGATTTCTCAGCTCGAAGAAATGCTGGGGGGCGCTGAGCATTGTTATCATCGGCGGAAAATGGATGCTGCGATTCACTTGTGCCGAGTGGCGAGCGGGCTGGACTCAATGGTTTTGGGCGAGACCGAAATTTTTGGCCAGGTCAAGGATGCCTACCAAGCCGCTCTTCAGGCGGGAGTTACACGTGGAGTATTGAATCGCTTGTTTCAAAAGACTTTTTCGATTGGGAAAAAAGTACGCACGGAAACCGGCATTCAGGAGGGTGCGACTTCCATCGGCAATGTCGCAGTGGATTTGGCAGAGAAAATTTTCGGTCATCTCAAGGATAGCGAAGTGATGATTCTCGGTGCTGGTGAGATGAGCCGCGTGACGGCGCAGAGTCTGCAATCTCGGGGTGCGCGCAGTATTTTTGTGGCAAACCGTTCGTATGACCGCGCTCTCGATCTGGCGCAACAAATGAATGGCCATGCGGTGCGTTTTGATGACTGGCAATTGGTGCTGGCGCAAGTGGACGTGGTGATCGGATCCACGGGGGCTCCGCATGCGATCGTGCACAAGGAACACGTCGAAGCGGTGCGACGTCAGCGTAAGTACCGGCCGCTGTTTTTCATTGATATCGCAGTACCCCGTGACATTGATCCAGCGGTGGCGGAGATCGAGGAAGTTTATCTCTATGACATCGATACGCTGGAGCAAATCGCCAACGAGGCACGGGTTCGTCGTGCAAAACAGATTGAGATCTGCGAAGAGATGATTCGTGAGGAATTGCTCAAAGCACGATTGCTGGGATTGTGAGTCGTCCGCTATTGAGCGCTTGGTTGAAACCGTTCACCTAACAAATGAGCGCGCGCCTGACCAACGAGATACAAACTACCGGCGACGAGAATGAGTCCGCTGTGTTGTTTTGCCGATTTGAGAGCTTGATCAAACGAGTTATGTAATTCGATGGAGTAATCCCCCTGAGGCATTGCATCTGTCAATTCCTGATGAGTGAGAGCGCGTGGACTATTCACCGGACACAGCAGAATGCGGCAGGCGAGGGGAGCGAGCAGGGTGAGTACTCCGCGAACGTCTTTTGATGCGACGGCGGAAAAAATCAACGTTGGAATCTTTTCCGGATACTGCTGTTGCCAAGTTTCTGCCAAGACCTTGGCAGCGTGAGGATTGTGGGCACCATCCAGAATGATGGTGTGCTCAGTGGACGAAATCACCTCGAATCGGCCGGGCCACTGGGTATGAGAGAGGCCGTAGCTGACTGAATCGTAGCGCAAACAGACGCCGGCGGCGTGGAGTGCGGCCAACGCCACTGCCGCATTCCATGGTTGGTGCGTGCCCAACAGCGAGAGCGTGTAACCTCGCAGCGGTTGCTGCACCACGGTGAGCGGTGCGCGCATTTCATTCGCTTGTTCGGCGATGACCTTTTCCGCATCCGGTTCCTGCGGGGCGGAAATGACGGGCTTTTCCGCGCAGATGATGCCAGCCTTTTCCCAGGCGATGGCGGCAATGGTATCACCCAGCCATTGCATGTGATCCAGACCGATGGGGGTGATCACTGCCACATCAGCTGGCACGGCCGTGGTGGCATCCAGTCGACCGCCCATGCCTGTCTCCAACACAATCAGCTCACACTCCCGTTCCGCGAAGTAGCGCATGGCCAGGGCGAGAGTGATTTCAAAAAACGTCGGATGTGCCTCCAGACTCTCGCAGAGTACGCGGAGTGCGATGAGGTGGCGGGTGCAGTCTTCTTCCGATATTTCTTCACCCGATACTTTGATTCGTTCACGGTAGTCGATGAGATGAGGCGAAGTGAAAAGCCCTGTCCGTATGCCCGACGCCCGTGCTACCGAGTCGATGAAAGCACACGTGGAACCTTTGCCATTGGTGCCAGCCACGTGGATTACTTTGACACCGCAGGCAGGGTAGGCGAGATATTTGCGCAAGAGATCGCGCGGACCGTCGAGGCCGAGTTTGATGCCAAACAGTTGCGTGGAAAACAACCAGTGGATCGCCTCAGGGTAGGTCATGGGTGCGGTGAAGTGGTCAGGAGGTAACCGAGCAGGGTGCCGAGTTTGTGACGCAGCGCCTTGCGGTGCACGATGTCATCCAGCAGGCCGTGGTCTTTCATGAACTCGGCTGTCTGAAATCCAGGAGGCAGATTTTGGTGGGTGGTTTCCTTTACCACGCGAGGACCGGCAAACCCGATCATGCATTTTGGTTCAGCGAGGTTGATGTCGCCGATGGTGGCGAATGATGCCGTAACTCCTCCTGTCGTGGGATGGGTCATGACCGAAATATAGGGTAGGCCCGCCTCGCTGTGCAGTGCAAGCGCGCCGCAGGTTTTCGCCATTTGCATCAGGGACAACATGCCTTCCTGCATGCGCGCACCCGAAGAAGCAGAAATGATGATGATACCACGTTTTTCAGCGGTGGCCAATTCGATCGCACGAGTGATTTTCTCACCCACCACCGAACCCATGGAACCAGCGAAAAATTTGAAGTCCATCACGGCGATGACAGCCGGTTGCCCCTCGATGCTGAGACGACCTGTCACAACGGCGTCATTGAGTTCCGACACCGCTCGTTGTTGATCAATTTTTTCCGGATACTTCGCGAATCCCAACGGATTGGCGGAAACGAGATGCTCGTCGATTTCCTCAAAGCTGCCTTCGTCGGCGAGATTGGCGATGCGTTCACGCGACCCCAGCAGAAAATGATGGCCACATGGCGGACACACATTGAGATTTTGCTTCAAATCCAACTGGTGCAACATGGCATCACACGAAGGACATTTTGTCCACATGCCTTCGGGCATATCATCGCGTTTTTCTTGCGGACGGAGACGTGGTCTGTCGAAAATTCCCATAAGTCGTTCGTGTTGGATCAATCCGCGGTGTGCTGCGGCGCCGTCAGCTTAGCCTCTCATCACGGTTACGACAACAATGTTTTCGTGCTGATTCTGAGCCAAAATGCGGGCGCATTCCTGCACTGTGGCCCCCGTCGTGAAAACGTCGTCAACGATGATCACTCCCGCAGTGTTCTGGGAGTTTATATTTCTCCCTGCACGAGTCATTTCAATGGCGCCTCGCAGGTTCTGCAAGCGTTGGCGTCGGGAGAGATGTGTCTGGGTTGGAGTCGCGCGCACCCGTTTCAATGCCTTGACCACAGGCAGCCCCAGCCATTTTCCGAGGTGTCGGGCAATTTCCTCTGATTGATTGTAATGTCGGCTCTGCTGGCGTTTCCAATGCAGAGGCACGGGCACAAGTGGCCAGCGTTCCTCCCGTGCACCCTTGAGCCGGGGATCGGAAAAGGCCTCGGCAGCGATGCGAGACAGATCGCGGGCGAGATAGAGATTTTTCTGGTACTTTAATCCGTGAATGAGCTCTCTTGCAGGTTCGCTGCTAGCCAATACAGGCCGGGCGAAACGAAAATCATAGGTGAGTTCTCGGCAGTTCGGGCAGAGAAATTGACTGGCGATGTTCCCCTCAAACATTTCGCCGCATGATTCGCAAAAGGGCGCGGTGATGCGCGGCAATGAATCCCGACAGCTATCGCAAAGGTAGCGTCCTTCAAACAGCGGTTCCTGGCAAAGCTCACAGGACGGCGCATAAATGACGTCCAATATCCTGTGCCACCATCGACGATGCCATGGCTCGTGCAGCACAGGCATGATCGATGATGACGCTGGAAAATCTTTTTCGATGTTCGAATATGCCGCGAATCTTGCCGTATGACAAGAAAATCTGACGAATTACCAATCAATGGTGAAACCTCCATAGACGGCTGATCCGGCGGCTTGAATCGGATCACCGTAGAAATTGGACAGTAGGTAGGATTCATTGGTGAAGTTCTCCCAACGCGCATGCAAACGGATATGTTCGCAACATTTGTAGGATGCATGCAAACGACCCACGGCATAGGATTGGATGGCGGATCCTCCCCATGAGTGGTCCGATAGTGCATTGAGCCCAATTCCCAACAACAGGCGATCGGTGGCCGTCCAGTCGATGCCGGCATTCACGTGATGACGTGGCTGTTCGCTCAAACTTTGAGGCAAATAAGTCCATGCCAATCGGTATTGCAAAACCTGTTTGTGAAAGGAGCCGCGGATGGCGGCTTCCAAGCCTTCCGCGTGAGCCTCACCATTCAGATTGACAGGGCGCGGTTTCGAAAAAGAATTAATTCGGTCATCGATGTTGTTGTGGAAAATTGTTAGGATTAACGCATGTTCTTCCGCAATCTTTTGTTCCATGCCGAAATCCCAGCCAAGTGATGACTCCGCACGCAGATCGGGATTTCCGGCGCCGAAAGAGGATCCGAACAAATCGAGATACGTGGGTGCTCGGAATGATGACCCCATGCCTGCACGTATCGTGGTCCCGGTTTGGTCCATTTGGTAGGCGCTGCCGATTCGCCATGTGCTTTCTTTACCGAAGGCATCGTAATCCTCCCAGCGCCAGGCCATGTAGTTTTTCCATCTTCGCAACGTCTCCCACTCGGCTCCAAGGTGAATGCCGTAGCGATCCCTCGTCTGATCCGTGCCGATGGTGTTGCGAAAATCGCCACGATGTGCGAAGATGCCGCCAAGGAGAATCAAGTTTTCCCTGATCGACCACTCATGATCGTGGATCAGATTTGTGGCGCGCATATCCGTACCATAATTACCATAGCTGGATTGGCTGTCATACAGTTCCTGGTGATGCCCTGCGATGAAACTCGTCTTCCAATTAGGTTGGACTTGTCCGTTCAAATATATTGTGAAAAGCGAACCATTGAGCCTATCTTCCGAGTTTCCCTGATTGTTGTAGTATGCATCGACTCCACGGTAGGTCAGACCGGCCTGCCATTGACTGTTGATCGTCTGTTCCAAACGCAAGGCAACGCTTCCCTGGTGAAACGGCTCTTTTGCACCATCATTGTCCGTTTGCTCGTATGCTCCGGATAGAAAATACGATAGGTTTTTTTCTTCACCCTGATAACGCATCGCAGTGCTGAAGGAGTCAAATGAACCTGTCTCGGTGAACAGTGTCCCGTTAGGATTGCCTTTTCCTCTGTCTGTTTCCAGCCATAGAACACCGCCGATGGATTCGCCGCCGTATGCAGCTCCCTGAGCGCCGCGAAGGACTTCGACGCGACCAAGATCGAAGGAGCGCGCTGCACCTAGCATATTTCCGAGCGGAGTGGTGGAATCGCTGAGTCGCATGCCATCCACAACGAGCTGCGAATACGCGGTATTGGTTCCGCGGATGAACACGGATCCCAAGGCCCCTGTCTGACCTCCGGTCGAGGTAGAGATCACTCCCGGTGATTCATTCAATGCCTCTCGCAACTGCAAAAGTCCGCGCTTTTCCCATTCTCTGGGATCAAATACCGTGACAGTTGAGGCGATGTCACTTGCCTGCCGCGGACTTCGCAGAGCAGAGACAACAATGCTTTCCAATTCTTTATCGATTTCCGCATGACCGACACTCGTCGTCAATACGCCAATCATTCCTCGTGCCACGACAGCACGCCAACACGGACCTCTCGCTGAGGTCGTTTTCTTTTGTTTCATGTTTATGGTATCTCACAACCTGAACTCCGCAGGTTTTTCGAACGCATGACAAGGCTGGCGATCTGACTTTGTTCGTCTGTCACCAGCAGAACAACACAGTGGCGGTACCGCGCCGGAATCTCACCGGCTTCCCCAACAATTTCCTGCTCTATCCAGGAGCTTCCCTATCAGGACCGGTCACCCGGCAAGAGTTTACTAGCGTTGATCAACAGAAATGACAAGATGCTTTTATCCGACATTGCCACGTTGTTGGGCTTAGTTTTGTGAGACTTTGAGTCTTAGAAAACGTCGTGTTGTTGTGCCGATAGGATTTACGTCGCGGATTGTTACTACGGTGCGATCATTTTGATCAACCGCACTGGCAACCCGAACGTGCTGCAATCCTTGTGTGGAATTCCATATCTCTGTCCAGGTGCCATCGAGATCATGATTCGCCTCCACTTGATACACCAAACCTTCCGTGAACTTCCTTAGGGGAAATTGCAGAGAGAGGAAAGCATTCTGATTCGCGCCCACTATCTGCCCAAGAGTGGGTCCCACAAAGTCGGATGCAGCCGCCGGGTTTTCTCCAAAAGCATATTCTAACAAATTATTCCAACGGTCGCCATCCGGGTTTTGTGTCGCATCACTCTGGCCGTTGGGGAAATTCGTTCTGGTTGCCCAAGTGCTGTAGGTGTCATTGATGTGAATGCTGATTTGTTGCGAAGTGCTGAGCTGGTCGAGATCAGTGGCGGTCAAGCTGATCGTGCATTGTCCCGCTTTCAGACTCTGCAGCCTGAGTTCACCATCAACAATTCCAGCAGTGGCTACACTGGGATCAGAATTGCCCGTGATGCTGTAGGTCATGGTGGGGATCGGAACCACGGATAGCATCGTAACCAACTTGCTTTGATCCATGACTGTTGGGGCCGTTGCGGCATTCATCGGGAAATCGGTAAAACTGGTTGCCGATAGAGAACCATCCAAATTCAGGGAATAGGTGGCTCGAGGTAGGTTGTTGATGGCATCCACGACCGTCATTCCATTTCCTGCGACCCTTCCAAACACCGTGAATCCGCCGTTTTGGTTGTCCAGGTTCGATGCATTGTTGCCCGTATTCACAAAAAACTGGTTGGTTGCACTGTCGGGATTTCCTCCAATTTTCGCCATCGCTACTGTGCCACGAAGATTGGAAATGCCCGGCTCATTGAGAATCGGTGGTGACGGTGGAATGCTAGTAAATTGGGTGCTCTGCCCTGTTCCACGAAACCCTCCGCCTTGAACAACAAATCCCGGAATGCTGCGGTGAAACGCTACGTTGTTGTATTTACCGGAATTCACATAACTCAAGAAATTTATCACCGTCCCTGGTGTGGCATTGTTGAATAAGATCAGATCGAAGTTTCCGAGATTCGTGCTGACACGAACTGCGGACTCTGCTTCAGCATCGGTGAAAACCCCGCTCAGTGAAGTATTTCTGCTACTGCCGGTTCTAGCGGTCCAGTTGGGAACCGCATTTGCGCTTACCGGAGCGCCTGCTGATGGCCTGATTCGAAGAACATAGGTTCCATTCAGCACCCAGCCGTCGGCGTAGGTAATCGAGAGATTGATTGTGAAAATTCCTGCTTGTGTCGGAACACCGTTGAGAACACCGGTATTCGAATTGATACTCAACCAAGACGGCAAACCGCTTGCTGTATATTGTAAGACACTTTGCGGATTTGACACGGGAACTTGTTGGAATAAAGGAGTGCCAGTTGTCCCCGAACTTGCTGATTGTAAAAACACATCAGGCCCCCTTACCGCCGGAAAGTCGACGATGTCGAGAAAGTAGTAGAGTTGATTACTAGGATTATAGTAATATGAGCGAATGCCGAATACCGCGTTTTCTCCCCGGGCCACACCGCCATTGATTCTCGCAGAAGTGATGTTGGGCTGAGCAAGCGACCCCAGCAATGTGTATCCACTCAAACTCTTTTTGTAAAATGCGAAACCGGATTCGTTGGATGATGTGTCTTGCCATGTGAGATCCGTATCCCAGTTTGAACCGTTTGCTGAGACGATGACAGCATTCAGATTGGTCGGTGCGCTGGGAGACTGGGCGTGCAGGAGTTGCAAAACCATTACCCAATAAAAAAGAACGAAATATCGCGAGTTCATGATGCAAATGGGATTTCGTATATCGTTAAAACCAAAAAGCCAGAGATGGGTCACTTTGCCAAGTTGATTCTGGCATCGTATTTTTGTGATCATTGATATTTTACAGAGATTGGATTGGATATTTTTTGTCTATTTCTTGCAGCAAAGACAGGAGTATTTCATGCGTTGCTGGATAATCATAACAGAGGGTGAGTGAAAAAATCCTCTTGAAGAGGCAACATTTTTTCAGTTTTCTTGCTTCGTTATCAGTTACGGGCTGTGGCGCAGTCTGGTAGCGCGCTTCGTTCGGGACGAAGAGGCCGTGGGTTCGAATCCCGCCAGCCCGACCAGCTTGTATCTTCGGGGCTGATTAAGCGTCTTGGTTGCAGATTCTGCAGCGGAGTCAAATCACGTGCTCAAGTCTCCAATCGATGCAGTTTCAGTGGCGATCAGAAATACCCATAATGTAACGAAGGATCCAATCATGGTAATGATATGCAGAGATTTTTTCTTTGATCGAGATTGGTAATTCAATCAATTTCGTGTCTGCATATTAACCATGATCGCAGTCAAGTTATCAAGCCCGGTTGAAGCATTGATACCATGAATGATTGCACAGCAATCATTCATTTCACATGGAAGAAGACTCGGATGCGATCAATCAGAGAAAAAACGATTTGCGAAAAAAGCTTATTTTTTGAGGTAATCCGCACCTGTCAGGCTTTGCAGAACCGAGTCCTGCCAGTGATCAAGGTCGCTCTGCATTTTTCGTGCAAGCTGTGGTTTTTGATCAATGATGTTGGATTTCTCCGCGGGATCGATTTCCAGATCATACATTTCCATCGTTTTTTTGTCCTTCTTCTCGCGAATCACAAGTTTGTGATTGTCTGATATGATCGCCCGAGGTCCGATTCGATCTGCTGCATTCACAGAATGATAATGGAAGTTTTGAAAATCACGAGTATTCTTGCCACTACTGCGTTTGACAAGAGGGGTGGTTCCCTGCTGCAGGTTGGGATCGATATAGGGTTTAGGTTTCGTTGACATCAATCGCTCGATTGGAAACTCCCAGAAGAAGATCGGTGATGGACGTTCGTGAAGCTTGCCATCGATCACGGGCACGAGGTTGATGCCATCGAGCGGACGCTCTGGCAGTAATTGATGGGTCATTGCAGCGAGTGTCGGAAGCAGATCACTCGTGGAAGCGCGGAAAATGGTTGAACGGGGATTGGGAACGCGGGCTGGCCACTCGATGATTCCTGGCACAAGAGTGCCACCTTCATAGATTTCACCCTTCGCGCCACGGTGAGGAGAGCCCAACGCGCTTTCGGGTGAAGTGCCATTGTCACCGCAATAAAAAAGTAGTGTGTTTTCGCGTTGACCTGTCTCGATGAGATGCCTGCGCAGAGTGCCGATGGCCCGGTCCATCGCTGTAATTTCCGCGTAGCGTTCGCGCAATACTTCGCCCTGTGGTCGGCGGGTATTGCCGCCGGTTGTATTCGATGTTAGGCCAACCATTTTCGGGTATTTGGCTGGAAGATCGTCATAAAGCGCGAGGTCCTGTGGCAAGCCAATATAGGGTTCGTGGGGTGAGCCGAACCAGATGACTTGAAAGGCCGGTTTGTTGTTCGCGCGAGCCCGGGCGAGCCCTGCGATCGCCTCGCGAATGAGTATCTCCGAGCTCTCTCCCTCGAAGATCTCCGGTGGGCCGCCATTGCGTGAGAATGATGGATTCATCTCAAAGAAATTATCATGCGATAGCCATTCATGAAAACCCATGGCACCCGGCTTTACTGGCGAAGCAGCTTTGACGGCTCCTACGTGCCATTTGCCAAGATGCATGCAGTGGTATCCAGCTTTGGCTAGCAAGTGGGCGATCGTGATTTCTTCGGGGCGCAATGAGAAACCTGGTCTGAAGGTTCCCATGCGGTTTGGATGGCGCCCGGTGAGGAAACTCGCGCGGGTGGGGGAGCAACTGGAGTGCGCGGCGTAAAAGTGCTCGAACTTGAGACCTGAGGCAGCCATTTCGTCGAGCACTGGTGTTTTGACATGGGGATGTCCGTTATAACCCGTCTCCTCCCAGCCGTGGTCGTCGCTCATCATGAGGATGATATGCGGTGGCGTGGCGGCAAATGATGTCATAGGAAGCCATAGCAGAGAGATGATTATGAAGATCGATTTTCTCATTTAGATGGAAGTTTCCCTTGTGCTTGGTCCAGACGAGCCTTGAGCAGTTTCTTCATCGTGACGACAGTTTTCTCATGCTTGGGATCATCCGCGATGTTTTGATTTTCCTGCGGATCTTTGACAAGATGATAGAGCATCTCCGATTTTCCATGATCATAGCTGGTGTAGCTATATTGATCGGTAATGATGGCATCAGCATCAAGGAATCGGCAATAGACTGTATCACGGAGGGGGAAATCAGGTGAGTCGAGCAGTGGAGAAAAATCACGACCTTGCAATGTTGCGGGAGTGGGAATCCCTGCGAGTTTGCAGAGTCCGGGAAAGATATCGGTGCTTTCTACCAGAGAAGATGATACTCCTGGTTTCTTTCCCGGTACTCTGACGATGAGAGGCACACGGATGGCGTTATGCATTGTGTTGTGTTTCCCCCAGAAATTATGCTCTCCAAGTTGCCAACCGTGATCTCCCCAGAGGACGACGATCGTGTTTTCTGCAAGACCGAGTCGGTCGAGTTCAGCTAGAACATCACCTGTGAGTTGATCGGCATAGCTGGTGCAGGCGAGATAGCCGTGGCGCATGATGCGGTGGAATTTGTCCGAGTTGGGATCGAGATCTGCAAGGTGGTAACTGCGGAATTCGCTACTGCCTTTGAGCTGCGCGGGAGACTTGTCCGGGCGTTGGCGGTTGGCGGCGAGTGCGATCGAGTCGCGAGAGTAGAGATCCCAGTATTTTTTTGGCGCGTAGAAGGGCATATGTGGTTTCAAAAAGCCACAGGCAAGAAAAAACGGTTTTCCTTCCTGCTTGAGTCGCTGGAGATCTTTGATAGTTTTTTGCGCGGTTTCGCCATCAGGATAAGCACTGTCAGCGACATCAGGCAATTCATAGATGCGCCCACGTTTCTTTGTTTTCGAGAGTAATCGCGTGGTTTCCGGGTCATGACTGCGCATGTTGTCGCGAGGCATCCATGGTGCTTGGCTCCAGCTGCGGTCCGCTGCATCCTCTTGATTGTGATAGATTTTCCCGTTAGAGATGGTGGTGTATCCGGCTTTCCGGAAGATCTCTGGCAAGGTCATGGCCGATGGCGCATCAACATCCATTCGACAATCGCCAACGAAGCGTTTCGATGTTGGTAAAATTCCTGTCATGAGCGAAGCCCTTGATCCCATGCAGATCGGAACTTGGCAATAAGCGCGTTCGAATCGCATCGCATTTGCAGCGAGCTTGTCGATGTGAGGTGTTTTCACTTGTGTCGCACCGTAACATCCAAGCTCGGGGCGCAGGTCATCGATAGCAATGAATAAAATGTTAGGCTGTTCCGCCGATGAAACGGCGCTGAGCAGCAACGTGATGAAAATAAATAATTTGAAAAACATGACTAATATTTTACTTGGTATTAAGATTTCTTTTGATCCATCGATCAAAGCTGATGGAATGTAAGATCAAGGAGCAGTCACTCTTACATCGAAAAAAAGACGAGGGGGAATCGTTCCCGATGCTGTAGCTGTGACCCTTGTGAAGCCTGGACTCGGGGTATTGACTTCGGTAGTAAAGGTGACTGTAGTTCCGCCGCTGGACGAGCCGCCGAGATGAAAAGTGGATAGATCGCTGGACCAGCGGTAGCGTGGAGTAATATCAGTGGCCGGATTCGCATTCTGTGGGTGGGTGAAAGTGAAGGTGTTACCAGTTCTGATCCCCGGGCTCAGTCCTTGTGTAAATACTCCGGGGTGTGTTCCGAAAAAGTTTTCCACGCCATTTTTTATGCCGTCGCCATCGGGGTCATCGGTGAGATCACGATCCGCTGTGGCGAGTCCAAAATTTGAAATCCATGAAGAAAAGCTTGGAAGCACTGTGGTGAAATTCCATGCAGAATTGTTTGACAAGCCGATATAGGCATTGTCCCCAGAGGTATCGTGGATCGCGTTAGAATCGATCAAAATTGCATACTCCGTTCCCCAATCGAGATTGTTCGTTGGATCGATTGTGAGTGTCTGACCATTGAAGGTGAGTCGATTGGAGGAGGCGACATCGAAGCTCTCGAGCGTGCTGTCATCGGATCTTCGCTGAATCGTGATCATACCGGTTTCGGGAACGATTGGCTCGCTAAAATAGGCCATGAGATGGGAATCTACCGGCACATCGATCGCATTGTCCGCCGGGTTAGTGGCGGTGATGACTGGTGCGGCAACAACTGGAACGAAAGCTGCAAGCACATTGTTGTCAGCTGCCGGAGCGCTGACCGTCCAAGTATAATTGGCAGCACCTGCCGCTGAAACAATCCGATAGCCTCCGTTGCCGGCGGACGATCCTGAATCACCGCTGTAGAGAGTCGAGGTAAAGGGACCGCTGATCGTGGGTGAACCGTTGGATGTATACACTCCTGTCACGAGGCTCCCATTCACCGGGATCACCAAGTTGCCAGAAGTGCCGATTGAAGTTGATGTTCTTCCCACGCCTCTCGCCGTTCCAGCCAAGCTGAGAATTCCGATGCGTGACTGGGTTGCCGCAGCAAAGGTTACAACAATATTGCCAGTGCCTGGAGTTGGGTCGTCCAGGTAGAGGATCGTTGCGTTTCTGCCAGTCGCTGATTTGACAGCAGTTGTAAAATTTTGGGTGCCTTTCCAGCTTGCACTGATGCTCGCCGGATTGCCTTGTTCCCAACTGGCCATGAGCACCAGTTTGCGGTTGGCTCCATCAGCCACGGTGAAGTTGGAAATGGTATGGGTGGTCTGCGACACGCTCTGATACTGTTGGGAACTACCGGATACTTCGATAATACCGTTGGTACCAAACACAACCCGATCAAATTCCAGAGACGGAGCAGCGATGGTGGCGTGTTCTCTCGATGCCACGATGGAGTTACCAGCAACTGTGCTGGAACGTGTGAGAATGAATGTCACCTTGTCATCGGTATCTGCCAGCAAGAACGCATCCAGTTCTGCGGACTGTAGTTCCAGTATCTGACCCAAGGGCTGAGGTCCGGTTGCGGCAAGAGTCCCAAGATACACCACGCGGCTGCTGATGAGTCCGTCTCCGAGCGTTGTTGAGTTTGCGGGAGCATTATTCCAAGTGATGCTATTCTCGCTCCATGATTCTCCCGCATCGGCGTTTTTCAATCCGTAAACCTGACAGGGCGTCGACTCATCCCATGGACTTGCCACCATCAATTGCAGAGAAGCGTTCGGTGTGGCGTAAATGTTCTGTCCTGCAAGATCGAAGCGAACATAGGTCTTGCGATAATTGTCGGCTGTGGTGGCATTTTTGACGACGAGAGTCGTCGACGTACCGGAGTTGGTCGCGGCATAGATACCAGCTCGAACAAATGCATCCGCACTCGCTTCGAGTGCGGTCACCGTATCAGACGCTTGCGGTGTTGCGCTGGCAATCGCACTGTCCGGGCTCGTCCCCATGGCCGTGGTCATTCTGACCTTGTAGAAATAGGGAGTTCCTTGCACCAAGTGAGAGTCCATCCAAGTCTCGCCGTTCACTCCCGTTGCGATGCTGGTGAACGGACCAACCTGGGAAGTGGCGCGGAAGATTTCATAGGTGGCTGAAGTGTCTCCCCCTGTCCACCCCTCCCAAGCCAGCGCGATTCTCGTGGCAGAAGCAGCGTTCGCAGTGAGGTTTTCTGGCGCGATAGGCGATGAGGCTTGTCTGCCATAAATTTCCAGGTAATCGACTTTGGCTGGCGTTCCAGAAACGGGCGTAACGTCAAGCCGGATCACGGCCCCAGCTGGAAGGGTGACCGCTCGCTTGATCCGGTGGCGGATTTGAAGTCCTGTGCCCGATGGAGTCAACTCAGCAGTCCAAGAATCAACACTCGTGCCGTTCACACGCAGCACGTAACTCGCGGCCGAACTGTCTCCGGTGACATAAGCGGCGTGAATGTTGTATGCTCCGGCTGCGCCGGCAAAGGTGGTGCTGAGATTTCCGGCTGCGCTGAACGTGCGCCCCGCATCGTTGGAGTAGGCTGATACTCCTGACTCTGTGGCTCCACCAGTGCTCGTCATGTTCTCGGCCTCGATCTTGGTGGTCATGATATAATTCGCCTTCCGCCCTGCATAATCGGTGATGGTTGTGTCTGCCGTGGTGACATTCGAAATCAATCGAATGTTCTGCACGCCGCCGCTAACATTCTGGTTGATGGCCTTGGTGCAATTCACATTGGCGTTGCGCTCATAGGTGATGAATTCCGAGTAGTTGTCCGCATAGATCCCAGCCACCGGATAATAGCCAGTCAACTCGGTCCACAGGATTGTGTCCGCCCAGTTGTCAACGATATGCGATCCCTGCTGGCGGCTCAGAGTATAGAATGCCGCGCCGTCATCGTGGAACTGCATCACGTGATGCACGTAGTTGTTCCGGAGGATGTTGTCTTTCATCCCGACGTCGACGTTTCCTCCCGCCTGGCCGCCTGTCTGTGTTCCCATGTAGGGTCCGTAACAAACCTCATTGTCGGCGATGAGCATGCGTTTCACGAAATAACTTACGATCCCGATTCCATTGCTGTATTGCTGCCCGAATCGGGAAATACCGTTGTTAACGATGCGGATGTTCTGGCAAGTTTCCGCATCGGTCGTATCGCTGTTACCGTCATCATGAATCACGATACCATTTCCGGAAAGCCAACGGAAATCGCAGTTGCGGATGGATCCGCCAGTAACTCCTTTTACGTAGGAAATCGCAGTGAAACCTAGAAACCGGAATTTGCAGAAAGCGATATCCAAATTGTCGGCATATTGCACGGTGATCGCACCATGCTTCGCAAACGGTTGTATCAGTTCTCGGGCACCTTGTGTCATGGCGGAGCCTTTGGTGCTGGGGCCATTCCAGCCAATCTGCGTAAAGGTCAGGCCCTCGAAACGAACATTGCGCACTTTATTGTTCGTGCTGGATGACGTGCCGCTGATCTGAATCAATCTTTCCAGCGAGGGGGCCTCGACAACGGCGGTCGGCATGTATTCTCCCGCGCGTGGCTTGTAATAGAGGGTCGAGGTCGCTGTGTCATGAAACCACTCACCCTCGGCATCGAGAAAATCGATCGAGTTTTCGACAAAGTAGGGAACGGGATAGGTGGCGCTATCCCAGAAACTATCACCTTTCGCGAAAATGGAACCGTTCTCCGGGGATTGGAATTTGAAACGAACCTGGGTTGCGTTTTGATAAGAGCCGCCTTCTGCTGCAGGGCGGTCATCCACTCTTCCGCGGTATTGATACCAGTGCGGGTGCATCACTACCTCCACGTTGGCAAGGCCGGAGACACTTCTCCAACCTTCGATGGGTGCCCTGGGTACGATCGCCTCTTTCGCCGCCGCATCGATTCCGATCATGGTGAGATATGGTCCAAGCGTGTCGGGGTTGGTTTGATTTGGTGTTCTCGCTCTGATGGTTGAGGAGGAATTGACGGTGAGTTGCCGGAATGTGAAATTGACTCCAGTCTTTTTGTAGATGTTTTTCACCGCATCATGAATCACCCATCCGCCTGAGAGATTCACGCCACCACTGATGATGGGAACCTCACTGCTGTAGTTGCGATAAACAACAACGAAGCCATTCGTTCCTGAATCTGAAGGTCCCAAGGTCAGAGTTGTGGAAAGGCGGTGTGTCCCGCCACGAAGGTGGATGGTGATATCCTCCGTCATGTTCGCATTGATCAAGCGCACGGCATTGCGTGCTTTCTCAATGGTTTTGAAAGCAGTCGCAGGAGAATTACCGTTATTGGCATTGTTTCCCGAGACGGGATCAACGTAAAAGTCCGCTGCTAAAGAGGCACTGCAGAAGCATACTGCGAGCAGTGAGAGAATTTTTACGAGTATGGAGTGGTAGAAAAACATTTTGTTGTTTTGGCAATGATGCAATTTCGTTATTGATTGTGAGCGGAGACTTCTACAGTCGGGATAGCAGCGATACCGTAGAGGATGGTGCTGGAATGGAAGGAATCAGGACGCGCTGCTGGTCCGAGATGCACTTCGCCGCCCGATGGTATGTCACGTCGCCAGATTTCGAATGAAACGGGCTTGTTCTCCTTGTTCTTCTCGATGCTCACTTTTCCAATCATTTCTCCTGTAGGAATAAATCCATCCACCAACCATTGCGGCGGTGTTTGGGTACGACGTTGAAAAATGAATATGGTGGTTTTTGGTGCCACCGTCACGCTGACATGAAGGTTTTTACGGTTGCGATGTGTGTGTGCAGGTAAGACGAGATCTGCACCGATCAACCAAGAGGGGATGGGCTTTTCGGGCAAACTCACCCAACGTGCATTGCGGTTGTGGTGCGCAGGCACAGATTCAACAAGTCCACCCGCCACGATATGGTAGACTGATTGGTCTTTTTGATTGTTTTTCACCGAGCGGATGAGATTGCCGCCATCATCCAGAGCGCCGGCGCTCCATTGTCCGCTGCGTGGATTAAATCTGGCGTGATCCAATTTACCGATAGTCCCCGAGGTATTGACGATCGCTCCCTCTCCCTCGGCGAGATGATTGACTTTTCCTTCCTTTGAGTGCAGTTCCACGCTTCCTTCAATCACGACCACACTTGTGGATTCTTTTGAGGTCGCATCGACACCGAAGCGCGTACCAAGGTCAACGATACACGTTTGAGGAGTATCGAGAATAAATCCTTTGCCATGCTCACCCACATCCACCGTGACTTTTCCTGAAAGAATCTGGACATGCATCGGAGAAATGAAACGAAGCTTTGCGGGAGCGAGCAGGTCAATGCAGATGTCATTTCTCATGCGCAAGCTGAGAAGCCCGGAACTGATTGAGATTTCGCGGACCCTGCCACTGCAGCCGACTTCAGTGATTAGGTTGCCCTTCGTGATTTTCACATCCTGTGATGCCATGACTTCTACCTCGGCCCCAGTCGTGACAAAAAAAGTGACGGCAAAGGTAATGGCGATAACAGCAGCAGCAACAACCCATCCTTTCGTTCTTTTGCTCGATTTTTTCTTTGCGCTCTTAAATTGGTGGGATTTTTCCAGTGCCGAGCTGCTGCGAAGCGCCGTGATCAATTGCTCCTCACGCACCCCCATGATGACGAATGATCGCAACAGTTCAGGATTTGTTTCGAGCATCTGGTGCAATTCGCGCGCACTGTCTTCATTGATGTCGTTTTCATAGTAACGCGCAGAGAGTTCGTCAAAACGGTTCACGGATGGCTCCTTTCATTTTGATATTGATTCTCTATGCACTTCCGCAACTGTTCGCGGATGCGTAATAACGTGACCCGAATGGCTACTTCGGTTGTTCCTACTTTTTTTGCAATCTCACGTGAACCCAGTGATTCGTAGTAACGGAAACGTATCAATTCGCTGGACTGGGGAGAAAGTTTTTTCAAGCAATTTTCCAGATACAGAGCTTCGTCACGTTGTGCCGGAGAAACTTCGAGCAGGGTCTGTGAAATGCGTTCCAAGAGTGATTCATCGAACACCAGGCGTGAGCGCGCGAAGTCCCGTTTACTCGCGAGAATCGCAAATTTTGCCACACCCATTGCCCAGGGAAGAAATGGCTTGGTCGCGTCATAATCTACGAATTTACGGAGCAGAATCATGGCGATTTCCTGAATCAGATCTTCTGCGTGTCCACGGTCACGAACGCTCGTGTGAACAAAACATGCCACCGTTGGTAGCGATTGAGTCCACAGTTGCGTGAATTGTTCCTGTTGAGATGTGCTGAGCATTCCCTTAGTTTCTCCAATACCGGCAGGGATTGTTACAAAAAACGAGAGAAAAGCATCATCTTTCCGAACTTTTGTCGATCAAGCATGGTGCTGCTTGCGGACAATCAAAACGGATAAATGACTCTGCGATTCATTTTGCCACTGCGACCAGCACGGCTTTTTGGGCATGGAGGCGGTTCTCCGCTTGTTGAAAAATCACGTTGGCATGAAGTTCCAACACTTCTTCGGTGATTTCCTTGCCGCGATAAGCCGGAAGGCAGTGAAGTACGATGTGACCGCATGCCGAATGGGAGAGCAGTTCTGCATTGACTTGGAAGGGGCCGAAGGCGTCTTCTTTCTCCTTCTGATCTTCCTGTCCCATCGAGAGCCAGACATCCGTGTTGATGACGTGCGCATCTGTCGCGGCAACGATTGGATCGTGAGTGATGGTCACATTGGGTGCATTGAGTTTTTCCAAGAATTCCTCACTTGGTGCATAATCGGCGGGACATGCCACCACCAGTTCAAAGCCCAGATGTTTCGCCGCCCACATCCAGGAAATGGTCATGTTGGAAAAACCATCGCCGATGAAAGCGATTTTTTTTCCCGCCCAGCCGCCGAGAAATTCCTGTATGGTGAGAAGATCGGCAAGGATCTGGCAAGGGTGCTCATCATCGGTGAGGGCATTGATGACAGGGATGCCGGAAAGCTGGGAAAATTGCACGACGTCATCCTGAGCGAATGTGCGGATGATGATGCCATGAACCATGCGACCGAGCACACGCGCGGTGTCCTGTATGGGTTCGCCACGACCCAATTGGATGTCATTTTTGGAGAGAAACATGGGGGCTCCACCGAGCTCGCGAATGCCTACCTCGAACGATACACGGGTGCGCGTGGATGACTTGGTGAAAATCATCGCCCAGGTTTGGCCACTCAGGGGTGTTTCATGAGACCCGCGTGCTGCCTTCAAACGCGTGGCGTCTGCCAGTAGTCGTTTGATTGACGTGGCATCCAGTTCTTCGATGGAAAGAAGATGTTGCATGATGTTAGAGTGACGTGATGGTTGCGTGAAGAATGTCCAATGCCTCGGCGACCTCCTCGCGCTGCACATTGAGTGGTGGCAGAAAACGGATGACGTCCGGGCCGGCGGGTACGGTGAGTAATCCGCGCTCCATGAGTTTTGCGACGATCACTTGCGCGGAAGTTTTTCCCTCCACAGAGGGGGCTTTTGTCACATTGATCGCAAAACCTAACAATAAACCAATTCCGCGTAATTCAGTGAGCACAGGGGTATCCCATGCAGCGAATTCAGCCCTGATGAAGGCTTCCATGTTCGTAGCGTGACTGGCGAGATTTTGTTCCTGAATGATCTTGAGAACCGCGAGCGATGCTGCGCAAGCGAGCGGGTTGCCACCATAGGTCGAACCGTGGGAACCGGGATTCATCAACGAGCTAAGCACACGGGTTTCATCGATGATTCGATCCGAGATCCAGAACGATCCGATGGGAAAACCTCCACCCATGCCCTTGGCCCACGAGATGCCATCGGGTTCGATTTCGGGGCAGATCGCTCGCCAGGCCATGCTGTGGCCGCAGCGACCAAATCCCGCTTGTACTTCATCGAAAAACAACAGCAAGTCGTGTTTTTTTGCCAGTGCTGCAGCCCCGCGAATGAAATCGGCGTTGGCGACATTGACTCCGCCCTCACCCTGAACAGGTTCCAACAAAATCGCAGCGGTAACAGGAGTGATGGCGGCTTCGAGTGCGGCGAGGTCGTTGAACGGGCAGTAGCGGAATCCAGGAAGAAGCGGATCGAATCCTTCGTGGATTTTTTTCTGAGCGGTGGCAGCCATGGAGCCGAGTGTCCGGCCGTGAAAGGACTGGGCGAATGTGATCACCTCATAACGCGGTTCGCCATTGGGTTGTGGTTTGGCATGGCCAAAACGACGCGCTGTTTTGATCAGGCCGTCGTTCGCCTCGGCACCAGAGTTGGAAAAAAACACTTTGCCGGGAATTTTTACATGGTCCTCCACGATGACACGGGCCAGCTCTGCCTGCTGAGGAATTTGATAGAGATTTGAACAATGCATCAATGTCGCACATTGTTCCTGGATCGCGGAGGTGAGTGCCGGATGGCAGTGACCGATCGAACAAACGGCGATACCGGTACAAAAGTCAAGATAGCGTTTGCCCTGATCGTCCCACAAAAAAGAACCATGTCCTCTCACAGGTACAAGCGGAAAGCGACCGTAGGTCGGCAAGACGTATTGGGAGAAATCAGCAGAGGTGCTCATCGGGGAAGGGAAATTTTAGTGGATTTCATTCGAAATTGCAAGATTGGGATTGGAAAGATTTGGTGACATCCAGTATTGCCTCCTCATGCAAAAAAATGTGGCTTTTATTTTTGGTCATGGAGTCGAGGAATTGGAACTGATCGCCCCCGCTGATTTGTTGCGCCGTGCCGGAGCAGAGGTATGGTTCGTGAGCACGGAGAACAGCTCGATGGTGACGACACGGGGTGGTTTCGGAATTGAAACCCACATGAAACTCGGAAACCTCCCGCTTTCGTCTGTTGATTTGCTGGTGCTTCCGGGAGGTCCCGGTGTCATGGCGTTGAGAGAGAATAAAACTCTTCAGGATATGTTGAAATATTACGCTTCAACAGGAAAATCTCTGGCCGCCATCTGTGCCGCGCCCTTGCTTCTGCATGATGCGGGATTGTTGCAGGGCAGGGCTTTCACTTGTCACTTCAGTTGCCGCAATGAGCTTTCTGATGCTGTTCAAGGGAAGAAGGTGGTGATTGATAGAGAACTGATTACATCCCAGGGCGCTGGCACTTCAATCGAATTCGGACTTGCTCTCGTTGAACGACTTTACGGTTCCGATGTGAGCAAGGATATCGCAGAAGCCATTATGGCGCAGGCGAATGAGAAGTAGTGCCAACTGGCTTTTCGACGTTTTTTAACAATCGGAAAAGATCGCTGTCCGTTGTGAAAATGGACATAGTTTCTTTATCGATCGTTTTTTCATAAGTATCCAGAGTTTTCATGAATTGATAGAAATCCGCTGCCTTGGCGCTGGAGTTGTAGGCCGCGGCATAGATTTCTGTGGCTACGGCATCGGCCTTGCCTTTGATTTCCTGCTCTTGGCGATAAGCCTTTGACTGGATTTCCAACAGTTCCTTTTCGGTTTTTCCTTTGATCTTTGCTGCTTCGCCTTCGCCTTCGGAGATGAACTTTGATGCGATTTGTTGACGTTCGGTGCGCATGCGATCGTAGATTTTATCAATCACTCCGGCCTTGTAATTGATGCGCTTGAAGCGCACGTCGATCAACTCAATACCCCATAGTGTGGCTTTGTCCTTGGCGGATGCGAGGATCTCTTGGTCTAAGGCCGGTCGACCATAGCGGATGATCGGCAGATTACTTGGAATGCCGGATTCCTTTAAATCATCAGGCAGCGAGGTCTTGCGCGATTTATCACTACGGATCACTTCGATCAAATCGTGTTTAGCGATCACGCTCCGGGTCGCACCACCAATGGCGTCATCGAGACGTGATAGTGCCGTGCGTTGATCTCGCAGACTCTCGAAGTATTTTTTGGGATCGGAGATGCGCCATCGTGCGAAGTTATCGACACTGATGTAGAGTTTGTCTCGAGTGGGCATTTCCGTGGCGGGGCCGTCCCATTCCATCACTCGTTTTTCGATACGGTTGATGGTCTGGATGAAGGGCTTTTTAAAGTGCAGCCCTGCCTCGTTCTTTCGCGGATCGCTGTTGATCGGATGACCCACGGCTTTACCGAATTCCGTGATGATGACCTGTTCGGTTTCATCCACCACATAGGCGCTACTCGATATGAAAATGACGACGACAATGCTGCAGAATACCAGCGACGATAAGGAGATTTTCTTCATGTTGATCAGCGTTTGTTGCCAGGGGTGCTGGGTAAATTGAGCAGCGGGAGAAATTGTTGCGCGTCTTCATCGATGACGATTTTTTGTCCCATCTTTGGCAGCACGTGGTTCATTGTTTCGAGATAGAGTCGTTGTTTGGTAACTGCGGGGGCTTTTTCATATTGCACGAGCAATTCGCGGAAACGGGCAACATCGCCTTGCGCCTCGTTCGTTCGTTGAAGGGCGTATCCTTCCGCAGAGGAAATCATTTGTTCTGCCAATCCCTTGGCCTTCGGAATGACTTTGTTGTATTCACCGTTCGCGATATTGATGCGCTCCTCTCGCTCCTGTTGTGCACGGTTGACTTCATCGAAAGAGTTCTGCACCGCACGTGGCGGGTGAACGTTCTTGAGTTGTATCTGCTCGATCCGGATGCCCATGTTGAATTGCTCCATGGTTGTCTGGAGTTTTTTCAGGCAATCGCTCTCGATTTCGCTGCGACCGTAGGTGAGTACCTCGTCCACAGCGCGATCTCCAATGACTTCATTCATGCAACTCTCGGAAATATCCCGCAAGGTGGCTTCCGGTTCATGAACATGAAAGAGGTACTTGGCGGGTTCAGAGATGCCGTATTGAACCACCCATTCAACCTCTGCGGCGTTGAGGTCTCCGGTAACCATATTTCTTTCCAGTTCAGGTTGTTGACTATTTTGAAATTCATTGGTGGCTCCGCGAGTGGAAAAACCGAATTCGAGCTTCAGTTGTCGTAATGTGGGCACAATGGTGACCCGGTCGATGGAGTAGGGGAGTTTGAAGTGGAGACCAGGCGGCCGGGTGTCATGATATCGTCCAAAGCGGGTGACCACCCCGACTGATTCGGTATTCACAGTGTAAAAAGAACTAAAAACGCCGATCAAGAAAAACACGAAAACAGGTATGGATAACAACTTGCGGAAGGAAAAAACCCGCATGGCGGATTGATTTTCGCTGAAAAAAACATCGATCATTCGCTTCACACAACGCAAACTAGCGTCCCGGTCCATGCTGGCAAGTGGAAAGCGTGCGAGATTTTCCATGCGCTTTTGATCCCATGTTCCTGTCTTGGATTTGATGCTTGGACATTGTAATTTGCTGCTGTGATAGTTTTCTCTCAGACAATCCGTAAAAAACAAAAAATTTGTGTCTTATTCCCACTTTCGAAATTACCTGATGTCTCTGTTTTTTGCCAATCCTTTGATTGGTCAGGAGATGCGTTTGTCGTATAATTTCGACATACGCCCCATCCTCAGTGAAAAGTGTTTTGCTTGTCACGGCTTCGATTCCAAAACGCGCAAGGCCGACTTTAGGCTTGATACCTACGAGGGAGCCACCGATCCTGAACGTGAACAGAAAGCGATTGTTCCGGGAAACGCAGAAGCCAGTGCGGTGATTCAGCGGATTTTGAGCAAGGATCCCGACGAGGTAATGCCGCCGCCAGAAAGGGTTCATCAAATTTCTCCCAGCGAATTGAAGGTTTTGACCCGTTGGATCAATGAGGGAGCCAAATACGAACCGCACTGGTCCTTCATCGCACCAAAGCGTCCAGCGATGCCCCAGGTATCCAATTCGTCATGGGTAAAGAACCCCATCGATTCCTTTATCGCCGCGCGTTGGGAAAAAGACGGAATATCTTCCATCGGAGAAGCAAATCGAGCCACTCTTTTGCGTCGCGTCTTCATTGATCTAATCGGCTTGCCCCCGACTCCTCGTGAATTGAGCGATTTTCTCGCTGATGGCTCTCCTGATGCATACGAAAAAGTAGTGGATCGTTTGCTGGCCAGTCCGCACTTTGGTGAACGAATGGCATTGCCGTGGCTTGATGCGGCACGCTATGCTGACAGCAATGGGTTTCAGCAGGATGGTGACACCCATCAGTATGTGTGGCGGGATTGGGTGATCAAAGCATTGAATCAAAACATGCCTTTTGATCAATTCACGATCGAACAAATTGCCGGCGATCTGCTGCCGAATTCTTCGCTCTCGCAAAAAGTCGCCACGGGCTTCCAGCGTTGTCACATGCTGAATGGCGAGGGTGGTGCGATTGCAGAAGAACAACGCAACATCATTCTTTTTGATCGTGTGGACGTCACGGCCACCAATTGGCTGGGGCTGACCCTGGCTTGTGCGCAATGTCATGATCATAAGTATGACCCGCTCAGTCAGAAGGATTACTACGCCATGATGGCGTTTTTCAACCAAGTTCCTGAGAGAGGAGTGCCTGGTGGCAGTGGGCAGTATCGCATTGCAGATCCTTGGATTCACGCGGGAAGTGATGAGCAAATGGCGGAGTGGAATCATCTAACAAATTCGATTCAAGAGGCTGAAGCCAGAAAAAGAAAGTTGCTTCAAGAACCAGCATTGAGCCAGGAACTCAAAGAGATGGAAGCATCCCTTTTGTCCCCGGAAAGTGCTGCATGGACCGTGGCAACACCTTCGTCCTTGCAAGCGACAAACGGTGTGGCCCTGCAAATCGAAAACGACCAATCGATTATTGCTTCGGGACCTGCTGCTGCCAGGTGTGATTACACGATCGAAATCCCTGTGCCCGCGACGGGAGTTACTGGTCTACGGTTCGATTTGATTCCTGATGTTCGATTTCCTATGGCTGGCTCAGGTCGTGCTGAAAGCGGAAATGCTGTGCTGAGCAAGCTAACGATTTTTTCCGGAGACCAAGTGATTTCCGTTTCTGACACGGTCGCTGATTACAGTCAAAACGGTTTTTCTCCTAACGCGATTTGGGACAACGATCCCGATACCGGTTGGGCTTTTGTTCCCGATGTCAAAACTCCTCATTTTCTTGCTGTTGAATTTTCTCATCCCATACGAACTCAAGGAAAGAATTTGCGTGTCGTGCTTTCTTTCCAATCCAAGCACATCGCCCACATGTTTGGGCGTTTCCGTATTTCTCTTACTCCCTTGCCTGCGCCACTGGCTCGTGCCGGTTTGCCAAAAGATTTGCAAACCATACTCCAAAAGGATGCTGAAAAACGCAACGCGGCGGAATCCCTAAAAATCAACGATTATCTCGCAAAACGGCATCCCCGGGTGTCGGCAATGCAGCGCCAGATCGATCAATCCCAAGCAAAGCTGGATCGTCTGAAAAACGAACTTCCGCGCGTGATGGTGATGTCAGATGCCCAGCCGAGAAAAACCTACATCTACGATCGTGGCAGTTATGAAACTCCGAAGCAGGAAGTGACAAGCGATACACCCGCCGTGTTGCCGCCGATGCCCGCGGATCAACCGAAAAATCGACTCGGCCTTGCGAAGTGGATCATGAGTGAAAACAATCCACTTACCGCGAGGGTGCACATGAATCGCATTTGGCAATTATACTTCGGTAAAGGCATAGTCAAAACCGCCGAGAATTTCGGTCTCGGTGGCGAACTCCCGACTCATCCAGAGTTGCTTGATTGGCTTGCGGTGGAGTTCCGGGAAAGTGGCTGGAACATGAAGCACATGCATCGTCTCATCGTTACCAGCGCCACGTATCGACAAAGCTCCCGAATCACGAATGAAACTCTGCAGCGTGATCCGGAAAACAAGCTGTATGCGCGCGCCAGTCGGTTCCGCATGCCGTCCTTGCTGCTTCGAGATTACGCTTTGCAGACCAGTGGCCTTTTGCAATCGCGCTTGTTTGGTAAACCCGTTTATCCCTATCAACCCGCGACGATCTGGGACAATCTGAGTATCACCAAGGAGCGTGATTTTACCTACCCTCTGTCGCAGGGAGCGGATCTTTATCGCCGTAGTATCTATACTTTTTGGCGTCGCACTGCCGCGCCGGGTAATATGTTTGATAGCGCGGCTCGCCGAACATGTGAGGTGAAAATGAATCTAACCAGTTCACCGTTGCACGCATTGACAATGATGAACGATACCACTTGGGTGGAGGCTTCTCGTATGCTTGCGGAGCGGGTCATGCAGTCAGGCGTGCCAGCAGAATCCTGGGTGACAGAGGCATTTTTGCGTGTCTGCCTGCGCGAGGCGGACACGGTGGAAAAGCGAATCCTGCTTCAAGCGTGGGAAAAGTCATTTTTGCACTTCCAACAGCAGCCACAAGCAATCAAAGAGCTGTTAGGAATCGGCTCCTCGCCCCGCGATACGAAGCTTGATGCCTTGAAGCATGCCGCTCTCACGCACGTCTGTCTCACGATTTATAACCTCGACGAAGCCCTCACACGCCAATGATTCTTGATCCCTTCCAACGGCAGCAGCAGCTCATCACGCGGCGTCAGTTTTTCGGCAAGTCGTCCACGGGCATCGGCACGGTGGCTCTCGCTTCTTTATTGAACCGTGAGTTATTTGCAGCCCCAGCTGTCAACATGAATCCGTTAGAAGGATTGCCTCATCTTCCACCAAAGGCTAAAAACGTGATCCTTCTGTGGCAAGGTGGCGGTCCCTCTCAGATCGATTTATTTCAGCACAAGCCTGGTCTGGAAAAGCTCCGCCTCACCGAATTGCCAGCGTCAGTGCGCGGAAATACCCGCCTTTCAACGATGACGGCCTCACAGGGAAAGTATCCAATTCTCTCCGCTCTCAAGCCATTCCAAAATTATGGCAAATGCGGTCGTATGCTTTCCAGTTTATTGCCACACACCGGTTCCATCGTCGATGACATTTGTTTTATCGACTCGATGCATACCGAGGCAGTCAATCACGCGCCGGGTGTGACTTTTTTTCTCACGGGTAGCCAAGTCCCGGGACGTCCGAGTCTTGGGGCCTGGGGCACTTACGGCCTCGGTTGTTTGTCGCAGGATCTACCTTCGTTTGTAGTCATGACCTCATCGGACAAAGACAAAACCTGCGGGCAGTTGTTTTTCGATTACTACTGGGGCAGTGGCTTTCTACCATCGAAATATCAGGGTGTGCGTTTTCGCAGTGATGGTGATCCAGTCTTGTACTTGAAGAATCCATCGGGAATTGATCGATCACTGCGCCGCAGTGCGCTCGATGATCTTGCAGCGATGAATCAGCACCACTTGGAGCGATTCGGTGATCCGGAAATTGATACTCGTATATCGCAATACGAAATGGCCTACCGGATGCAGATGAGTGTGCCGGAACTCACGGATCTGTCGAAAGAAACTCCCGCGACACTGGCGATGTATGGGCCTGATGTACAGCGAGAAGGTTCCTTCGCTAGGCATTGTCTTCTTGCTCGAAAGTTGGTGGAGCGTGGAACCCGCTTTGTGCAATTGATGCATGCAGGATGGGATCAACACAAAAACCTTTCTTATCAATTGGCGAACCAGTGTCAGGATACGGATCAACCTGCTGCCGCCCTGGTGAAAGATTTAAAACAGCGTGGCCTGCTTGATGATACGATCGTGCTCTGGATCAGCGAGTTCGGTCGTACGGTTTTCGTTCAAGGTGACATCAACAACCCGCGGGCTTATGGACGTGATCATTTTGGTGTCGGCTTCACCATCTGGGGGGCAGGGGGTGGTTTCAAGCCGGGTTACAGTCATGGAGAGACAGACGATTTCGCCTATCGCATCACGAGAGATCCAGTTCACGTTCATGACATACAGGCTACCCTGCTGCACATGTTGGGCATCCATCATGAAAAACTGACATTCCGTTACCAAGGCAGGGATTTTCGCCTAACGGATGTGCACGGCAAGGTGGTGTCCTCTGTGGTCGCCTGAGTTTTCGCATTGCACGTGTTTTGCGTGAATGATACGTTTCTACAGTGAATGCAGTAACGGTAAAGGAGATGATGGCCATCGAGGATGAATGGTTTTCCCTCGGGCGCGATGCAGCAACATTGATGGAGGAGGCGGGTTGGGGGATTGCGAGTGCGCTAGTGAAATTTTTTCCACAACCCGGCATTCTAGAACTTCATCTGGGCAAGGGCCATAATGCCGGTGATGCTCTGTGTGCCGCTCGTCACATGCGCGCATGGGGTTGGCGCGTGGAGATCGTGGCAGCATTTCCGGAAGTGGAATGGTCGGTTCTCACACGGCAGCAGTTACGAGCCTTGCAGCAAACTCCTGAAACGCTGCGGCGTCCCAACGAAAAAAAAGTGATCGTCGATGCTCTATTGGGTATCGGCGCGAAAGGCGGCTTGCGCGAACCCATTCTTGGCGCAGTGATACGGATCAACGAGCAGCGGGTCATGCGTGCAATCCCTGTGGTGGCGCTTGACATACCCACTGGAATCAATGCCGATACGGGAGAAGCTCAAGACCCGGCAGTGATTGCGGATTTCACTTTTTTCATCGGTGCGCCGAAACGGGGTCTGCTGGCATCGAAGGTGGTGAATCACGTCGGACGATTGGAGCCTATCAGTCTCGGCGATGTAGGGTGTGAAAGGGGGAATGCCTCGATACAACTCATCACTCCAAACACTTTCACTGCTTCACTCTCTCCTCGAGCTCATGATTTTCACAAAGGAAATGCTGGTCGTGTCACGATCGTTGCAGGCTCTCGTGGCATGGAGGGTGCGGCGCTTTTATGCGCTACTGCCACCTTGAGAATTGGTGCGGGGCTTGTCACTTTATGGGTGAAAGAGGACGCATTCGCTGCTGTCGTATCACGTGCTTGTCCAGCTCTGATGGTCAGGGCTTACCGTGATTGGTGTGAGATTTCGTTAGGTCAATCGGATTCCTATGTGATCGGTCCGGGACTGGGGGCGATTACGGACAACGAATTCGCTGCGATGGTGGAGATGATTGCCAGGGATCATTTGCCCGGCGTTTTGGACGCTGATGCGTTGAACGCCATAGCGCGCCATCAAGGACATCATTGCCTCCACGAACTCCATGTGATTACACCGCATCCGGGAGAGTTTTCACGCATCGCACCGACTTCGGCGATGCTCTCTCGCGAGGATGCATGCAAGCAATACACGCAACATCATGCACCGGTGCTTCTGCTCAAAGGCGCGCGGACCTTGGTTCAACAGCGTGGTGGACCATTATATCATAACAATACGGGCAACCCGGGTATGGCCACCGCAGGCATGGGAGATGTGTTGGCTGGAGTCATTGCAGGGCTGCAAGCGCAGGGCTTGACACCTCTCGCATCGGCTTGCGCGGGAGCATGGGTCTGTGGTCGTGCGGCCGAAATCTCCATTTCGCAGAAAGGCGCATCCATTCTCTCTTTGATCGCACCTGATTTGTTGGATTGTTTGGGTCAGGCGCTACTGGAGTGGCAGACTGCTTGATTCGCTCATTCAGATTTTGTTCTTGAGTCGATCACTCTTCAGCCATCAAATTCGGAATCATGAAATCAACCACGCGCTTGCTATTGTTTTTTGGATTGTGGGCGGGAATCTCTGAGGCGGCACCGCGCAACGTGGTTTTTATTCTCGCGGATGATTTGGGCTGGGGTGAACTTGGTTGCTATGGTCAGAGAAAAATCAGAACACCGAACATCGATCAACTTGCCCGTGATGGTATGCGTTTCACCCAGCACTATTCAGGTGCTCCGGTCTGCGCACCGGCGCGCTGTGTATTGTTAAGCGGCAAGCATACAGGACACGCAGACATTCGTGGTAATCGTCAGGCTTCCGTGTCATTTCCAGAATTCAAGGAAGGACAGCACCCGATTGCAGCCAATACTTGGCTGATCTCCCAGAGTTTCAAGGAGGCGGGATTTGCCACCGCAGCAATAGGAAAATGGGGGCTTGGGCCAGCGCAATCAACGGGTGATCCAAACCGACATGGCTTCGATTTGTTCTATGGCTACAATTGTCAAGCCGTCGCTCATTCGTTCTATCCAAAATTCCTTTGGCGCAATGATCAGCAGGTTTTATTGAACGAGACGCCGATTCCTGGTCATACAAAACCCGCAGAAGAAGAAGTGATAGCGGAAAAATGGATCGGAAAAAACTACTCATCTTCAGCGATCCTGAACGAGGCACTGCAATTTATCGAGAGGCACAAGCAGGGAAAGTTTTTCCTCTATTTGCCCTTTATCGAACCTCACGTTTCGATGCACCCACCGCTCGACTCGGTGAATGAATATCCGCTGGAATGGGATGAGAAACCTTATCGCGGTCAATCGGGCTATCTGCCGCATCCTCGACCGCGCGCGGGTTATGCTGCGATGATCAGTGACCTCGATCGCCATGTCGGCAAGGTAGTAGCCAAATTGCGAGAAGCGGGCGTCCTTGATGAAACGCTGATTGTCTTCACCTCGGACAATGGCACTACGCACATGGCGAACGATCCGCAATTCGGCATTGGCGGTGTAGACGCTGCATTTTTTCAATCCACTGCCGGTCTCAAAGGGTTCAAAGGCAGTGTCTATGAGGGAGGCCTGCGCGTGCCCATGATCGTTCGTTATCCTCTGACGGTAAAGGCAGGAACCGTATGTGATGCTCCGGGATATTTCGCGGATTGGTTTCCCACTTTGGTCGAGGCATGCGGCTTGGAACCTCGTGAGTCTCTGGATGGAGAAAGCTTGTGGCCTATCATGATGGGACAAAATCCCCCAAACGCACGCAAACCCATGGTCTGGGCTTATCCGGAATATGGAGGACAAATCGCCGTGCGCATCGGTGACTATAAAGTCCTCCGCCGAGGTCTTCACACGAAAAAACCAACCGAGTGGGAGATCTATGACATCGCCAAAGATCGCGGAGAAACCACTAATCTCGCCCTGCAGAAGCCGGAGTTGTTGGAAAAAGCAAAAAAAATTCTCGCCCGTGAAGTGAGCGAGAATGCGATTTATCCCCTGAAAATGAATCCGTGAGGTCTGTGGTTAAGCGTTCATGAGAAAGCGTTGTTGCGCTTCGGCTTCGGGATTCAGAGGTTTATTGGCGTTTTCTGGACTGGTATCCGCGAGGAGTTCGTCGCGGAACTTCGCAACAATCGCCTCTACCGGCCAGGAGCTGGCTTCGCCGAAGGCACAGATGGTGCGGCCGTCGATTTGATAGGCCACGCTCTCGAGCGTCTTGATATCCTCGGGAGATGCATCGCCGGTGACAAGGCGGTCAGTGATTTTTTTCATCCACATGCTACCTTCTCGGCAGGGGGTGCACTGACCGCAGGACTCGTGCGCATAGAACGAATTGAGATTGTTCAGCACCCAGGAAATCTTGCGGCTATCGTCGATGACGATCACACCACCGGATCCCGCCATCGAACCGCAAGCTGCGAGGCTATCGAAATCCATCGGGATATCCCAGAAGCCCAATTCACGCGTAGTGCCGTCGGGGTTCTTGAGCTTGTAAGTTTCATCGCAGCGAAGAATTTTCGAAGACGAACCACCTGGAATGACGGCCTTGAATGATCGACCGTCTTTCGGCCCTCCGCAGACGTCGTAGAGCAACTCGCGCATGGTCAGCTTGCCGACTTCCACTTCGAAGTAGCCGGGTTTTTTTACATCGCCTGAGACGCAGAGGATACGGGTGCCGGTATTTTTGGCGACGCCCAGCTTGGCGTATTCATCACCACCCATTTGCATGATGTGTTTCACGTGGCAAAGCGATTCGACATTGTTCACGATGGTGGGGCACATGTAGAGACCGAGCGCTGCGGGGAAGTATGGCGGCTTAATTCGTGGATAGGGGCGCTTGCCTTCAAGCGACTCGATGAGCCCGGTTTCCTCACCGCAAATATAAGCGCCCGCGCCACGGTGCACGTAGATTTCGACATCGAAGCCGGAGCCTAACACATTCATGCCGACAAAATTTTTCGCGCGCGCCTCAGCGATGGCGTTTTCCACAATTTGTGCTGCAGCGGGGAATTCCTCGCGGATGTAAATGTAGGCGACATGGGCGCCGACGGCAAACGCCGAAATGACCATGCCTTCGATGAGTTGGTGCGGATCCTGGTGAAGGATGTAGCGGTCCTTGAAGGTTCCGGGCTCGGATTCATCGCCATTGCAAATCAGATAGACAGGCTTGGTGTTGTTCGGTGGGATGAAAGTCCACTTCATGCCTGTGGGGAATCCCGCGCCGCCACGACCACGTAGACCGGACTTTTTCACCTCTTCGGTGATGTCTTTCGGTGCCATGGTAATGGCCTTTTTCAATTGCTCGTAACCGCCATTGCGCAGGTAGCAATCAATTGAGGGATCGTAGTCCACGCGATCGACGTTTTTGAAAATCAAGCGATACTCGCGAGCGTGAGGTTCTTTTCCGGGAAAGTAAGTGATCATAATGATGGGTCGAGGAAATTTAGCAGAGTGTGGGGACGGGGATTATTTTGACTCCGTAGGGGATAAAGCACTCGAAGTCTTTGATGTTACGGGTGGCGATGGATTGGCGGGTGCAGAAAGCAGCGGCGGCGATCATGCAATCGGCATGTGAGCCGCGCTTGCGGCCGGTTTGATGGAAAAGTCTTGAAGCACACTCCGCCTGGTCTTCGGTGAAGGGGTGGATGCCCCCGCGGAGAATCGCGTGAACGGCAGCCTTTTGCTCCTTGGAGTGTGGGCCATTGCAAAACTCCGACCACGTTACGGCGGAAGCTGCGAGTGGAATCTTGTTTTTCAACCACCCATGAACCATATCCACCTGCGCCGAATGGGCGGTGACGAGATCGATCAGGAGGTTGGTGTCCAAGTGTATCACGATTCCCACCAGTAGTTACGCGCTTCTCGTTCGGCCTTGATCTCCGCACGAAAATTCGTGGCATCATCGGCCACCAATCCGCCTCCTTGTTGTAACCATTGCAGAGCTTGCAATGGATCCATCACCTGATCTTCGCTATCAGCTTTTTCCTTGAGTTGACGAACGGCACGACGAATGACCTCGGCCTTCGAGATGCTCCATTTCTCACTCAATTCCTTCAAAGCTTCGATGGTCCAAGCGTCCAAAGCCATGCTGGTTCTTGTTAGCGCGTAACTCATGTGGTAATTGTGTGGTAATTGCTCAAAATGTCAACAAAGAAAATCAGGAAGAATATTGTTTTAATAATTCTTGTGCTTTATCCGGGGTGACACCTTCATGGAAATCATCGTTGACCATACAGACTGGAGCGGTGCCGCAGGATGCAAGGCACTCGGCAAATTCCACAGAAAATCCACCGCATGGTGAGACACTGATCGGGTGGTGGTGGGAATCGGCGTGGGAGCGGTCGATGCCAGTGATTTCACAAAGTTTCTCCATCAATTCATACGAGCCACCCATGGCGCAGGACAAGGTGCGGCAAACGCGAATGTGGAATTTTCCGGGGGCCGACTGACGGAAGCCGGGGTAGAAGGTCACCACTTCCAGCACCTTGATGGGCTCGATTCCAATGCAGTTGGCTACCCAGTCGATAGCTGCAGACGAGATAAATCCATGGTGGTGTTGCACGTAGTGAAGCAATGGCAGCACAGCAGAACGTTTCTGATTTTCGGGAAACTGAGCCAAGCGTTTTTTCGTTTCCGCCTCCAGCTCAGGTGTGACAGCGAAGGGCGGAAAAAATGGAGTTCCAGGCGTATCTTCAGAGGCGATATTGTGATCGAGAGTGGACATTGGAGAGAGTAGTAAAAAGGTGAAAAAAATCAACGATCGCATTCGCCCATGACGAAATCCAAAGATCCCAAGATTGCGGGAATATCAGACACCATGTGACCGGGCAGAAGTTTTGAGACGATGGCAAGGTTGCAAAAAGAGGGGCTTCGAATCTTCAATCGATGCGGCACACCGCCGCCCGTGGAGTGAATGTAGAAACCGAGTTCGCCTTTAGGATTTTCGTGGCCGAAATACACTTCGCCAGCGGGGGCATTGATGCCTTGGGTGGCGACGATGAAATGGTGAATGAGCTCTTCCATGGACATCAAGACTCGCTCTTTATCCGGCAGCATCGATTTGGTATCTGCCAGATTTACCGGTCCCTCTGGCATGGTGTCCAAAACCTGACGACAAATCTTGATCGACTGACGCATCTCTTCCATGCGGACTTGGTAACGTGCATAGCAATCTCCTTCTTCGGCGATCGGAATATCGAAATCATATTTTTCGTAGCCCAGATATGGATTGTCTTTGCGCAAATCGCGAGTGACACCAGAAGCGCGAAGATTGGGACCTGTCATACCCCATGAAATCGCTTCTTCTCGAGAAATCACGCCGACATCCGCCATGCGATCGATGAAGATTTTGTTCTTATCGAGCAACTTGGCAATTTCTTCAATCGTGACAGAGCACTCGTCGAGAAAAGTGCGCACGGACTTTTCAAATCCAGTGGGCATATCGCGGAGTTGTCCGCCGACCCGAGTATAGGATGTGGTAAAACGTGCGCCTGTGAGTTGCTCGCAGAGGTTATAAACTTTTTCACGCTCGGTGAAGGTGTAAAGGAAAACGGTCATGGCGCCGACGTCCATGGCGCAGACACCCACGCCCAGCATATGGGCGGAAATGCGAGCGAGTTCGCAGCATAGAACTCGTAGAGCCTGACCTCGAGGAGGCAGCTCCCAACCCATGAGTTTTTCCACTGCACATGCATAGGCCACATTGTTGGCAAGGGGCGCCAGGTAGTCGAGCCGGTCGGTGTAGGGGATGAACTGGTTGTAGTGCATGTTCTCCGCGATTTTTTCATCTCCTCGATGAAGGAAACCCACATCAGGCTCGGCACTGATGATCGTTTCCCCATCGAGCTCCAACACCAAGCGCAGAACACCGTGTGTGGCTGGGTGGGAAGGCCCCATGTTCAAAGTCATGCGCTCACCGTGCAGATCGAAAGCCTCGGCATTGTAGTCATCGTGACCACGGCTGGCCTTGGCAAGAGTATCGGGAGCTTCGTAGGATGTTTTCATGCAATGGTTGAGAGAAAAGTGCGATTAAAAAAAGTCGTGGCCGTCGACAAAGGTGCCGAGGTATCCGGGTTTGTAAAGGTCGAGTTTGAGAATGGGAGCCATGAGCTCGAAATGCTTGTCGCAGGCATAAATCCTACACTTGGCTTCGAGCGATAGAGTCGCGATGAGCACGTCGTTCCACGGAGTATGAACACCGTTGCCGCGCAACACGGCGAAATTCGTTGCCGCCTTGCGCCAGACGGTCTGATCATTGCGCAGATAGGGAAGAATGTTGCACCATGCCTGGAGCCGTTCGCGTTCATGAGGTCGTGCACCGCCGAGAAATTCCATTTCCACGGGACCGCAGAGCGTGGCTTCGTAGGCATCGAGCAGACCCTGCAAGCCGAGTTTCACATCGGTGCTGCCATCGCGTCGATGCATCTCAATCCAAACGCTTGTATCCACAAGTACCATCTTTTACCGATCTAGTGCCTCAATTTCAGCGTTGGTCAGGGGATAGTCACCAAACTCTCCCTCCCGCAACAGGTGACCAAATTTTTTCGACATTTCCCGCTTGATGAATTCCGTGGCTGCTTTGACCACGGCAGGACCTTTTTTACGCTCACCCGTGAGGCTCATGGCGTCTTGCAAAACCTTGTCATCGATATCAATGGTGATTTTCATGCGAAAAAAGTAATACTTTATCAAATTATCGTCAAGAAAAAATCATTAAAAAAATTATTTGATCAAGTTCATCAAAGGCTGCGGCCATACGCCAAAGAGAAGAACAGCCACCGTAAGGAAGGTGAGTGCAAAGTTAAAAATAGGCGATGTTTTCAGAGGAATGGGTTCCGTATGATTCGGTGAATTCCACCAAATGGCGCGCAGGATTTTGAAGTAGTAGTAAAATCCAGCCGCTGCGGTGATGGCGGCGATCACGACAGATATTACCATACCTGCTTCCATTGCAGCGCGGAAGACAAAAAACTTGCCGATAAATCCTACCGTGAGCGGAACCCCCGAAAGTGAGGCCATGATGATCGTGATCGCAACTGCCAGTATGGGATTGCGTTGAGAAAGGCCGTCCATGGCATCGATGTTATCGCTACCACATTGAACCCGTAGAATGCTCAATACAAAAAAAGCTGCCATCGTCATGAGTAGATAGCCTGCAAGATAGAATCCGACCAATTGCGGCGAGGACAAACTCGTGGCTCCATCACGATTCGCCGCAACAGCAAGAAGAAGAAAGCCAGCGTTGGCGATTGAGGAGTAAGCGAGTAGGCGTTTGAAATTGTTTTGTGGAATCGCGCCGAAGTTACCCACCACGAGAGTAATACTGCTGAGAATAGCCAATATAGAGAAAAGTTTATCGGCATGAGGGCTTGCGGCATAAGGAGCCATCACTGTCATGAGTGCCACAAAACCTGCGGCTTTTGAGCCGACCGATAGAAACGCGGTGGTGGGAGTGGGTGCGCCTTGGTAGACGTCGGGAATCCAGAAATGCATGGGTGCCGCTCCGATCTTGAATCCCAAAGCAATAATAATCAGGGCTGCACCGAAGAGCAGGGTGTATGCAGGTGCGTCAGTGCTGGCAGCCACGGTGATATTCGCCAAACTCAAGGAACCCGAGGCGCCATAAGTCCATGCCATTCCGTATACCAGGAAACCGGTGGATAATGCTCCGAGAATAAGGTATTTCACTCCCGCCTCGAGTGATCCGACATTCCTCTTCATGAATGCCACAAGGATGTAGAATGTTACTGTCAGCAGCTCTAGCGAAACAAAAAGCATCGCCAAATTTCTCGCCGATGCCATCCACATCATCGCGGCTGTTGCAATTACGATCAGCGAATAATATTCAGCGGTACCGTTTTCGTCATTGGTATCGCCGGTATAGCGGGAAAGAATCGATCGGTAATCCAAGGCGAGAATCAGCACGAGGATGGCGGACGCCAGCGCGAGAATTTTGTAAAAGCGTGCCGTTGCATCGAATTGATACAAATCCCATAGCGCGAATTTTCCCCATGCCTTGGCTTCTGGGGCTTGATCGGGACCTACGGCCCAAAAAGTCATTCCGAGAACCACCAAAAGACCGATGATGGCGCTGAGACCGACCCAGGATTTTTGTTTTCCCGGCACAAAGGCTTCGGCCACCAAAAGGAGGATGCCGATGGTGACGGTGACAGCTTCGAGGTAATAAGCGGGCATAGAAGAAAGAGATAGATCGTTAGGGAAGAAGTTGCAGCAAAATGCGTGGGTAGATGCCGACAATCAGCAAAGCGATCGCGAGCAGAATTGCCGGGATTTTTTCCAGCAATGAAAGATCAAAGGCCTTGGCGGTCGCTGTGACAGTGGGGCCTTGGAATGTCTTACGGAAGCCGCGCAATACGTAAACGGCACTGATCACGACGCCCCAGAGCGAGAAAATTGTCGCAATCTGAACAGGCTCCAGAGGGGCGCCTGCCTGACGTCCTGCAAAACCGGCGAGAAATACCATGACTTCGCCGGAAAAATTTGCGAGTCCCGGCAAACCGAGCGATGCCATGCCTGCGATTCCGAACAAAAATGCCATTACAGGGGCGGGTTTCGCCAGTCCACCGAGGTCATGGAAGTCCAGGGACTTGGTGCGGTTTTCAATGCGATCCGCTAGTCCAAACAACATGGCGATGGAAATGCCGTGTGCAAACATCAGAACAGTGGCCGCTGGAATGCCAAAATCGTTCGTCTTGCCCGCTGCGTTGGATGCCACTACGGCAGCTAATGCAAGGAAAATATAGCCCATGTGCATGACTGATGAATGACCCAGCATGGAGTCGAGACGCTTCTGGCTGATGGTCACGAATCCTACCCACAGAATGTTGCCTAACAACAAGACCAACAGCGGTGTCAGCCAGGCGTTCATCCCCGTGGGGAGAAGAGGTACGGCGAGTTGAAGTAATCCGTAAAGACCGAATTTTTTCAGAACACCCGCGTGAAGCATTGCCGTGGGAGCAGGGGCACTTGCGTAAGCAGGTGCAGCCCACGAGTGAAAGGGAAAGAGCGAAACGAGAATGCCGAATCCAATGATGAGCAAAGCCGCAATGGCTTTTTGGGTTTCATCGGCTATGACAAGAGTGCCGGCTTTTTGTTGCTCAAGCATGCTGGGAATGTGATAAGTGCCAGTCTCCCGAGCCAACCATACCAGCCCCGCAAGCAAAATTAACGAACCAACACCGAGGTAAATCGTTATTTTCCATGCGATCTCTTTGCGGTTGCCGCGTCCTAATAGACCGATCATCAGGAAGGTTGGGATCAAGGCCAGCTCGTGAAAAGCATAGAAAAAGAATAAATCCGTGGAAACAAAGGCTCCGATGGCACCGGCGCCAATGAGAAGACTGGACGCATAATACAATTTTTCGCGACCTTGGGGAGCTTGACCGGAAAAAACGGCAGCCAATAACACGATGACTGCAAGGGCCACCATTACGGCCGAGGTGCCGTTGATAAAGCCGAATGCCACGTCAATCGATGGAATCGTCAGTGCGGAAAATTTGTAACTCCAGATATCGGTGTTTTTCCATGTGGCAGCTGCATAAAGCCCAAGCAAAAATGAAGCTACTGCCGCGATACGCGCCGTAAGTCGCGATGGTGAGCCAAAGATGATCGCAATCGCAGCCAGAAAGGGAATTAGAAAAAGAAACGAGGACATGAGAAAAAAATGCGTTAGATGAAATCAGAAAACGACCAGATAAATGATCAGCAGCACACCGAAAGCAAGAAATGCGGCATAGGTTTGGAGGTTGCCGGATTGCATGCGACGAATCAGCAAACCAATCCCTTGTGCACCTCGCGAGAGACCACCGACCAGCAAGCCGTTGATGAAAAGTTCGTCAAAGAAATGCACAAGGGCGGCAAAGGCATCTTGGAAATACTTGACGATGAAATTGTCGTAGAAACGGTCAATGTAGAAACGTTCGCGGAACACTGGCATGGACAGAGGGTCTTTCGTTTTCCCTGCATACAGACCGAAACCAGCAAGCAAACCCAGAACCAATGTCGCGATGGAGGCAATGAGAATGATTGCCTCATGGTGGTGCGAATCAGGACGAATCGCGGACAGTGTTTTGGCGATATCGAGTCCGCCCACTTTCGTCGCGGACAAAATTGCCATCACTGCGAGCATAGCCAGCGGAACAAACATGAGGGGTCCTACTTCATGAGCGTGATCGGCATTGTCGCTTTTGGGTTTACCGAGAAATGCAACCACGAACAGACGGGTCATGTAGAATGTGGTGAGAAACGCCACGAATACCGCGATCCAGAAAAGGCCTTTGTTGTGAGCGTAGGCAGCGGCAAGAATTTCCTCTTTTGACCAGAAACCGGAAGTCACATAGGGCACGGCAATCAGAGCCGCATAGCCGAGGAGAAAAGTCACACCCGTGATCGGCATCTTTTTGAGCAGCCCACCCATTTTCCAGATGTCCTGCTCGTGGTGACATGCATAAATCACCGCCCCGGAGCCAAGGAAGAGCAGCGCTTTGAACCAAGCATGCGTGAATAGATGAAACATGCCGGCATCACCCGCCGTGAGACCAACGGTCATGACCATGTAGCCGAGTTGCGAGAGAGTCGAGTAGGCCAAGATGCGTTTGATGTCATCCTGCTGTGTGGCCATCAGCGCTGCAGCAAGAGCAGTAATGCCCCCGACCCAGGAAATGATGGTTCCTGCATCGTTGGCAAAGCAATCAGCACCTAATGAAACCTGAACACGGAATAGCATGTAGACACCAGCGGCTACCATGGTGGCCGCGTGAATCAGGGCTGACACCGGAGTGGGGCCTTCCATCGCGTCGGGCAACCAGACATGGAGTGGGAGCTGCGCGGATTTACCAACAGCCCCACAGAAAATGCAAAGTAGCGCGGCCACCAGAACACCGGTTTGCAAACCATCAGGAAGTTTCATTTCTCCAAAAGCAAACGTGCCGGTGATGTTCCACAGCAGAAGAATCCCGATCATAAAACCAAAGTCGCCGATGCGATTGGTGAGGAATGCTTTTTTCGAGGCATCGGCGGCGGAATCTTTCTGATACCAGTGACCGATCAAAAGATAAGAACTCAAGCCTACCAGTTCCCAGAAGATGAATGTCATGATGAAATTGTTCGCGAGCACGATGCCCGTCATCGAGAACATGAAAAGCGACAAGCCCGTGAAGAAGCGTGCCTTGGCTTCATCGTCATTCATATAAGCCAGCGAGAAAATATGCACCAACATGCCAACACCGGTCACCACGATCATCATCCCCGTGGATAGTTCATCCAGCGTGATACCGATATCGATATGCCATTTGCCGACCGAAATCCAATGATACGACTCTGGTTGTGAGGTATTCCCGAGAAGTGAAAACGCCACAGCAAATGTCACCACTGACGAGGCTGTGGAGAGTAGGGAAGCGATGGTATGCTGTTTGGAAAACAACAAATGATTGGCTGCCGCGACGAGCAGGGGAAGGAGTAGAAGATACCAAGCGGGTGACATAAAAATGAAAATGATGAGTTAACCTTTGAGGGTGGTGAGCTCGTCCGTGTAGATGGTCTGGCGCGAGCGGTAGAGAGCCACGATGATGGCAAGTCCCACGGCTACTTCGGCAGCAGCCACCGTGACCACGAAAAATACAAGCATTTGCCCGTGCACATCGGGCAAGCCGTTGTCATCGAGATGGAAGCGCGAAAATGCAATGAGTGTCAGGTTGGCAGCGCTGAGCATCAACTCAAGACACATAAATACGATAATGATGTTGCGACGCAGTACAACACCAGTGAGACCGATGGCAAATAATAAACCCGCCACGAGGAGATACTGATTGAGCGTGGCAGTTGGAAAGTTGAGATTGGCGAGCAAGGTCATGAGAAATCAATGAATTTGTTTTTTCGATAAAACCACCACACCCACCGTCGCCACCAGCAGCAACGCACCGAGGATCTGCAGAGGAAGGTTGTATTGGGTGAAAAGGCTTTGGCCAATCAAGTGAACATCCGGAAGAGAGTTGGCGTTGAGGTTGTTTGCGATTTGAGACCCACTGTCAAAGTGACGGGCTGACTCAGCCAGGTTGAGATCAGGCAGTTTTTCATTGGGGTTCTTCGAAATCACCCCGACCAATTGAATCGTGAATGCAATGACGATCCCGAGCCCCGCGAAAAGCGGCACCATTTGAGGTGTACGTTTTTTGTCAGAGTTCAGGTCAAGCAGCATGATGATGAATATGAACAGCACCATGATCGCGCCAGCATACACCAAAATTTGGATGATCCCGGCAAAATAAGCATTCAGTCCAACGAATAAACCAGCGAGGCCTACAAAAGATGCAACCATCGACATCGCGCTGGCAACAGGATTGGGAAGCAGCACCACGGCGGCGCCGCCGAAGAGCATGATCAGGGCGAAAAGCCAGAAGATGGGAGAGGGCATGGGAGAGTAATTATTTAAGTTCGTTCCACTTGTTCACCAGACCCACGCGCACTCCGCCGATCTCGTAAAGTTTCTCTTTGTTGTGCACCATATCGGCACGTTTCAGGCCGGTGATGAGGTAATCCTTGCGCAGATAAATCGCTTGCTCGGGGCAGACTTCTTCACACATTCCACAATAGATGCAGCGGATCATGTCGATATCGAATTCTTTCGGTCGCTTCTCAACCTTGGCCCATGGGTCGTCGGAGGGAATTTCGCCGGGAGTGATTTTGATTGCCTTGGGGGGACAGATGAACTCACAAAGCTGACAGGAAACGCAGCGCTCGCGGCCTTGCTCATCGGTGACCAAGGTGGGCGCACCACGGTAGTGCTCGGGCATGTGTTCATCCCAGCGTTGTTCGGGGAACTGCATCGTGACACCCAGGCCCGATGAGGCGAGATCCTTCGCACCACGGGATTTGTTAAACAAGGAGGCAACAGCATGCTTCATGGTGAGAAAAAAACCCTTCAGCAATGCGCCGAAGTAGATTTTTTCACCAACGGAAAGTTTGGGACGGGAAAGTTTGACAATGGCCATAATCGAAGTTGTTAGTGTTGAACCGAGACGACTTTCTCTTCTGAAACCTTCGCCACGTAAATAATGGCGGCAGTGGTGGCAACCAGCAACAAAGCTCCAACTCCGATGATTACGGCGCTCAGGGCAGGTGCGGCAATGACAAGTGCGGCAAGGAAAACGTTGATTAAGGCTGCTTCGAAGAAAATCACCCAGCCAAGTTTCATTAATTGGTCGTAGCGAAAACGGGGAACAGTCCAGCGAACGAGAATGAAAAACAGAATGAAGGCGATCACTTTGGCGAGGAAGACGCCGAGGTGAATCAGTCCGCCGATTTTGAAACTCCCGATCGCGAGATCGGCGATGGCGGCATCGAGACCGAATCCGACCGACCAACCGCCCAGAAACAAGGTTACGATTAGTGCCGAACCGACGACCATGGCCGCGTATTCGCCCATGAAGAACATGGCGAATTTCATGGAGGAGTATTCCGTGTGATAACCACCGACGAGTTCCGTTTCGCACTCGGGAAGGTCGAAGGGCATGCGGTTGGTTTCGGCAAAGATGGAAATGGTGAAGATCAGGAAGGAGATGAAAGCTGGAATCCAGAACAATAGTTTGTTGGTGAACGAGAGGGCGCCATCACCATGCCCCCAGAGAGGGAGAAGCAGCCAACCGTGCTCGGCTTGGTATTGAACAATTTTCGAGAGGTTCAATTCGCCGAAATAGAGAAGCACTGGAATAATCGAGAGCCCCAGGGCGATTTCGTAGGAAATCATTTGAGCAGTGGAGCGAACGCCGCCAATGAAGGGAAACTTTGAATTTGAAGACCATCCGGCAAGTGTGATGCCATAGACTGAGAGTGATGCGATGGCGAAGATGAAAAGAGGACCGACATTGATATCTGCAATGACCAGTTTTACAGGATCCATGCCGGGTAATTGGATGTCACTGCCGAAAGGAATCACACACAGCGTGATCAGCGCCGGCGCAACAGTCAGTGCGGGGGCCATCCAATAAAAGGCTTTGCGCACGTGCGCAGGAGTGAAGTCTTCCTTGAGAAAAAGCTTCACCCCATCGGCGACAGGCTGGATCAACCCGAAAAACGAGTAATCCTTTTTCGCACCGAAGAGTGTCAATGGAATCCCCACTCGATTCGGACCAACGCGATCTTGAATGATCGCGGAGAAGCGTCGTTCAAAGTATACCGAAACTGGCACCAAAGGTAATACCACCACGAAGGTGAGCGTGATGATTTTGATGATGATCGTAAGAATGAGGGCAAAGTCCATTGTGGTGAAGATAAAATGATGAATCAACCATTGATAACACCAGCCGCCTTGCGAGCGCGCTCGTTTTCCAACAAGAGGATTTTGTGGCTGGTCTGAGTGATGACAACGCCTTGGTCGCCGATTTTGGAGAGGGTGAGGTCGGAAAATTCCTGAACGTTGGTAGCAAGTAGTTTGAAGACTTGCTCGATCATGACTAATTCCAGTTTCGAACCGCTGGTGGCTTGAATCAAGTCGCGCAGAATCTCCCAGTCGTCATGTGCTTGTCCGGGTGCAACGCAGGCGGCATTGAGGCGTTGCAAACGTCCACTGAGATTCACCATGGAGCCTCGTTTTTCCGCGAAGGCTGAGGACGGTAATACCACATCTGCCGCGCTAGCCGTGGCGTTGGCAAGGGTGTGGGAGTGAGCATGGAATTGAAGTTGAGCCAGGTCTTGTAAGGTGAATCCGGCTTCGGAAACAAGATCCTCTCCGAGTGAAATCAGCGCTTTGACGGTTCCGTTTCTGATGCCTTCTCGAATGGATTGCAGGGCGCTCGATGGGTCCTCTGTTTGCCAGATTAAACGCGCACCAGTGGTATTTGGATTTCGGTCGGCGGCGATTAACAAATGATCAGGCTCATCGATGCGTGGGACCAGGCTTAGTTGTGCATCTCCCAGTTCTTTTGAGAGTTGTTTTGCGAGATAGAGTTCCTCGTTCGTCATTCGACCTGATCCAATAACGGCGACTTGTGATGCGGAAAATTGTTTGAGCGCGGTGGAAATAACGGTTATTGCTTCACTCCAAGAAGCGGCCCGATGGTTTCCGTCCGAATTTTTCATCAGCGGCTCTGTCAGACGTGAATCACTGTCGACATAATGGAAATTCAGGCGATGTGAGTCGGGCATCCAGCAGGAGTTGACATCGTCATTTTGACGCGGGGTGATGCGGTGGATTTTGTTGCTGCGGGTCCAGATCGTGATATTTGTTCCTGTTCCGCAATTGACGTCTATGCTCTTGGTTTCCTTGAGGAACCAGACGCGCATTTGGAAGCGGAAATCGTTGGAAGTTAAAGCGCCCACCGGGCAGATATCCGCCGTATTGAGCGAGTAGTTGGAGTCGAGCAAGCGTCCTGGATGAACGGTTAATGTGGTGTGGGTACCGCGTTGGGTGAACCCCAGCACCGGATCGCCGGCCACTTCGTCCATGAAACGGATGCAGCGACTGCACATAATGCATCGCTCGTCGTCGAGACGGATGCGCGGACCAATGTCGACATTCTTGGGCTTTTTCACTTTCAAATCGACAAAGCGCGAACTTCCGCGCCCGAAACCCACGGAAAACTCCTGCAAACGGCATTCTCCGGCTTGATCGCAGATCGGGCAGTCAAGCGGATGATTGATGAGCAGGAACTCCATCACGCCCTCACGGCATTTTTCCACGATCTCACCCTTGGTGCGGATTCCCATGTTTTCGGAAACAGTGTTGGCACAGGCGATCACAGGGCGAGGCATCCAGCCGATGGGTTCAAAGCCTTCTTCGTCGCGAGTTGGTTCCTGTCCCGGTGCGGGACGTGGTGGCATGCCCATTTGCACAAGGCACATGCGGCAGTTGCCAGGCGCGGATAGTTTCGGATGGTAGCAGTAGTGTGGCACTTCTACCTGAACCGAACGACAGGCCTCGATCATGCGAGTGCCGCGAGGGAACTGGTGCCAAACACCGTCGATTTGCACATTGACCATGCCTTTTTCGGCAGCGAGGTCTTTCGGTAGCTTTTTTTCCGCAGTGGCCGTAGTGGTGTCGCTCATGGCAAATAGGGATGGGCCCGGATGAAAACGCTCCGAGCGCGCGAACTATGACCCAGACCACCGTATGGCGCAAGCGAACTTTGTGAAAAATTTCACAAGCTCAAAACAAATGGGCAGAATGTCTGGATCCACTCCAGCAAGATCAGCGATTTCTGCCGATCAATCCGACTCCGCTGTGTCGCCAAGCTCGAGCAGGATGGCGGTTGTATTGTCGCGCCCGGAATCGCTTACAGCTTCCCTGACAAGATCAATGGTAGATAAAACGCCATCAGGAGCATCACGTCGCGCAATATCCTCGATCCTTCGGTCCCAGAGTCCATCGATCAGACCATCGGAACAAAGTAACAAACGATCGCCGTTTTCCCATGCAATTCGCCCGACCTGTGGTTCGATGTTTCTATTGCCTCCCCCCAGAACTTGATTCAGCGCGTGGCGCTGTGGATGCATGCGGGCTTCCCTCTCGTTGAGTTTTCCTTGCCGTTGCAACCATCCCACGTAGGAGTGATCCTCGGACACTTGGATCATCGGGCCTTCTTTCGGCAAAAAGTAAATGCGACTGTCTCCGATATGGCCAAAGTAGATCCACTCCGGCATCACCCAGCACAGACTTAATGTTGCACCCATTCCAGCGCATTCCTCGTAATATCGACCCATCTGTGTCATGGTTTCGTGGATGCGGGAGAATAGTTCCTTCAAGACATCCGTTAGACCTGCGTCTATGCGTTGGGCGCTGAGGTGAAAACTTTTGGGGAGAAGTTTGGTGATGTGTTCGACGGCGATCTTGCTCGCAAACTCTCCGGATTTGGCACCCCCCATGCCATCACTGACGGCAAACAAAAAATCGCCCATGCTGAAGTCCGCTTCACCCACTTTGCCCAGATATTTTAGTTCCCGAGCATCAAAGGTCAGAGCCAGAAAAGCATCTTCGTTATTTTTGCGAAAGCGCCCCACATCAGACAGGCCTGACCATCGTAGCGTGGGAGATTGAAATTGGTTGAGCCGGTGTTCCTCCATGTGGGTTGAACGATGATGATAGGAATCGGCAGGGTTTTGACAAATCCAAAATCCTCTTCGCTGTCGGGAGATTCCGATGTATGATGAACGCATGGCAATCATCTGGAGTTGCGGAAATTGGATCGAGGAGTCGGAGGGGAGTATCGCATTGGCTGACCGCGGTGTCCTTCACGGTATGGGTTGTTTTGAAACGATGTTGGCGATAGATGGGCGCTTGCAGTATGCGGAACTTCACGAGCGGCGTATGCGAGACAGCATGGTGCGTCTTGGCTTGGGTCAGGATTCAATCGCTTGGGATTTGTGCGCTCTGGTGCATGAGATTTGTGAGAAAAACAACCTTCAGGTGGGGAAATCACGCTTGCGCTTCACCGCTACGGCCGGTGAAGGGGCATTGATCGACCCCATACCGGGTCGCGGCGCAAGCATTTGGCTCACAGCAAAGTCGTTGCCGGAATCGCCCAGTCATATCGCTGTCGCAACTCTACCCTACAAGCGCAATGAACAGTCGCCACTCAAGGGTCTCAAGTGTTGCTCCTACGCCGAGAATCTGCTGGCCCTTCGCTGGGCGCGTGAGAGAGGAGTGGGGGAAGGCATTTTTTTCAATCATCGAGATCATCTCTGCGAAGCTTGCACCGCTAATGTATTTGTGAAGATCGACGGCAAATGGCTGACTCCGTCTCTACGCTCCGGTTGTCTTCCCGGAGTCATGCGGGGGGTGATACTGGAACAGCATCCATTCATTATGGAGGAGGATATTTCTCACGCGGATTTCCGCGCTGCTACGGAAATGTTCCTTACCTCCGTGATTCGCGGTATATTGCCTGTCGATTCATGTGATGGGCGAGTCATGCCACGGCAAATTTCACTGAAAAATGGCTGATTCAGCCGTGTCCTGTTACGGCATCTACGTGGTTGAAAAAAATGCCAATCACAAGAGAAATTTCACGTCAATTTTAATACATTATTTTTTTCTATTGATTATAATTAAACGATATATTGACCTGATCAACAACTCAAGTTTGTGATCTTTCATGCATTTTGGCATTTTTACTGAATCGATTGTCCAGGGTCTGTCCACCTCATGAGTTTTCTTGGTTTTTTTCTGCTGTGGGCTTGCCTTGCCACTTGATATGAGTATGTTCTGCGTGCCCATGACTGGAACAAACACGGATCTTGAACCCACGCCCCGCGATGAAAAAAAATTGCGTCGCACGGCATGGGCGCTGTTGCTTTTCGCGGTTGTTGGAGGAATCATGATTTTTAGTGCATACGAGCGATTTGCCCGCAACGCGAATCAGGATGGCCGACCCTCTTACGTGGGAGAATTGCGTTACAATCTTCCTGTATTGCGACAGGATGGCGTGCGTGTTGGTTTCGAGGAGTTGCAAGGAAAAGTTTGGATTCTTCATTCCATCAGCATCACCCAGCCCAAATCTTGCAGTCTTGCTGTCCGCGTCATGGAAGAACTCTCGAAGAAATATCGTGACAATCCCGATGTGGCGCTGATTTCGATGGTGATCGATCCCGGTGATCCAGCAGATGCGGCTCATCAGTTGAAAACTGAAGCGGCACGCCTTGGTGCAAGGCTCCCCCAATGGTGGATGGTCACAACAGAACCAGAGATCTTGCACAAATATCTTAAGGACAAATGCAAGCTCGGAATGCTTCCTCATCTGGAGCAAGACAACTGGATTTATGATACTTCGCTCGTTCTTGTAGACCGGAACCTCAAACTGCGAAAAGCAGTGGTGCCCCAGAAACGCGGTGGTCCTCCTTACGTAACCGGTTTTGACTTCATGCAAGCGGCTTCTTGGGATGCCAAGGGGATCAAAACGGGAACCGACCGCAGCAACGTGAGAGAAATGCAGAAATTGTTGGAAGAGACGGTGGAATTCCTGCTCCATGAAAATATCAATCAATGAACGTCATGACTCGAAATGTGAAAATCGTCTGCATTTATTTGCTAACAGCCCTCGCTTCTGCGGCCATTCTGGGAATGGCGTTTTGGGTGCGCAGTGGTTTGATTGAGAGGGAAAAACCATACGTCGTCAACACTGGCGCGGAAGCTCATGAGACCTTGTTTCCCATTGCCAGTGATCTGGAGGCAACCAATCAGGCGGGGCAACGTGTGAAGCTCTCCGATTTGAAAGGAAAAGTCTGGGTCGTTGCTGAGTTTTTCGCTGTGTGTCCCCACTGTGCGATGCGCAATGGTCAAGAATTGCGTGATCTCTTGAATGAGTTTGGAGCAGACCCGGATTTTCATTTGACTTGTATCTCGATCGATCCTGAAACTGACAACGTGGAAAAGCTCAAGGACTATTCCAGCGCTCTCAACGCTGATCCAAAAAACTGGTGGTTTCTCACCACGTCCCATAACGCCAAAGCTCATGCTTACATGGAGGAAACCATGAAGTTTTTCAAAATTAAGATGCGCACCGATCCCGCTGATATCGAGAGCAATGGCAAATATGCGCATGATCTTGGCCTGGCGCTGGTGAATAAAAATTTTGAAGTGGTGGGGAAATGGCCGTTGGCTGATGCCCGGAAAAATGATCCGGTTTTGTATGAGTCATTGAAACGGGACATGTATGAAAAAATTCGTCAAGAACTCGCAAATCCATGAGCCACGAACGTCAATTGTTGTCACAAGCATCTGAAAAAAAACTCCGCATCGGCGTTTGGATGATTACGGCACTGGTCTTGGTTTTGGTGGGTTTGATGCGCAGACCTGAATTCCGCATTTCCTTGCCTGATGCGGTGAGTCTCGGTTTTCTTCCTGCTGTGCATGCGATTCTGAATACTACGGTGGCGATATTCCTGATCACCGCGCTGTATGCCGTAAAACAAAGAAATGATCGGGCCCATCAGCGTTGCATGACGATCGCAGTCAGTCTCTCCGCCTTGTTTCTTCTCTGTTATGTCTCGTATCATTTCACAACGGATGAAACAAAATTCGGTGGCGATGGCATCGTTCGCGGGATTTATTTGACCTTGCTCCTGACGCATATAGTAGCAGCCGCGGTGAGTTTTCCTATGATTTTGCTGACTTACCTTGCGGGCTGGGCTGACCTGAGGGAAAGACACAGGAGATTGGCGAAATTCACTTTTCCCCTGTGGTTGTATGTCGCCATCACTGGTCCTGTTTGTTATTTGATGTTGCGCCCTTATTATTGATCTTACGTGATGAAAATTCTCAGTTATAAAGATGACGCGTTTGCCAAAGCGGCTGATACAATGAAACGTCGTGCAGTGCCGACTGATGCACTGCGTGATTCCGTGGCTTCAATTATTAGCGAAGTGGCGAATCAGGGCGACAAAGCATTGATTGCTTTGACCAAGAGATTCGACGGCATCGAGCTGACGCAGAGGCAATTGTTCGTTACGCAAAGCGAGTTTGAGGATGCGGCACGACAAGTCCACGAGAACACACGCAAGGCCATCAAGGCCACGCTTGCCAACATTCACGCCTTTGCACAAAAAAGTCAGAGAAAAGATTGGAGTCGGCGTAATGCACAGGGCGCATGGGTAGGTGAACGATTTACTCCTTTTGATCGTGTCGGTGTTTATGTGCCTGGCGGCAAAGCCCCCTTGGTCTCAACTGCGCTCATGACGGCAGGATTCGCACAAGCGGTCGGTGTTCCTCAGATTATCGCAGCGACCCCGGCGGGAGCAGATGGCAAGGTCAATCCCGCACTGTTATTCGCGCTTCAATCAGCCGGAGTGACAGAGGTGCTCAAAGTAGGTGGAGCGCAAGCGATTGCCGCGCTGGCTCTTGGCACGCCTTCTGTTCAGCCCGTCGATCGTATTTTTGGTCCGGGTAATCGATTTGTGGTAGAAGCAAAAAGACAGCTCGTAGGCGCTGTCTCGATTGATTTGCTGCCGGGCCCCAGCGAAATTCTGATATTGGCGGATCGTAGTGGGAATCCAGAATGTATTGCTGCGGACATACTTGCTCAGGCGGAACACGGTGGTGACAGTGTCGTGGGATTTCTTACTGATTCGAAAGCGCTTCTGGGCAAGGTCGTAAAAGCTGTGGATCGTCAGAAACTCGCTCTTACCCGATCTTCGATTATTGATGAAGTATTGCAGAAGGGGACCTTCCTATGGCATGTGAAATCCTTGGAGCAAGGAATGAAATTGGTGAACGATTTTGCTCCTGAGCACCTATCGTTGATCGTAGAGAATGAGCCGTTCTGGCTCGATCAGGTGCGCACTGCGGGTGCCATCTATCTCGGTAACACTTCTCCCGTGGCCGTAGGGGATTTTTTAGCAGGACCGAGTCATACTCTGCCGACAGGTGGCGCGGGCCGCTCTTTCTCAGGGTTGCGTGCCGATCAATTCCAGCGACGCACGAGTATCGTGAAAATGGACATCGCCGCTGTGAAAAAATCGCTGCCTTACACCGATGAATTCGCCCGCATCGAGGGATTGGACGCGCACGGTCGCTCAGTAGCCATAAGACTGGATTGATCGAATGTTGCCTCGATCAATCCTGTGGTAATTGGGGAAGGCTCGCCTCAGCCTTTTCAATCGCCGCAGTGATTTCACCCCAGCGACTGAAAGCGATTTCCAGGCCATGTGAGATTTTCTCCAAGGCATTGGATGTTTCGCGAAATTTTTGAGGATCACTGGCGACTTCTTCGCTCGAAAGGTGTTGGGTGAGTGCCGATTGAGCCTTTTCCATTTCCGCGATCTTCGCTTCGGTGGATTCCAGTTCATCTTGCAAAGGCTTGAGCACTTTATTGCGCTGATTACGAATGTCCGCTTCCAGTTTTCTCTGTTCTTTGCGGTTGCCGGATGAAACCGCTAGGGGCGCGACATCCATTTGTCGCTTCGCCAAAACAGGTGCTGCAGGTGTGACACTCTTCGGTTGATTTTTGAGTTTATCCTCCCGCACGCGGTCTGCTGCTGATTTCTCCAGATAGTAACTGATGTTTCCGGGATAGAGTGTAGGCTTGGCACCGGGACGGAATTCCAAGGTTTTGCTTACCAAAGGATCGAGGAAATTTCGATTGTGAGAGACGATGAGAACGGTCCCGGGGTAGTCGATCAGGGCACGTTGTAAAACGTCCTGTGACTGCATATCGAGGTGGTTCGTCGGTTCGTCCAGGATCAGAAAGTTTGCCGGTTGTACCAGCATACGCACTAGGGCGACACGTGATCGCTCGCCGCCTGATAATACACCGATTTTTTTGAACACATCGTCTCCACGAAAAAGAAAACATCCTAACAGATTTCGGCAATGCGGTGCCGCATCGCGCGTGGCGGTTTCTTCCACCGTTTCGAGGATGGTTTTGTTCGAGTCCAACTCATCTGCGTGGTTTTGAGAAAAATACGAAACACTGACCCGCATTCCCAAGGTGAAGGTGCCGGATGAAGGATCCTCTTGTCCGGTAATCATGCGGCAGAAGGTGGATTTGCCCGCACCATTTGGACCAACGATCGCAAATTTTTCTCCTTTGGTGACTTCAAAATCGAAGTTCTCGAAAACCGTATGGTTACCGTATCGTTTCGTGGCTTTTTCCAGCATCGCCACGGAGTGCCCCGACGATGGAGGCTTGGGAAAGCGGAAATTCATGATCGGGTCTTCGGCCTCGATGACGATGCGCTCAACCTTCGCAAGCTGCTTGATGCGCGATTGCACCAGGGTGGCTTTGTTTGCGGAGGCGCGGAAACGATCAATGAACTCCTGGGTCTTGGCGATTTCCTTGCGCTGTGCCTCATACTGGCGTAGCAGGTTTTCTTTGCGCGCAACGCTTTCTTTTTCGTAGTATGAGTAGTTGCCCGCATATTCCTCCGCACGGCCCTTGTGGAAGGCGATGGTGCGTGTGCAAAGCGTATCAAGAAGGGAGCGATCGTGGGAAATGAGCAGGATCGCACCAGGGTAGTTGATGAGGTAGTTTTCCACCCATGCCTGCGAATCGATATCGAGGTGGTTGGTAGGTTCGTCCAATAACAATACTTCCGGCGATTGTAGAAAGAGTTTCGCCATGGCAATGCGCATCTGCCATCCACCGGAAAAGTGGCCACAGTCGCGGTCAAAGTCGGCTTCGGAAAATCCCAAACCTAACAAAACCGATTGAATTTTCGGTTTCATACGACCCGGGTCGAAGGCTTCCAGTTGAAGTTCCAAATTGCCAATTTCCTCGAGGCACTCGCTGAAAGGTGAGGAACGTGGGTCGAGATGTTCGAGCGAATCACTGAGTTCGTCGATTTTCTTTTTGATTTCCATCGCCTCCGCGAATGCCGATTCCGTTTCCTCCCACAAGGTGATCCCTTTGACGTGGATCCCTTCTTGTGGCAAATAACCGATACGATATCCCTTCGGGGCCGTGACCTTGCCGGAAGTTGGCTGGATTTTTCCGGCAACACATTTCATCAAGGTCGACTTGCCCGCACCATTGTGGCCGGCGAAGGCGATTCGTTCGCGAGGTTGCACGCTGAAAGTGAGGTCATTGAAGAGAACACGGGCGCCGTATTCGACGCGAAGACCTTGGATGGAAAGCATGAGTATGTGTGAGATGAATCGAGGGATAGGCGGGAGCTTGGAATTACCTTGGGTCAGCCACCGCTAAGTGGAATCAAGCTTGAACGGTTTCGTCCTCTTTGCCACAACATTGCTTGAATTTTTTGCCGGATCCGCAAGGGCAGGGAGCATTGCGTCCGGAATTGGCGATATCAAAGCTGGGACGACGCTTCGGCAGATTGAGTTTGATGGTCGGTGCTTCGGGTGAGGGAAGTAGTGCCGCACCCGCAGATCGCCCGATGTTTTCCTGTGTGATTTCCTCCTCCACTTCAGCGCTTTGCAATTGGTGGGGATTGCTCTGCAATTGGCGGATGAATGCTTCAATCGCTGCAGCGGAGCGGAAAAGATTATGGAATGCCTCTTGCTCGATGTTCCCCATTAATTCCACGAACAAGGAATAGGCTTCATTTTTGTATTCGACCAAGGGATCTTTCTGACCTTGCGCGCGCAGATACACACCTTCACGCAGAGCGTCCATGTTATACAGATGTGCCTGCCATTGTTTGTCGATCGCAGCCAATACCATGCGGCGTTCCTCTTGCTCGAGGATTTCCGGTGGAAGAGTTGATGTGCGGGCTTCGTAGGCCTCCTTGACCCTGTCGACCAACAAAGTTGTGATCACCTCGGGAACTTGAGCCTTTTGAATTTCCTCGAGCTTGACCCGCACTGGAAGATTGCCTTGAACCCAATGGTAGAGTTCTGTTAGATCGGGCGATTGATCATCACGTCCTTCGAAATAACCGATCACATTCGCTGGGATGACTTTCTCAATGATCTCCGTAACCAGATCGCGTGGAGTTTCCGTTGAGAGTACTTCGTTGCGATAGCCATAAACCACCTCGCGCTGCTTGTTCATGACGTCATCGAAGTCGAGAACGCGTTTGCGCCAGATGTAATTCCTCTGTTCCACGCGTTTTTGCGCGGTTTCCACCGAGCGGTTGAGCCAAGAATGCTCCAGAGCTTCACCGTCTTCCATACCGAAGCGCTCCATCATCTGCGTCATGCGCTCAGCCGCTGCGAAGTTTCGCATCAAATCGTCCTCAAAGGAGAGATAGGCTTGGGAAAGTCCGGGGTCGCCTTGACGTGCGCAACGTCCGCGGAGTTGTCGGTCCACTCGACGTGATTCATGGCGCTCAGTACCGATCACGAAAAGACCACCCAGCTCTGCGACACCGGGACCCAGTTTGATATCCGTACCGCGCCCGGCCATGTTGGTGGAAACCGTGACACCACCGCGTTGACCCGCTTGGGCGATAATCTCCGCTTCCTGACGATGGTATTTGGCATTGAGCACCTGGTGTTCGATTTTCTCACGTTTGAGCAAACGGCTGAGGGTTTCCGATGCCTCCACAGATGCAGTTCCGACGAGGACCGGTTGCCCTTTCTCATGCGCCTCGGCGATTTTTTTCACCACGGCATTGAATTTTTCCCGACGCGTCTTGAAAACCTGATCGTTGAGATCGATTCGCTTGTTCGGCTGATTCGTGGGAATGGGCAAAACATCGAGTTTGTAAATATCGGAAAACTCCGCTGCTTCGGTTTCGGCGGTTCCGGTCATGCCAGCGAGTTTTTCATACAAGCGGAAATAATTTTGAATGGTGATGGTCGCATAGGTTTGCGTCTCACGCTCGATGACGCAGCCTTCTTTGGCTTCCACGGCTTGATGCAGTCCATCTGACCAGCGGCGTCCCGGCATTTCACGACCGGTATTTTCGTCAACGATGACCACTTTCCCATCCGAGACAACATACTGTACGTCTTTTTCGTAAATGCAGTAAGCTTTCAGGAGTTGGGAAATGTTGTGCATTTTTTCACCCTGCTGATCGAGCCTTGCCTGCAGCGCTTCCTTGCGCGCGAAACGTTCTTCATCACTGAGTGAAGGATCGGCATCAATGTCACCATAGGCTTGTCCCAAGTCTGGCAAGACGAATGCATCTGGGTCGTTTGGCGAGAGGAAGTTGCGTCCCATTTCCATCAAGTCGGCATCATGAGCTTTTTCATCGATCGTGAAATACAGCTCCTCTTTGATAGCAAAGAGTTCCCGCTTCTGAGCATCCTGATAGAACGACAGTTCCGTCTTTTCAAGCAATCGACGGTTTTCCGGTTCCTCCATCAAGCGCATGAATTGACGATTGCGTGGTTGGCCGAGTTTCAGTTTGAAGATCGCGCGACCAGCTCCCTCGGTGTCTCCTGATTCGAGTTTTGCCTTTGCCTCAGCAGCCAGATCATTGCAGAGCTCGGTTTGTTTTTTCACCAAACGCTCGATCAAGGGCTTGTAGGTGTCGTATTGGTGTGACGATACAGTGGCGGGGCCGGAAATAATCAGCGGTGTGCGCGCTTCATCGATCAGAATCGAGTCCACTTCGTCGATGACCGCAAGGTAGTGTGCACGCTGGACCTGCTCGTCAACGGCGGTGGCCATGCCGTTATCGCGGAGGTAGTCGAAGCCAAATTCCGAGTTCGTGCCGTAAGTGATGTCGCAGAGGTATTGTTCGCGACGGTCTTGCGGATACATCTGATTTTGAATGCAACCGACCGTGAGCCCCAGGAACTTGTATAGAGACCCCATCCACTCCGAATCCCGGCGTGCGAGGTAATCGTTGACGGTTACGATGTGAACTCCCAAACCTGTAAGTGCATTCAAGTAGACTGGAAGAGTCGCAACGAGCGTTTTTCCTTCGCCCGTTTGCATCTCGGCAATCATGCCTCGATGCAGCGCGATACCGCCGATGAGCTGCACGTCGAAATGGACCATTTCCCAAGTGAGCAATTGGTCGCATACGGAAATCTGTCTGCTACACATGCGACGTGCGCCATTTTTCACAACGGCATAAGCATCAGGCAGGATCTGCTCGAGATATTTCGCGCGGCGCTCACGGAAGCTGGGTTCGATCTCGCGAAAGGCTTCTTTCGCTGCTTCGATCGAATCTGGACTAGCTTCGATGCGAGCGGGTAGCTGGGGGAACTCATCTCTCAGCCGTGAAAAACGTGTTTCGATACTTTGGGCAACCTGATGCAGATCCTCATGTCCCATGCGATGGATTTGCGGCTTGGGCGGCGCCTGAAGTTCATGATATCGGGCCAAATGATTACGCCACTTTTCCGTGAGTTCACGCAACTTTTCTTCGGGCTCACGCTGAAGGGCTTCTTCAATTTCGTTGATGCGTGCCACAATCGGACGTATGCGGCGAATTTCCCGTTGGTTTTTGCTGCCAACGATTTTTTGAAGAATCCATTTAATCATAAATTTGCGAGGAATACAGAAGAAAGCGGGGAAGACTTTGATACAGGTGAATTTCCTTGAACGCAAGGAATTATCATGCCCTCAGGGATTTTCGGGATTTTCATCCATTCCCTGCTTGGGGAGCAGAAACGAGTCCAGGGATCGACTTTTACAAGGCTGATTTCGCTGGCTGATTGACTTGGGTCGGATGCATTGAAAATTTTTTTTTATTTAGAGAAAACCTTATGTCGCTCCGGATTTTCGATTTATTCTTGAGAACAGTTCACGCTCTGTTATGTTGAACACCAGACGATGAAAAACACTCAGTCGATGATAATTATGGGAATGATTTTGGTGCTTCTGTGCCAGTGTCATAATGTCGATAGCAAGGCCGATCGCGCGAAATTTCGACTTGCTGACGCTGACAAAGACGGTCGACTCACGATCGATGAGGCACAACGATTTGAACACAAACGCGTGTTTGACCTCATCGATTATGATCACAGTGGAAGCATCACCCTCTGGGAGGCGTTGGATATTGCGCCTGAGGCCAATCGGGGCAAATTCAACGAATATGACCTGAATGGAGATGGCAAGGTGTCGTTTCCGGAATTTGAGAAAATCCAAATACAAAAAGGATCTGTGAAGAAACGATTCGACGCCGCGGATCTGGATGGAGATGGATTTGTTACGATTCAAGAGGCAGATGCAAGAATCCAGTTTTTGCAGTCTCAGGCGGCAGGTGAAATGTAAATGGGACAACTGCGTTCATGATTTCAGTTACGGATGGGCTCGCGGTGCCGGGATTGGTGGAGGAAATGCAGCAGGCGTTTTCTCCTCAGGGTATGTTGGGCCGATCCAAGGATTTCGAGTATCGTCCCCAGCAACAGCAGCTCGCGGTTGCGGTCGCGGAGGCCTTGGTGTATCGCGGCAGCTTGTTGGCGGAAGCTGGTACAGGAGTGGGCAAATCATTGGCGTATTTGCTGCCAGCGGCACGTTACGCCTTGGAAACAGGTCGCAAAGCAGTGATTTCCACGCACACCATCAATTTGCAAGAGCAATTGATCCGCAAGGATATTCCTATTGTTCGCAAGGTGCTGCGTGAAGATTTCCCAGCCGTGTTGTTGAAGGGGCGGGGAAACTATCTCTGTCCGGTGCGTTTGCGCCGGGCGATGGAGCAGGCGGCCGACCTTTTTACGAGTTCGGAAGACGAAGAACTACGCTCCATTGCTCGCTGGGCCGAGGGCACGCGCGACGGTACCTTGAGTGATCTTCCGTTTACTCCATCGCCGAAAATCTGGGCTCAGGTCTGTAGCGATCCTCACATCTGTACGGCACGAATTTGTGGCCCCCGCGGCAATTGTTTTTTTCAAGAAGCGCGCAAGGCGGCGGCGGATGCAAAGATGGTGGTGGTGAATCACACTCTTTTTTTTGCATTGTTAGGTGCCGCGGATGATGTGGCGTCGGCCGATGCCGGGGCGATGAATGGGTTTCTTTTTCCCAATGATTTCGTGGTGCTTGATGAAGCCCACACCGTGGAGCACGTAGCGGCGGCACAATTGGGCTTGCGGTTGAGTCAGGCGGGTCTGAAATACGACTTGATGCGACTGTATCATCCGCGCACAAAAAAAGGTCTGCTGAAAAGTTATCGCAAGGCCAGCGCGATGAAGGCGGTGGAGGCATTGTTGGATGAGGCGGAGAATTTTTTCCTGCGCGTGGGGGAATGCGCTCGATTTGGAGAGCATTCTCGGGAGTTTCGCGTTCGTCGCCCGGGCATGGTGGAAAATACCCTCGCGGGACCGCTTCGCGCGTTGTGGTCGGAGATCGATGATCTCGCGGCTGATGTCGAGGGCGATACTGGCAAAGCAGAATTGAACGATGTTTCCCGAAAATTACGTGAGGTTCATGGCACGGTGCAGACATTTCTCGATCAACAGCAGGAGGGGAATGTTTACTGGGTCGAGCGCGGTGGGCGCGATGAGATACAATTTTCACTCCATGCGGCGCCGGTGGAAGTAGCGGAAACCCTGCGGCGCTTGTTGTTTGCACCGGAAAAATCCTGTATCATGACGAGTGCCACGCTGGGTGTAGGCGATCCGTCGTTGCAGTGGTTCAAGGGTCGTGTCGGCGCCGAAGAAGTAAGAAGCCTGAGTATCGGCAGTCCTTTTGACTATAAGAAGCAGATGCAGGTGAAAATTTTCCGTGATATGCCGGAACCGAATGACGCGAAATACAACAAAGCCCTGGCAAAGGCGATTCAGATGTCGGTGGAAGTCAGTGACGGTCGTGCCTTTGTTTTATTTACGAGTTATCGCGCCATGCGCGACGCAGCGACGCAGCTTGAAGCGTTTTTCAGGAAGAAAGGTTGGCAACTCATTGTGCAAGGTGCTGGGATGACTCGGCACAAGATGGTAGACGAGTTTCGCAATGACGTGAACAGTGTTTTGTTTGGCACGGATAGTTTTTGGACGGGGGTGGATGTGCCGGGCGAGGCTTTATCGAATGTGATCGTCACACGTTTGCCCTTTTCCGTGCCCGATCATCCGCTGACCCAATCGCGCATCGAGGCGATTGAGGCAAATGGTGGCAATGCCTTCATGGAATACAGCGTGCCGGAAGCGATTCTCAAAATGAGGCAAGGCGTGGGCAGATTGATCCGCACCGCGAAAGACCGCGGATGGGTCCATATCCTCGATAACCGTATATTGACCAAAAGATACGGAAAAAATTTCCTGAGCGCTCTTCCGGACGCTCCGGTTGAAGAGGTTTTTCTGGATTTACGTTAGATCAACCGAAGAGTCTCACGGATGAAAGTCCTCCGTCCGGGCGAAGGACCTGACCGGTCATGAAACGACTTTGATCACTGAGCAGGAAATTGGCTAGCGCTACGATGTCAGTTGCATGACCCACTTGTTGCATCGGGTGGCGTTTAGCCGCTGCGGATCGCTTCGTATCATCGCTCAGTAATGACTGGGCGAGGGGAGTATCGGTTAGAGATGGCGCGATCACATTGACACGGATGGCCGGTGCCCATTCGGCGGCAAGGCTCCGGGCCAGGCCCTCGACGGCTCCTTTGGCTGCCGCGATCGATGCATGAAATGGCATCCCCTGCGCCACAGCGACGGTGGAAAATAACACAACCGAAGCGTTGCCGGCGGCTTTCAGAGCGGGAAGAGCGCTTTGCAGAGTGTGCACTGCTCCAAGAAGATTCACTTGTAGATCGCGGGAAAAGTCATCGGCGCCGATGCGATGAAACGGCTTGAGAGAAATGGTTCCCGGGCAGTAAATGAAACCATCGAGTTTTTCCGGCCAGATGAGCGGGGTGGGTGAGAGGGCATCGAAGTGCTGGGCTTGGATTCCCTGGGCAATCAGTATTTCAGGATGGCGACAGGCAGCAAAAACTTCATGTCCTTGGGTATGGAACTGTTGGACTGCTGAGGCTCCGATACCCGAGGTCCCTCCAATGATTGCGATACGCTTTGTCATGGTAGAACATCGCTCAAAAAAATGACGAGTCAACCTGCGACTCAGAAATCCTCACGATGCCACGCGGCTGAGTTGATCACGGCGGTAATGGGTAGGGGACGTATCTGTGATACGCGCGAAGCAGCGGTTGAACTGCGAGAGCGATTGATAACCGATTTGATAAGCAATTTCCGATACACGCACCTCGGGTCGCAGAAGTTCGCGCTTCGCCCATTCAATGCGGCAACGGTTGATGTAATCCGTGAGAGTCAGGTCGGTGGTTTCCTTGAACAATCGGCAGAAATGTGATTCGGATAGACCCGCGATCCTGGCGACATCGCCCAGTGGCATGGCACGATCAAGATTCTCATGGATATATTTTTTTGCCCTACTGATCGCTGCCGGTTCGGAGCCTTGATCGATGATGGCGAGTTGCTCTGTGTAGTGAGATAACTGCTCTGCAAAACTCGCAAGGAGTGTGACCATGCTCTGGTAACGTTGAGGTTCCACCGCACGTGTTTGAAAATAAGCTTCATGGAGTAAATCGACTTCTTTTTGCGGTATGGTTTTTTTCCCGAGAAGCGCCAACACATCGCGGAAATTTTCTTCATCTGGCGGACGTGAAAACACCTGCCCCGTCTTGAGGTAAGCGATGGTGGATGCTCCCAGTTTGATCGGAACAGCGCTTGCATAAAGGCCTGCGAAACAATGACAGGTGGCAGGACCTGAAACATCCGCTTCTTCCATCAGTCGTTTGTTAACATCAATGCAGGCATGGCATGCGCTTTTGCAGAGATTGAGTTTTTCACAGAACGGACTGCGGTTGATGCTTAGATCATCCAGGCACCATTTCTCTGTATCAGATTCCACCAATCGTAGCGGTAATCCTGTGGCAGCACGAAAGGCATCTTGATAAACAGTAAATTTTTCTGAGGATCGAAGTCGCTTGAAAATCGTGCTCTGAAACGATTTATGAGGGGAAGCTTGGAGTGTCATGTCCTGCTCTATTGACATCAGTTGTTTCGTGCCATATCCCAGCACTCTTTTCAATAAAAGAACGATGATTTTTCATGGATAGCGGGAAAATTGTCAGTGGCTGATGAGATTTCAAAGGCATCAGTATCATCACTTGTAGCATAGCGCATCAGGATGAAACTTTTCCATCAGACAAACCTTAGGATACTGTTACTTTTCAGACTCCATGAGTGATCCTCACCTAGAGTATTCCGGACTTGCCCTGCTGGATGCATTGTTTCATGGTAAACCCATGTCCTTTCCTCTCCGTTCCGCCTCCGCCACTGTCGGTGGGCTTTATGTTTTTGGCCGCATTCTTGATAAAATCCGGCTCGATTCCCAGGGGCTGTTGCCGGCGGGCTATCATCTCGGTATCATTGCTGGTAAAAAAACATTCGATGATCGGGTTTGCCGCTTTCTCGGATTGGATTTCGAGGCGCTGCGAGCACGCACTTTGTCTGGCGGCAGCGATGAGGAAATTCTCGATTGGTGTTATGAAAATGGCAGACGTCCCGACGATGAGCAGATCGAAGTCTGGAACGCTTTTATGCAAAAGCGCGGTTGGAATGATTCTGCCACATCCGGCTTGCAACAACAAAAAGCTGATGCAGGATTGTCTCATCGCGATGACATCCAGACTTTCTTTGCTCTCTTTGATGCGGAAGAAGGTCGTGCTTGAAAGATTATGAAAGCCCGGTTGTTCGAGAGCATTCGCGAAGAATTGCGCGCCCAGCTCCTGCGTCTGAAAGATGCAGCACAGGAAGCTCATGCTGCCGCCACTGATGTCGGCAGCAAGGCTGAGAGCAAGTACGATACCCGCAATCTGGAAGCATCGTATCTCGCTTCAGGACAGGCCAAACAAGTCGAGGAACTTGCGGAGTCACTCCGCTTGTTGGAAGCGTTTGATGTCATGTCCATCGAGAGTGATCTGCATGTGGTCATGGGTTCACTCGTGATGACAAGTGGTGACGACTGGTATTTGCTGGCACCTAGTGCGGGGGGACTTGAAATTTTGCATGATGGGTATTTGATTACCGTGCTCACACCATCTAGTCCATTGTATCAGAATTTGTTGGGTAAAAATCTAGGGGATTTGATTGGTCATAGCTCCAGGAAAATCGCTGCGATACTCTGATGCGCAGAGCGTATCCAAATATTGAGATGATTCAGAAATCATACATACATTTATATGATTCATCAAAATCATCCCATTCATAGGCGGATGGAGCGATTCGGAAAAACAGTCAGCGCAAGAATGGTCGATCGAATCTTCAGGCGTCCAAACGTAGAGCAGCTTTTTGCGCGGCGGTCTTGGCCTCTTGTTTCCCTTCGCCATCGGCTTTGGTAAGACGCATGCCGACAGGCTTGGAAACGCCGAATTCTTCCATGGTCACACCATACATGACATCAGCTCGCGCCATGGTTCGTTTGCTGTGCGTGACAATGATGAACTGACTGTTGTCAATAAAACGATCCAAAACACGCACGAAACGGTTGATGTTCGATTCGTCCAAGGGGGCATCCAATTCATCGAGAACACAGAAAGGACTGGGTTTGATCATGTAGATCGAGAACAGCAGGGCAACGGCTGTCATGGAGCGTTCACCACCCGATAACAGCGTGATCGACTGAAGTTTTTTCCCGGGTGGCTTGGCGATCACTTCGATGCCGCTTTCCAAAGGATCGCTTTCATCGACCAACAGTAGATCCGCTTTTCCGGTCTCGCCGAAGAGTTCTTTGAACATTTCTTTGAAATTCTCGCGCACTTGGGCGAAGGTTTCGCTGAAACGTCGTTGCGTTTCTTCGTTAATGCGTTCAATAATGCTGAGCAATTCGGTCTTTGCGTTGACCAAGTCGTCGTGCTCGGAGCGCATGAAATTGAAACGCTCTTCGAGTTCCTCATACTCTTCAATAGCATCCAAATTCACAGGTCCCATGGAATCGAGACGGCGCTTGAGGTCGACAACGATGCTCTCAACAAATTCCCAATCAGGTTCTCCTTCCATTTCTCCGGGAAGGATTTCGTGAGTGGGCTTGATCGCGCGTTCACTTTGCGCTTCGTTGTAAACAACCACATCGGGCTCTTCCTCGTTTTCCTCGGTATCAGCCACAATGCGACGTGCGCCTTCTTTCTGTTGGGCTTTTTGCTGGGCGATGCATTGCAGCAGTGCGTGAGCGTCCGGCTCAAATGCCGAGAGCTCGACTTGATGGCGCTCGTGCGTGCTTTGCACCAGGCTTTCCAACCGCAATTCGATTTTGGTAGCGGCCACTTCCTCACGTCCGCGTTGCTCGGCAAATCGAGCGTGTTGTCGGCGGATGTCCGAGAGCTGGGCCTCGGCCTCATCGATGCGCTGCATGATGGCCTCACGACCGGAACTGCGGGTATTCAGCTCGGCTTGCAGATCCTCAGCTTCCGCGGAATGGGTTTCAATCTCTTCCGCAAGACGAGCGTTTTCTGCCACAGCAGCTTCGATGCGCTGAGTAAATTGTTCGATTTCGGCTTCGCGGCGAAGCGACAACTCACGCAACTCCATCAAGCGGAGTTCCATCGGTTTTTGTTGCTCCTCAGCGGCTTGTTTGGCGCGGCGGTCGACAGCAAGCGAGGTGCGCATTTCATTCAGAATGGATGCAAGTTCTGCTTCATCACGGAGAGATGAATCCAGTTCCATTTGCAGGCGGCGCTGATCGGTGTCGAGCGCCTCCAGTCGAACGCGGGCGGAATGAAGTTCCTCTTCCAGACCAGTGCGACTATCTGCTGCGATCTGCTCGCGTTTCTCAAGTTCACCGCGTTCCCAAATCACGTTTTGCAATTTTGTCTCAAAAGACTCGACCTCGCGTTTTGCAAGCGAGAGTTGTCCTTGGAGTGTCGAAATCTCCACCTTCTGGCGTTGCAGTCGATCGCGTGCGACTTCCACCGTCTCCCTTTGACGATCCAGAGCTGCTTCCAGTTCGTTCAGTTTGAGGCGACATGCCTCGTCTTCTTGCGCAAGACAATCGACTTCGACGGTGAGATCACGTACTTCATTCTGGCGCTCTAACAAGGAATCCGCGCCGTCGCCGGAAATGCCACCACTGATCGTTCCCTCGGCGCGTAGAATTTCCCCCTGTAGTGTTGCGAATGTCGCATCGGGAATGACATTGCGCAGTCGCATGGCGGTATTGAGATCCGGAACAATCATCACGCGCTCTAATAGTTTTTCAACCAGTGCCGCCACACGCGCATCGACCTTCACGCGGTCGAGCGCCCAAGCAACTCCACCTTCCGGCACAGCTTCCATTTGCGTGCCAAGTGAAGTGCCCACGAAGGACTGCGGAATGATCGCGGCCTTGCCGAGCTTTTGTTCCGTGAGTCGGTCAATAATTGAAGATGCCAGTGATTCGTCTTGCACGAGGACAGCTTGAATGTGCGAGCCGAGGGCTGCTTCGATGGCACGCGCGCAAGTGGAATCAGCATCCAGAAATGAAGCAAGAACTCCGTCGATCCCGGTGGAAAATTGCTCCGGCGCGCCAAGCCCTGATAAAACTTGACGGGTGCCTTTTTCAAAACCTTCGCCACTTTTCACCAGCTGACTCACGACTTCCAAGCGTGATGAGCGTTGAGCAAATCGCTTGTGTATCTCCGCTCCATGAATGCGAGTGGAATCAAGGTCACCGCGAATGTGTTGGTAGCTGCGTTCGGCACTTTGAAACTCCTCTTCTAACGCATACTGGGATCCTACCTGTTTTTCCAACTCCTCGACAACTCTCGTTTCTTCGCTGCGGAGTTCTTCAAGATTCAGGCGGAGACGCTGCTCTTCATCAGATAGCTGCCTCGCGCGGTCGCGATTGCCTTCCATCTGTGCGATCGAACTTTCGATTTTTGCCTGCGAGGAGGCAATGATGGTCTGCGTTTTATTGGCCTCGGCACGACTTTCCCTCAGTGATCCTTCGATTCCTTCGCGCCGGGATTTTGCCGCCAGGGTGCGCTCCTCGTGGGTCAACACTTCCATTTCGCGATCGATGATTCGTTTGGTGAGCGACTCCAGTTCGGCATGGCAATTCTGAAAGGCAAATTCTTGCTGGGTAAGTTTTTGGCGCGTATCTTCGACATCTTCCAGATTCTGGCGGATACGACCGTCGAGCTCGGATCTGCGTTCAGCGTTGAAAGCAACGCGTCCTTGGGCCGAAGTGAGCTGATTGCGATGCTCGTTGAGGCGTTGTCGCAGTTCGGCAAGTTCGGATTCGAAACCTCGCGCGATTGAACGCGCCTCGGCGACCAATTCTTCCTTGCCGGGTATTTGCTGCTCGATCTCGGTTTCTTTGACATCGAGTGAGTGGATCGATGTTTTCAATTCTCCCAACTCGGCGGATAGTTCGAGATATTTTTTATGACTGAGATGGGTGTCGAGAATTTTAACATCGATCGCAAGTGCCTGATAGCGGCGAGCCTTGGCAACCTGACGGCGCAACGAATTCATGCGGCGCTCCTGCTCGGCCAATACGTCGCTGACACGCAACAAATTTGCCTCGGTATATTCCAGTTTGCGCATGGCTTCTTTTTTCTCACGCTTGTATTTCGTGATGCCTGCGGCTTCCTCGAACACGGCACGGCGCTCCTCAGGCTTCGACGATAGGATCTGATCGATCTGCCCCTGCGCCATGATGGAATAAGCCGTTCTGCCGATGCCGGTATCCATGAATAAATCATGGATATCCTTCAGGCGGCAAAGTGTGTTGTTGATGCGATATTCCGATTTGCCGTCGCGAAATACGCGGCGAGTGATTGATACTTCGTTGTAGTCTACTTTCAGCGATTTTTCGCAATCTGCCATGGTCAGCGTCACTTCCGCCATGCCTTGCGCCTTCCGTTTTTCCGTGCCGTTGAAAATCACGTCGGCCATTTCACCCCCACGCAAGGCTTTCGCGGAGGTTTCGCCCAGTACCCAGCGGATCGCGTCGACGACGTTTGACTTTCCGCAACCGTTCGGACCAACGATCCCCGTCACACCAGTGGCAAATTCGAAGATCGTTTTGTCGGCAAAAGATTTAAAGCCGTGAATTTCGAGAGATTTGAGATACATAAGTCAGTGCAGAAAGTAAGATTTAGCGTTGCATTGAGCGCGAAGAGGACCGTAGCGTTTCTCAACGTTTTGACAACCAAGCAGATCGAAACCATACTATATTTGCCATAAAAAACAATCGTTTTATACTAGATGTTGTGCTTTGTGAAAATCAAGCAATCTGAAATAATTTGCAGGATCAGAGTCAATCTGCTGATTTGTTGAGCGGTCGAATGCCTAACTCGAGCGACGTCTCACGATAAAAAGCAGCATTTGCATGGTTTTCAAATCAAGTAGGGGCTGTTACTGTTTTCTCAGCCACGATCCACATGTCCCTTTTTTCCCAAGCCTTGAGCAAACGAGATTCTCTACTCCTTGCCGATACGAATGCGCTGCGTCTCATCGATGGCGCTGGTGATGGTGTACCGGGCGTGTTTCTCGAATCTTTTGCTGATTACTGGTTGGTTTCTACGACTGGAGCCACGATACCCGAAAAAATGGCAAATTGGCTTCGTGAACAGGATCATCAAACGTATCATAAATGCCTAAGTCAGCAGCAAAAGGAATCACCCCGGCATTTTCATGGCTCTGCCGTGCCTCCTTCTTTTCTGGCGCGGGAAAATGGAGTGAATTTCGAAATCTCTTTCTGCAGCGGATACTCACAGGGGATTTTCCTCGATCAGCGCGATAACCGCCAACGCGTGCGCGATCGAGTTCATCCCTGCGACACCATACTCAACACTTTCGCCTATACCGGAGTCTTTTCTGTTTTTGCTGCACTGGGTGGTGCTCAGACCACAACGCTCGATTTGTCGCAGCCTTATCTTGATTGGGCGAAACGCAATTTCACACACAACCAACTCGATCCCGCGTCTCATTATTTTTGCAAAGGCGACACGTTTCACTGGTTGCGTCGTTTTGAAAAACAAGGTCGAAAGTTTCACGGTATCATCCTGGATCCACCCACTTTTTCGCGGGATGAAAAGGGTCAGGTATTCCGAGTCGAAAATGATTATGGTGAACTTGCCGCGCTAGCGCACCGTTGCCTGCAACCTGGTGGCTGGATGCTTTGTTCTACCAATTGCCACAAACTTGCGCCGGATGATTTCGAACTCCAACTTCGTGCCGCGTTACCCAGAAAATGCGATTTCCATCATACTCCGATGCCGCCGGACTTTACGGATTCACCTTACTTGAAATCTGTCTGGGTAGAGTGTTGAAGGTGTCTTTTTCGCAGGTCTTTGATTTCGTTTCTGGTCTTGTCATTCCGTAGCTTCGCCAGTGGTGGTTGATGCCCATCGTGTCTGAAAATGGATTCATCCTCGCTGACATGTTTCTGAATTCCGGTATCTTTTTTGTTAGAGTATGAAAATGTCGAAAAACCATTGCTATCCAAGCGTTGTGTGCGTTTTTGTGAAAAGTCGTGAGCGAAAATTTTAAGATATCTTAACTTTGAGCGGAAGGTATTTTTTGAAATTTTTTGTTGTGGAACTCCCTTGGCTGCACGGTTTGTTTGTGGAATCGAAGGCAAGGCATTTTTTTTGATTCTAGGCTCTCATTTTTTCTTTTAGCCTTCCTCTCGCCGCTGATGGGTCGACGATGATCTGGATCTCGGAGTCAGCGAAATTTTTCAAAAAAAATCAAGTAATGGAACCAAGTCAATCTTCTCATGAAACTACACCCCCAAACGAATATGGATCATGGCAGCAAGTTCAGGAGATTCTCGCGAAACGATTGAGCCCCGATGCGTATCACCGATGGTTCCGCCTGAGCCGTATCGTTAGCGAAGACGATGAACAAATCACCATCGGCCTGCCTAACGAAATCCATTTGGTCTGGATCGAGACGAACTACTGGCCCGAGTTGTTAGATGCCTGTACTCAGGTCTACGGTCTCCGCGAAATTAAACTAGCCGTGAGCGAAAGCGATCCTGTGCCATCACCTGCCAGTGTGAACGCGGATCTGCTCGCTGATGAGGCCACGGATGTCTTGGCCGCTGACGAGAATCCCTTGGAAAAGCGCCTCAAAGCCGCCGGACTGAACCCGCAGTTCCACTTCGGTCGCTTCGTGGTGGGGAGCAATAGCCAGTTCGCTCACGCCGCGTGTAGCGCGGTCGCCAGTCACAAGGCGGTGGGTTACAATCCCTTGTTCATTCACGGTGGTCCCGGTCTGGGCAAAACCCATTTGATGCAAGCCATCGGACAGGAGTGGCTGCGCACGCGTCCGAACGCCCGCGTGGTCTACCTGACCTGTGAAAAATTCACCAACGAGTTCATCGATGCCGTGCGCAAGGGCGACTTGGAAAAATTCCGCAAACGCTACCGCACCGCGGAGCTGATGTTGATCGACGACGTTCAGTTCATCGCCGGCAAAGAGCGTTCGCAGGAAGAGTTCTTTCATACTTTTAACACACTGATCGACGGGCAGCGGCAGGTGGTACTCACCTGCGATCGCCCGGCCTGTGAAATCAAGTCGTTCGAACCGCGTTTGATTTCGCGTTTTGAATGTGGTCTCACGGTCGAACTGCAGGCACCTCTCGAGGAGACGCGCACGGCGATTTTGCAACGCAAGATGGAGGAATGGAAGGTGAAGCTGGATGAATCCATCGTGCGCTATCTGGCCGAACACATCCGCAGCAATGTTCGCCGTCTGGAGGGTGCCCTGATGCGGGTGGCGACTTATGCCTCCCTCGCTGGGGAAAAGGTGCCGCTCGAAAAAGTCGAGTATCTCCTCCGCGATATCCTGCGCGAGGAAGCTACTAAGCAGGTGACCATCGATGCGATCCAAAAAGCGGTGGCCGAGCATTTCGATCTGCGGCTTGCTGATATGACGAGTCGGCGTCGTCCCACCAGTGTCGCCTATCCGCGGCAGTTGGCGATGTATCTCAGCCGTCAGCTCACGAAATCATCGCTGATGGACATCGGCGAAGCCTTCGGTGGCCGCGATCACGGAACCGTGATCCATGCCTGCAAAAAAGTCACGGAACAGATCGGCAAGGATCATGGCGTGAAAGAACTGGTAAGTCTGCTGGAGTCCACCTTGCGTCGTTGAGCGTAAGGCGAGGGAAAGGGGAAAGTGTAAACCACGGACGGATGGCGCACAGGCATTATCGGAAAGTGATGCAAGGTCGCACACCGTAAAGACATACTGAGGTGTTCGTAGTTCCCACACGTCTGAATTTCCTTCATAACTGTTAGATTCATGGATCCGAAACATCAAGCGAACAAAACCATCCATAAATCTGAATCGATTGCGCAAATAGTGGAAAATCAATGATTTCCGAGTGAGGAAAAAATTCATTTGTTAATTTTGCCGAGTTTCATAGCGTTGGTATCTGAACTAATGATAACTGTTGGGCAAAAATTCAGACTTTATCATTTCGAATTTTGTGGTAAACTACTCCCATGAACATTGATCAGATTGCCCCAGAAGCCTTGAAGCTGCCAGTAAGAGAGCGTGCACTGCTTGCCGCCTCATTATGGGAGAGCATCGAAGATCCCTTTGAGATTGCTACGGATTTCGATGATGAGTTTGCTTTGAACCTCGCGGAAGAAAGAAATCAAGAGATTGAGAGCGGTCGCGTGAAGGCTCTGTCGCATGAGGAGTTGATGCTACGTTTGAGATCATGAGGATCGAGTAACACCCCGCGATTGAAGAAGAGCTTGCGGAGATTCGGGATTACTACAACGAACGATCTCCGAACCTTGGTGTTGATTTCATTAATGAATTTGAGAGACAAGTTCTTCGTGTTCCCGCCATGCCATCGCGGTGGAAGATTGTCCGAGGTGATACACGCAGGGCGTTGATGAAGAGATTTTCATATGCCATTCTATTCAGAGTTGTTGATGATGAATTGATTCGCGTCACATTGATCAAGCATGAGCGGCGACACCCTTCATAGGGAATGGAACGAAGATAAGCCCAAAAGGCCGCGACATGATAACCCCAGCTAGCCGATTCTTTGCGATGATATTTTGTAACTACAATCTCAACCCCATGAGTGACTTCCGCCCCCGCTAGCTGGGCTGCATGTGCTTTTCGTTCAAGAAATCAGAATCTTCCCGGCCTCTGAAATGTGAGTAGCGCGGAACGCAAGACGCTTCCCGCGGATTCAATGAACCGAGTGATGCCTCACGCACGCTGCTTGGCGAGCTGGTCGAGAACACCATTCACGAAGCGACCGGAGTCGTTGGATCCGAATTTTTTCGCCAGATCGACGGCCTCGTTGATGACGATGTTCGCGCTGAGATCGGGGCGGTGGATCAGTTCACTGGCGGACAAACGCAGCACCGCACGATCCACCGGATCGATGCGCTCGGGGGCGAAATTTTCGATGATTTCCGCAAGTTTTTGATCGATGGTCGATTTGTGCCGGAGCACGGAGTCGACCATCAGGTCGGCCTCGCGACGCAATTGCTGCAGATCGGCTTGGGAGGCGCACAAATGCTTCAAATCGGACTGCTCGGGAAACTGCTGGGGATCCTCCAGCATCTGCACGCGATCCGAAATGCGCTGCATGCGCCGCAGGGAAGCTGTCACGGGCTCGATGAGCGGACGCAGGGCGGGGTGGTCATCCAATCCCTGCTGGAAGCGGGTGCGCGCGGCGGAAAGTTCACGGTTGATGCCGTAGAGTTTGTTCAGCGCCACTTCGATCTGACCGACGACCTGGTCGTTGTCGATGTCATGCAGGGGCAGCTTTTTGATTTGCTCCCACTGGATGGTCCATAGTGATTCGTAGCGCAGGATGTCTTGTAGTTCTTTTTTGAGCTCGGCGGTATTCTGTGCCGCACCCAACCGTGCCAGTGCGGCGGGCGTTCGTTCCGATAACTCCAGCAATCGGTCCTGGCGGCCCTGGGTGATGTGTTCGAGGGCGCGGTAGGTACTGTTAAGCAGACGCCGGCGATCCGGTTCGGTGAGCAGATCCCAAAACGTATTGCGATATTCCGACGCAGGTGCTCCGCCTTCTAGATCGGCACAGTAGAGAAACTGAACGGCGGCCTCGCGTATTTGACGACGACTAGGCATTGGAGCGTGAGGTGGTTCGCGGGATCGAGCGGTCCAGTTCTTGGAAAATATCAACCATGGATGTAGCTGCGCGCGCGGCTTCTCTACCACGATTGATGTTAGCGCCGATGCAGCGCGCATACGCTTGTTTCTCATCGTCCACCAGCAAGACTTCGTGAATGATGGGAACACAGTGTGAGACAGCCATCTGTTGGAGCGATGTGGTTACCGATTCCGCGACGAGATCCGCGTGCGCCGTGGCTCCACGAATGATGAGCCCCAGTGCGATAATGCAGATTGGTTTGTCACGCTCTAAAATACTGGCAATGGTCACCGGGATTTCAAAAGCTCCGGGAACGCGCACGAGATCGACGCGCGATTGCGGCATGAGCTCGCTGAGTTCGTCGATCGCATTTTCCACCAGAGCATCCGTGAATTGCTCGTTGTATTTCGAGGCAACAATGCAAATGCGCACTTTGGCCCCCAAGTGGCGGGGTCGGGGTGGAAGGATAGATGACATCGGGAGCGCTTTATGCGACCAAATGTTCCTGATGTCAACGATCAGAGTGAGGCGATGGGATTTTTTTCACCCGACGGAACTCATCTTCTCCTAATGGAAACTTTTTAGTTTTCATCATCATCGTGGCGGATGAGGCCGATTTCATCTGCTTCCAGTTGAATCCGGTCATTCAGGTTGCGTGCCTTGACACGGTGATCGCGCTTGGCTCGGCGCTCGGTATTGATCTGGCGTTTTTTTTGACGTTTGCGCAGCTTGGCAATTTCATCATCGAGGCGCAGATAGCTATCGAGGCGCTCTGGATCGAGTTGACCTTTCTCGACGGCGTCACGGATCGCGCAGCCTTGATCTTGCTGATGCTTGCAGTCCTGGAAACGGCAGTGCAAGGCAATTTGATCGACATCGGAAAAACTTTCGCGCAGCGTGTGTTCATCGGTCCACATCTGGATTTCGCGCATCCCGGGGTTATCGATAATGAGTCCGCGCTTGGGTAGGGGAACGAGTTCGCGCGCGGTGGTGGTGTGACGACCTTTGCCAGTGACTTCGTTGACTTCATCCGTCCATTGCCATTCCTCGCCGTAGAGCTGATTGACCAGAGTCGATTTGCCCACGCCACTGGAGCCGACGATACACATGGTGGTGCCGCGTTTCAGGTGACCGAGCAATACCTTGAGACCGGTATTGTGCAGAGCGCTGGTGATGTGGACGGCCGCATCGGGACAGAGTGATTGCAAGATTTGGGCAGCCTCCTGGTTTTGTAGTTTTGGGTAGAGATCGGATTTATTGAGGAGAACAACTGGCTTGGCGCCAGCGCGCTGGATGAGGGTGAAGTATCGTTCCATGCGTCGCGGATTGAAGTCTTCGCCGGCATCCGTAACCACCGCCACGATGTCGATATTGGCGCCAATGACTTGTTCTTCCGTGCTCTTGCCTGGCATTTTACGGGAAAAACACGACTGACGTGGTAGCCGTGTGCGGATCACGTGTTCCTCGTTTTCTCCGCCAAGCTTGACCGCCACCCAGTCGCCTACGGCGGGTAACTCGGCGTCGTTGGCGGCATCATGCCAGACTTTGCCGGATAGCACCACATCGATCTCCTCACCATCAGCCAGGAAGGCTCCGTAGTTGATCGGGCTCTCGCGAATCAAGCGTGCGGGAACCCAATCATTCGCCGGCAGAGCGGCAAATGCTTCGGCAAAAAAAGAATTCCATCCCAAATCTTCCAGAGTCACTGATTCGATCATACAAGAGAATGGAGCGCTGGGAAATGCTTTTATTTTCCTGTCGCGAGGGCAGTATCTCGTTGCGCGATTTTATATGCCGGATCAGGCGCCACGCACAACAAGATCGAGATAAGCCTGGATCTCAGCAGCAGGGTTGTGAGCCCGCATGAGCGACTCGCCGATCAGAACGGCATTGGCCCCTGCATCGAGGACTCTCTGGGCATCCGTGAGTGTCTTGATTCCGGACTCGGATACCAACAACACATTTTCCGGAACTTCATCCACCAGCGCTTCCGTCGTTGCCAGGTCAATTTCGAATGTTTTCAAATTTCTGTTATTGATACCAATGAGATCTGCTCCGAGATCGAGCGCACGTTCCATTTCTGGCAAGTCATGAACTTCCACCAGGACATCGAGTGATAAGTCTTTCGCAGTGTGATAGAGGTGATGCAAGGTTGGATCATCTAGGGCGGCGACAATCAGCAGAATTGCGTCGGCGCCGGCTACCACCGCCTCGTGGATTTGCACTTCGTGAATCGTGAAATCCTTGCGCAAAAGAGGCGCTGAGGAAAATTCAGAGATCCGTGAAAGATAGGCGAGTGAGCCTTGAAAGTATTCTTCATCGGTAAGAATGGACATGCAGGAAACATCACCCTGAAGGTAAAGCTGTGCTTGTTTCACGGGATCAAAGGTAGGATCAATAATTCCCACTGAGGGAGAGGCTTTCTTCACCTCTGCGATGACACCCAATTGGTGTGGCCCCCTGTCGAGAGCGGAGCGAAATCCGCGGAACTCATTGCGCTGCAGTGCGGCGGCTTTCAAGAGCGATGCTTTGGGAAGAAGTGCCTCCACCTCTCGGTGCTTGGTTTGGATGATTTGCGCGAGTTTGTCTTGCATGCGTGGCGCATTATAAGCGTGAAATGCTTTGAAGAGCAAGGGTATCAAAAAAAAGTTCACTTTGAATGATGTTTTTTCTTGCGCAATTGGGAAAAATTTCTAAACTCCTTGCACGCGAATTTCGCGTATCGCGAAAGCGGGCGTAGCTCAGTGGTAGAGCGCCACCTTGCCAAGGTGGATGTCGTGAGTTCGAATCTCATCGCCCGC
>JBMLRP010000015.1:0-7698 GCA_049240965.1 Akkermansiaceae bacterium
GACGGCATCGGCCCCGAAGTCATGACCCAGGCTCTGCGCGTGCTCGATGCCGTGGCAGAAAAATTTCAATTCCAGGTATCCCGCAGCGAACACCTCGTCGGTGGAGCCGCCATCGATGCCACGGGGCATCCACTACCAGCGGAAACAGTGGCCGCCAGCGAAAAGGCCGATGCCATTTTGTTCGGCTCGGTTGGTGGACCGAAATGGGAATCCCTACCACCTGATATCCAACCCGAGCGCGGTGCACTTCTACCATTAAGAAAACACTTCGGCCTCTTTGCCAATCTGCGTCCCGGGGTCTGTCTGCCCGCTTTGATTCACGCTTCACCTGTAAAAAACCAACTGATTCCGAATGGTTTCGATGTTCTCTGTGTGCGCGAACTGACCGGTGGTGTGTATTTCGGACAACCCAAAGGACGTCGTGAGGAAAACGGCGAGCCCGTGGCGTTCGACACCATGGTGTATAAAAAATCCGAAATCGAACGCATTCTACGCGTGGCGTTTACTGCAGCCATGGGACGGGGCAAAAAACTTGTCTCTGTCGATAAAGCGAACGTGCTTGCTTCCTCGGTATTGTGGCGTGAAACCGCGAATGAAATCGCCAAGGAATTCCCCGAGGTCTCGCTCTCTCACATGTATGTCGACAACGCCGCCATGCAGTTGGTGAAACGCCCTTCGGAATTCGATGTGTTGGTGACAGAAAATCTTTTCGGCGACATCCTTTCCGATGAAATGGCAATGATCTCCGGTTCGCTCGGCATGCTGCCATCGGCATCACTCGGCGCGAAAAACGATAAAGGCCTCTATTTCGGAATGTATGAACCCTCCGGCGGCTCGGCACCGGACATCGCAGGCCAGGGCATTGCCAATCCCATCGCCCAAATCCTCAGCGTTTCGATGCTGCTGCGTTATTCTTTGGGCGAAGCAGCCGCTGCCGACGCCATCGATGCCGCTGTGGCCGCCACCATCCGCGATGGTTTCCGCACCGGTGATATCGCCACAGGCGCCGCGGGAGAGACACGCGTTAACACCTCCGCCATGGGCGATGCCATCCTCGCCCGACTCTAACACATTATGCGCACCTCTCTGCTCATCATCGGACTCATCATCCTTGCATGTGGATTCGCCGGAAAAATGATGCTGCCGGGGCGCAACGAAAGCTTCTCCTTCCTGCAAGGAGGACTTTCGTTAGGTGGTGCGTTTGTCATTTGTTATTTTTTCTCCCGCAACAATTACTGGCATGGCATGATCGGCAGCGGAGTCGTGGCGCTACTCGGCTTCTGTCGGAGCGCCATCAATCTTCCAGACTGGGCCGCATGGTTGCACCATTCATCGCCTAAGCCTCCTGCAACTCCTTTGCTGGAAATGCTCGTGTCCTTGCTTTGCTTGTGGCATCTCACTCGTGTCATTCGCCTTCTGCTGGCGGAAAGAACTCGCCGCCTTCTGCAATCGGAATAACGTCCAGCCACAAGATTACATGCAAACAATCTTGCGCGCATTCGATGTTGATCATGGGATTGATTTTCTGTATTGATTCATCACACGTTTGAAGATGCAGATACCCCACTCTCACCAACCACCCCTCGCTCGCAGACTTTGCTTCGTCGGTTGCGCACTGGTTTTGCTGTGTTTCTACCTCTTGATTCCTGGCTACGGCCCGGGCAGAGAGCAATCTTTGCTGCAAGTTCTCTACGATAGTTGGAATGAGGAAACGCGTTATGAACACGGCGTGATGTTTCCTTTCATCATTCTGGGATTGCTGGTCCATCAATGGAAAAATATCCGCGGATCAGTTCAACAAGGTGAATGGCAGGGACTTTTGTTACTGGGTCTCGGTTGTCTCTTGTTCATTGCGGCCCACCGGGTGATTCAATGGCGGGTCGGTGTCGGTTCCCTGCCTTTCATCGTTTCGGGCCTGATCTGGTATCTTTGTGGCAGACGGACATTTCTCCTCACTTGCTTTCCGGTGTTCTATCTTTGGCTGAGTATTCCGATTCCTGATATTCAACAAGCCACTGTGCCGCTGCAAAATATTTCCATATCACTCGCCCAATCCATTTGCAACATATGTGGGGTGCAAACCTATGCCTCCGGCGCAGTGATTTATTCAACAGCTCAAAAATGGAATCCGCTGACGGTGGACGAAATGTGCAGCGGCATCCGATCGCTCATGGCATTGCTGATGATCTCGTGTGCCTGGGCATACCTGGCACCCATGAAATTATGGAAGCGGTCTCTGCTGATCGTGTCCGCATTACCGATCGCGATTCTCGGCAACGGCCTCCGAGTCGCTTCCATCTTTGTCATCGCAGAATACGGTAATCCCCAGTTTGCGCAAAAAACGTGGCACGACCACTCAGGCCTGCTTTTGTTCTATCCGATTTCCCTGTTGTTGATGATGGGGCTTCACACCATTCTTGAAGGAGGCTTCCCCTGGAAGCAGCGTACGATCCGTCGCACCATCGTCCGAACGACAAATACTCCGGCAACACCCACACCATGAAAAGACTTTTTCTCACTCCGATTGGTTTGGCGCTGGTCCTCGGTTTGGTCTTGATCCTGCCGCGGCGTGGCGACGTTGCACCGACTTCCTTGTCTCATAAGACAATCGACATGGAAAATCTGACTCCTCCTCTTCATGTCGGGGATTGGATGGCCACTGCCGCAAAACCCTCAGAAAAAGAAGTGTCGATCCTCAATCCCGATACGACGTTCATCAAAGGAGTATACCAGAGTTACGACATGCCTCCTCTGTATGATGGTCGTGGCCGCCGTTTTGATAATGCCATCAATTTATCGATTGTCATCAGTGGTTTTGATATCAACAACTCCATCCACCGCCCCGAACGATGCTTGCGTGCGCAGGGACACATCGACATGTTGAGTTTGCCGTCGCCCCTGATCACTCCTGCAGGGAAAAAAATTCTCGCCCAACGACTCTCAAGCACTTTCCCCTTGGCCCCGGAGAATGATGGGGAGAAACCTTTTCCGATCGGATTTGTCAGCTATTACTACTTCGTAGGAAACAAGCACATTACCCACGATCACTGGAGTCGGACCTTGCTCGATATGAAAGACAGGTTGCTCCTCGGGACCGACCAGCAATGGTCATTTGTCATGCTTTCCATGCCTTACAACCTTGGCAGCAGTATAGCTCAAACCGAACGAAATCGCGATCATGCCGACAAAAAAATCCGCCAGCTCTTGGGAGAACTGACGGATGTGATGATCGACTGGGATGCTGTATCAGCTGACTGATTTACTCTTCTTCCGGCTTGATATTCGCACCTTCCAGGAAATGGATGCTTTGTTGAATCATGGTTTTTACTTCGGGATCCGCATCCGTATAACTGTTACCCGCACGCTCGATTTCTTCTTTCGCCCGCAAATAGAGAAGCAGTGCTTTTTCAGGCTTCCTCTGTCCCCAAATCATTTTCGCACGCGCCGCCAAATGCCGTGCATAAAAATAACGAGATCCGTAATATCTTTCCCGGGGATCTAAAATCGGCAGCACTTTTCGATAAAGAGGCTCGGATTTCTCGAATCTCCCGATATGGTCATACAAAAGTGCCAGATTGACATGATCCTCGTAACTGTCGGGCGCACGCTGGATCGCCCGTTCGAAGCCCTCGATCGCTTGATGAATCAGGGTGATTTTTTGTTGGCCTGCAAGCTGCTTTGCCTGACTGAGCCGGGTCAATGTTCTGGCGTATTCACTGTAAGGCCGAAAATCAGGGCGAATGGCGAGTGCCCGGCGATACCGTTCCACTAGAACAGCGTCATCAGAACAAGCGTAATCCATCTTTGGATACAATGTCCACCACGCTGCTGCATCGCGACACGAAAAAACGGCGATGACCAATCCGACAACTGAGCCGATGATTCCCTGCTTCCAACAAAACACAATTCCCTGCTGCTTCTCCGTCACATGACTGGATAGAACCCAAGGTTGACGCACCAACCAACCAATGCAACATCCCATTAATAGGACATCAGGTAAAACATGATAAACAAAACTGAAAAATGCCTGCACGCCCATCCCGAAAAGCGCGGCCATCGATCCCAAAGCGACACCTGCATCACCATGATGATTCTTTTCTCCAACTGCCAGAAGCACCACACCTCGAAACGTGACAATGACCATTACACCCAACAAAAGGAACAAACCCACCAATCCATAGTCAACCGCTGCTTGCAGATATTCATTGTGAACATAGTCGATATCGCCACTACCAACCCATAATTCCTTGGGGTTCCACTTGGTGAATGAATCGAAGAAGTAGGAACGACTCCCTCCACCCCAAAGCGGCCTCTCCTGAATCAGATCAACCGCAATACTGGCAAACTCCAATCGCCCACTATCGCCCGAATTGCGATTCGCCACCGCGCTCGACCCGAGTTGCCACGCCCCCACGACCAACAGTGGCGCAAGAAAGGTCGCGATCACGAGTGCGGCACCAGCCCATGTTTTTTTGGTGCGCCACAAATTTGCCAACCAGCCGACCAAGACCAACGCGGTTCCACAACCAAGACCCAGCCACGCGCCGCGGGAATGTGACAAATAGATGCCGTAAACACAGAGCACATAAACAAAAATCGACGCATACCTCATGGCTCGTTTGAGCGAAGAAGCCATTCCATAACCAAGAGAGAGTAATCCCGCCCCAAGGAGAAAATTCGAAAAATGATTGTAATGAAAATACAACCCACTGGGGAAATCTTTCGTCGCACGAGGTGCCAAAATCGGGAAGTAGTCGACATCGCCGAATGCCTGAATCGATGCCACAACAATATTCACCACAACGACCGCCCATAGACCACTGAGCCATCGGGAAAATCCAGCACTTCCACAGACCGCCGTAGTCCACCAAAATGCCAGAACAGCACCCGCTAACAAAAGTCCGTCACTCCGCGCAAAATCAGCAATATCGGACTTCACCATCCTGACAACAAGATAGCCTACAGTGAGCGTGATCCACGCATAAATCCATGGTGCAAGCGGGCGTGGCTCGCGCTTCCACGAGCCAACCATGACGGCAAGCGACAACAAAAGCAAAGGCGCCCCGCAGGAATATGGATCCATGCCTACGGCAAACATTCCCGCAGCCACGATGCCCAGGAGAAAAAAGATCAATGATGCAAGATGCATAGGAAATCAGTCTGGGTGTCGTTTTTCATTCAGAATTCCATGAGAAAATTAGAAAATCGGCGATCGATCAAGATTCCAACCACATGAGTTTGACGGGATGAACACGCCAAGCTCCCAAATCTCGATACTGGGAGAGCTCTTCTTTTTGCTTCAAAATTTCCGGTGCCATAAAATCATCCTGATCGCTGATCGGTCTGACACGATAGCCTAAATGATGCGCTGCCGTGGGAAGGAACAATTCAAGATAAATCCGAACCGGCGGCTCAAGCGCTGCCACCGCGGCAAAACATTCCCATGTCCAGAATGACCCACATCCCAGCATCGACAGGATCACTCCTTTTTGCTGCCTGCAAGAAATACTCTGCCAGTAATTCAAAAATTTCGGCTCACGCAAATGATCCATCGCATGTGGATGCGTGGTATTGTCCACACGCAGAAGTCGGTGCCCCAATACATCGCAATCCTCTTTCTCCATCAGCGAAAGGAGCCTATCGTTCAAATCCGCTACAACGGGAATTTCATCAAATTCCGCCAAGTGAACGTGCGACACTTTCATTTCACGCAATCGAGGCAACGCGGCTTGAAAAACCCCGTGATAACTCTGTCTCTCACGCGGATGATCACGCGTTTTCAGCGCTGGATCATCGACCACTACCAAATTCGGGATTTCATCCTGCCATGATGCACGTGCTCCCCCGTAAGCAATAAGAAAATCCTGATTCGGATCAAGATCCCGCCAATAGTCCAACATCCGCATCACCGCTTCTCGAGATTGATGAGTCAACAATATCGTAACAATCTTCATCTCTCCCGCTCTCCCGCTCTGCTATAATCCGGAACCTCAGCTTTGGTGAAACCCATCACAATTCGCCAATAGCGCACTCGATTCTGCGGTATGCAAATCATTCGCAATGGCATACCCTCGTAGCCAATCAAATGAACTTTCCCGGACCATGCTACTACCAGCGCTCTGCCCAAAGACTCTCCGTCCATCGCGTCACGGATCTCGCTACCAAACAAACGAACGAGCAGCATGCCCATCTTGCGAATCGCTGACTTCATCCTTATTTTGCCCCCTTTGCCAGCACGACGGCCGGCACCGTTAACAAGAGTAATTTGATATCGAGCCAGAGAGACCAATTGTCGATGTATTGCAAATCAAGTGCCACCCACTCGTCGAAACTCGTGATCTGATTTCTTCCACTCACTTGCCAAATGCATGTCAGTCCGGGTTTGACACTGAGCTTGCGTCGATGCTCGGAGCGTTCGATTTTTGGCAGTTCATACATCGCCATGGGGCGTGGTCCCACAAGACTCATTTCTCCTGTCAATACATTGATCAACTGGGGAAGTTCATCGATGGAAAACTTTCTTAGCAATCGTCCCAAAGGAAAAATCCTTGGATCATGCTCGAGTTTGAACACAGGACCGCTCATCTGATTGCCGGCCTGCTGCTTGATTTCTTCAAGCTTTTGATCGGCATTGACGATCATGGTTCTGAATTTCCACATCCAAAATGGTTTGCCATATCGCCCAGCTCGTTCCTGACGATAAAAAACGGGTCCGGGACTCTGAATCTTAATCGCAATGGCCACAACCAACCAAAGCGGCATGGAAAGGGCAAGGATGAGGAACGCACCCACTCGATCCATCAAAACCTTCATCAATAATTCCCAAGAAAAATCAGGAGTCGAACGAAGCACCAGCATAGGCTTGCCCTCGATCGAATCGAACGAAGGTCGTGCCACCTGAGTTTGCATAAAGTTGGCAGAAATCCAGGCTTCGATGCCTCTCACCTCGCACATTTCCACCGCCGTCGCGATTTGATCAAACTCCGAATGCTTGGCTGCAAAAATGACTCTCTCTACGGCCTCATCATGCAAAAGTTGCTGGAATTCCTCCCATTTTTGACTGGCAAGATCGTATGTCCCGACGATCTTCCATCGGGTCGAGTCGCTTTTCTGCAAATCACGCAGCAACTGCTCTACGTCGTCAGAGTTGCCGGCAATGACAATCGATTCGCGGATTTTTTCCCTCCTGTTGCGATGCCGCCAATACCACTGCATCAATCGGAATCTCAGAAACAAGAGAGCAGCAATGAAGATCGGTGCGATCACCAGAACGGATCTTCCGGGTATATTGATCTTCAAAAAAAGTGACAACAACGACCAAAGACCAACCATCAACAACATTGCAGTAGCGATGCGAGTCAATGCGCGCCAACTCGAAATACCCACGGGATTCCGATAAAACCCAGTCGCTTCAAGAACAAGTGGTGTGAATGGGACAATCACCATGAGCAGGGCCGATACATCCATCATCCCTCCCACTTGATCGATCATCAATTGCCTGCCAAGTTTGATCAGAATAGAATCCAGCGCACGCAAAATGGGCACGCGCAGGGCAAACGCGAGAGCGAATCCGCACCATACAAGGAAGGCATCGATGATCTGCAGTCCCTGCACCTTGATCGCTTGTTTGGAATTCGTGGGCATGAAAAATAGTGTGCGTGAAAATGTTTAGGGATAAACACAGGGAACGACAAGTCA
>JBMLRP010000015.1:7798-10827 GCA_049240965.1 Akkermansiaceae bacterium
TGAAAAATAGTGTGCGTGAAAATGTTTAGGGATAAACACAGGGAACGACAAGTCAGAAGACTCGATCAGCCACCGCCCAAAACCTGCTTAAGTGAGCAAACAGCTCGTTGCGCCTGTGACTCAGGTGAATAATGATTCAAAAGAGATAGCGCTTCTTCAGATTGAATTCTCATCACAGGAGAATTGACGCAATCCACAAGACGCTGCCCTACCACCGCAACATCACGAGGGTCTATGGCTTCGCCGATGCCTGCCAATGGATTCATATCCATCATGCCACCGTTGAAGATTGAATAAATTTGTGGCAAACCTGCAGCAAGAGCCTCAAGATTCACGAGCGGCCAATTGTCATCAAGTGTCGGCATGATAAAAACATCGCCCATGGCAAAAAACTGAGGCAATTGTTCAGGCTGCACAAAACCTTGAAAATGAAACGGGATACCCATAATCGTTTTGGCCCTGGCTTCCGCCTCTTCCTGCAAAGCACCGCTTCCCACAAAAAGAAAACTACAACGCCCCGTAAGCTCCGATTTCCTTTGCTCGATCGCCTGCATCAACGGAATGATTCCTTTGCCACTCTCCAATCGTCCTACAAATAAGAAGACGATTCCCGAAAGCCCGATATTTTTCCTCAAATCCTCACGCTGATCATAGGCCAACAGACTTAATTTCCGGAACTCTGTGGTCGAGATCCCCGTCATGTCGGGCATGATCGCATCAAGATGAGCTCCTCGATCCGTCAAAAAACAATTTGTCTCGCGCCCGTTGCTCCAAAAACCATCAGCCTGTGAAATCAGCAATTTTCGGATCAAACGTTTCGGCCATGACACCCACCCCTCGGTGTGATTGGTGGCCTCTGACATCAGGATCCATGGGCAATTCATCACCTTCGCATAAATCATGCAGCCCAAGCTGCGAAGTCCGAGTTCGTTACTTACAATAACATCGGGCCGCAACCGCCACAGATAAAACCACAGTTTTTCTGAAAAGTGCATCTGCCGATGCTCTGCATAATCCAGATCCTTGCGAACACGCGGCAAGACCAATGAAAATGAATTCATGACCCAATGACGAAACAAAAACGCACCGGCATCCAGGCGCCACTTGCGATTGAACTCTGACTCAACGTCAGTCAGGACGGTGAAATCACAAAGTTCGGACAGTGCGTTGTAAAAGCTGATCCGATATGGTGCCACCATATTTGTCACCAGAACAACTTTGATCGATGCCTTGGAATCACTCATAATCAATCAACGGGAAAAAACCACCATCTTGCGGAACGTGAAATTTACTAAAGTACAAATGGCGATCACAGCCAGCTTTACCATGAAATCACCAATCGGCGTGTGTGTCATGAACGCATAGGCGCTGCACTCGGCCACCACAAGACTCAGAAAAGCAGCCGCAGTAAAAAGGAAAAACTCTTTTCGAGGATCATGCCTTCCCGCCACAAAAACCCAGCGACGATTGGTGGCATAGGTGAATGCGTTGGTAGGTATGAATCCGATACCGATTTCTAACAAATTCCACCAGATCCGCTTTTCGGTATAAGAAGCACCCAACCCATGAATCGCCAGAATCCGAAACAGGGAACAAGAGAACATGAACACCACCACCGACAATCCACCGATGACCAGGTACTTCAGCAATTGCCAAAAACACGATACATCAGGTTGCATCACTTCAGCCAGCGCAAGCTTCCATCCCCGAAGGCGCGCATCCAAATAAAGTCTGATAAAATCTTGGATCATATGCGCTTTCAACGGTTTTGTTTGCTCCTGCTTCGACCACGCATAGAGCTTAAGTCGCAAATTCTTTCCGCTTTCCGCTTTCCGCTTTTCAACCTCTACTTCACGTCATACTTCCCACGACACACATCCCACAACTGGGAAAACACAGCTACCAGCCCACCGATGCCTTGAATCTTTGTGGGAGTTTTGCCTTTTGCTGGATAACTTCTCGACACTGGTATTTCCTTCACGCGATGGCCAAGGACGGCCGCTTGAATTGCCAGATGATAATGCAGTTGATAGCGATCAAAACAAGGGCGAAAGACCCCGATCCGAAGATCGCGCAACAAACGTGAGCTGTATCCGCGAAAACCGTTGGTCGTATCCGTATAACGGAATCCGGCAGCCAGGGAAATGAGTGGCGCATGCAAAAAATTCACCGCCAAATACCGTGACAACGGGGTGTTTTCATGATGTCCACCGGGAATGAACCGGCTACCCTGCACATGATCCATTCCTTGCTCGAGCGCCTCCACCATCCTTGGAATACCGTCCAACCCATCCTTGCCATTGCCATCAATCACGATCACACCTTCATAACCTTGTGCGAGAATATAATCGAATGCCATGCGCATCTGCGCGCTCAATTTGCCCGATCCTCTCTTGACCAATAATGCTTTCGCTCCCACCTCTTGCATGAAAGCTGGATCCAGTGAACCATCCGTGCTACCGCCATCTGCCACAATCACATCCACAATCGATGCAAACTGTTGCATCGATCGCAATTGCTTACGGATTTTCTCTCCCTCATTGATCACAAAAACGCAGATGGCCCAGCGTTTCTCGCGTGGACGCTCATGCACAACCTCGTATTGAGGACAACGGATGTTATCGCCATGGAACATAAGAAAAAGTGGAAAGTTGAAAGTTGAAATAGGAAGGCAAGAAATTAAGAATTCATGTCCGATTTTCGAATGATCGATGTAAGAATGGAGATGATTTCGTTAGCTTCAGTCACGAGCGTTGCAATGAAAGGAGACGTAACTCGGCACTCCTCAGGCAGCAGTTCTAGCCACAGAAGTGGCTCATCTGCTTCTTGTGCAGCAACTCCAAGCTTTGCGATAAATTCGGCATCAGAACGTGCCCGTGATGCTTCGCGAATATGAGCAGCCACTGATCTGCCAGAGCGCAGCATTTTGGCCGCCGTTCATTTTTTGGTCCAGACAAAGTGAAAGGAACGGACGTATGATTAGATCATCGTGAGGGCTTTGGCAAGCTGCATTTTGAAAAGCAGCAATT
>JBMLRP010000016.1:0-14852 GCA_049240965.1 Akkermansiaceae bacterium
TTGCCGTGTTCGCGGATGAGGTCGATGAGGCGCTCAACCGCCTCTTCCTCGGGGATGTTGAATTTCACCGCCGTCTTGCCGACGTAGAGGTTGATCTTGTTCGGAGCGCCGCCGACGTAGCCGAAGTCCGCATCCGCCATTTCACCGGGGCCGTTGACGATGCAGCCCATGACGGCGATGCGCACGCCCTTGAGGTGACCCGTTGCCGCGCGGATTTTTTGCGTGGTTGTCTGCAAGTTAAACAAGGTTCTGCCGCAGCTGGGGCAGGCGACATAGTCGGTCTTGAAAATTCTGACACCCGCCGCTTGAAGGATGTTGTAGGAGAGGCGGAAGCTCTGGCCCGGGGCGTTTTCGCCTTGCACCAACACCGCATCGCCGATGCCATCACAGAGCAGGGAGCCGATGTTGCGCGAGGCGGCGAGCAGGGCTTGCTGGAAATCCACCTCGCCCACAGCGGGAACGAGTGTGTCCTTGAGGAGAATGGGGTGGCGGGCATCGAGGCGAGCGGCGAGCAGGCGGAAGGCGTGGATGACTTTCATATCGATGCCGTCCGCGACGGTGACGAACTGCGTTTGAGCGGTGGCATTCACCTGGGCCACGGCGGCATCATCACGCGGATCGACGGCGACCACGCCTGATTTTTCCAGAATGATCTCGGGCTTGAAATCCCCCAGTGCGGAAAACTTGTGCGCCACGGCATTCCATTTTTCCTGTGTGGTAACGACGCGAACAGTTTCCCCGCCGCCGACTTTCACGCCCATCACTTCCAATGGAGAACTACTACGTTTCTCGTAGCTAAAGGGATCGTAGGAAAGCTTTTCTGCGCCTTCGCTATGTCCTTTGGCAGAGCCGAAGCTGCCGTCGAGAAACGGCTTCACCAGCGCCCGGGCGACGGGGATTTCATGAATCGCATCTTCCGTGAGAGAGACGCGCACGGTATCACCAATGCCATCGGCCAACAGCGAGCCCATGCCAATGGCGCTCTTGATGCGGCCGTCCTCGCCATCGCCTGCTTCTGTGACACCGAGGTGAATCGGATAGTTCCAATCCGAGCCTTCTTTTTCCAAGCGTGCGACGAGAAGCCTGTAGGCCTCGATCATCACCTTGGGATTCGAAGCCTTCATCGAGAATACAAAATTGTGATAGTCCATCTCGCGGGCGATGCGGGCAAACTCAAACGCGCTTTCCACCATGCCGAGCGGGGTATCACCGTAGCGGTTCATGATGCGGTCGGAGAGCGACCCATGGTTCGTACCGATGCGCATGGCGCGCTTCTTTTCCTTGCAAAGGTCCACCAATGGCGCGAACTCCTCGCGGATGCGTTGCAGCTCCTCTTCGTATTGTTCATCCGTGTATTCGCGGATCTCGAATTTTTTCTTATCGGCATAATTGCCGGGATTGACGCGGATTTTTTCCACCCACTTTGCCGCCTCGAACGCGGCATCGGGCTTGAAATGAATATCCGCCACCAAAGGCACGATGCATCCGGCGGCCCTCACCTCACGAGCGATGTTTTCCAGATTCGCGGCATAGACTTTTGTCTGCGCCGTGATGCGGACAATCTCGCAACCCGCCTGTGCCAGTTGCAAAACCTCGGCCACGCAGGCATCCGTATCACGGGTATCAGAAGTGATCATCGACTGCACGCGAATCGGATTCCTGCCGCCGATTCCCACATGGCCGACCATCACCTCACGGCAATCGCGGCGGGCGTAATGAAGAAGATCAGGGCAGTAACGCAGTAGCTCGGAGGAATTCATGCGCGCTCAACCTAGCACAGCCCGGGTGAACTGCACAACCATTCGAATCGGTGAATTTCCGATGATGACATGCCCGTTACGTGCATTGTCCCACTTCCATCTAAGAGAAAAAGCATATGATACGTTAGTCATCAGATGAAAATTCCAGAGTCATGGGGACATCACGCCGATGCCCTTGTCGCCTGCGTGATGGGTGGTTTCGCGCTCTCGCTGACAATCGTCGGCCTGTTTGTCACGTGTAGGAACTCTGAAATCATGCCGTTTGCCATCATTTTTCTATTGGCGACAAGCGGTTGGTGGGCATGGATCGGTCTCAATCTCTGGCAACGCTGGCACATGGGACATTATCACCACGCGGCATGGCATGTTGTTGTGGCGCTGCCATTGTCCACTCTCTCCATTTTCAGCACGCTGTGTGTGTCTCCCTCCAAAACCGTTGCCCTGCCATCAGCCTGGGGATCCGAACGACTCTTCCAACAGATACTCCATTCTGTGCTGTGGTGGTGGCAACAGACATGATTCCTTCCAAGCCTTGAAGCAATCATTCAGAGGCGGAGAAAAAAAAGAAATTCATCAGGACTTGTCAGTATCGACAAACTCGCGATAGTATGGCGAAGCACATGCGGGAATCAAACGTTGAGTGGATCATACGCGGAGAGTCATTTCATATGGATGAAAATGACTTGCACGATGATTTCCCTGCGATTCTTGCCCACTTGATCCGCCAGCGCAACATCGCAGGACAGGGTGCTCTGGAGCGATTTCTGGAACCGAAACTCAGGGATCTCGCCGATCCATTTCTCCTCCCCGACATGGCTCTCGCCATCAATCGGATTTTTGACGCGATCGATCGCCAACAACGCATTGGTATTTTTGGAGATTACGATGTGGACGGTGTGACATCGATCACCGTGATGCGCTCCATCCTCAGAGCCTACGGCGCGAATCCTTTCTACTTCGTGCCACAGCGCAGTGCCGAAGGCTATGGCTTGAGCCTTGCCGCGCTGGAGCGTTTCGAACGCGAATGCGAATCCGGCTTACCCAATCTGCTCATTGCCGTCGACTGTGGTACCAGTTCCATCGATGAAATCGCCATGCTCAAGGCCAAGGGTGTGGATGTGATCATCCTCGACCATCATGAACCTGGACCCCGCGGACGTCCCGAATGCGTGGCATTGGTCAATCCCAAATGCGGCAGCGATTTCCCCTACCTCTGCGCCGCGGGCGTGTGCTTCAAGGTCGCGCACGCCATGCTCAAGACCCGACCGTGCAGCGACTACGATTTGAAAAATTTGTTAGACATGGTCAGTGTCGCGACGATCGCGGACATCGTGCCAATGATTGGTGAAAACCGTCTGATTGTGCGCCATGGTTTGAAGCGCCTGCCAAAAACTGAAAATCTGGGACTTCGCGCGCTGCAAAAAGCCGTGGGCATGAATGGAGCCGCCACCTCGATGGATGTAGGATTCCGCATCGGTCCCCGACTGAATGCCGCCGGGCGCATGGATCAGCCGGAAAAAGCTCTTGAGACACTGATGTGCGATGAGCCCGAGCAGGCCGAAAAACTCGCGGCACTGCTCGATCACTTCAATCGCGAGCGCCAGACCATGGAAGAGCGCATGCGTCGTGAGGCGCTGGAAATGATGAAGGATTTTGAAGACGATCCGGTCATTGTGTTAGGTTCACGTGATTGGCATCCGGGCGTGGTGGGCATCGTTGCCTCGCGTCTGATGCGACAATATCACCGTCCGACATTCATCATTTCCATCGACGAAAACGGCATCGGCAAGGGCTCCGGTCGCTCCATTCAAGGGGTATCTCTGGTGGCAGCCATCGATGAATGCCGTTCGCTACTGCTGGCCGGCGGCGGGCACGAAATGGCAGCCGGCATATCGATCGATGAAAGCAGACTTCATGAATTCCGTCAGCAGTTCGCCACCCATGTGCTTTGCCACACCACGGCGGAACAACGTTTGCCAAAAATCTATCTTGATGCCGAGTTGAGTTTCGACTGGCTTTCGCTTGATTTCCTCAAGTCCTACGAATTGCTTCAACCCTTTGGCAGCGGCAATCCACAACCTGTGTTTTTCGCGCGCGACATCCATCTCAGCCGCCCGCCCATGCATTTGAAAAACAAGCACCTGCGGTTGTTCTTGAGACAGGGCAAAAGTGGTCTCAACGAGCAGTCCGCGATGTTCTTCAACGGTGGTGAACGCCAACTTCCCGATCCGCCGTGGGACATCGCGTTTACCATCGATCGCAACACCTTCCGAGGTGTGACTTCCCTGCAAGTTGTCATCACTGATATCCGCGCAGCTCAGTAAGCTGACCTGGCATCACGTCGGCCTTGGATCCACCAAAAAAACTCCGAAATTTTTTATTGATTTCCTTTATTTTCAGAATAAAGTGAAAACCGTGAGCAGCAAAAACGACAAAACAAACGCGGAGAAAGCCGCACTCAAAGCGGCCCGTGATGAGTTTGTGTCGCAGTGGGGTGCGCTTGGTTCGCAATGGGGTATCAACCGCACCATGGCTCAGATCCACGCTTTGCTCATGACGGTCAATCAACCACTGACCACTGATGATCTGATGGAGGAACTGGAAATCAGCCGCGGAAATGCTCACTCAAATGTCAAGGAACTCATCGCCTGGGGACTCGTCCGAACGGTGGTGGTTCGTGGAGAACGGAAGGAGTTTTTCGAGGCCGAAAAAGATGTCTGGGAAATCGCCCGCACCGTAGCGCGAGAACGCAAACGCAGGGAAATCGAGCCCGCGCTGGGAGTCTTGCGCGATTGCATGGAAAAAAGTCGTAAAATGGATAGCCCGGAAGCCAAGGCCTTTCATCAGCAAATGCGTCAGCTTGAGGAATTCGTGAGTTTCGCATCCAAAGTAGCCGACCAGGTTTCCAGTATGAAACACGGCTTCGCTGTACAACTTGCTGCTAAACTTCTCGGCTAACACCTCATTTTTTTATTACAAATTTTCATAATTTACTGAAAAGAAAGAAACAACAGAAATCATAGAAAGAAAAATCACATGAAACCGATCGCCGTAATTACAGGAGCTAATGGATTTTTGGGACGCTATCTTTGCCGCCATTGGGCGCGCAAGGGGTATGAGATCGTCGCCATTGGAAGGAACCGTGATGGTTGGAGTGGTGACGGTATGTTTTTGCCATGGGATGGCAAAAGCGGTGGACCTTGGGAATTGGCTTTGGAAGGGGCTGCCGTCGTGGTGAATCTGGCCGGACGCTCGGTGGATTGTCGATACGACGAAAAGAACCGTCGTGAAATTCTCGAATCACGCGTGGACAGCACTTGCGCCGTAGCGCGGGCGATTCGCCGTTGCAAAAAGCCACCCGCGCTGTGGATGAATGCCAGCACCGCGACGTGGTATCGACACGCCGAAGATACGCCGCAGGATGAGTGGTGCGGAGAACCCGGTGAGGGTTTCTCGGTAGGAGTGGCACGGGCATGGGAAGAAGCATTTTTCCGCGAAGTCACTCCAGCGGAAACGAGAAAAATTGCTCTGCGCACGGGTATCGTGATGGCGAATGAAAAACGCTCGGCCTTCGACGTGATGACAAGCATCGCCCGCATTGGATTGGCAGGCAGTCAAGGCGGCGGAGGGCAACGCATCAGTTGGATTCACATGGAAGACTGGCTGGCGGCATTGGATTTTCTTGTGGGTAATCCCTTGATCGATGGTGTTTTCAACCTGACCGCACCTGAGGCACCAACAAACCGGAAATTTCAGCAACTACTTCGCGAGGCAGTTGCCATGCCCATCGGCTTGCCTGCCACCAAAGCCATGGTAAAAATCGGTGCGTGGCTGTTGCGCACGGAAGCGGAATTGGTCCTCAAAAGCCGCTGGGTGAAACCACTGCGTCTGGAGCAGGAAGGATTTCGTTGGCGATTTCGTACCGCGGAGGCGATGATCGCGGATCTTCTCACACGACGCGGAGTAGAAGCATTTTTTGCCACCCCTGCACGCCGTGCCATGGGCGCGAGAGTTTGGGCCACGGCAACATAACAATCAATCCAGGACCAAACGGAGCGACTCGAACAAACCGTTCTTGAGTGACTCCCAGCGCATCGGTTTGTTATCGAGGAAGAGTCGATTGCTGACCTGGAGTTCGATGCCCTGATACTCCGCAGAGGAACGCTCTTTTCGCAACGTATCGAGAATGGTTTTCGTCTGCTCGGGATAAAACACCTCATTGCCTGTGATCTGGAGCCCCAGTAGGCGCTCCTGCATGGCACGCAGCCAGTTCAGCGCCAGGGTCGATTCCCCTACCCTGCCCTCGGAGTAAAGCAATGAGAGGTGCAAATTCGGATGGAGGTCAGGGTCGAAGGTATGAACGGAAACGTGCAATACGGAGGGATTGCGCTCGAGTTCGTTGGTGATGCGCTGACGTAGTGAACTGAGATGCGGTAAGAATTGACGCTCATGAAGTTTTTCACGCTGTGCTTCGTTCAATTTCATGGAACAATCGCTCCATCGCGCTTCATTTCCCTCCTGCAAATAACAGTCGAGGATCAAGCGCGTGATCTCACAGTGCACGAGAGGAGTGCGGAATTTCATCGCCAACGCCTGAGCCAGGTTGAGAGCACCCAGATCCCAACCCTCGGGCGAGGTAATGCGCTCATGCTCGTGACTCAATACCTCTTTAAAAGCATCGGGCACCGCACAAGTCGCGTGTTCGCAGGAAAAAATCACGGAGATCATGGTCGCGTTCCAGTAGGCGGGTGGACGCGCCGCGGAGCAAGTTTTTTCTGGTGAAAAATGCCGCTGATTGCAGGACTTTGCATAAAAATCCATCACAGGATTGACGAGCAGGGGCCGCATTTGCCACTCTCTCCACCGCATGATCGCCGCTGACCAAGCCAATACCAACGACTCCGCCAAAATCGCTTTGCAACAAGGCAACGATAACAAAGTGGATGACGTCATGCGCGCCATGCCCCATGCACTGGGTCCTGAGAAGTCGATTTTGAGCTCCATGCTGCAAAATCCCACCGAGCACATCAGCACAGCGATCGAAGAAAAACTCACCCGTTCCCATTTTTATCTTCCAGCCCACGCGATCATTTTTGACTTATTGTTGGAATTTTTCGAGAAAAACATCCAGGTCGAACTGGTATCTTTGGTGCAGAAATTGATCGACAAAGGCCTGCTCGAATCCGTCGGTGGTCCGGCCGCGCTGACCGAGTTATATTCCTATGCGCCGAACTCAGGCCACTTCCTCACGCACCTGAATTTTGTCAAAGACAAGTTTACCCTGCGCAGCATCATCAACTCTTGCAATGAGGCGATTACCGGAGCTTTCGATAATCCCGAAGATGTGCCGCAATTGCTGGACAGCGTGGAAACCGCCGTATTGGCAATCCGCGAAAACTCCGAGGTCAATCGTGCGGTCACTGTGAAATCCGCGGTACGCGATGTGATGGAGCATTTCGCCGCGCTGGTGAGTGATGAGAAAAAATCCCAGGGCTTCATGATGGGCTACGAGGTGCTGGACCGCATGTCCGGCGGCCTCAAACCCGGCGAGATGTTCATCATCGCGGCACGTCCGTCGATGGGAAAAACCTCGTTCATGATGAACATTGTCGAGCACATCTGCATCGATCAACAACGACCGGCAATGGTTTTTTCCTGCGAGATGACGACATTCCAAATTGTGCAACGTCTGATTTTTTCCCGTGCACGCTACAAGTTTTCCGATCTCAGCAAAGGCCTGAAACCTCAGAAAAAAGACCTGCTCAGCATCAAGCGGGCGTCGGAAGAAATTAGTAATGCCAAACTCTTCATCGATGACACCGCGAGCATCACCATCAACGACCTACGCGCCAAGGCACGCCGTAAAAAACGCGATGAGGACATCCAGTTGATTGCCATCGACTACCTGCAATTGATGCGGTCATTGAGTAAACAAGCGGCCAACTCACGCGAGCGGGAAATCGCTGAAATTTCCTCGGGTCTGAAAGCTTTGGCGAAAGAGCTCAACATCCCGGTCATTGTTCTGGCCCAGCTGAACCGCGGACCAGAAGGTCGCAGTGGTGGTACGCCGCGTATGTCCGACCTGCGGGAATCCGGCTCCATCGAGCAGGATGCCGACATGGTGGGACTACTCTATCGGAGTGCCTACTATGCAGAAAATAATGAAGAGAGGCAGGAAGAAGAGGGCAAAGCTGAACTTTTGTTAGCCAAAAACCGCAACGGCGAAACCGGCAGCATCCCACTCACCTTCATCGCCCCGCTGATGCGATTTGAAACCGGTGCTCCTGCTCAGGAACCATCTGGTGCTTGATAAAATCCCCGGGGAATCATGCCCAAGCTTGACCGTATGACGGCTTTGTAGTGTTCTCGTGGCATGTTCGCCTACGTCCATGACTGGGATCCTGTTATCTTCGACATCTGGCGCGGTATCAAGCTGCGTTGGTATGGACTTTCCTATTTGATGGCCTTCGTGGTCGCCTACTATCTGCTGACCTATCTCTCGCGGAAAAATCTCTGGGTCGTGGCGGAAAAACAAATCGGCGACTTCATTGCCCTGCTGGCCATGCTCGGCGTTTTCGTGGGTGGTCGTCTGGGATATGTATTATTTTATATGATACCCGCGGAGGGCTTGGAGTTGCTGAAAAATGACCCCTTCTCCGTGATTCGGGTATGGGATGGTGGCATGGCCAGCCATGGCGGATTCCTGGGAGTAGCGATCTTTACCTACTTCTACGCACGCAAACACAAACTCTCATGGACGGGCATCGGCGATGGGATCTGCATCGTTGCGCCGCTCGGACTGTTCTTCGGCCGCATGGCGAATTTCATCAATGGCGAACTATATGGACGTGTGGCTCCAAGACTTCCTTGGGGCGTGAAATTCCCGCAGGCATTATCTTCCGAAAGCTATTCCAAACAGGAAAGCATCGTCACCGAGTGCGCCGACCGCGCCCCGCATTTCACGGAAATGGTCACAACTTCCCATGGCCTTACCGAAGCTGTAAGGCTCTCGCCAGAAGTGCGTGCCATCGCCGAGCAATATCTCACCGCGCGGCATCCCTCGCAACTCTACGAAGGCTTTTTAGAGGGCCTGCTGATCTTTGCCGTCATGTGGTTCCTGCGTTTCCGCTACCGCAACGCTCCTCACGGCATGCTCTGCGGGATTTTCTTCATTCTGTATGGGGCGCTACGTATCTTTGTAGAACATTTCCGGGAACCAGACGCCGATCCGATCGGTATTTTCACCAAAGGTCAGTTCTACTCGCTGTTTATGGTACTCGCCGGAGTGGCGTTTCTATCGCAATTGAAACGCGGCAAGTCTCAGGCTTAGTTGCCACGATCCAAGCCATCGACCTTACCGGGGCGCTCTTGCTCGCAGTTCCAGCAGAAATCAAAACCTGCGGGCACCATTTCACGGCACTGGGGGCAAGACCAATCCTGCTGTGCCGCCGCCCGCTGCTCGTCTCTCGCTGCTTTTGATCATACGGCAGCAGCACCGCCATGGCCTCGTCGTAATATTCGCCATCCACACACAAGACCGGATCGAATGCAGGACCTTGCAACTCGCTCAACGAAGCGGCATTCTCGTTTCTGATAAAACAAGGAATGCCGGCTTGTTCCAATATCGAACGATAATGTCCCACGAGAGATCCTTCTCGATTTCCATAAATTTCTCTCATCACTCCTTTTGGTTAGTGCCGAGTTCCCAAGCCACTCGAACCTTGACTTGATCACTTGCAGGGACGAGGAATCCGATCATGCGAAAACCCTTGTTGGCATTCTCCCCGGCAGTGGGTGGCTGAAGAGAAAACTCCTGCCACTCACCTCCTGAGAAATCTAGTCGATTCATGATGAGTGTTTTGCCATTTTTTTGCAATTTTACCGATCTTCCCTGAATCGTGCAAAGCGCATCGGTTACGACCGCCCAACGCACATCACCTGACGGCTTTTCGATAAGATCCACCATGGACACTCCACCATTCTTGCGATGAAAGAATGCCACGCGCTTGGCGCTTGCACACTGCTTGGCATAAGCGCGCGTGAGATCGATCTCACAGCTTGCGAGTTGATCTCCCTCATCATTCCAAGGAGTGACCGGACAACCTGGCATGGGAGTCTCCTGCAAGACATCGGCGATCACCAGTGTATTGTGCGAGCGATTATTCAAACGAAAGTATTGCCACCGTTGTTTGCCGAAATATCCCGGAAGATTGTAGTCTTCCTTTCCGAGATCGATGAACCACCGCACTCCGCCTGCTTCGTAAACAAAACTCCCTGCATCCAAATGCCCGTGACTGGCCGCACCTGTTCCACCTTTCATGGCCAGCCATGATGCATCTCCATCCCAAGAAGTGCGGGCAAATGCCAGTTCCTGTTCACCACCAAAACGAGCAGTCAGTTCGAGAACAGGCGAATTCGAAGGCGCCGGCGGCAACCATAACAAATGCAGTGGATGAAAGCGTGTATCCTGGTTTTTCGACAACCAGGAACGATTTTGCATCAAAAGACTCAGGGCATCTCGACTCCAGCCAACCAAGGCACTTTGCGGAAATTGTGAAGCAATCCACGTTTGAGCCGGGGTGGGATAAAATTCACGTATGCTACCATCCGCGAAGTTGAAAGTCGTATTTCCAGGACCATTCATGTGAATCATGAATTCCGCTGATCTTTTCCAAATGTCATTCACCTGCGTTTTTCCGCATAAGCTCTGCTGCGCGGCGATGTGAAGAATCTGGTAATTGCTGCCATAATGCCAATAACCTGGTCCTTCAGGATAGGCGCCATCCGGCAGATAAAACCTGACGCATTTTTCCAACAGTTGCTGACTTTCCGACAAAATTTCCGCGCAACGCTCCGGATGCAATTCATCGAGAACCATCGCGGCGAACCCCATTCCCGTGCCACAGACCTGCGACCAATTGTTCGTCGCTGACAGCCACCAGGCATGTTTGTGATTCACCAGCGCCAACAGTCCTTTGGCATCAATCGCCTCCGCATACTTTTTCCGCTGTTCCACACTGAGATCAGGATAGAGCCAGTCGTATCCGATCGACATTGCAGTCGCCATTTCCGCGGTATCAAGAAAATGCTCGGGACTCCAGCTATTCATCGTGGAAATAACATCCATTTCCTTGATGGTGCGATCGAAGTATTTTTTGTCCCGACTCGTCCGCCAAGCCCAGGCGGTGTGAAGGATGTTATGTAGCGCCAAACGCGACTCCGGTAGCAGACGTTTGCCATCGGACTTTTCAAAGCGGCAAGTGCGACTTTTGATCACAGCATCCGCTCGTAGTAGATTGTTTTGCTGCAACCGGGCGGCCAATGGATCCTTGGCAATTTTTTCCTTCAATGCGATTTCTGCCGTTGCGGGAAACAACAAACGAGGATGCGGGTGATCCGAAGGACGATCGGCAGCCATAAGCCAACTGACCAAGCAAAGAAACGAAACCAAGACGCAACGCATTCACTCACTACGGTCGTCAGGGGAGAAAACTTGCAATACCTTGCATTATGCTTCACCAGCTGCTTCTAACAACTTGCGGAAAGTACCCGGTTGCGATTGAAGTTCCGCAAACGTCCCGTCTGCCACCAGCTCGCCACGCTCCAGCACGATGATCCGGCCTGCCATGCGAATGGTAGAAAATCGATGCGCAATAATGAAAGTCGTGCGTCCCCGGCACAGGCTTTGCAAAGAAGCAGATACCGCCGCTTCACTCTCGGCATCGAGCGCGCTGGTGGCTTCATCGAGAATCAAAATCGGCGCGTCCTTGAGAAACGCCCGGGCCATGGCAATGCGTTGACGTTGTCCACCCGATAGACTGGAGCCGCGCTCGCCCACCACGGTCCGGTATCCGTCGGGCAATCGCTCAATGAATTCATGAGCATGCGCTTTTTGCGCGGCGGCAACTGCTTCCGCTTCAGTTGCACCCTCACGTCCCACGAGAATATTTTCCAAAATGCTGGCTTGGAACAGCACCGGCATTTGCGGCACCACGGCAATGTTGCGGCGCAGATCGCGAAGAGACCATTGACGGAGATCACAGTCATCGATTTTGACCGTGCCGTGTTGCGGATCAAAAAGACGCGGCAACAGATTGACCATCGTGGTCTTGCCGGAGCCACTGGGCCCTACCAAGGCCACCATTTCTCCCTGTGGCACCGCAAGCGATACATTGCGAAGAACCGGTTCATCATCATAGGCAAAAGAAACCCCGCACCACTCGACCTTCCCTTCGATTTTACCGCGCGCACGAACCTGATCAACCGCGGGCTCTTGAACGGTCTCTTCCGCTTGCATAATCATCTCCAAGCGATCCGCCGCAGCGCCACCCTGACGCAACAGAGCGTTCAATGCACCCAATTTTTTGACGGGTTCATAAGCCATGAACAATGCCGTGCCCACGGACATGAACTGCTCCAAGGACATGCCACGTTGCACCCCGAGATAAAGCGCCCAGGCAAAACCCACCGATGCCACCACCTCAATGGCCGGCGAAATCAACGCTTTGTATTTCACAACCTTCAAGAGCAGACGCAACACCTGACGAATCTGCCCGCCATAATTTTCCTGCTGGCGTTTTTCCAGCTGATACACGCGAACTTCCAGCGGCGATTGCAGCGTTTCATTGATGATCGATGAAGTCTCACCCATTTGCCTTTGTACGGCGGCACTGCGACGACCGATCCGTTTGCCCGCCCTCGAAATAGGCAGCACACACAAAGGAATCGAAAATAATCCGATCATCGCAATCGCCATGCTGTCTTGTTTCAGTGCCGCGGAAATCAGGTAGGTAATTGCCGCGATCAAAGTCGCGGGTTGCTTGATCAAATCGTTGCTGCCCTGGGCGATCGCATTGCGGATGACTTCCGCATCATAGGTCAGTCGCGACAGCAAATCCCCGGATTTTTGCCCGTGGAAATAACTCATCGGCAAACGCTGCAATTTTGCAAATGCCATCGTCCGTACTTGTTCCAGCACCTGATATCCCGTCTTGTTGATCCAATACGTGTTTAAGAAAGCCGACAGACCTCGTATCAGGAAAATCAGAGGTATAAAGGCACAAACCAACAATGTCATCGCCTCCACGGAGTTTTGCAGGTATTGCTCTTTACACTGCAACAACCATGACGGCACTTCTTTCATGCCTTTGGAATCGCGAAACAAGATCGGGAAGACATACTTCACCATCGTCGGTAGTCCTAAACCGCTCGCCAGGCCATAGATGATGCCCGCTAGTATGCCACCGCCAAACGTCCATTTCGCCTCCCAAAGCAAGGGGTAATACCGTCGCAAGCTACTCTGTTTCACTCGCCAAGGCTATACGGCACCACCTCCCATGGCAATCATGATTTGTTTCGCCACTGGAATGAAAATTCGAGTTTTTTTGAATAGATCACGATCACCACGCGTTATATCTAGCATGATAAATCGCTATCTTCATGGGTTGATTGGTTTTTGTTTCCTTGCTGTTGTTTCCGCCCAGACCACCCGCGAAACCGTGCGCGATGGGAGCGGCCGCATTGTCCAGACGATCGAGCATCGTCAAGATAGCAGCGGCCGCATCGTGAGCGTTGCACGAGATGCCAGCGGTCGAATCATCAGCACCGCGCAAACGTCTCCCGCATCTTCTTCAGGTCAAACCAGAACACAATACAGAGACGCGCAGGGACGACTCACCGGCACCGCACAAAGCCACCAATCGACGCAGCAACAGCGCACTGAATTTCGCGATGCAAGCGGGCGGTTATCAGGGACTGCTGTAACACAACCTCCCAGCTCCTCCCGAACTTCCCAAACTCAATTCCGTGATGCAAGCGGACGTCTGACCGGAAGTGCCCAAACGCGATCGAATGCCACAGGGTTCTCTCAAATCCAGCGCGATTCCAGTGGCCGCATCACCACGCAGAGTCAAGGCAATGGGATGATACGAGGAGGACAAACACGTCCTTTGCCCCTGCAGCGTTGATGGAAAGTCGAACGACGTTACGATCGAAAATCAAGACACTGAAAAAATCGACGAATCGTATGGCAAAAAAAAGGTTGCCAAAACGACTGTAGTAAGTCAGATTCCTCACGTCAGCACGCGCAGGTATTTCCACTCGATTCGAGAATCTGCTGCGTCATGTTCCCCCCTTGGGTAATCTCCGATCCCACCAATTAGAACATCGTGTTGACATTTGTTGACTGTGTCCGCGCATCATGTTCTCGGCACGATTTTTGTTCCATCCATCTTTATTATTTTTCCATGGCCGGTCATAACAAATGGTCCAAGGTCAAGCACATCAAGGCGAAAGTCGATGCAGTGAAGGGCAGAGTCTTTTCCAAATGTGCCCACGAAATCGCCCTCGCTGCCCGCGCGGGGGGCGGAGATGCTGCGGCGAATGCTCGCTTGCGAACCGCCATCGACAATGCCAAGGCCGTGTCCATGCCACGCGAAAATATCGAACGCGCCATCAAAAAAGGCACTGGCGAATTGGGTGGAGCCGTGATCCAGGAAGTCACCTACGAAGGCTACGGACCATCGGGCACAGCATTCCTGATCGAGATTGCAACCGACAATCTGAATCGATCGGCCCAGGATATCCGGACGATTTTTTCCAAAAACCAAGGAGCTGCCGCCACCCCGGGAGCTGTCGCCTACCAGTTCGATCGCAAAGGGGAAATTATCCTTCCAGCCGCAGCTGGAAGCGAGGACGAAATTTTGGAAATCGCCATCATGGCGGGAGCGGACGATGTGTTTTCTGATGATAGCGAACATCTGATTCACACCCCCGCCAACCAGTTGGCCGCGGTTGCGCAGGAACTCCGGGCACAAGGCATCGCAATCCAATCCGAAAAATTCACCTCGATTCCGCAGACACCGGTGGTCATTGATGACCCGAACGTGGCCCGTCAGGCACTCAAACTCTACGACATTCTCGACTCTTACGACGATACCCGCAATGTGTTCACGAACTTTGAACTATCGGATGCGGTGGTATCACAACTCGACTAAAAATTCTGATTGATCTATCCGCATGAGCGACTCTACTCCATCGAACGAAGAAGCCAAGGCACCGAAAAAACGGGCTGCAAAAAAAGCCTCATCCGCT
>JBMLRP010000016.1:14952-31662 GCA_049240965.1 Akkermansiaceae bacterium
CCGCGAAAAAAACGACCAAAAAAGCCGCAAGCAAAGCTGAGGTTGTGGTCGTCCCGGAAACGCCTGCCACCACGGTCAAAAAACGCGCTACGAAAAAAACCGCAATGCCCGTGAGCGAAACAAGCACGCCGAGTGTGGTCAAGCGCGCGAAAAAAACCGCGGTTGCCAGCGCTCCCAACGAATCTATCGTCCCGACTCCACCCGCGCCCCAGTCTTCTCCCGCACCAAAGCCGCCAGCAGAGCCACGGCCCGCGCCTGTCGTGGAACCAGTCGCCACCGCACCCACTCCGACACCCACGCCATTTCCGACGCAGCGGCCCACGCAACCCAATGCGCCACAACAGCCCCGACAACACCCGAACGACTACAAAAAAAACAAGTTTGGTAAGAATAAGAAGAATGGTTTTGAGCGTCATTCGAAACAAAAACACAAAGGCCAAGGCCAGGGGCAAGCAAACGGTCCATACAAACAAGATCCTGATGCCGATCGCCAGAACGCGGTTTTAGACGGCCCGAAAATCGAAACCGAAGGTTTGTTAGAACTCACACCCAAGGGCAGTGGTTTTTTGCGCAGTGTGAAAAAGAGTTTTGAAATGGCGAGAGATGACGCCTTCGTAGCGGCCTCAATGGTCAGCAAATGGGGTTTACGCCCCGGCGCGGTCATCAAGGCTCTCACCCAACAGGGACCTCGTGGTCCGCAAGTGGTCGAAATTCTGACTGTGAATGACATGCCTGCGGATGAAGCACGCCGCTTGCCGCACTTCGAGGAACTCACCGCTGTGAATCCCAGCAAGCGTATTCCTTTTGAAAACGACCAGAACCGATTCACCACTCGTGTGCTTGATATCGTCGCCCCCGTGGGGCGAGGACAACGCGGTCTGATTGTATCGCCACCGCGTTCAGGAAAAACTACCTTGATGCTGCACATCGCCGAGTCCGTGAGACAGCGCGAGGACGACAATCTGCACTTGATGATTCTGCTCGTGGACGAACGTCCCGAGGAAGTGACGGAATTCCGTCGAGCTCTTCCCGGAGTCGAAATTCTGGCCAGTTCGAACGATGAACATCCGCGCAATCATTGCCGCATTGCGGAGTTGACGATCGAGCGCGCCAAGCGACTCGTCGAGGCTGGCAAGCATGTGTTCTTGCTCATGGATTCGATCACCCGCCTGGCACGGGCCTACAACAACACCGGATCCACGCACGGACGTGGCATTGGCTCCGGCGGTGTCACGGTGGGAGCGCTGGAAATCCCTCGTCGCCTTTTTGCCGCCGCGCGCAATACCCGGGGAGCTGGCTCTCTCACCATTCTCGCCACAGCCTTGATTCAAACCAACTCGCGCGCGGACGAAGCCATTTTCCAGGAGTTCAAAGGCACAGGCAACATGGAGATCGTGCTCGATCGCAAGATCGCGGAAAACTACATCTACCCGGCCGTGGATATTTTCAAATCCGGCACCCGACGCGAGGAGCTTTTGCTACCCGAGCACATGCTCCATAAAATCCACTTGATCCGCCGTGGTCTCTCCGGCCACAAACCCTTGGAAGCGATGGAACGCCTCACGTATTTCCTCAAAAAATTTCCTTCCAACGCGCAGATGTTGCTTGAGATCAAGGGGTAATGGAAATCCCCTCACTGATATCATGCCGTGGAGCTCATCCGTGCTGAGACTAGGGCAAACCTTGTCGCAACCTTCTGGCATTTTCCAGCCACTGCTCCAATGCCGGCTTGTCGGCAGAATCTAACAGTTTTGTAAGAACGTCCATTTCTTGTCGAGAGTCCTGCAAAGCATGCAACACTTGATCTCTGTTTTCCAAAAGAATTTCCGCCCACATCGTCGGATTACCCGCCGCAACACGGGTGGTGTCACGCAGGCCGTTTCCGCAATAGATCCCCCATGCGGGATCCTGTAGTGAAACCTTCGCGCCTATGCATGCAAGAGCGTGAGGAAAATGACTCACCCGTGCAACAATGGCATCGTGCTCCACTGCCGTAGTCCAAGCGGTGCGGCAACCGAGTTCTTGCCAGAAGTTCTCCAATGCTACACACATTTCCGCAGGAGCATTTTCGTCATTCGTCAGCAAACAAGCGGCACCCTGGTAAAGATCAGCACGGGAATGTTCGACACCGCCTTTTTCCCCCCCCGCCATGGGATGACTTCCAATGAAATGTCTGCCCTGCTCGAGAAGAAGCGGCCTCAAGGCATCATGGGGCAGGCGTTTCACACTGCCCACATCAGTAATCAGACAGCGCTCGGGCAAACCCGCTTCGATTGCCCGACGCAGCAATTCCGCCATGCTGCCCACAGGCACACAAAGGATCAACAAATCAGCATCGCGCACAGCCTCTGGGAGATCGGAGGTGGCATTCATGCCGCGGATACGGGCCAATGCAGTGGTCTCAGGGCGACGTGACCAAAGCGTGACCCGATGGCCGACACCGGCCGACAATGCCAGCGATCCACCGAGCAGACCACCACCGAGAACCGAAATCTTTTGCAAAGAAGTCATGGGAAAAAGTTCGCCGGGCGGGGCCCGGCGAGAGAGATCTGAAACATTTCAAAAGCAATGCATCATGGCACGCGGAAATGTTTCTTTTCCGCGGCCGGATATTGTGGATCAGCCACCAAGGTGCCGCTGGCGATGCCCCGAACATCCACAACTTTATTATTGAACGGACTGAACACGAAACCAGGCTTACCAGGAACGGCGGCCGCAACCGGATGATTTTTCGGTGGTGTGGGAGGTTTCGGCGGATCGGTAATACCGTTGTCTGGATTGAAATCTCCCGTAGTTGGACCCGGAGGAGGAGTCGTTTCACCTTTCGTTTGCTCCAATTGCTTTTTGCGCTCCTCTTCCTTTAGGCGTAATTCCTCGCGTTTGGACTCGATTTCCTGCTGTTTAGGATCGATCACATTCGTGCGAGGATCGGGCTTTCTCTTTGGTTCGATGCGGCGACCATATTCATCATAGGGAACACACGAAGAGACGATCACAGCACTGAGCAGTGCCACGAGAGAGAATGAGAACGAGCGTTTCATGACGGGTGGAGAGATGGTGCACGAATTCAGGGGCGCGTCAAGCGCACAAGCGAAGAAATCTCGGTAAGAAGAGCCGATCGGAGGCGAACTCAACGCATGGCCGCATCAGCCTCAATCCATTTCCAGAGTGATTCCAGAGAAGCCTTGACAGCTGACTTGGCGGTCGCCAGCGGTATCCTGGCTGCAGAGTTGCCGAACAAATAAAACTTGATCTTTGGCTCTGTTCCCGAAGGACGCACGGCAAAACGACGTCCGTCAGCAAGATCGACAAAGAGCATTTTTTCCTTGGGCAAGGCGTCGCCCTCCTCATCGTAAAGATCCTGCGAGGAAAAGTCACGGACGCGCACCACAGCCGAGCCGTCGCAAACTTCCGGTGGGTGAGCGGCATAGGAAGCCGCAAGAGCTGCGATTTTCGCGGCACCGTCCGCACCTTCCATGACAAGAGATTTGCCCACTTCCAGGAAATATCCGAACTGCGTGTAGATTTGATCCAACAGCCCCGGCAAAGTGAGACCCACACTCTTGGCATAGGCCGCCACTTCCGCAAACATCACGGCAGCTCCATTCGCATCCTTATCGCGTACGAAATCGCAACCGAGGTAGCCGTAGCTTTCTTCACCACCAAAAACAAAGAAACGAGAAAACTCGAGACGTAATTGGCGCGATTGATCCTCCGTGAGAGAACGATAGCCATCTCCGGAAAGCTCGGAAATTTTCACCGCAGGAATGGTATTTTCATACTTACGCAGTTTTTCCGCAATGTACTTGAATCCCGTGAGGGTATCGACCACCCGGATACCGAAATGATCGGCGATGGCACGCTGGAGTTCCGTGGTAACAAAGGTCTTGATCAGCACCGCGTGACTGCGGGTGGATGCCGTGATCCAGCCGAGGTCAAATGCGGTTTTCACGCGATACCAAGCCATCAGCGAACCGATCTGATTGCCCGTGAGCAAAGCCATATTGCCCTCAGCATCACGAGCGGCGATGCCCATACGATCGCTATCGGGATCGGTGCCGATCACAATCTCCGCTCCATTCTCTTCGGCAAGGTCGATGGCCATTTTCAACGCAGGGGCGTTTTCGGGATTCGGAGAATCGACTGTGGGGAAGCGACCGTCTTCGACGTCCTGCGCAGGCACAGTGACGACATCGAAGCCGAGTTCGCGCATCATGGGCACGACAATTTTTCCGCCCGTGCCATGAAGGTTGGTGAATACTACCTTGGCTGTTGATTTCTGTAATAGCTCCGGCTGCATCAACAACGAACGCAAACGATCCATGTAACGACGATCCATCACCTCATCCAGAATTGTCAGCACGCCTTGCGCGGATTCATCGACTTTCTCGAATGTTTCCGTATCCAGAGCATTCACCAATCCGATGATGCCGGTGGCATGAGGCTCGACGATTTGTCCACCATCATTGAAATAAGCCTTGAAGCCGTTGTCGTGAGATGGATTGTGACTGGCGGTCAATACCACACCGGCATCCGCGCGCAATTCACGGATAGCGAAGGACAACTGCGGAGTGCTACGTGCGCTTTCGAAAAGAAAAGCATCGGCTCCCAATTCCGTGCAGACTTTGGCACAGAATTCAGCAAAATCGCGGGAGAAATGTCGGGTATCATGCGCAAAAACCAGACGCGCCTTGCGGCCATTGCCGACGTGCTGTTGGGCATACGCCACGAGCCCACGGACCGCTCTTCCGACGTTGAAAAAATTCATCGTGGCGGTGCCAACGCAAGGATGCTGCGGGCGACCATTCGGCCCGCCCTGGCCTTGTTCGAGCGTGGTGATCACTCGACCGATCGTGCGTCCTCGGAGACCACCCGTGCCGAAGGCAAGTTTTTTGTAGAAGCGATCGTTCAATTCATTCCATTGTTCTTTTTCCACCAGCTCTGTAACCACGCGCGATGCGAAATCATCGGCAACACCACCCAGCAAAGCCGCAATATTTTCCCGTGATGAGGGCAACAATTTTCCCGCTTGTACCGCCCCATCCAACTGCTCGAACAAAGAATTCATCGTGCGCCAACACTGCACATGCGACCGACAGTTGGCAATGCCTTTTTCGCCATGGAAGTTCTGACTTTGATGGTCATTGACATGGCTTGCGGGACTATCATAATGCGAACAGATGAAGAGCAACAATGCGTTGGGGATATTTGAGGACACGAGCGCATGGCAGGTGTTTGCGTCGGGACAGGCTGAGGGTCGCGTAGAATCGACGAAAGGTAAATCCGGGGAATCCGCACTGAGACTGATCTACGATTTTCATGGAGGCAGCGGTTTTATCGCCTTACGCCGACCCATTTCTCTAAAAATTCCCGGGACGTTTCAAATAGCTCTCCACTATCGTGGTGTAGGACTGGAGAATGATTTGGAATGCAAGTTTTGCTCCAAGGATAGCGCCAATGTTTGGAGGAATAAGTTACGACAAACGCAACTGACAAGCCAGTGGGAGAAATGGAAGTTCTCCGAACGTGATCTACGGTTCGCCTGGGGACCGGCGGGAGGCGGAACGCCGGATCAGATCGAGGCACTCGAAATCGTTGTCGTCGCGGGGCCGGGAGGGCGCGGTCATCTGGATTTTTCCGACATGAAACTGATCGACGAAACCCTCACACAACCTGCCGCGATTCTCGCATCAAGTGAGCACGAAAATTTCCCCGCCAACGCCGGCTATTCAGCGAATGAGGACGAATGGCGGGCCATAACTGATGACACACATCCCTGGTGGTGCATGGACTTCGGACGCAGTCATCGCTTTGGCGGAATGATCGTAGAATGGCCATCGAAACTTCCGCCACGTGCTTTTCTCGTAGAGACTTCTCAGGATTCCCAGACGTGGCAAGTGGTCTATCAAGCGCAGTGTGCCGAAGGTGACCGCACCTTTATTGCGACGCCCCGGGCAGAAGCGCGTTACCTGCGCTTGCGGTTCGAGCAGGCTGCAACTGCCGCACTGCGATCGGTTCATCTTGAATCCGATTCCTTTTCCCAATCCCCTAACGAATTCCTGCATGCCGTCGCAAAGAATTTGCCTCATGGCTGGCATCCACGTTACTGGCATCGCGAGCAAACGTATTGGACCACCATAGCGCTTCCAGAGGGTGGGAAAAGGGCATTGATCAACGAGGATGGAATGATCGAAGTTGATGAAGGCGGTTTTTCGTTAGAACCATTTCTCATCACGGGTGATCGATTACTGACTTGGTCGGAAATGAAATCCACGTTCGGACTCATTGCCGATGATCTGCCCATGCCGATCGTTACGACAACCGATGGCGGCATGTCTTGTGAGATCACACCATGGATGGAGAATACGGCAACACATAGGATTCTTCGCATACGCTATCGATGGCACATGATTCGATCAGGATCGAACAGGAAATTCGCCCTCGCCGTCCGGCCCTTTCAAGTCACCCCCCCATGGCAAGCATTTCGAAACATCGGAGGAATGAGTCCTATCGAAAAGATTGATCCTACTCTGAGGAGCATGGTGATCGAAGATCAAATCATCCATGTTTCTCCTATCGCGGATGAACAGGGTGCCGCGATGATGGAACAAGGCGGTGTCCTGGCGTATCTCTCAGAAGGAAAATGTCCGCCATGCACAAAAATCTGCGATCCCAGCAGACTGGCTTCAGCGGCATGGATCTGGCACATACCAGATGCCGCAACCACTTGGGAAGTCGTGGTATCCGTACCATACCACCATGCGATCGATGACACGGCGGATACCGGCATCGCGACTGCCGCACAGCATTGGCGTGAAATGTTAGGCACGGTAAAATGGTCCGTGCCGGATTGTGCGAAGCCAGCGTTCGATTGCTGGAAAACCTGCGCCGGACACATCCTGATCAATCGCGAAGGACCAGCGCTTCAACCGGGAGGGCGCCGCTACACCCGGTCATGGATACGCGATGGTGTCATCATGGGGTCTGCTCTGGCGAAAACAGGAATTGCGGATCCATTGCAAACTTTTATCGAGTGGTATGCGGAATTCCAGCGCGACGATGGCTTTGTGCCCTGCGTTGTTGATCGCGATGGGGTCGATTGGCTGGTAGAGCACGACAGCCACGGGCAATTCATTTGGGGCATCCGCGAGACCTATCGCAATCAGAAAAACATGGCATTCCTCGAGCGTATGCTGCCACACGCTCGACGGGCGGCGGTTTTTTTATCAACACTCATCAATTATCATAAGAAAAAAATTGGTGTTAAAAAATCAATGCATGGACTTCTGCCTGAATCAGCGAGTCATGAGGGGTATCTCGCCCACCCCGTGCATTCTTATTGGGATAATTTTTGGGGCATACGCGGTCTGGAGGCATACGCGGATCTTTGTGAATCTTTGGATCAACACGATGAAGCGGAAAAATGGCGCAAGGAAGCGACCATGTTTCGTCACGACGTGATCCATTCGATGCATCTTGTCATCGAGCAAAATCAGCTCAGCTATCTTCCCGGCTCGGTAGAGTGGGCGGACTTTGATCCCACAGCCACCGCCAATGCCATCGCACTCTTGGACTTCGGCGATGACTTGCCCTCCCCTGCGTTACAACAGACATTTGCCACCTATCTCGAAGAAATGCTCCGCAGGCAATCTGGCGAAACGATGCGGCAAAATTACAGTGCTTATGAAATCCGCATCATCGGGGCACTCGTTCGATTGGGTTGTCGCGAAGAAGCGAACCAATTGCTGTCATTTTTTCTCTCCGAGCGTCGTCCGCTTGCATGGAATCAATGGCCCGAAATCACTTGGAGGGACACGCGTGCCCCAGCACATCTCGGAGATCTACCCCACACCTGGATTGGCGCAGAATACATTCTTTCTCTGTTGCAGATGATTGCCTATGAACGAGAAAACAAGGAACAATTGATCTTAGCGGCAGGTGTTCCGTGGGCCTGGGTGTCGGAACAAGGTGGACTCAAAATACAGGATTTACCCACGCGCTTCGGCCTATTGCACATGACCCTCCAGGCCCGTGAAGACAGGGAATTATGGATCGAAATCGGTGGCAGCTTACAACCACCCGCCGATGGAATCATCCTGTCACCTCCCTCGCCTCCCGGCAAACAATACGATGCACTGGAAACCGTTCATGGTGCATGCGAAAAGATTCAGGGGCAGACTTCATTCCGCATTCAAACACTTCCTTTGCGCGCACGATTGATTTGCGGACTTTGTTCCTAAACCCATCAAGCCATTGTGATCGCCACATGATCCACCCCGCCACTCGAAGCCCTACTCCACTCATCCCGGGAGAATCGCAACGCTCCAAGACGGTATGGATTTTTCCCTCGTGTTCCGATCAGTTTCATCCCGTTGACTTCCACCGACAGCACGCCAGAGCCTGCGGTGCCGATTCGATAGGTAACAAGCCAATGATATTCGTCCGTTTTCCATTCCACCTGAAGTCCGGAAAGCGAGGGATCAATTACCGGATCAATGATGATAGACTCTTTTGCCGCTCTTAGTCCAAGGAAACACTGTATCATCACTCGCACCGCGATTCCCGAACCACTCGAATACACGCGCCATCCACCTTCAAGAACCACATCACCCGTTAGTACTTTTTTATACCCCATGCTGGCTTCGTTACGATCACGGAAATCAGCATCAGAACTGGAATAGTAGCAATTGAGTTGTCGTAAAGCCGATGAAGGCACCAGCTCCCTCATGCCAATGGGATTGATTTGCCGCAAGGCGACCCACAAAGCCTTCGAATCACCAAAACGAGCCAAGGCCTCGGCATATCGAATGTGTGCATGGGTATACATGAGTCCGATTTCACGACCAAAATAACTTGCTGTCTCAGCCCGTTGGAAACGCCGGGAGATTCCCCTGTTGTATGCGATCGGACGATCAAACAAGCGCGCGCCATCAGGACCTGTCAAATGTTCACGGATGATGCGCAAATGATGGATCGCCTGCTCGGGTGAGAAAAGGTCGTTGATGATGGCATGAATCATCGGCAAAATACTATAATACACGCCTGTTTTTTCATCGCTCGGATGTAAGATGGCTTGCGGCGTCTCGCGCAGTGGAAAATGCATCAGGCCCGTGACCACACCATCGATCACCAAGCGATTCAGAAACTGTTTTTGGATCTCATCGGCTTCCGCATGCAACGATGGCAAAGGTTGATCTATGCCGAGAGCCTCGCAAGCATCAGCCCACGCGCGGATCGTTTGCACATGGAGTGTCACCGTCCAAGAACTACAGAGATTTTCCCTCAGTTCCGCTTGTGCTGGCTGCATCGAATCATTCCAATCGCCATGGCCGTATGCCGCCAGCATCGAACCGGGAATCACTCGGAGCCGCGTCAACTCAAGAGCATGCTCCACATGCTTCAGGATCGTGACTTCATCGCCGATGTCTTGGTGCGAAAAAAACGGCAAAGATTCGTGTAATATCGACGCATCATGACTTGCCAGCAGGTATTGCGACAATGCCAGCACCGGCCAAAAAACAATGTCGCCATGCGAGTCACCCGGGCGGATATGACGATCACGCTCAAAAAACATGAACCACTGCGGCCAGTCACCATCCGCGTTTTGTTGACGGAATACACGTAGTAACAGATCGCGCGCTTCGGGAAATTTCCCCAAAGCAAGCATCAATTCCAACGGCCCCTGGCAAACATCGCGCGTCCCCCATCCCCCACCCGTATATTGCTCGAGTCCACGTGGAGAAAGATAATGAACCAAAGCATTCTGCACCAACCAGGGCAGGAAGTGATTCAGAGAAGAAACTTCATGATGGTATGCATGTGTCTCAGGCAAATCACAGTGGATCAACGGATCACAGCCACGTCTGGGAGAATTGGAGGACGCCACCAGGCGACCTTCGATGCCCATACGGAGTTCGCTGGTAACCATCGATTTCACACAAAGATACGGCTCGCCTCTTGATTGATGATCCTCCCACAACATTTCATCGCCACCCACCTGTTGCCACAAATGGGAGTCCTCAGATGTGATTGCGAAACATCCTTCGGGAAATCGTTTCGCCATGTCACTCTGCTTTGAAGCTTTGATAATGATTTCGTTAGAAACTCGGTGATACGACACAGGTCCGGGTGCAAGCCCATCATCGCCATTCATCGCTATGTGAAAAATCAAAAGGAATTTACACGGCGGACCAGACAGCACCCGCACTCTCAGCATCAAACGAGAAAACTTTTCCTCAGCAGCGGATTGCACCTCAATGACACCGGATTTGTATCGATAGATCCAACGGCACTCGCGAGCCGACATCAAGAACGCGGATGGCACGCCTAACAAATACCAAGCATCCTCGATCTCGACCATGATTCTCAACCCATGGGAACGGAAAAGCCCAAGATAGCTGTGGGTGGTTGAGAGAAAGCGGTTGATGCTGACATGACCCTGGGTGACCATGGAATGGAATACACCGTTCATCCATGCAGTGCTGGTCATGGCGGATTCATCGGGCATCCATCCGGATCCCGAGCGCATGATGATGCCATGCGGACGCAACACCAACTCCTCTTTCCGACGGAGAACAACATGCCGCAGATCCGACAAAAAGAACGACAACAACTTGCCCTCATGAAATTCCTCATGCATGCGAACAACGCCGAAGTAGGAATCCATTTCCTCTTCGCTCAATTCCTCAACCGGCAAATCACGGGAGAGAGAGAACCAGCCAAAAGCCCGGTTACTTGGGAAATCAGGGGGCCAGGATGGCACATTTGATTCAGGAAGCAACAGCACCGAATCCATATGTTTCGTGTCAACACTCGACATCGGATCAGGATGATCTTCCATCAAACTCACAAAAAAACCGCGATTGATTTTTTTGCCGATTCCCAGCGAAAATTTCTCCTCTTGCAATGCCACAAGTGAATGCTCGTGTTGTCGTTTATCTCCCGACAAACCATGAATTGTGAAATCAGCCACCTGATGCGTGCGGAAGCCGCGACCATACACGGAGAGCGCATCCGTCGCATAGGAGACGGCGCGCCCCAATGAACCCACCAACGCCGTAGGATAACGCCCCGCCATCGGTTGATTCTGTCGGGAAGCCACACAAATTCCGTGCGTTTGATGATGTAGAGGAGAGTGGTCGATGTAATGGCTGACGTAATATTCGTTCATGCGCACCGCAGCGTAGGAGGCGAGACCGAGATCTTGGGAGAAAATCAAATCGCATGCCACATCAGACGAACCTTGGTTTTCTATTTCCACATGCCAGAACCATACGGGCGCTTCCGCAGCGATGCACAAACGCACGAGGATCCTCAAGTCATGCCACAACGCCACGCCAACGGCACCACACTCATCCTGCTGCCAGCATAAGATGGAGGCAGGGCCCAGCAACGGAAGGGTGTCTTTGAGTTTCGGCGCAAAAAGACGCACGAGCAACTGCGAAGGACCGGCTTCCGTAGCATGGGCGGGAAAAAGATTGACGGTGATGTCGCCGCAGTCGGCTCTGCGTATCGAGCCATGGGGATTCATCGTGAGACAAAGCCCTGCCATATTGCGAATCTCACGCGGAAACGAATCATCAGCGGCATTGTTTTTACTCATCGGCTCAAATCATTGACATCGGATCATCGGAGACAGGCCCTACATCGGTACCACATTTTTCCACGTGCTCATTGAATTCAGAGAGCCTTGCGACGACGGAAGCGTATGTGGAAATCGCCTGAAATTGTGTCACGATCAACGAAAAGGCTCCGAGCAATGTCGCAAAAGCCATGGCAGCCTGACCGATCACACCGAACTCGACATCACCCTTCATGAACATCGGCGCCACAATAAAAACAGGAATCAATTGAATCATGTAATTATAGCCTGTGCTGAAAAAACCCAGATTGCGATTCACCGCAATAATGCGTCGTGTATTCAATATCAATTCATTAATACGAGTGGCTACCAGTTGATGGTATTTCGTCGTGTCAAGCACTTCATGCTCGTGTTCGGCCGTTTCACGCAAACGGATCAATTCCAAACGCAAATTCGCCTCGCAATCAGCGCGTTCATAGTTGAGTCGAATCAGCGGACGCCCCAACCAAATTGTCAGCAAGGAACCCAAAGCGGCATACAACACCGCGAAGCCGAAGAGCTTCGGGCTGATTTGCCACATCACACCGGAAAATGACAACACCGTGATGGATGCGTTGATCACCATCAACAAAAATGAGACCGTGGTTGTGGTCAATTGCTTGACATCTTCTGTCATCCGCTGGTCCGGGTTGCTCAATACGGTTTGTCCGCAATGGGGCAGATATAAGTGCCGTGAAATGTAGATGTCAGTGATCCTCCGGGTCAATGATTCCCGCCAGAGCAAACCCAGACGCTCCTCCGCGAAGCGAAATAACACGGCAAACAACGTGCCTGCTGCATAGACAGCGACATACCACCACGCGTAAAGAAAAAATCCCGCACGATCACGAATTTCAATCGCCGACATGAAATAGCGTCCGACATAACTGCCTAACACATTCATCAAATTGATCGATATCATCAGAAGCAACAGTACACCAAACAACCACTTGGCGCGCCGTCCTTCAGTTGATACCAAAAACGCCCTGATCGCCGAACTCAATCGACGCAGGGTATGCCTTACCGGAATTTTATTTTCCTGACTCATGCCACAAATGCGGATCCGACACGACTCTCATGATCCTCGTGAGGATTCGAAAAACCCCATACGATGAAAACGGAAAGAGTGGACTGACAGAACCAACTCTTGGGTCATGCGTTGTTTGTAAATCAAGGCAGACAGACTAGCAAGATGCATCTTTCACGCCCAAAGGGTCTGCGGTCGATTCACATTTTCCCTTGCCGATTGCAGGCGATCGCTGCAACGTAGTCATGTGGATCAACCAAAAACACTCTCTGTCACGCAATTGCTTCGGCGCATCAAAAATGTGGTCGAGATCGAGGTGGGTGAAGTATGGGTGGAGGGCGAGGTCAGCAACCTGAAAAAACAGGCCAGCGGGCATTGGTATTTCACACTCAAGGATGAAAGCGCCCAGATTCAGTGTGCGATGTTCGGGGCAAGAAAGCGCAGCGGGCACGATTGTCTGAACGATGGAGCGAAGGTCCGGGTCTTTGCCGAGACCAGCATCTATGAGGCGCGCGGAAGCCTGCAAATCATCGTGATGCGAGCCGAAGCGGCGGGCCAAGGTGATTTGCAAGCCCAGTTCGAGGCACTGAAACGAAAACTTCATGCCGAGGGACTGTTTGATGCCGCTCGAAAACAAGCTTTGCCACGTTTTCCGAAAAACATCGGCATTGTCACATCGGAAACAGGTGCGGTAATCCAAGACATCCAACAAGTCATCGCCAGGCGAGCGCCATGGGTGAGGTTGTTTCTCCTACCCGTACGCGTTCAGGGCAAGGGTGCAGAGCGTGAAATCGCTGCCGCGATCCATGCATTCTCTCATCATGAACGATACGGACTGCCCGCTTGTGATCTACTCATCGTGGGCCGCGGTGGAGGGTCGCTGGAAGATTTATGGTGTTTCAACGAGGAAATCGTCGCACGCGCGATCGCCCGCTGCGAGATTCCCGTCATTTCCGCGGTGGGTCATGAAATTGATTTCACGATCTGTGACTTCGTCGCCGATCTCCGTGCTCCCACACCCAGTGCCGCCGCCGAGTTGGCAGTGCCGGATACAGCAGAACTTTCACGACGCATGGAAATCATCGAGCGGCGTATGCACCAGCAAGTGCATCGACGCTTCGATCAATGGCAATATCAACTCGATCGTATGCGGAGGGGCGCATTGCAGCGACGTGGCGAACGCATTTTACGAGAGCCCACCATGCAACTCGACTCCCTGCGCGATCGTCTCACTAGAGCCACAGAATCACAGCTTCATAACGCTCACCAGCGGTTGGAACAATTCCGCATCGCTCACCGCGGGCTCCACCCGCGCCTGATTCTGGAACGAAGAGCAGCACTCCGCGCCGAGCTTGGAAGACGACTCCAGCAAGGAATGCGTCAAATCATCGATCGTCGTGAAAAACAGCTGAAGCATCTTGAAGCCATCTTACGCACATTAGGGCCGGATTCCTCTTTGCAGCGGGGTTACTCGATCACGTTCGACGAACAAGGAGCGATTCTACGACACACCGAAAACATTGAGCCTGGCCAAAAAATCACGACACGCCTGGCGAGCGGTTCCATTGTGAGTCGGGTAGTCGACCATAACGATCAACCCACAAGCATCAATGACTGATTCAGCATACATGGCATTTTCGCTGTTAGAGACAACAAAACATCACGATGGATTTGCTCTGAGGAAAAGAACAGATGAAGCAAACATTTTTCAAAGAGACAATTTTCGGATTTTAGAAAAACGCGGAAATATTCCATCCCTTTGTCAAACTCCTGATTCCTCAAAATCATGAGACGCCCAATCATTCTGATCACGCCCGGCGACCCTGCGGGAATCGGCCCAGAAATCATTCAAAAGGCTCTGGCTTCGATTGATCTGCCGCAACACTGTGACTATGAACTTCTGCCCTACGCATCGGGTAGCACGCCCGGAAAACCCGATAAAAATTCCGCGCGAATCGCACTGGATTGCTTGGAGACAGCGGCACTACGCCTCAAAGAAGGTTCTGCCGATGCGGTAGTAACAGGACCTGTTTGCAAAGAATCGCTCCAAGCCATTGGGTTCCCCTACCCCGGCCAGACGGAATTTTTTTGTGAACGTCTTGCAGCACCAGATGTCACCATGTGCCTCAGCGGCGATCACCTCACAGTGGCACTTGTCACGATCCACATTCCTCTGGCGGATGTCGCGCGCAATCTCAACATTCCATCAATCGTCAGCAGTGGTATTCACCTCGCTGAGTTCATGGCAAAAAAACTGGCGCGCGCGCCACGTATCGCTGTCTGCGGACTCAACCCTCATGCTGGAGAAAATGGAGCATTCGGACATGAGGAAATCGAAATCATCGCGCCAGCAATTGGTGAACTCAATGCCCGCGGGATTGGTGATTTTTCTGGACCGCATGTGCCCGATGCGATTTTCCGCGACGCGGTTCAGGGGCGCTATGACGCTGTTCTCTGCATGTATCACGACCAGGGATTGATCCCGTTGAAATTGATTGATTTTGACAATGCCGTGAACATTACTCTGGGACTGCCTCGCCCCAGACTCAGCCCTGATCACGGCACGGCCTTTGGCATCGCAGGGAAAGACATTGCCGATCACTCTTCACTTCTACGGGCTTTGCAACGAGCCGCGGAAATGGTATCCACCAGTCGTAACGCATGACATTTTTTTCCATCAAATGTGCCTTCATCAGCATCGCTCTGGGAGCTGCCATAGCGGTCTGCGGATATTTGCTGGCCACTGCATCCTACGTGGGCAACACGAGTCATTTGGTGCTTGCGCCCAAAGTAACGGATTCTGGCACGATGTGGATTGCCGAGAATGAAGAGATCGCCGTGGAAGTTCGTTATATCACTTCACTGATCGAGACGCCGTCCATCGCCATTCATCGGAAACAGCAGTCACACAAGCTGGCCATCGCGCTGTTATGCGGCTGTCTCACTCAATATGCGTGCTATCGTTTGATGATGCGCAAGGCTCCCGTCTCCGCACCGGTCGCACCCACGGCGCTCACGCAGGAAACTTCCATGTCTCAGGATTCCGAATCACAAACCACGACACCCACATGAAATTTTTGACCTTCTTTCTGATGCTCGCAGCCGTGAGCTGCTCGTCCTTTGCTTCCCGCTCATCGGCGGAAAACACTGGCACATTGCCCGATCTTACGAACTCACAGAAATCCTCCATCGGCAAAAAAATCTGGCAGAACGAATGTGCAGGAACGGTGGATGGCCTCACCACATGGAATGTTGGTGAAGAATTTCCATCGCTCGGCATCGGCCATTTCATTTGGTATACTTCATCGCACACAGGACCGTTTACGGAAACTTGGCCGCTCTTCATCAAATATTGCAAAGAACAAGGCGCGAACCCGCCTGCGATTGCCTTGTCCGCCGACTCACCATGGAATTCTCCGGAAGAATTCAAGCAGCAATTCCGTAGTTCATCGATGAATGAATTGCGCCGGTGGCTCGCCTCCACTGTGACCTTGCAAATAGATTTCATCATCACCCGCTCTCGCGCGGCCCTGCCAAAGATCCTCGCCGGAGCACCCGCCAACGATCGCGCGCGCATCGCCGCTAATTACCAAAAAGTTGCCAGCACCGCACAGGGACAATACGCTCTGATCGATTACGTGAACTTCAAAGGCGATGGTCTTAATACCAACGAACGCTACAACGGCAAAGGCTGGGGACTACTGCAGGTTTTGGGCGGAATGAAAGAAGTGGCAAGCGGCCCTGCCGCCGCCTGCGAATTCGCCGCCTCCGCCACTCGTGCGCTCAATCGAAGAATCGAAAACTCCCCTCCAGCCCGAGGGGAAGCACGCTGGCGAGAGGGATGGACCAACCGTTGTCAAACCTACGCACGCCCACTCTAACAGAAAAAATTCTCCTGAATCAGCAAGGTAACATCTCGCATGACTCTTCATTGCTTAGATATTCATGTATGCGAACTAGGATCGAACATGTGAGTCACCATAGCGAAGTGGTCACCCTTGACGGCGATTGCTCTGGGCAGAACTTCGCGCACAGGCAGAGCCCTACTTCTTTCAGCGAGCTA
>JBMLRP010000017.1:0-1722 GCA_049240965.1 Akkermansiaceae bacterium
GAGGAGTCATCACGGGAAAATCCTGGATTTTTTCCAACCAGGGGATCAATCGCCTGCGCATTGGTTCCGGAACTGGATTTCGTGCTAAATGTCCGGCAAGTGCCTTGGCATCATCACGAGCCGCTTGGGAGTTACCCAGCAAAAAAGAGGATAGCATGGCTTCAAATCCGCACCAGGATCGCGTAGGTTCTTGTGCTCTGGGATTATCACGCAAGCTCACGAAATGATCATGTGCCATTTCGTAGTTGCCGTATTCCTGTTCTTTTCGTGCTTTTTGGTAAAGTGCTCCAATTTCCACACCGGACTGCTGGTTTACCACAGGAACTGCGTCACCATTGGATGTGACGGTTGGATTGCCAGAGGGAGATGGAGGAGAATCATTTTGTTGATACAATAGGATTCCCAGTGCTGCGCAAACGATGACGGCCAGAAATGTGAGGATGATTTTTTTCTGTCGATCTTTTTGGACCTTGCGCCGTCGCTCGGCAGGTGTGAGCGCAACAGCCATGGGTGGCCTTGCCGCGGGCGCGATTCCCCTGCGGAGATTCTTATTGCGAGCATTGACGACGATGAGCGCCGAATGGAGAGCTTCGATTAACTCGTCGTAGGAACAGAAGCGAGCCGACGGGTCGTAAGCCATGGCGCACTCGATCACAGCGCATGTTTCCAAGGTCAAGCCTGAGCAAGCCATGCTAAGAGGAATGACATTTTTCTTCGCCTCGCGCAGTTGCGTTGTAACCATGGAGGTTTCCGTGCAGGGCGGTTTACCTGCCAATACATGATAAAAAGTCGCGCCGAAGGCATAGACATCCGCACGATAGTCCTCCTCAAGCCCTTCGATGGTTTCAGGTGGAACATAATAGGGCGTCGCCCATAGCTCATCGGGCTTCGCAACTCCTCCTTTTGTCATCAGGGCAAGTCCAAAATCGACGATCTTGGCACTGCCTGCAGAATCTAACAAAATGTTACCCGGCTTGATATCGCGGTGAATCAGACCAACGGTGTGAGCGGCTCGCAAGCCCTCGGCCACTTCGATCGCGAGTTGCAAAGCCTCCGCTTCCGGCAAAGCCCCACGTTCACGGATTTGGTGCTCCAAATGCCCGCCCGCGACCAGTTCCATCGCGATGTAGAAGCGTCCGAAAGCCTTGCCGGTTTTGAAAACCCTGACGACGTGGGGATGCGAAATTGCGGCGGTGATCCGGGCTTCTTCCTCAAAGGAGCTGATACGCTTTTCATCGGCACTGTAGTCTTCGCTCAGTATCTTAAGCGCAACCTCGCGATCAAGTGTGTTATCGTGCCCGATAAATACCATACTCATGCCACCGATGGCATGACGTCTCAGCAGAGTGTATGGCCCGAACTCGCGTTTTACCCGCGTGTGTTTTTGGCAGGATGGACATTCTACATTGCTAAAAGGCGCCACATCACCCACATCCATCGCAGTTCCACAGGCGTGGCAATAGGCGATCGTTTCTTCAGATACGGGCATAGGGGAGTCTACTAATGAGTTACGATTTTTGAAATGATTTTTATCATCGATGTCAATTTAGGCACTCCGTCCTGAGTTTTGCGCGATTTGTATCGCTGGTTTGCATTGGGGGAAAAATCATTTGAGAAAAAATTGAAAAAAATGTTGACAATTGTGAATCTTCAAGTTAGGTTTCCTGCGTCGCAAGTCGACAAGGCGGTTCGATCATCAAGCACTAGGTTTTGGGTTTTTCC
>JBMLRP010000018.1:0-1566 GCA_049240965.1 Akkermansiaceae bacterium
CAGAACTGGTTGGCGGAAAACCAAATCAAGACCCTTTACATCGAGCCGGGAAGCCTGAGCCGGTCCCCGGAAATCGGGCCAGTGGCTAAGTTATGATTGAGGTGTGTGGGAGCGGTCTATAAACCAAAGCAAACACACACGCATATGAAAGGAAAACGCAGAAGACACGACCCCGAATTCAAAGCCCGCGTAGCGCTTGAGGCGCTCAAGGGAGTCAGAACCATCCAGGAGATTGCCAAGGAGTTCGATGTTCACCCGGTGCAGGTTTCGGAGTGGAAAAAAGTAATGGCACAGAATGCGGCCAGCGCTTTTGGAGCTGGGGCAGGTCAGGCCGATACTGAAGCATTTGAGAAGGAGCGCGATCGTCTTCACGCCAAGATCGGACAGCAAGCCATCGAGCTGGATTGGCTGACAAAAAAGTCCAAACAACTCGGTCTGTAAGGGATCGCATCGAGTTGATGGACAAAGGGCATCCCCATATCAGCATGAGACGGCAAAGCAAATTGCTGGGTGTGGCGCGTTCCACCGCCGATTACAAGCCAGTGGTTGAAGACCCGGAAGACATCCGCATCAAGCGGTTATTGGATGAAATTTATCTGATCGATCCGTGCCTTGGCAGCCGTCGGTTGGTAACGGTGCTGGAGCGTGATCATGGTGTGAAGGTCAATCGCAAGCGACTGGATCGACTGCGCCGGGAGATGGGTCACGAAGCGATCTGGTGCAAGCCGCGCACGAGCATTCCGGACGATGGACACCGCAAATACCCGTATTTGCTGCGCAAACTGGCCATAGAGCGGCCGAATCAAGTGTGGTGTGCCGACATCACCTACGTTCCCATGCCACGTGGCCACGCTTATCTGTGTGCGGTAATGGACTGGTATTCAAGAAAAGTGTTAGGCTGGGCCATTTCCAACACCATGGGTTCGGATCTTTGTCTGGAGGCGTTGGAAATGGCGCTGAAAGGCACGGGAAAAGTCCCGGAAATCTTCAACACAGACCAAGGATCGCAATTCACTTCCGCCGAATGGGTTGGCCGCCTGACGCAGCTAGGAATTGCGATCAGCATGGACGGGCGGGGCCGTTGGATGGACAATGTTTTCATCGAGCGGCTGTGGAGAAGCGTGAAATATGAGGAGATTTACCTCAAGGAGCATGCCTCGATCCCAGGACTGCGGTCAGGACTGCGGAGATGGTTCGATCGATACAACCACTGGCGTCCACACGCGCACCACGGCAATCTTACGCCCGGGGTGGTTTATAGCGCCATCAAGCCCAATCCTCAAGCGGCATGACCCCTCTGGCGCGCCGAGATTGGGAAGCCTACGCTACGGTCCTCGCACTCCACTACGCTACGCTTCGTTGCGTGCTCGGCCCTTCGTTTCGGCTTCCCAATCTCGCGATCGATGCCAGTTCCCTCTTGATGAATCATCCATGAACTGATAACACTCTCCCGCTCCCATGCTCCATAACTTAATTTAGCCATTCCATGGCCGAACTCGTGGGGCCAGCTCAGCCCTTGGCAGAATGGTTACGTGGAAAGCTTTCACGACAAGTTCAGACGTGAAT
>JBMLRP010000019.1:0-19260 GCA_049240965.1 Akkermansiaceae bacterium
AGGCGATTGATCCCCTGGTTGGAAAAAATCCAGGATTTTCCCGTGATGACTCCTCTCTCGTCTGACAAACCAGACACCGATCTCGTGTATCTCATGACATGCATGGCCGGTGCTTGTAAAAACTGGGAACAAGGTAGAATCAGCGAATCTTTGCCGCTCTTTCAGGCGGTGATGAACAGCACCGTCAAAGATGAAAACTCACTGATTGGATTTTATCAAACCAAAGCAAAAGCCTATCTGGCAGATGCCGACATCCTGGGTAAAGAACGGCCATCATCGATGCCGGAAGACGCGATCCAGTGTCGTGAAAAAGCCAAAAATCTGAACCTGGTGATCGAATCACTCAAAACCAGAGGGAGGGCCAAGTTCAACATTCGCGCGTGGCAATTACAACTGGAACGCCACGCCATGCTGCAGGAAAATAAAAACAAGGAAAGCGCCCAAGGTCGCTTTAAAACGATTGTTCAGAACCTGTCAGAAATTTTGAAACTTTGCGAACGGTATGAGTATCTTGAGGCAATGGAACTTGCCAAGAAATCCACCACTTCAAATCAGCAAGAAGAATTACAACGCAACGCCTATCTCGGTCTGTGCGAGGGTGCCGGCATTTTCCTATCGGATTTGGAAAAAGATGCGAACAAAGGACCTCTGAATGTCATGTTTCAAAGCAAAGACGGACGCTCCTTCAACCGTATGATCGGTGCTGGAGAAGGCATGGTAACTCTGCTCAACGGCGAATCCGAAGCATCTCTTCCCTGGACGCAACTTCGCTCTGCAGACATCATCTCCCTTTATCGTGAAGCCATCAAACGCGGTCCAATCGATGGCAACATCAATCTCCGTCACGAAAATGCCATCTGTTTTCAATGGTTGAGCGGAGAAAAAGACGCTGCACAAACCGCGGCATCCAAACTCGGGGAAAGTTCGCCAACTTTCAAAAAGCGCTGGAGTGAATGGATGAGCGGCCTGAAATGACGGAAAGCCCGATGATCTCTTGGTCGTTCGATCGATTCCGGATCGATCCTACATCGACTCTGGGCGAATTGCATTCCACGCTTGCACTCAATGTCTCGGTGCCGTATTCATTTCTTAACATTTCCTAACTATGGCCTCATACACCGAAGACGACATCAAGAGCCTCGACTGGCGCGAGCACATCCGCATGCGCCCCGGCATGTATATCGGCAAACTTGCGGATGGCTCCTCGCCTGATGATGGCATTTACATTCTTCTCAAAGAAGCGATCGATAATTCGATTGATGAGCACATCATGGGATACGGCAAGGAGATCCGCATCGATATCGATGACGAAGGTCGCGTGGAAGTCCGCGATTTCGGGCGCGGCATTCCTCTTGGCAAACTCTACGACTGCGCGGCGCAAATCAATACGGGAGCCAAATACGACAGCGAAGCGTTTAAAAAATCCGTAGGTCTGAATGGAGTGGGCATCAAGGCGGTCAATGCTCTCTCCACATTTTTCGAAATCCAGGCCTGGAGAGAAGGTCAAACCAAGGCCATCGAATTCTCCCAGGGCAAAGTCACCCAGGACATGAAAAACCCGCGCCCTGACGAATCGCCGAACGGGACGCGCCTTTGCTTCGACGTTGACCGCACGATTTTCCCCGCCAAGACCAAATTCCGCGAGGCCATCGTGGAAAAAATGTGCCGCTATTACTCTTACCTGAATCCCAATCTCACGATTGTCTTCAACGGCAAAAAATTCCGCTCCAAAGATGGTTTGTTAGACTTGCTGCGTGAAGAAATGGAAAAGGCTCCCCTGTATCCGCCGATTCATCTGGTGGGCAAGGACATCGAGATCGCCTTTACCCACAGTGAAGAAACTTCCGAGGAATACTACTCCTTTGTCAACGGCCAAAACACATCACAAGGCGGTACACATTTGCAGGCATTCCGCGAAGCCATCGTCAATGTCATACGTGGGTTTTTCAAAAAACAATGGGAGCCATCCGACATTCGGGCTGGTATCGAAGCCGCGATCTGCGTGCGCATCGAAGAGCCTGTATTTGAGTCGCAAACGAAAACCAAACTCGGCTCAGCCACCACCAAACCAACTGGCGGCGAATCCCTGCGGACTTTTATCGGCAACTTCCTCAAGGAACACCTCGACAACTATCTTCACAAGAATCCTCAGGCCGCGGAGGCGATCCAGAAGCGCATCCTTCTTGCCGAACGCGAACGCAAGGATATGAAAGGTATCCAAAAACTTGCTCGTGAGCGCTCTCGCCAGGCAAAGGTACACAATAAAAAGCTCCGCGATTGCCGCATCCACTTCGACACCAAAAACAAGCGCCGCGAGGAATCGACGATTTTTATTACCGAGGGCGACTCAGCCTCCGGTTCGATCACCAAATCACGGGATGTGGAGACACAGGCGGTGTTTTCCCTTCGTGGCAAACCGTTGAATACCTTCGGTCTCGCCCGCAAGATCGTTTATGAAAATGAGGAATTTGCCCTGCTACAAGCCGCGTTGAATGTCGAAGAAGGCATCGAAGAACTGCGCTACAATCGCGTTGTCATCGCCACCGATGCGGACGTTGATGGCATGCACATCCGCCTCTTGCTGCTGACATTTTTCCTGCAATTCTTTCCCGAGCTGATCCGCGACGGACATGTTTACATTTTACAAACCCCGCTTTTCCGCGTTCGCAACAAAAAAGAAACCATCTACTGTTACAGCGAGGAAGAGCGTGTGAAAGCCATGGCAAAACTCGGAAAAAATCCTGAGATCACGCGTTTCAAAGGTCTTGGCGAAATTTCACCGGACGAATTCAAATTCATGATCGGGGCTGATATGCGGCTCGATCCGGTGAATTACATCGAAGGCAAAGGCGTGAAGGAACTGTTGACTTTTTATATGGGGAAAAATACGCCGGATCGTCAGGAATACATTATCGAGAACTTACGGGAGGACGTCGACCGCCAGATTGCCGTCTCCGCTTGATGCCATATGAGCACACTTGCTGTCATCGCATTGGGCTCAAACCTTGGCGATCGTCTCACGAATCTGCGGGCTGCGCGGGACGCCTTGCGTTCCATCGCCGTGCCAGGCACCCTGCGTCAGTCGAGCATCTACCAAACAGAACCCGTTGCCTGCCCCGATGACTCGCCGGATTTTTTCAATGCCGTGGTCTCATTCCACTATTCGGAGAACGCTGCGGAACTCCATGCCCACACACGCAGTATCGAACAAAAAATGGGACGCGCGCGCAGCAGCATCAACGCACCACGCACCATGGATCTGGATCTTTTGATATTTGGAGCACATACCTTGCAAAGTTACGAACTGGAAATTCCTCATCCTCGCTTGCATTTGCGCCGTTTCGTATTGGAACCGTTGGCGGAAATTCATCCCGATCTTCCGTTACCTCCGCACGGCAACTCCATCGCCACACTCCTCTCTCTGCTCAACTCTGCAGAGCCTGCTCTGCAGCGGGTGACTTCCGAGTGGTAGAAGCCATGATCATTTTTTCCATCGACGGTTGTCAATCCACGGCATGGGTGATAATCAAATGAAACTTACCCCATTTACCCATCATGTCAGATGAATCCACCGTAGTCGCCGATCTGGGCAAACCCGGCATAGCCGCAATGGTTGCCGCGTTTTATCGTTTGGTGAAAAATGACGAGATTCTCGGCCCCATGTATCCTGCGGATGACTGGGATGGCAGTGAGGAAAGGCTCAGGGAATTCCTCTGGTTCCGTCTTGCGCAGGATCCTACCTACCTTCTCAAACGGGGACATCCGCGACTGAGGATGAGGCACATGCCATTTCGAATTGATATCGCGGCGCGCGACCGCTGGCTTCATCTCATGTCCAGAGCCATGGACGAAACAGGAGTCCATGGCACCTCACGCCAATGGCTGGAGCAGTTTTTTTTCCAGATCGCTGATTTCATGCGAAATCAAGAAGAATCCGGTCAGGAAAAATGAACAGAATTTTCTTCTGAAATCGTTCAATTTTGGGCAATCTGGGATTGTCATCAAAAACATCTTCTTTTACATTCATTCCGTACTGCACGCTGAACAGCCGTTACTTCCACCTTATGATTCGTTTTGCGTTATCCTTGACCCTTCTCACCTCAGCCATCGCACAGGATTTGCCCCGGCGTCAGGACGACAACATCCCTGCGCAAGTGGAGCAGATGTATGAGCGCGGATTGAGATACTTGGCCACCAAACAAACCAAGGAAGGATGCTGGGAAGACGCTCAGGGGAATGAACCGGGAGTTGTTGGATTGGCGACCATCGCATTTCTTGCCCACGGTGAAGATCCCAATCACGGTCCTTATGCCAAAAACATTGAACGGGGCATCAACTACATCCTTTCGCAACAAAACGCGACCAATGGCTATATCGGCACGAGCATGTATAGTCACGGATTTGCCACACTGGCTCTCTGCGAAGCCTATGGCATGCTGGATCACCCGAAACTTGCTCCAGCTCTCAAGAAAGCTGTCGAGTTGATCCTTTCCGCACAAAAACGCAATCGCTTCAAAGCATGGAGATACACGCCGGACGCCTCTGATGCCGACACAACTGTCTCAGGCTGCCAAATTGTGGCGCTTCTAGCTGCGCGGAATGCAGGAATCAGCGTCCCTGATGAAGCGATCAAAAACGCACTGACCTATATGGAGCGTTGCCGCAGTGCCGATGGTGGATATGGCTACACCTCGGCGGGTGGAGGCAAGCCGACTCTCACCGCCATTGGATCCCTGTGCTTTTCCCTGGCGAAGAAAAAAGAAGGCAAGGGATATGCGGCAAGTTTGGCCTACCTCAAGAACCATATTAACTATCGGGAGCCTTACTATCCCTTTTACTTCGAGTATTACATGTCTCAGGCCCTTTTTCATGCCGATCAGAAAGTTTGGGAGGAATGGAATGCCAAAAACATCAAACTCATGGCCACCCTGCAGTCGCCCGACGGTTCCTGGCCCGGGCGTATGGGATACGCCTTCAATACATCAGGAGCCTTGCTTTCACTTGCTCTCAACTATCGCTTCCTGCCGATTTACGAAAAATAACCTCACCTCAGTCGCCATGATCCGTTCGCTACTCTCACTCCTTGCGCTGTCAACCATGGCGCATGCCGCGGCAGATGACATTCTGCGTTTTACCAATGGTGATCAGCTTCACGGCGAATACCAAGGGATCGGCGAGGGGCAGGTCATTCTCTGGACTCGGCCCGATCTCGCAGCGCAACTTTCGTTAAAATCCGAAAACGTCAGGCATATCATTCTTCGCGGCGCCAAGCCCGATAACGAGGTCAGCTCCTTCTCTTTTGTCACGTTGGTGAATGGAGATCAAATTCCGGGCGAGGTTCTCAGCTTCGAGGGAAAAAACACGCGGATACGCAGTAGTGTTGTCGGCGAGATTGATCTGCCATCGGAACACATCGCCTCCATCAATCCCAATCCCTTCGGTGGTAAACTCGAGTATGCCGGGCCATTTTCCGCCGATGGCTGGGAAGTCTACCGGCCGGAAGATCGGGATCCCAAAGCCATCGCCAAGAAGCAAGCCGAGAACAAAAACGAAAAAGAAGAAGAGAAAAAAGAAGACAAGCCCGCAGCAAAAAAAGAGGCCATTTCATGGCAGCATTCCGGTTCATCATGGTATCACGACAAGGGTATGGACGTCCTGGCGCGCAAAAACTGTTTCAGAGAAAGTTCACTCATGCGATTCCGCATGGCCTGGCGTGAGCGACTCAACGTCAACATTGCCTTGAATGCTGATTTCGCTTTGCCACCCGAGCCAAAAAAAGAAGAAGAGCAGGAAGGAAAGAAAGCTGGAGCTGGGGCGCGACAACCCATGATGTTTTTCAATGGAATGCCGAGCAATCACACTCTGTCGTTCGGGAACGCACTGGTATTGAGTATTTATCAATCGTATTTCTCCCTGACGCGTTGTGGCTATGACGCCAATGGTCAGGTGATCAATCAACGAATGCTTCAATCCCAATCCGGAGTGCAGTTGCCTGAATCTGGCGAGGCAACTGTCGAAATCCGCTGCAACCGCGAAAAAGGCCTGCTCATGCTTTTCGTCAATGGTCAATATGCCGCGCAGTGGGAAGACATAGATAGCCTCAAGCCTGCAGGGGAACAACAGGATGACGAAGTCATCCCGCCACTGGGAAATGGATTCGCCATCCAATGCAATAACCCCCTCAAGCTGTCCGAAGTGGTGATGAGTGAATGGAGCGGCATCAAGGACAGCGCCTACAGCATGAGCCACGACAAGCGTGATATTATTTTGCTCAGCAACGGGACTGATCGCTATTCAGGCGAAATCACCGAAATCAAGGACAACAAAGCCTACTTCAAAAACACTTACAGCGAATTAGAAATTCCTCTGTCGGAAATATCAGAGATTGTTTTTGCAAAAAAAACCAAACCTGAGAGCAAAGAGCCAGCCGAAGGTGCAATCACCACACGTTTTTATCCTACGGGAAAAATCACAGGATTAGCTGAGACTTCCGGGCCTACAGGGCTCAAGATCTCCCACCCGTTGGCCAAGAAGTTGGAACTACAACTCAGCCAAGCCATTAGCCTGGAGTTTCATGACGACAATCCATTTCTTGAGATTATGGACAACAATCAGGAGATTCAACTGACACCCGACAAATGAACTTGTTCTTTTTCATCGTCCGCAGGGGCTTCTTTCTCTCCAGTTTGCTGTGCATGAGTCCGTGTTTATCGGCCGATGTCATCACGCTGGGCGCGGAAGGCAAAATTTCCGGCAAGATCGAGAGCATTTCGGCCGATGGATTGATCACGCTCGGTTCACCTCTTTCTCCCGAGAAAATTCAGTTCGCTGTGAAGGAATTGGACCGGATCAAATTTGATGTTCAGGAGACACCCAAGACATCATGCAACAACATTCTTCATCTGAAAAATGGCGATCTGTTGCCTGTGGAAATCGATCAACTCGATGACAAACAACTTTCTTTTCGTTTGCCATGGTCGGAAAAGCTATCCGCGCCCAGGAATGCCATTGATTCACTGCATTTCGGCACGAGTGAGAATGTCGTTCTTTACCGAGGACCCCAAGCCGACGAGTGGAATCTGGGACGTGCCTGGAAATTCAACAACGGGCTCGAGTCTCAAGCTTGGGGAACGACCCACCGCAAATTTCAATCGTTCCCCGATCGATACATCTTGAGCTTTGATCTGGCATGGACGGGGAATGCGGGCATGAAATGCATTTTCGCATCGAACTCCGCCGATCCTAACAGCGCGGCGGATTGCTATTTTTTGCAATTCAATAGTGCCGGTCTTGAGCTAAAACGCCAGACCAGTGCAGGCAAAAAATACACGTCTATCGCGACATTCAATGATCTAACGCCTGATGACATGAAAGACAACAGAATGCAGGTGGAAATCCGTGTTGACCGGGTCAACCGCCTGCTACAACTCGCCATCAACGGCAAACAAGTCCGCAACAATATCATCGACCCCATGGAAACCGGGCCATCGCCCAAGGGTGACATCATCAGCTTTAGTTCGACCTCCGGCAACGAAGACAAGCACACCATTACCGACCTTCGAGTGACCACATGGGGGTCTGCTAGCGCGGAAGCACGACTGGAAAAACGGAATGACACCAAGACGGATATATTATATGACATCGAATCCAATCGTTCTTCAGGGCTTTTGCGATCCATCAGTCACGCAAATGAACTGCAAGTTCTTTTTGAAAACCCTCACGACCCGTCACCTAAGCCCATTCTCGCCTCCAAAATCGCCGTCATCTACTTTGCGGGAGAAAAACCCAAGGAATCCACTACTTCCTATCGCATACAACTTCATGGAGTCGGCACGCTATGGGTCGATTCTTTTGTATTGCTTGATGGCAAAGTCCTCGCCAAGCATGGAATTCTGGGTGAATTAGAAATCGCCACATCACTGATTTCCGAAATTTCACGCAAGTCGTAAACCCAGATTTCTCGTGCCATGAAATTCCATCTCACCTTCGCTTTGCTATCGATCACATCGCTCTCTGCCTTGGAAGAGCTTCCCGTGCTGCATTTTGCCAATGGGGACCGCTTGCAAGGACAGTTGGGGCGTGTGGAAAACGGGTTGCTGTATTGGAAATCTCCCACCTTGCCAAAAGAAACACCTTTTTTCCTTCATCTAATCCAGGACATCACGTTCCCTCAAGTTCCTGTTCCTGATCGCAAGCAAGACCACATCGCCCATATCCGCTTCAATCCTGATCTGCGGCAGCAGAACGAGAACATCTCGGGAGACATCATGGACGGCGAACTGGTGGCGGTTCACCAGAATCATATTTTACTCAACACTTGGTATGCGGGACAATTGCAATTGAACCGCAATATGGTCAAAGACCTGGAGATCACCGATGTATCACCTCCCGTTTACGCAGGTCCAATCAAGGCTGATGAGTGGAAAGTATTTCCCGATGATGCCTGGACCTTTGAAAAAAACTCCTACACGGGAAGTGGAAACGGCGTGTTGGCCAAGGATTTCAAAAAAATACCCGAGCGCTTCTGCTTTCGTTTCATGGCTTCTTGGAAAAACCGATTCAGTCTGCAAATCCTTTTCTGTGCCGATAGCGCTGATGAAGACACGCCTGACAATCACTACATGTTGATGTTGGACAACGGCACCTCCTATTTGCAAAAACGCAGCTCGAATGGCGATGGATTGGCGGGAATGATGCGGAATGGAGGCATGATCGGAGAATACAAGCGCGACCCGAACTTTCGTAATAAAGAAAAAACCGAAATGCGCCTGTTTGTCGATACCACCACCGGATTGATGGCGCTGTATTCCGATGAAACCTTGGTTCAGGAATGGAACGATGTCGAAAAACCCCTGCTTTCTGGGAGTTGTATTCATTTACGTCAGAACTCCGGAAACGGAAGCAACCTCATGATTTCGCGAATGTCTCTCACCGCATGGGATGGCGTTCTTCCCAGTGCCCAGGATGGGGTGAAAAGCAACCCAATCGACAATCCCGACCCCAAAGATGACGAGCAGCGCATCATTCTGCGCAATGGTGATGTGGTGCTAGGCAAGGTGGAAAAAGTGGAAAATAATGAGATCTCGCTCAAAACACGCCACAATGATATCCGCCTGCCGATCAATCGTATCCGCAAATTGGCTCTAGCACCAACGGAATACGACGAGAGATTACTTCAAAACGGTGATGTTCGCGCATGGTTTGCCGATGGCAGCTACATTACTTTTCGGTTGGATGGAATCTCAGCTGATGGGAAAATCTCAGGCACCAGTCAGCATTTTGGCAGTGCCGCATTTGATCCATCCGCCTTCACACGAATCGAATTCAACATTTACCCGTCTCCTGTAAAACCATGATTCGGTTTAACTCTTGTGGGCAAAAAGTAGATCGAGATCAGGCATATCTGCCGCGTTTTTAGCAGGCTGAGCGGCCACAATGCTGCCGCGATAAAATAAAAACACACCCGGCATTTGCAGGCCATCGCCCGCGAGGTGTCCGACACCACAACCGCGAAACAATGCCATCAGGCCACGCCACCATACACGTGGACCAAACAATTCCCAGAACCCCGCTTTGCCTAGACCAAAAGAGCGATACAATTCGCAATAAGGATCCGCAATCCTGGCGACACCACTTTTGTCACCAAGATAGGCGGTTTCCTTGCCTGATTGTAGCATATGAACCAATACCAAGCGCGCTCCTCTCTGCGCTGTTTGTTGCTCGATCAGCTCCAGCCCCCGCAACAACTGACGGGTAAAAGTGCATCCAAAATGACGCAAAAAAACCAAAACAACCAGTTGCGAATCCGATGCCTCGGCCAGGGTTTCCCCCGTGGATAGTCGATATTGCTCCGCTGCTTTGTTTGTCGAAAGCGCTTCTTGATAAAGCGGCGGCCGGCCGAGATTGGCTTGCACGGCGGCCCATAAAATCATCAAAAATGGCAATAACCAAAGAAGATCATCGATGATCAACAAAAGGATAAGAGGAGGGGCAAGGAGTTTTTCCCACCAAGCATAGGCTCCCGCTGCCAGAACAATCAAAATTTTGATCACACACAATAAGACGATACGCCAGTGACGAAGTGGATCGCGGGCCGCGAGGAAATAACTGCAACCAAAAACCAGATAAAACATGCCAATCAGCCGCACGAGCATGTGATGACCTGATGCATCCAAACCCGTTTGCGCATAAGCTTGGTCAGGCCACGCCAAGGTCACCAAAGCAAAAGCAACGCAATAGAATCCCGCGAGACACAGCACCAGCGGCATCCACATGGGAACCTTGCATTTTCCACTCTCACAGCGAGTCATCTTTGCAAGCTAGCGCGTATTTCAGTTCACGCAAGCGACGGAATCATGGAATATTCGTCCGCAAAAGGGTCGTGTTTTTCTTGGCACTTACCTCACTATTTCCCACAGTGATCATGAGTGTTGACCCCGCAGGCCAGACAGTGCCATCCTCGTCCTCAATTTCGCCATCGACGACATTCAGCAAACTGAAACGGTCAGCACGCAGATTGCCCAATCGTTGACCTGGACCGAGGAGAAAACGCTCAACCACAAAATGCTCGCAACGGGCAATGACCGAGCCTTGGGGCTGATCCAAAGATGGTTCGATATCATCGAAATCGATACTCGCCATGGACTCCGCAATATGCAATTCCCGCGGCGTGCCATCCAGACCAACCCGGTTCCAATCAAACACCCGATAGGTCGTATCAGAATTTTGTTGAATCTCAAAAATCACCAATCCAGCGCCAATGGCATGCAAACGCCCCGAGGGAATAAAGATCGAGTCGCCCTGTTTGACAGCAATTTCATGAATCTGCTGAGCCACGTCACCCGTCTCGATCGCCCGGGCAAATGATTCCCGGGTAACTCCGGATTTCAAGCCAACAACGAGTCGCGCCCCGGGTTCCGCAGCCGCAATGTACCACATTTCGGTTTTGGACTCGCCACCCAATGCACCAGCGACCCCAGCGGGTGGATGGACCTGGATCGACAGATCTTCCTTTGCGTCGAGAATTTTGATGAGCAAAGGAAAGCGATCCCAATCAGGCAGGCCAACACCAAAAACTTGTTCACGATGAGAACACCACAAGTCGTGGAGTGACAACCCTTCATAATTCCCCGATGCAGCAATCGACTGAGCTTCCTCGCGGTCAACCATTTCCCATGATTCACCATAAGGGGAATTGGCATCAGGCAGAACTCTCTGAAAATGACTTTCCAACATTCTGCCGCCCCAGACGCGTTGCATTGCCATCGGTTGAAAATGGATGATTGCCATGCACGACGATGCTCAGAGATGCGATCAGTTGCCAACCAAAATCCTTCGTATGAATCGGCGATGCGTAAATTTCGTGACTTGACCAAAGGATCCGATTTTCTATGCTTTTTCGAACGTCATCGACATGCAAGATTCCGAACCATGCGCCTGGGAAGAGGATTTTATGCGCTTTCTTGCAACCGAGAAAACGGCGTCGGCACTGACCTTGCGAAATTACCGCGCCGCTCTCACCGGCTTTCGCCATCACATGGGAGCCAGCTTCGTGAACTGGCGCGAGACAACGACCGATGACTATCGTGCGTGGCTATTTTCGATGATGAAACAAAACGCAGCACGATCCACGATCCGACTGCGGTTCGCGGCACTTCGTTCGTTTTTTCAATATCTGGTGCATCGACGTGGTTTCCCCAAAAGCCAGGTCGCAGCGTTGCAACTTCCAAAAGCAGAACGCAAACTTCCGGTCGTGCTGAACCTAACACAAATGGAAGAGCTTCTCGGGCTTCCACAAAAGCTTCAGGGAGAGAAACCCAGAATCTCATGGCTGGCATCGCGCGATACCGCGATCCTGGAGCTTTTTTACTCCTGTGGTTTGCGTATTTCCGAGTTGCGCATGCTGGATGTGGAGCACATTGATTTCATCAGTGAATCATTACGTGTCGTGGGAAAGGGCTCCAAAGAACGTATCATTCCCATCGGAGGTCCCGCACTTACCGCGCTCCAACGCTACCGACAAAACGCGGTGATTACGCGTGGACCATTATTCCTCAGTTCCCGCCGCACACGAATCACCCAACAAGCCATCGATCTGCTGTTGAAAAAATACCTGCAGCAATCATCGATATCATTTACGATTTCACCCCATAAATTGCGGCACTCATTCGCCACTCACCTGCTTGATGCGGGCGCTGACCTGAGAAGCGTGCAGTCTCTTCTTGGGCACGCATCGCTCTCAACGACGCAAATCTACACGCATGTCACTCGCGACCGTCTTCGTCAGGCCTACGATGCCTCTCATCCTCGCGCCAAGGAATCCTCCTCATGAAAAAAACTCTGCTCCTGATACTTCTCAACTGTTCTCCTCTCACAGCGGATGATGCAGCCTTGATCAAACAATTGCTTGCGGAGAGACTGCATGAGAGAACTTTTTTGTTTGCGGATGTCGTCAAGGCATCCACGGGAAAATCCATGATTCCTTTGAACGAAAAAAATCTGATCCACCTGCGTCTGACCACAGCCATACGCCAATCGCTTGATCAAACATTGGTCGAACTATCAAAACCGGATTCCCCAGTTCGAAAACTCAGGAGGATTAATGAAGCTTCGCGATTTTTCGAAGATTTGCTGTTAGAAAAAATCAACAAGATCCCGGGCCTGCGTTGTGAGATCCCCATCACCCAGAGTGGCGTGCAACAACGATCCGGCTATCCGGACTTGAAAATCACCGACATCGCAAGCGGCGGAATTTTTTACCTCGATCCCAAGCTGGTCGAAGCCGGTTCTGAGCAATCGACCTTGCGCACGTTTTACTACGAACCGAAGGAAGCCACTGGGAAAATCAATGACGATGCGGTGCACTTGTTGTGTGGGATTCTTCATGATGGCAAGGATGGCCAGTGGACGTTTCAATCCTACCATCTCGTCGATCTCTCCCAATTGCGCGTCCGCCTCAAAGCGGAATTTCAAGCATCAAACGCCGATTTGTATCCTCAACCCTGATCACTCATCCCCTATGGAAAACTGCATTACCACAACGGCAACCATCGTTGCTCCCTACTCGGATATTTTTGAAGCGACACTGCCCAATGGCAAAAAAACACTCGCACATTTTTCGGGCTCCACCTTGCATTTGAAGGAAAAAATCGTACCGGGAACTCGTGTTACGGTTGAGCTCACGCCTTTCGATTTTGATGTCGCCCGCATTATCGAGATTTTACCCGAAAAACTCTAACAAGAGATTTTCCCTACAGATGTGCCAGCAATAAAATCCGGCATCAACAACAAACTGCCATGATCTCCAATTTGACCATCAACCAACAATTCGAGATGTCGCACTACCTTTCTCGCGAATGAACTTGGCTCAATGTGATAAGTTGACACCTTGGGTACGATGAATTCAAAAAATGGTTCTTCGGCCAAGGAAATCAGACTGAAATGGTGGGGCACGGGATGTCCGCAGGAGCCCAGCCAAGTAATCAAGCTGACCACTTGACGTGGACGCAGTGCAATGAATGCCGTGGGCGATGGAGATTTTGCGACGGCAGTTTGAACGGATTGGAGCAAGCCGCTGGTGCTGCCATTTTCCCAGATTTCACTGAGCACCACGCCTTGCTCGTCGAATGAGCGCGCGCCTTCCAGCGCGGCGATATTTCCACGCAATTGATCATCAGGCAATAAAATGCCGATGGAGCGATGCCCCTTGCGCCATAATTCACCCATGGCATGACGAGCGATGGCACGCCAGTCAAAATCAATGTGTGGAAGATCAACTCCTACATGCGGATATCCACGCAACAAACATGGCGTGCGTGATTGCTGAAAAAACTGTTGCACCCTTGAACTTGAGCGATGAAGAATCCAAGCATCATAGGAATTTTCCTCGATAAGTTTCCGTAGGCGGCGATCTGGACTTTGGCTATCATACCAGGGTGGCACGTGGAGATCAAGATGACCGCCGCGCTGGGCGATCAAACTACGCACATGATCGACCTCGCTCAGCATGGTTTGCGACATCCGCTCCAATTGATAGGGGGACAGCATGCCGATGCGCCACTGTGTTGTTGGCTCTGTTCGCTTGCTGGTTTTTCTCCGGATAATCTGTCGGCGTTTCCCTCCCGAGGCGGAAGAGATCCATCCTTCACGGGTGAGTTCCGCAAGCGTGAGGCGGATGGTATCACGTCCGACTTGCAACAACTCTGCCAGAACGCGCTCGCCGGGTAAAAAATCCGTCCATTCTCCTTGCTGCAGGCGCACGCGCATGACGCGCAGGCACTCTTGCAAAAGTGATCGACGGCTGGGGAGCATGGATCCTAAGTCACTCACAGCATTGTGCTAACGTTTTCCACCCCAGTCGTCAAACTCAAGTGCCATAAAAAAGCGCTGATCTGGTTTTTTCAACAAACCAGAATGATGATATGGTGCACGCAATCAAAACATGGATCATTGTAATCACCCTCCCATGAAAATGATCTACTGCATTTTATTCCTCACCGGACTCTCCGTCTTGCTGTGGTTGCTGCCAAAAGAAGACGGTAAACGAACAGATGTAAAATCGACTTCATCCGTGGTGATTCTCATCAGCGGTATTGGAACCTTGCTTGTATTGCGGAAAAAGGCGTAATACAGAGTTCCTATGTTCAATTCATCAGCTGATTTGATCCTGAAGGCGGCTCGGGACCTGTGGAATTATCACCGGCTTGGAGAAAACGTGCGGCCGGCAGATGGGATTTTGGTCTTCGGCAGCAATGATCTTCGCGTCGCTGATTACGCCGCCGTGCTCTATCAGCAGGGCATCGCGCCATGGATTTTGTTCACCGGCGCACGGGGCCGGATGACCGAGCATTGGCCGGATACTGAAGCCGCATGTTTTGCAACGCGCGCGCGTGAGCTTGGCGTCCCTGACGAGTGCATCCACTGTGAGCCAAATGCCACGCACACCGGTGAAAACATCGCATTCTCAAAAAAACTGCTGTTGCAAGCAGGATTGAAGACAAGTCATGTGATCGTTTTACAGAAGCCCTACATGGAGCGGCGCACTCGTGCCAGCCTTGAGACACAATGGCCGGAACTTTCTTTTCAAGTCTCGTCACCGCCTTTGGAGTTCGAACAATACCCCACAGGCAGCATCACCATGGATGATTTGATCCACGCCATGGTGGGAGATTTTTTTCGTATCATGGACTACGCAAACAAAGGAATTTCCTCTCAGCAAGAGATTTTACCCACTGTTCTTGATGCCTATCATTTTCTCATCGATGCAGGCTACACCCGGCAGATGCCGGGCTAAATGCCAAGATCTCGTGCCAGGTTGCGACAGATCCATAAAGCGCGAGGGTGATGAAAAAATGATTTCCACAAGGAACCTTTGAGCGAACTGCTCAAGCTTCCATCACGCTGCAGATAACCATACCACTCGCCGTGGACAGGATCACCAAAATGTGAAAAACTCCAAGTCTTGAGTTGATGATGCCACGAAAGGTATTTTTCCCGACCTGTGAGGCGATAGGCCATCAATGTGGCAATCAGAGCCTCATCGTGGGGCCACCAAAATTTCATGCCATGCCAATATTCCTGGATAGGCTTGTCATAAACATCACGGAAATAAAACAAGCCGCCAAACTGTTGATCCCATCCCCTCTCCCACATCCAGTCCAGCATCTTGCAACCCAGTTCCAGCAATTCGGAAGAGTTCCGTCGACGCGATTCTTCCAAAATGAACCACGCGCCCTCGATGGCATGGCCAGGATTCAGCAAACGACCGTCAAAATGATCGGATATCTGTCCGTCGGGAGTGACACTCTCCATTACCACGCGTAAGTCATCTTTGACGAAGAAATTGCGGATCTCATCAATGCAACGGTCGATCCATCCACTCAAATCAGCATTGTCTCCCAGACGAAGGGACAATTCCTGAGCCGTCACGAGCGTAATCATCCTCGGGCCAAGACCAATCATCGGACGAGCATCGGTAAATTTTGCTGGCATCAAACCAGGCGTAAAATTCCACTCGGTAAACTTTTTGAACCAATGCATTGCTCGTTCCGCAGAGGATTCCGAGCCGGTGGCCGCCGCATGTGCCGCATGCGCAATCGCCGCAAAAGATTCACTATAAGCATAGCGACGCTTGCGAATCGGCGTGCCGTCTCGTTGCACGTGAAAATACATACGACCGTCCGTCGAATCGACACATCGATTTTCCAAAAACGACAATCCGCTCTCCGCCCAGGAAAGCCACTCCGGGTTGCGTTCGTCATCGAGATAGAGGCTCAGTAACATCCAACTCATTCGGCCTTGCGCCCACACCGATTTATCGGAATCCACCAGTGCGCCATCGCGGTCGAAACAATGCAAAAAACCGCCGTGTTCCTGATCCAGGGCACGTGGGAACCAAAAGGGAATGCAGTCTTCGTAGAGTTGCTGCTGATAAAATGCCTCAAGTTTCATCGTGCTGATGCTGGTGACAATGTCCAAGTAAAGAAGTCCAACTGCTCCAAACGTTCACGCAGGCGCACCAGCGCATCTGGCGAGGGATTGCCCAAGGGGAGGCGTGCTGGGCCAACAGGAACACCGAGCCAACCCATCACGGCCTTGGCCGCGCCGAGATAACCGATGCTGTCCAAGGCGTCGATGATTTCGATCATTCTCGTTTGCAAATCACGAGCCTCCTCAAAACGGCCCGCGTCGTAGGCGGCGATAATTGCGTGAGCCAATGCCGGCATGAAATTGTAGGTGGAACCCACTCCACCACGCGCACCAGTCGCAAGTGCGGCCAGTAAAGTTTCGTCCACGCCCCATGGCAAATCATAACGTCCCGGTTCCAATGCGAGGCAACGCCGATATCCGACAAGATCTGGGTCGGTATACTTGATGCCGCGGAATGTGGGAATGCGTGACGATGCCAGCTTCAAGAAATCCACCATGGAAAAACGAACGTTGGTGAGAACGGGGATTTGATAGAAATAAAATGGCAACGATGGAGCCGCTGAAGCGATTTTCTCACAACAGGCGACCAAAGAATCTAACGAACCGGGCTTGAAGTAGTTCGGTGACAAGGCGGAAACCGCATCAAAACCCAAATCTTGAGCCTCCGCGGCCAATGCGCTCGCATCACAAAGAGCATTTGCCCCCACATGAGCGATCACGCGAATTCCATACGTGGGAGCCGCAACCGCCCAGGCGCGATAAATTTCCACCCGTTCGGCGACGGAGAGCGAACTGGACTCCCCCGTCGTCCCGGTGATGAACACGGCTTTCACATTTTGAGCCGCCAAGTGCTCGGCCTGCAAGGTAACGACTTCGGGGGCCAGCGTGCCATCAGCATGAAACGGCGTGTGGGGGGCAGCAACGAGGCAATGATAAGGGTCAGTGATCGAATTCATGTGTCACCACCATGATAGTAAAAGACCGACCTTTCAACAATGATAGAATGATCACGAAAACTGGCATTTACTACCAACCAGTTAATCCATCCGGCACGCTCCTGATTTGCGATCCGAATCATCGAAACAACTCGGATCTATCGTTTTTTATTATTGAAGTTTTTCGATTAAAAAATCTGTTACATCTGTCCAACGTGAGTTTGGCGCACCGGGATAATGCATGCTGGCGTTGACTTTTTGCTCCTTGCATCGTTCGATCAACCCGACGCCAAAATTCGCACTATGCGTGGGATCAGCCGTTGCCTGACCCATGGCAGGAGCATGATCGAAGGTCATGAAGACTTCGGGATCGTCCGCGCTCACATGCTCGATGGGGGAAAATTCGCGAATGTGTTCAAGCACTTGCTCTCGTTGTGCCACAAGTGCATCGAAGCTATTTTTGTATCCCGCGGTGTTCGTCAAAAAAGCATGTGAGCCATAACGACTATCTGGCATCCAAGCTCGCATTTGTATGGGGTCGAGAGTCGTCTGCGGATACTTTGCCGCCGCAACAAACAGCCTTGTGGATTGACGTGAAATGGGATCCGCGCTTTTGACATCCGCCATGTCATCATGATACGCCAACCATAGGGTTGTACATCCACCGGCGCTTCCTCCCCACATGGCGATGCGGTTCGGATCGATGTTCCAATCCCGCGCGTGATGTCGTATCGTTTGAATCGCCCGCGCGGCGTCATGCATCGGCGCTTTCACGGGCGGCACCAAGCCAGGCGCCTCATCGACGAAACGATAACCCAGCGAAATAAAGTTCACACCTTTTTCCAGCGGCTTTTCTGCATACTGCCAAATATTTTTGTTGAGATCACCATTCGTCCACCCCCCGCCGTGCATGAATACAATCACCGGAGCCGGGCGGTCGGACTTGGCTTTCCATAGATGCAATCGTTGCTTGGGATGCTCACCGTAGGGAAAATCCGCTAGATCCGGCTTGCGTGGGATCGACTCGAAACTGATCCATCGACAAACATCACGATACCAAAGAGTGCCATGCCGTATCAGACCTGTTTTACTCAAATGAATTCCCTTGCCATTTTGATCGCGATAAGAACCCGTGAGTGAATCGCTGTCCGGCCCCCGAAGAGCAATCCCCTCTTTGCTCAAAGATGCCTGCGCTGCACGGATTTCGTTACTCGATGGTTCCTCCGGAGAATGATAACTTACCTGTGCGACCATCCACGGCGCTTCCCAGCCGATGTCTTTGCGGGACTGGAGAATGAGATTTTTCAGCATCGAGTGATATTCACTCTCTGTGAGAGTTCGCCCGGCATCCGCTTGATTGGCATCACTCTCACCCTGATGCCATAATACCGCTCTAAATCCGTTAGACCCAAGCTGTTTCATACGAGAAACAAGTTGTTCATAGAGTCTTCCATTACTCATCCATTGACCATTTTCCGCTGGCAATACATCACCTTGTCGGGTCGGGGGTTTGGGGAAAATGGTATTACGCGGTTGCCATTCACGAACACTCGTGCCACCGGAACCACAAGTCACCACAGCGACAGGAACACCGAGGTATCGATTGGTTAGATCACCAAACGTCGGAATAAAACTTCCTCCTTTGCCATCGGCACCGGGCTGGGGATCGACTGCGGGACTCCATGACTTTCCGTCAAAATTCACCACCATACCCGATTGAGGCTTGGTGAGAGCCTCCCCGAAATTGGCAGAATTCGATTGTCCGGCAATGACGAAAATTTCTCCTGCTCCGACGTGTTCGATCTTCGCTGATTTCACGCTTTGATCCGGGGCCGTTGCGCGAACTTCAAGAGTGTGCCATCCGCCCGATGGGATGGGCAGTGATGTCGTAAATTTT
>JBMLRP010000019.1:19360-24321 GCA_049240965.1 Akkermansiaceae bacterium
ATGAAGCAGCGGCTTAGATTCTTGAGAAAGATTACTTCGGAAGCAGGTCTTTCACCGCATCGCGCTCTTCCTTGAGCTCGTTGATGGTGATATCAATTTTCTCCTGACTGAATGCGTCGACTGGCACACCTTGCACCACTTCCCATTTACCATTCTCGATGGTGCGGATGGGCATCGATGCCATGAGGCCTTTTTCGATGCCGTAGGAACCATCCGAGCAAACAGCAACGCTGTGCCAATCCCCGGCAGGCGTGGGAGTGATCAGGCTCTTGACAGTATCGAGGGCTGCATTGGCGGCTGAAGCAGCAGAGGATGCACCACGGGCTTTGATGATCGCGGCACCGCGTTGTTGCACCGTGGAAATGAACTCACCCTTGAGCCACTCGACATGGGAGATCACCTCGGTCACTGGGCGGCCATTGATTTTTGCATTGGTGAAATCGGGATACTGCGTCGCAGAATGGTTGCCCCAAATGCAAACGTTGGTGACTTTCGACTGATGTACGGCAGCTTTTTTCGCCAACTGGCTCTTGGCGCGATTTTCATCAAGCCGTGTCATCGCGAAGAAACGATCGTTCGGCACACCATCGGCATTGTTCATGGCGATAAGCGCATTGGTGTTGCAAGGATTCCCGACCACCAGAACGCGCACGTCTTTGGCTGCATTGCGGGCGATGGCTTTTCCCTGACCGGTGAAAATTTTACCATTGATGCCGAGCAGGTCGCCACGCTCCATACCTGCTTTGCGGGGGACGGAGCCCACGAGCAAAGCCCAGTTGGTGTTGCGGAAACCTTCATTCAAATCAGCGGTGGGCACCACTTCATTCAACAAAGGAAAGGCGCAGTCGTCCAACTCCATCACCACACCCTCAAGCGCAGGCAGAGCAGGTTCAATTTCGATCAATCGCAGATTAACAGGCTGATCCGGACCGAAGACCGAGCCGGAGGCGATGCGAAACAACAAGGCATAGCCGATCTGGCCAGCGGCTCCAGTAACAGATACAGTAATGGGTGCTTTCATAAGACGCGCCTCCCATAGCCCCCTTTGCGGGCAAGGTCAAGATTTCGCCGTGAAATATTTTCGACTTCGGATGGGGCTCACGGCACCAGCAATCGGAACTCTGGAATACGGGTGAACACTTTTTCTCCCGCATCTGTCTCCCCGAAATAGGCACCTTGCACTGTCGCCGAGTTCGCAACCACGTGATAGCTGTTGTAGGAAAACTCGCCGTTTTGCGCGAACACAGGTGTTTCTCCCACCACGCCCTCACCCTCGACGACGACCGTATCGCCATTGTCCTCGCGCACCACCCACTTGCGACCACGCAAAGTCACAGTTTCTTCCGACTCATTGCGAATGACAATAGCATACAAAAACGGATAGGGCTTCTCCGCGGGAGCCTCCAACTCGGGCATGAAACGCACTTCTTGCACTTCTACGATCCATCCATTGAGCTCTCTCACGCCGCCATCATAGCCTTTGGCTGCATTGTGGCAAGCTCGGGAAAATCCGCGCTGATGATTGTATTTTTGCCACGGGTCGCCAGTCAAAATCTCTTTCAAATGGATAAAGAGGGCGCTTGCGCTGATGATACGGCATGTTCCAAAAATCCGCACGCACGCCGCCGGGCGAGAGAATGATCCGGTGCTGTCTCGCCATGGACTTGAGCTCCGGCTCCAGATATCCGATTTTCACAATCGTCACATCGCTCAAAAGAGGATCCAAACACAATCGCAAAAAGTCATCACGACGATGATACGGCCGTCGCCGGGACGACACGATGATATCGACCCCGTCCACATGCAAAACACCTTGGGCATCCTCGCCGGGAACCAATGCTCTTACTTCTCCAGAAACATCGAGAGCCTGCCCATGGATCGGATCGAGTTTACCGCCGAGAGAAAGAGAAATCCACGCCCCGATTCCCGCATTCAGCATAGCTTGGCATGCCGGTGCATCGGGAATGGAGGCATAAATGACACGCATCTTTTGCTCAAGCTGAGCATTGGCAAGCAGAACCTTGGCCAGCGTATCCGTTACGTCTCCCGCAGCACCTGCAGTAGGATTGTCTCCGGCATCGCTCAGGAAAAAGGGCCGCTCCGTCTTATGACAAGCTTGTTGCCAGCAATCATCAAACGTAGCTGCGGGACTAACAAAGCCCATTTCGCGTCTTGCATCCCAGTAACGTTGGGCGATTTTTTCCGCCACTTTTTTGGCTTGTTCTGAGCCATCCGCCAACACCAGAGCGATCGCTCCCGCACGTTCTTGATCTGCCCAAGCATAGCCCACCCACAACGAAACGTCCCACATGCCCTCTTGCTGCGCTTCCTCCAAAAGCGGCTCATACAGTGAACGTCCCGGTTCATACTCGGTGCTCGACATTTCACCGGAAACCAGAACGGGGATCGGAACATATGCCATCACAGGCAATCGTTTCTCACGCAGTGCCCGCAGTAACAATCTCAAGGCTCTCTCACGCGTCTCCATCCAATCAATATGTGGCGCCGTTCGATAGGTGGTGATCAGATCCAGCAGAGCCAGCAATCGAGGCGATACATTGCCATGCAAATCCTGACTGCAAGCCACCCATGCATTGATCGGCAGGCGCCCACGGATCGCTTCCAACAAATCAGCTTCCGCATCTTCCAATCCCTCTACGGTCATCGCACCGTGCACATCGAAATAAAATGCGTCAGGTGCTTGGGGCAAGGCCTGCAGGCGATCGATGATTTCCCCTTTCATCTCCGCATAGTCTGCCGCAGCGATCATGCCACCGGGCATCGCACGGAAATGCACCAGCGGCAGGATTTCCAGATCCGAGAATTCACACTTTTGCAGAAAAGGATAGCGTTCGAGCATTTCGAGTCCACGCAATGGGAAAAAATCCTCCCGCTTGGTTCGCAAAGGAGTAAATGTTCCGCTTTCAATGTGGATGCCCGCCACCGCCACTTTCCAACTCATGCGGACAAGCCTAACCAACCCACGATCGACCATCAAGAGCGATTCCCTCAAGATCCTTGCCACATGGCCCAGCCCATGCTAACCTGAGACATGACACTTTTTCTCGACCCCGCCACACTCCCCGAAGATGGCCTCGCGCTCCAAGGGGAACTGCCTGCGGAAATTTTCGATTTTCCGGCACATGACGATGCCAAAGCGGTCAGTTCTTTGCACTATGACATCTTCGCGCAGCGCTTTGGCTCCGAGTTGCTATTGCGCGGAGATCTTTCCGCGAGCTTTGAATTCACTTGCGTGATTACCTTGCAGCGTTTTGTGCAAACCATCCGATTGAAAGACGTTGCGATCTCTCTGGAGCTTGAAAATGAGGCGCCGATCAACATTGCTGAATCTCTGCGTGAGGAAATCGTGATTGAAATGCCCGCCGACCCCCGCTGCGATGAAGGAGACGTGCCGATGGAATGCCAGATAAATTCTCCATATTTAGTTCTCGACAAAACCACGGATTCTGATCTAAGTTCCCCGCCCCCGCCTCCGGCGGACTCCCGCTGGTCGGCTCTCGATGCCCTCTCAGACCTTAACGACAACCATTAACTACACACTACCATGGCCGTACCAAAACGCCGTCAATCCAAGAGCCGCCAGAAAATGCGTCGTGGCGCCAAACGCTGGAAAGCTCCCTTGCTGAAATCATGCCCTGAGTGCGGAACCAAAGTGCCTTCCCACATCGCTTGTCCTTCCTGTGGTTACTACAAAGACCGCAAAGTGCTTGTCGTGGACGCACTGTAATTTTCGTTTCTTGCGATACTTTTTCATCTCACCGCACTGGCTGCCAGTGCGGTGTTTTTTGCGCATATCCGCCAGAGCGCTTCAGCGGAAAAAATCCTCCAGAAGCGATGCCACTTCTGTAAAATCTCCTTGATGATTCAGGTGCCGCGGCGCGTGAAGAGTCAATAGTGGCACTTGTTCCCGGGTATGATCCGTGCCCCAGTGATACGGATCATTTCCGTGATCCGCGGTAATCATCAAAAAGTCCCGGGCTCTCACCCGAGGCAACCACACGCCCAACCAAGCATCAAATTCGCGCAATGCCCGGGCATAACCGATCGGGTCACGCCGGTGCCCGTAAAGCATGTCAAAATCCACAAGATTCGCAACGATCAACACGTCACCCTCAGGATTTCCCTCCCACAGCTCTGCCACCTTCAACATCCCCTCCGCATTGGATTTTGTCGAATGACTCTCACTGATACCCTGCCCGGCAAAGATGTCGGATATTTTGCCTACTGCGATGACTTTCACGCCTTTGCGCTTCAATCGATCCAAGGCCGTCTCCGTGGGACGCAAGGAAAAATCCCTGCGATTCGCTGTGCGTTGAAAATCCGCCGCACAATGCCCTGTGAAAGGTCGAGCTATCACGCGACCAACCCGCATACCCTTTTCATCCAGTAATTGGCGCGCTATCGCGCAGACTTCCCACAGACGTTGCAGACCAAAGACGGCAAGATCCTCATGTGCTGCAATCTGCAATACGGAATCAGCACTGGTGTATAGAATCGGACAACCGGTTCGCAGGTGTTCTTCGCCCAGTTGCTGCAGGATCGCGGTTCCAGATGCCGCGACGTTACCCAAGAACATCACTCCAGCACGCAATTCCAGTTCTTGAACAAAATCCCGGGGAAACGAGTCATAGGTCACGAAAGGCTCATCCAAAACCAACCCTGCCATCTCCCAATGACCTGTGGTGGTATCCTTCCCGATCGAAGTTTCGGTCAACCGACAAGCCTGCGTCAAGGGCAGCAGCGGAACGGACAAAGGCACGACGGAACTCTGACCGCGCATGATTTCGTAGAGCCCCAAACTCGCCATGTGAGGTAACTCGAGCCCCTCGCGCTCCATCAAGTGCCCCAGTGTATCGGCTCCATCATCGCCAAAGTCAGTTGCATCCGGAGCCCCACCGCAACCCACCGAGTCCAGCACCAACCATAATGCGCGCATGACA
>JBMLRP010000020.1:0-1116 GCA_049240965.1 Akkermansiaceae bacterium
TGGCGGCATATTCCGGTTCGAGGTTGTCGATGGATTCAAGCGAACCATCCTGCGTATAGCTCAGTTGGCCGCGGGCGACTAAGAAATCGACCACGTTGGCCATGTCCGCCTTGTGCTGGAACGCGGCAAAAACCCGGTCGGTCAGAGACGCTACTGGTTCTGCTGGTTGCGCCTTTACGCTAAGAGCGCTTGCCGATTCCGCTGCCGCACCGAACACGGGGGACAAGGCCTCGATGGAGAAGGGGAGTTTGTCGGGAAGTCCATGGCGGTTCTTCGCATCGTATGCCGCGCTGTGGTTGGCGAAGAGCACACGCTCCTTGCCGCCGACACCGCGCATTTTGCCGTTGTCCTTCTCGGCTACCTTAGTGACGAAATTTCCGAACAACACGAGATCAGCCCATTCTTTGAGGAGTGGCGCGTTTTGCTTGCTCAGCTTCAACTCGAAGCGGTCATAGCTGCCAGCCTGATCCGGAGCTTCGAATTTCTTCACGGTCGAGTGAGCGAGAAACACGACGTGCATGCCGCGATCGGTCAGCGTATCGAGCGAGGTGAGAAAGCGGGCAAATTCCTCGGCGAGAATCACCCAACCTTTGCCGTAGCCGAAATCCTCGATGCTTTCCTTGTTGGTCTTGCGGCACAGGTGTTCGGCCAATCGTTTTTCCAACCAGTCCGCGGTATCGATGATGAGCGTCTTGAACTGGTGAGCTGACTTGGCGAGTTGGGCCACGGCAGCGGTGATGTCCTCCCAGGTGGTTGCCGCATCAAAGCGGGCAACGTCGAGGTGGTGAGTGCCGCCTTCGGTATCGAGGAAGACGGGTTCTGGTGTCTGACCAGCGAGCGTCGATTTGCCGACGCCTTCGGGTCCGTAGATCACGACCTTCTGCGGTCGGACGATTTTCCCCCGGCGAATCGCCAAGGCTGGTTTGGTAGTGGATGTAGTTTCCATGGTGTGAATCGGGCGGGGTGTCAAATAACCGCCACACCCCGATGTGCGGACATGTCCGATTTTGGTCCGATTTTTGCCTGTAAATCCGCGCAATCCCTTGCTAATGCGTAGAAAAAAAGTTTGAGATTTTTTCTAGGAGTGAGTCGGACCTGTCCGATTCCTGTCCGATT
>JBMLRP010000021.1:0-27687 GCA_049240965.1 Akkermansiaceae bacterium
GTTCAAAAAAATTGCTACACTTGTTTTGACTTGTCTTTTCGGGACATGGTTTGCCTCTGCAACGACCATTCTGAATGGCTTTGCGATCACTACGAGTGCATACAGTGAGACTGCCAACTGGGAAACTGCTGTGGATACCGAATTCGGTGCTTCGGCTACTGTAGCGCGCTTCGAAGATCTCAAAGCCACTTTTACGACCACCGAGCAAATCGCAAGTCTTACAAACTTACTTGCAGGGCAAGCAATTGGTGTAACATACGGAAACAGCCAATTGCTCCAGGGTTGGCGTGGCTACTTCATTGTGTATCACGGTTCTTCCGTTGGTGGCGGCTTTGCGGTGCACGACAAAATCGGAGATACTTCCACAGGAAATCAAATCAGCCTTGGTTCATGGCCGGGCGAACGCAAAATCATGGCTGCCAATGTGGCACCAGCTTCCGCTCCTGTGCCTGAGACAAGCACCACCTTGCTTGGCGTCCTTGGTTCTTTGTGCCTGTTGCGTCGCAAGCGCAACTGATCTTACGTTTACTATCAATTTTTCTCAGATAGCGCCAAGCAAAGCTTGGTGCTTTTTTGTGTCGCTTTCAACAGATCAACGGATAGGCATGAGCACAAATTTTCTCTCTTGGCTCGGCTAGAACCAATCCGGAACAGCATACAAATACCTCAATATCCTAGAAGCTGAGATGAGATGAGATGAGATGACACTCACCCCACCAACTGCTCCTTGAGCAAAGCCGCGGCGTAATCGCGGTTCATGCGGGCAATGTGATCGACGCTGATTTCCTTGGGACACGCGGCCTCACACTCATATTGGTTGGTGCAGTTGCCAAAACCTTCGGCATCCATCTGACGCACCATCGCGAGCACGCGTTTGTCGCGCTCGGGCTGGCCTTGCGGCAGGTGACCGAGGTGGGAAACCTTAGCCGCAGTGAACAACATCGCGGAAGAATTCTTGCAGGCGGCAATGCAAGCACCACAGCCAATGCAGGCGGCGGCATCAAAGGCGGCATCGGCATCGGCCTTGGGAATAGGCAGCGAATTTGCATCCACAGCAGAACCAGTGCGCACGCTGATGTAACCACCGGCAGCGATGATGCGGTCCATGGCGGATCGATCAACAATCAAGTCGCGGATGACGGGAAACGCACGGGCGCGGAAAGGCTCGATCCAAATGGTATCACCATCGCGGAACTTGCGCATGTGAACCTGGCATGAAGTAATCCCTTTCTCCTTGCTGTGAGGCACACCGTTGATGGTCAGGGAGCAGGAGCCGCAGATACCCTCACGGCAGTCGTGATCGAAGTGGATTGGCTCGCCGCCGGACTCGATGATGCGCTCATTGACGATGTCCAACATCTCCAGAAAGGATGCCTCCTCCGGGATGTTTTTCGCATCATACGTTTCGATGCTCCCCTGGTCTTGGGGAGTTTTTTGACGCCAGACTTTGAGTGTGAGATTGAGCATGGGAGAATGATGTTAAATTATTTGTAAGAACGGACCGAGGGATGCACTTCTTCGAAGATGAGCGGTTCCTTGTGAAGAATCGGGGCCTTCCCTTCCACATACTGCCAGGCGGCGACGTGGGAGTAATTGGCGTCATCGCGTTTCGCTTCACCGGGAGCGACCAGGCCGCTATCCACATCGGGATCACCGGGCTGCGTCTGATGCTCTTCGCGGAAGTGTCCGCCGCAGGATTCTTCGCGGGCGAGGGCGTCGTAGCACATCGTCTCGGCAAATTCGAGGAAATCCGCGACGCGACCGGCTTTTTCCAGCTCCATATTGGCGATGTTACCACTACCGGGAATGCGCACGTTGTTCCAGAACTCCTCGCGGATTTCCGGGATGCGTTTGATGTTGTGTTCCAGTCCCGTCTTGTTGCGGGCCATGCCGCAATTGTCCCACATCAGCAGGCCCAGCTCGCGGTGGAAGGAATCGACCGTGCGTTTGCCATTGATGCCGACGAGTTTGTTGACCCGCGCGCTGGTTTCAGCCTCCGCTTGGCGGAAGGCATCGTCGTTGGCATTCACTTTACCCGGCGTTTGCGTGGCGAGGTAATTGGCGATCGTAGTGGGAATGACAAAATAACCATCGGCAAGCCCCTGCATCAGAGCGGAGGCGCCGAGACGGTTTGCGCCGTGGTCGGAGAAATTCGCTTCACCCAGCACATGGAGACCTGGGATATTCGACATCAGATTGTAATCCACCCACAAACCACCCATCGTGTAGTGCACAGCGGGATAAATCATCATCGGATTCTTGTAGGGATCCTCACCGGCGATTTTTTCATACATCTGGAAGAGATTGCCATAGCGGGCACGGATCACCGACTCACCCAAACGCTGGGTTGCATCACGGAAATCAAGATACACGCCGAGGCCGGTGGAAGCCACGCCACGACCTTCATCGCAGGCTTCTTTGGCGGCACGGGAGGAAATATCTCGCGGAGCGAGGTTGCCGAAGGATGGATACTTGCGCTCCAGTATGTAGTCGCGATCTTCTTCCGCCACTGAGTCCGGATGGATTTGCTTTTTGCGGAGTTTTTCCGCGACCTCCTTCGACTTCGGCACCCAAATGCGCCCGTCGTTGCGGAGCGACTCGGACATCAGCGTGAGCTTCGATTGATAATCGCCGGAGACCGGTATGCAGGTGGGGTGAATCTGCGTGTAGCAGGGGTTCGCAAACAAAGCACCCCGGCGCGCCGCGCGCCAGGCAGCGGTGACGTTGCAGCCCATGGCGTTGGTGGAAAGGAAGAAAACGTTGCCGTAGCCACCGGTGGCCATGATCACCGCATCGCCGGCATGAGAGGTGATTTTTCCGGTGACCAGATCGCGCACCACGATGCCCTTGGCATGGCCATCAACGACCACCAGATCGAGCATTTCCGTGCGAGGAAACATTTGAACACCGCCCTTGTGCACTTCTTTTTCGAGGGCCTGGTAGCAACCGATCAGAAGCTGTTGCCCAGTTTGGCCGCGGGCATAAAATGTACGAGAAACCTGCGCGCCACCGAAAGAGCGGTTATCAAGAAGACCACCGTATTCGCGGGCGAAGGGAACACCTTGCGCGACGCATTGGTCGATGATGTTCGTAGAGACCTCCGCGAGGCGATGCACGTTGGCCTCACGCGAGCGGAAGTCGCCACCCTTGATCGTATCATAAAAGAGACGACGCACCGAATCTCCATCGTTCTGGTAATTTTTCGCTGCATTGATCCCCCCTTGAGCAGCAATCGAGTGGGCGCGGCGCGGGCTGTCCTGGTAGCAGAAGCATTTCACCTTGTAGCCCAGCTCGGAAAGAGTTGCGGCAGCGGCACCACCTGCAAGCCCCGAACCAACCACCAATACAGTGAATTTTCGCTTGTTGGCAGGATTAATCAACTTCGAGTCCATCTTGTGCTTGGACCATTTTTGGTTCAGCGGACCGGAGGGGATTTTGCTATCGAGAACAAAGGACATAAGTTCGAGAGTTTTGAGAGATTATTTGGTGCCAAATTTGAATACGTAAATGGCGATCGGGATGGAAAGGAAGCCCGCCCAGATGAGGAAAGCGTATGCCTTGCTGATCTTTTCAATCAGAGGTGCCGACTTTTTCGAACGGAGACCAAGGGTCTGAAACATTGATGCCACCCCGTGGGAAAGGTGCGAGCAAAGCAATGACATGGCGATGGCATAGAAAAGCACGACTAGACCGTTGGAAAATCCAACGATCACCATCTTGTGGGGATTTGTTTTGGCAATTTCGGCAAGACCGGAATCAACACGCACGGTGAAATGCAGCAAATGGAAAATGACGAAAGCAAGGATCGTCAAACCACTCCAGATCATGATCCGCGACGATTTGCTGGCTTGGATCGTTTGCTCATGCACATACTTCGGTGAAGCCGCGCGATTTGCCCGAGTCAGTGAAATGGTGGCCGCGACGTGCACCACGAGGCAGGTGAGCAGCACGACCCGGGCGATCCAGACCCCAGCGCCATGAAGCATGGTGTGCAGCATTTCCGCATATTCGTTGAAGGCTTGTTCACCCACGAAGACCAACAAGTTTCCTGCCAGGTGCCCGGCAAGGAAAAGAACGAGAACGAGACCCGTCAAGGCCACCAGTAACTTTTTCCCAATAGAGGAATTCCAAATCGCGCAAGCAGAACAGGTCGAAGCATTCATGAGAATCGTGTGACCGACAAGGTCGCGGCGTGAACATAGACCGCTTCATCAAAATGACAAGGTCGGAAAAATCACTTTTTGCAATTTTTTCTGATTTTTTCTCCAAATTAAAAAATCAGCATTCGATTGCGCCAATCACATCAAACGGCATGCTGATGAAGCGAATGAATTTGTGTAATCGCGCCGTCCAATTCCGAAAGAGCATTTTGGCAGTGCGCGAGAAAAATCTGCCCCGATGCAGTCAAATGATGACTTTTTCCCCTGCGATCCAGTAATCGAGTGTGCAGAGAATCCTCCAACGCACGCAACGAGTGACTGATGGCTGACTGGGTTAAGTGCAATCTCTTCGCAGCGAGGGTAAAACTACCAGTTTCAACAATGGCAACAAATGCAAGGACTTGGCGGATTTCTGGCATGTGGTGGCTCATGACAAGGAAGGGATTAGCGGAGGAAGAACATCAAGTGTTAAGCAACTTACGTGCCATATTTTTTCAACACATGAGCACCATCAAACTTATGAAGCAGAAACCCTAGTAAAACATCCACGGATCGGATTCCAGACCGGTTCACCTCTGGCCATCAGCAATCGACACCCCTACGGATTTTTTTGCAACCGGAAACTTCACTTCTTCTTTTCAGGCGGAATAAACTCATCGACGGCCCGGTATGTTACGCGACCGGTGGCATCCTCTAAAAAAAACAGATAACTCCGGATTTGGTCATCGATGGGCCAGCGGGAGGAACTAAACAAACGATCCTCTTTTTCCTGACGTGTGGCAAAAGCGATGTCGTAGTAGCCTTTCTCTTTTGGACCATCCGCGCGGTTCAATGCGGATTTTCCCGGTTCCAATGTTAAAGGCCGAGTTCCCAGTTTTCCCAAAACGGTTTTCGTAGTGAGGTTCAGGAAAAAAACATCGCCACGGCGAAAGGCAGGATCATCGGTGCGCACGGCCACGCTGCGATAGCCGCTGGGTTTCGCGGGAGACAGCACAATGATAAATTCGTTGCCACCTTCCGGAAGAGCAATCGAGCAAAGCGGCAAGTCTTTGTTGACGGTATGGAGGGTCATATTCCGTTGATCCACTGCTTGTGAATCACTCACATTGTTCGCGGATAAATCAAACGCAGCCGTTTTTGTTTCTCCCGATTGCAAATACACCTGTCCCAAATTCTCGGGCACGATCACAGCCAGCAATTTCACCTGCAAACGCGGCTTTTTTTCCTCCTCGGCAACCTGCGCATGGCACAGGGCAAACCCGACAAAACCCAACAAAAAAACAAACCATTTCATAAATTAAATCTCACTCGGTGACAGCCAACGGAACGATACAATTTGAAAACGCCGGCCGAAAAATCGATTGAGAGGATTGAGGGAAGCTGCAGCGGTCGTCGGAAGATTACGTGTATCGACGAACTCCGCCACGCGCTGCACGATCGCCTCACAATAGGCGCGTGCAATTACCACACCATTTGCATCCGTTTTCTGTCCAGCCGCACGGATCAAAAAAGAATCTGAACGAGCACTGAGATAAGGGGCAATCGGTGTTAAAATGTCCGCTTGTTTTACCACGCCCGGCGCGCCCTGTGCAGCAATCCCTGCTTCAGCCTGAGGGAACGGGTAAGAAGCTGTGTTGGAAACCGTGCGACCTGCCTGACGGAAGCCTCGATTGATCGGCACGGAATCGCTGTCCAGCGCACTCTGGATCGCTCCGGACGCCGCTTGTCTGACATCCGATCCGACACGGCGGTTGATGAAATCAGAGAGCGATAAAAATGGTCCGCGCAAACGCACTTGCAAGACAATGGCTTCGGCCAACGCCGTAATTTCCTCATCGTTCAGTGTGCGATATCCCACCCACTGTGATGTGTCCTTGATGTCCACTGCTTGATTGGCGCGGGTCGTCAAAGGCCGTGGTGAATTCAAATTCGCCACGGGAATTCCGGCGTTGGAGGATATGGTCTCGTTGCCGTTGGCATCAGAGCTCATCGTTTCGCGCTGCTTCAAAGCCCCTAACAATGCCTTCCAAGCCTCGACTGACGTAGAATTAACATTAAACATCCCATCCACCTCGATCATCGACGCACTCAAAGTATGCGCATTTCCCGTGGGCCGAGCGCCGCTGAATAGCAAAGCCAGGGCCTGAGCACTCGTGTATCGCCCCAACGCGGGAGTATAACGGTGGGCAGGCAGTCCCTGTTTTCGCTCCAAAAAATCTTGCGCTACTTTTTGATGCGTCCGTTTTGTGGCAAACGAGAACGAATTCTGTGGAGCAATGCCTGAGAAAAACCAATCATCCCAGAGCGCACGGTTGGCAAGAAACGAATGATCCGCGAGCGGCCTGGGACCACCCGGCAGAGCATCCTCCGATCTAGTGCGATCCATCACTGAGGGCGCGAACGAGTTTCCGATGGGATGGCAAATCTGCGGCAGCAATGGCTGCCGTCCATTGATCACCGCGTATCCAGCTTGGGGAGAAAGACTTTGACAACCATTGGCGAAAGAATGCTGCAAAGCTGCGAGCGACACCAACGGTTCACGAGGAACACTATGCGTCGTAATAAACGACACACCATCCTGAGCGTTCATATCACCACCGAAATAACCATTTCCATTAGGACTCACCTCTAACAAAGGAGTCTTGAAACTGTTCAGCGGTTTGATTTGCACTTCGAAGGGCAGCACATCTAATTCACGTGTGCTCAGATCATAATAATCCATCAACATGGACTTAGGATTGAAACGGGAGAGGAAACGAGCGGGACGTTCGGAACCGCGCTCCGTCTTTGCCTTATAGGAGTAAAGCATGAAGGGCTCTTTGCGCGAATTGATTTGATCCATCGTGATCGTGCGCGTGCTGGAAGCGGGAATTTTGTTGAAAAAATCGGGACGATTCTGCGCACTCAATCGCAAGTTGGCGGGTTTGGGATTGCTCTCGGTGTTCGGTTGTCCATAGATGTAATCAATGAAAATACCGCCTATACCAATCGATTCACCTCTCTCTGCACGATCTTCTTTGTAATAGCATTCGTGATGAGTGGTGGACCAATGTCTCGATCCTCGTGAAACCGTCGAATTGGGAACAATGTCATAACGGATCGTGTCGTTAGCCGCAGTGAAAACAGCCGCGCCCGTTTTATCAATCACATCAAAAGCTCGTCCACCGCCGAAGTTCCATCCTGCGACAGCATCCACGAAGTTGTTGCCCAAACCGCGACGGGTTTGAACGATGGGTGTGTTAGGTCCTTCCGACACGACAACCACTTCGCCGGGTTTCAATACAATCGGCTGTGTTCGGCCTGCGATGAGAGTGAGATAGTGCCACTCGGAATTCCCCAACATTTGTTGTAAACTCACACTGATGCTTCTCCCGCCCATCGTAAGATTCAGATCATACGGCAACTGCCAAAATTTGATTGAATTATAAGCAGGTGTGAGTACGACAGGAACATCAAGAGGATTCCAGTAAGTCACGACCGGATCGACAACGACTTGCAAAAATCGTCCCGGTTGACCTTGGGCGTTATTACCAGCACGCGCATGGAATGAAAGGATTGTCTGATAATGGATGAAAGTGGGCTGTTTGTAATAATATGCGTGATCCGTAAGAGCTTCTGACCGCGTTCCGAAAATCTGCAAAAATGCCGCACTAGAAGGTATGGAACCACCTGTCGTGTAGGCGAATCGTCCACCACGCTGGAGGTTTTTATACATGTTGTAATGGAGCCACAACTCCTGCATATTGATTCCCGGCGAACCACCGGCAGTATAGAGAACATCCTGAGGAATCGCGGTAGAATCTTTTTCCAAATACAAAGAGAGGTCACGCCGAAAGCCACCACCGCGCACATTTGTCAAAAGTCCACGATTGTAAGCAGTAAGATCATGCAACAGCGGTTTTGCCGTGGCCGACTGAAGCGATAACAACGAAGTGTTCGCCGTGGTTGTGACGCGCCCCAGGCTATCATCTTGCAAATTAAGACCTTGGAATGGACGTTCCGCACCACGCGCCATGGCCGTGATGTCGTAGGCTGGCAATGTTTGCAACGACTCGCGGACAAGTTGCGCTTGACCCGCGGAGGCCGGCTTGGCCGCAGCAACCAGTGCTTTCGTCCCCAAATCACTGACCCACCAAGCGTATTGGTGACGTGAGCCGTTGGCCTCATTTTGAGAAATCATCGGCACTCGCACGACGTCATGAGCCGCCACTGCAGTGCGAGCACTCACCAGCTCCATGAGCGAGCCCGGCGGTTGATTGCGCACCCACTCTCGATTGGAAAGATCAGCACGCTGACCCGAAACAAACCACTGAACGAAAGTGGGTGTGGCAGGACGGTTCACCGCAGAAGATTCCCAGGCGCGATAGGCACCAGTGTAATGTTTCTGGGGCTGATTCGTTGTGAGAGATACCGTGGTATTTCCCAACAATTGATCAGCCGTGAAGGAAATTCTTTGATCCGGCCCCAGAGACTTTTGCAAATCGCCCAAAGCAAGGAGCATCGCCAATTTCGCATCAGCACGAGCTTCTTGCAGAGCATTGCCCTGACCCGAAGTACGAATGGTAACACTGGACAAAGAAAGCAAGCCGATGGCAACCAAAGTCAATAATACCAGCAGAGAGATGGTAATAATTAACGTGAAACCGGCGTTCCTGCGAAAGGTGTGATTCGCGCGTTGCATGAGTTGAGCTACCTATAGCATGTTTACCATGTGCATACAATAGCAAAATCAGAGTAATGACACACGGTAGATTTCAAGCTGGAGCGCCTACAACCTCTCCTGGAATCGTGCCGTCATCCTTGGACTCTTCCTTGGAAGAAGTTTTCGATGCATCTTTCTTTGCCAATTCGTCGGGAATCGGTGGTGGTTTCGGTGCTGGCGGAGGGTCTTTCATTTCGCCAAACTCCACAAGATCACGAACGTGACTCGCGTCCAGAGTCTCGTATTCCAATAATGCCATGGCGATCAATTCAACCTTGTCACGCCCCTCATTGAGCAACCTCTCGGCAGTCGCGTAAGAATCGTCGATGAGTTTTTTGATTTCCGCATCGATGGCTTGTGCCGTTGACTCAGAGTAATCTCTACTCTTGCCAAAATCCCGCCCTAGGAAAGAACTGCCTTCACTTTCGCTGTATCCGATCATTCCCAAGTGCTCGCTCATTCCCCACTCACAGACCATTTGACGAGCCAGATGAGTGGCCTGACGAATGTCACCGGCAGCGCCGTTGGAAATGTCCTGACTGTGAAACTGCTCGGCAATACGACCACCCATGGTCATCACAAGGCTATCCAAAGCCTCTTTTTTCTGCGTCGAGTATTTATCCCCATCTGGCAAATACATGGTAGCACCCAAATACGGACCACGGGGAATGATCGTAACTTTGTGCAGGGGGTGACAGTTTTTGAGAATCACATTCAAATAAGCATGGCCCGCCTCGTGCCAAGCGGTGCCGATTTTTTCCTTATCACTCATGGCGAGGCTGCGGCGTTCCCGTCCCCAGCGTACCTTGTCTCGCGCTTCTTCCAATTCATCGATCGTTACCGCCACACGATTACGACGAGCAGCCAGTAGAGCGGCTTCATTGATCAAATTTGCCAACTCAGCCCCTGAAAACCCGGGAGTTCCCTTGGCGATGCGGGACAGATCGACCCCAGCCTGAAGTTTGATTTTTTTCGCATGAACTCGCAGAATTTCCTCACGACCATTGACATCGGGAAGCGACACGGTGACCTGACGATCGAATCGCCCCGGACGCAACAAAGCAGGATCGAGAACATCGGGACGGTTGGTGGCAGCGATGATAATCACCCCTTCCTGAGTATCGAAACCATCCATTTCCACCAACATCTGATTGAGAGTTTGCTCACGCTCATCGTTGCCACCTCCCATGCCTTGACCACGATGACGCCCAACAGCATCGATCTCATCGATAAAAATCAAGCAAGGCGCGTTTTTTTTGCCTTGTTCAAACATGTCACGAACGCGACTGGCGCCGACGCCAACAAACATTTCCACAAAATCAGATCCGGAAATCGAGAAAAACGGCACATCGGCCTCTCCGGCGATGGCTCGGGCAAGCAGTGTTTTGCCCGTACCCGGCGCCCCCACCATTAAAACACCTTTGGGGATGCTACCGCCGAGTTTCTGAAACTTGCGTGGATCACGCAGGAATTCCACAATCTCCTGCAATTCTTCCTTGGCCTCTTGTATCCCTGCCACGTCCTTGAAAGTGACTTTGTTTTTGTCCATGGTCAGCAGGCGAGCCTTGCTGCGCCCGAAATTCATCGCGCCGCGACCTGCCGATTTCATTTGTTGACGGAAAAAGAAAATCAATACCGCCACAATCAAAATGATGGGCAAAAGGCTGATCAACATATTGGCAAAAGTGTTGCTCACACTCGTGCGTTTAGCTCCTGATGCGAGCAGTTCCGACAATTCCTCCTTTTGCATCAGTGTATCGACTTTCACCTCAAAACGAGTGTATTGTTTCGGATCGACCGGAGCCGAGGACGATACAATCGGGTGTGATTCACGAACACCTTCGATCACCGCGGAATTGTCTTTGGCAATGACGACACGCAACGGTGATTGCAGATCATTCACTTGCACCTCGCCAGCAGCGAGAAATTTACGAAACGCCTGAAGCGTGATCACTTCCCCACCCTCCGGCAGAGTCGGCACGGAGTCGAGACGAGTGATTTTGATTTCGCTACCAAGAATGCGATTCAAAACTCCCTGGTTCAGGACGATGTCAACGGGAACTTGAAAACGAGTGCGCTGTTTCGTGGCATTGGTATCTCTGGCGGGTGAAGGCTTCAGCCATCCATTCACAGTGGCGATGTAAAGACTGTCGCGCGTCACCACTTCAAATGGCCTGCGGGTATCATCAGTCACGACCAAACCTTGATCGTATGCATTACGAAACTCGTTGTAAGTCAACTGCTTCGTTTTTCCGCCGAACGTATCCGTGTTGAAATACGCAATGCTTAACACTAGCAGTGCTACGCCGAGTAGTCCGAACAAACGCCAATTCACACCGGTGGATTCTGGCGCATTGCGGTTGGGTTCGCGTGGTTCTTGTGGTTGGGGCGATGATTCGGACATGATGAGAGTAGGAATACCAAGTACTGGATCGCGGTTTGAATAATCGGATGCAGTCTGCTCCTCATCCTACGCGAGAAGCACCAAAAGGAAAATGTTTTTTAAAAAATTTTGTGTGTTAGAGCCCAAAGCCTCCAGACTACTTCTCTCGAACCATCGCGACAGCCATGGCCGCGATTCCTTCCCGCCGCCCGACAAATCCCATGGTTTCATTCGTCGTTGCCTTGATTCCCACACGCGCTGATGGCAAGCCCAGTGCTTCACCAATGGCAGACCGCATGGCATCACGATGGGGCAGAACTTTGGGGGCCTCGGCAATCAAGGTTGCATCCACATTGACCAGCACATAACCAAGCTCATCGGCCCGCATGCGACATTTTTCCAGAATTCTTAGTGAACAAATGTCTTTGCACGCAGGGTCACCGGGAGGGAAAAAATAGCCAATATCAGGTTCACCCAGTGCTCCCAAGACCGCATCAGCGATGGCATGCGATAGCACATCCGCATCCGAATGTCCCTCCAATCCATGCGTGTGCGGAATTTCCACCCCACCCAGAACAAGAGGACGCCCCTCCACAAACCGATGCACATCATAACCAATTCCCATCATGCGCGGCGAAACTAACCCGATTCACGTCTGGCAAGCAACTGGAAAGCCTGCGATTTGAATTTCAAACGTTTTTTCTCATGGGCAGCGGAGCAAATTCTGCTTACAAGTTCCTCGTTCATGAGAAATTTTCCAACCTCATTCCAAATTCGCACGTTGTGGAACGCCGCCACGGGTGTATCCATCTTGATCCTCGGTCTCCTACTGGTCGGATTAATCTGGCTGGTGGGACAGCTTTTTGGATTTCTGCAACCAGTACTGATTCCCGTCATCGTCGCTGGAATCGTGGCCTATCTTCTCGATCCCGTGGTGCGGCGACTCGAGCGCTGGAAACTTTCCCGTTTGAAAGCTGTGGTCGCAGTCTATCTAGGCCTCCTGTTCGGTGGCTTGCTGCTCACATTGGCAATTCTGCCCGGTGTCAATCAAGCGCGCGCCATGGTGACGGAAAAAATCAACGCCACGCCTGCCAATGGCAAAGAAAAAGATGAAAATGAGACTCTCGTGCGACAAGTGGCATCATTCTTACGCCAGCAACAGAGCGAACAACGTGGCAAACCCCTTGGCTGGTTGCTGACAGAAGTGGATGACTCAGGTCAAGCCATCGAATTGAGCCCCAAAGGCAAAGTTACGGATCACTTGGATTTTTTCTGGAAAACCCGGGCAGGACGAATGCTCTACAATTACAAGGGAAGAATCTGGGAATTGACCACAGCGGGGACTTCGAAAATCGTGAGCCTGGGCGGATTTCTGTTAGGCCTCGTCATGGTACCGATTTACCTGTTCTTTTTTCTCAAGGATTCCGCAGGCATTCAAAAACATTGGCACGACTACGTCCCCCTCAAAGCCTCACGCTTCAAAAGCGAATTGGTGGAAACGCTTCAGGAGATCAACGGCTACCTGATTTCTTTCTTCCGGGGACAGGTATTGGTCGCATTCATTGATGGAATTTTAGTGGGAATAGCGCTGACATTTTTTGGACTGCCATATGGATTCCTGATCGGAGTCTTCATGGCTCTGCTGGGCGTGATTCCCTACGTAGGCAATATTATTTGCCTGATTCCCGCTTGTATTATCGGATGGTTTCATGCCAAAGGAGGTGCAATCTGGAATCTTGATCCGATGTCTTACACCGTGGGAGTGGTGATCATTTTTGTGGTCGTGCAACAGATCAATTCTCTGGTCACAGCTCCTAAAATTGTCGGTGAATCGGTGGGACTTCATCCCATGACCGTCATTTTTTCGATGGTATTTTGGACCGTCATCCTTGGTGGATTTGCGGGTGCCTTGCTGGCCGTACCGCTCACCGCTGCCATCAAAGTATTGTTCCGTCGATACATCTGGGAGCGAAAAATCATGGAAGCCGAGACCCCGAAGCCAGATCCCGAACCCACAAATATCGACCCATTGGCTCCCTGACGCTGCGCTCATCATCATGCAAATGCGTCATGGAATGTTTTGCAGCTGGACAGCCATGCTTGTTGCCACTAGCTTGCGCGCGCCATGGCTAACTTCCGCGTTCTCGTTTCCGATCCCATTTCCGAAAAAGGTGTTGAGGCCCTCGCTTCCGCCCCTGAAATCCAAGTCGATGTCAACACTGGCCTGAAGCCGGAGGAACTACTGAAGATCATTGGTGATTATCACGGCCTCGTGGTTCGTTCACAAACAAAAGTCACTGCCGAAGTATTTGCGGCCGCGAAAAACCTCAAGGCCATCGGTCGTGCCGGGGTGGGCGTGGATAACATCGATCGTCAGTCCGCTACGGACCACGGTGTGGTGGTGATGAACACCCCCAGTGGAAACACCATTTCCACCGCGGAGCACGCTTTCACCTTGATGTTGTCTCTTGCCCGCAACATACCGCAGGCACATGCTTCGATGATCGCCGGCAAGTGGGATCGCAAGTCATTCGAAGGTTGCGAAATCCATGGGAAACGCCTGGCCATTCTCGGCATGGGACGGATCGGAACAGAATTTGCCAAGCGCGCACAAGCCTTCGGCATGCAAGTGGTGGCCTACGACCCGTTCTTCACTGCTGCGCGTGCCCAAGCACTCAAAGTGGAACTGGCCGAGACGGTGGAACAGGCGCTTAGTGGAGCTGATGTGGTCACTTTGCACATTCCTCTCAATGACGACACCAAGCACATTATCAATGCCGATCGACTCGCTCTGATGAACAAAGGGGCGCTGGTCATCAACTGCGCGCGCGGTGGATTGGTCGACGAAGCAGCTGCCAAAAATTCATTGGATTCCGGCCACTTGGCGGGCATCGCACTCGATGTCTACGAAGTGGAACCCCCACCTGCAGATTTCCCGCTTTTCAGCGCGAAAAAAACCGTTTTCACCCCGCACCTCGGCGCATCGACGGCTGAAGCGCAAGAAAATGTCGGGATCGAAGTGGCCCACCAAGTGCGCGACTTCCTTGTCACCGGAGAAATCCGCAATGCGGTCAACATGCCCAATCTCGACGCCAAGACGATTGCTGAAGTGGGCAAATACATGGACCTCGCCAGCGCTCTCGGCAAATTGGCCGCCAAGATCGGCCCCGGCCAAGCCGATGCCATCCGGGTATCATTTGCCGGTCCTGTCGCAGAAATGGACACCGAGCTGATCACGCGCGCCGTATTGACCGGCTACCTTTCCTCCGCCCGCAATGAAGCACAGGTCAACCTCATCAACTCACCCGCTGTCGCCAAGGCATTTGGTCTGGTCGTGCAAAAATCCTCCGTCGCCATCGATACGCCCTACACCGAACTGATCGAAGTGGATGTGATCAAGGGCTCCGATGAAATCGTCGTAGCAGGCACTTTCCTGGGAACCCAGCCAAGAATTGTTCACATCGCGGGACACAACGTGGAAACCAATGTATCCGGCCAATTCCTTTTCGTGGAAAACGACGATCGTCCCGGCATGGTGGGCACCGTGGGTACTTTGCTCGGTGAAGCATCCGTGAACATCGCGAACATGGCGCTTTCAAGAACAACCGACCGCTCACGCGCGGTGACGGTGATCGAGGTGGATTCAGAGCCGCCTACTTCCCTGCTCGAAACCTTGCGCAATACTCCCGGCATCCTCCGTGTGCTGGTGATGGCGTTTTGATCCAAGATCAGGAAATCGAACAACTTTTATTCCCACAAGCCGTCTCGCCCGAGATTCGGTTCCATGGCATTTTCGACATCAAGATTGCCAGGCCGCACCACCCCGTGCTGCCTGCCATGGTAAGCCCCGCACCGAAAAACGCGCAAAGAAAAGCCCAACGAGGATCCACTGTCAGCGCTAGAATCGCACCTGTGAGAACACCGAGGCCAATGGTGAGCTGCACCTGCTGCATCAATGGCATGACATTTTTACGCGTCTGCTCGATCGGCATTCCCGCCGCTTTCCACGCAAGAATCCCACCTTCGAGATTGCGTACCGTCGTGATACCCATGGCACGCAGTTGATTCATGGCTTGCTCTCCCCGCTTGCCGCTGCGACACATCACCACCAAGGGCTTATCTGGATCGAGTTCCGCGCGCCGTTGCGCCAGCTGCCCCAAGGGAATCGACTTTGCTCCTGCGATTCTCTCCTCCGCATACTCCACTGCTTCACGCACATCCACCAGACAGCATCCTGTAGCTAGTATTTGCCGCAGTTCCCCTGCTCCGATCGAATCCTCATTCATACTCATATTTTCTCGTTTTGTTATTGATTTTGCTTTCGTCTTTCGTTACTATATCGCTACATAACGATAAATCAATTGAAAAAATGAAAAAAAAATCCGTGCGAAAATCCGAACGGGAAATGTCTGACATGGCTTTGGAAATGATTGCCACACGTTTCCGGGCACTTTCGGAACCGATGCGCCTGCGATTGCTGAATCAACTGATGCAGGGGGAAAGAAGCGTCGGCCAACTCGTCGAAACCACCAAATCCAGCCAAGCCAATGTTTCCAAACACCTTGCGGTGTTACGCGATGCCGGCTTGATCGCCATGCGCAAAGAGGGAGTCAGTAGCTTTTACCGCATCAATGACCCTCTGGTGCATGAACTCTGCGAACTCATGTGTTCACGTCTTCGCCGTGAAATGGAAAGCCAAAACAAAGCCTTGGCGGGAATTTAATCTTACTTCGCAAGACAGCGTAGCACCTGCGAGGCAGCCGCCACGTTGTGAACGCGGAAAATGCTGCCTCCCCTCTGCATGCACCAAGTCATGCAGGCAATCGTCGCTGCATCCCGCGCGCGCGGATCAGTAATTCCCAAGACATCTCCGATCACGGTTTTTCTCGATACCGGTACAAGCAAAGGTCTGCCAAACACTGTGAGATGCTGCAAATTCCGATAGATCGCAAGATTGTCGTCTTTTTGTTTGGCGAAGTCGATGCCAGGATCCAACAGCATACGATCACGATGCAAGCCCGCCTTTTCGGCGAGTGCGATCTTTTCCTCAAAAAAGCGGGTCAAACTCGCCATGACATCATCCCACTGCTGATGAAAATGAGGCACCTTCGGCTCGCCCACACTGTGCATGATCAACAAAGCCGCACCAGCATCGGCGCATAAACGTGCGTTCGCAGCATCAGGCAAACCACTCATGTCATTGATCCATTCCGCGCCCAGATCCAGAACCGCCTCTACGACGGGAGTTCGCCAGGTATTCGCAGATAAAACCGGTGGCCAGACCTGCTGTTCATCAACGGGCGCCGCTTCTTGCCAAATTTCTTCCCAGCACTCCATTACCAGACGAAACCGCCGGATTTCCTCATCGACCGATACCGCAGCACGATTGGTGCGGGCACTCTCGGCCCCAATATCGATCACATCAGCCCCTTGGCCGATCTGACAATGGATCATGGCAAACAGATCGGATTTTTCCAGGCTGCCATCCGCGCAAAAGGAGTCATCGTTCACATTCACGATCCCCATAACCAGCGGACGGCGGGGAAATTCAACAATACGATCGCGAAAGCGTAGTTGCATACGATGATACAAAAAGCCTCCTGCGGGAAGATCCGCAGGAGGAGAAATTTGATTGACGAAGCGGATTATTTCGCAGCGGCGAAATTGGCGGCCACCTTGTCCCAGTTCACCACGGCCCAGAAGGCGGCGATGTAATCAGGACGACGGTTTTGGTAGTTCAAATAGTACGCATGCTCCCAGACATCCAGGCCGAGGATGGGCTTGTTACCACAGCAACCGGCGGCTGCTCCCATGAGCGGATTGTCTTGGTTCGGAGTCGAGGTCACGGCGAGAGAGCCGTCGGCTTTGACCACCAACCAAGCCCAACCGGATCCGAAACGAGTAGCACCAGCCTTCGCGAATGCCTCTTTGAAAGCATCGAGAGAACCAAATGCCGCGTCGATGGCAGCAGCAAGCTCTCCGGAAGGAGCCTTGGCACCACCGGGAGCAATGATTTCCCAGAAGTGACTGTGGTTTACATGACCACCCGCATTATTGCGAACTGCCATACGAATGTCCTCGGGCACCGAAGCCAGATCCGCGATCAATTGCGCGGCCGTTTTGTCCTCCAGACCGGCTTTACCAGCCACAGCGTTGTTCAGGTTGGTGATGTAGGCCTGATGATGCTTACTGTGATGGATTTCCATCGTGCGGGCATCAATGTGCGGTTCCAGGGCGTTGTAGTCGTATCCAAGTGCGGGTAATGTCGATTGTGCCATAAATTCAAAAATTCTTGTGGGGCGCTAGCTTCGCCCAGATTGCGGGGGATGCAAGTCCGAAAGAGAAAATTTCCTGATCCGAGACGTATTTCTATTGATCATTTGCCCAAAATACGCTGAAACATGCGCCCGCCGCTCGCCTGCGGAACTCGAAACACTGACCTATATCTTCATGAAGGACCTCTCCAAATATCGCAACATCGGCATTTTCGCCCACGTGGACGCCGGTAAAACGACCACCTCCGAACGGATTCTCAAGCTGACCGGAAAAATTCACAAGCTCGGTGAAGTTCACGACGGTGAATCCACCATGGACTTCATGGAACAAGAAGCGGAGCGCGGAATCACGATTCAGTCCGCTGCGACTTCCTGCTTCTGGAAAGGCTATCAGTTCAACATCATCGACACTCCGGGACACGTGGACTTCACTATCGAAGTGTATCGCTCACTCAAAGTGCTCGATGGCGGCATCGGCGTGTTCTGCGGTTCAGGCGGTGTGGAGCCACAGTCCGAAACGAACTGGCGCTATGCGAACGAGTCGGAAGTTTCCCGTTTGATCTACGTCAATAAACTCGACCGGATTGGTGCGGATTTCTACCGCGTGGTGGATCAGGTGAAGAAAATCCTCGGTGCGAAGCCCATCGTGATGGTTCTGCCCATCGGCACGGAGAGCAATTTCGTCGGCGTCGTTGACTTGCTTTCACGCAAAGCCCACATCTGGGATGAATCCGGTCAACCCGAAAACTTCAAGATCGAAGATGTGCCCGCAGACATGGTCGACAAAGTCGAGCAATTCCGAGCCGAACTGATCGAGACCGCCGTGGAACAGGACGACGAAATCATGGAGCGCTTCTTGGAAGGACAGGAACCGACCATCGACGAGATCAAGTCTTGCATCCGCAAAGGCACCATCAACATGAGCTTCTTCCCCACTTATTGCGGTTCTTCATTCAAAAACAAAGGCCTGCAATTGGTATTAGACGCCGTCGTTGACTACCTGCCATGCCCCACCGAAGTGAAGCCACAGCCCGAAGTAGACGAGCACGGCAACGATACCGGCAAGGTTTGCAACGTGGATCCCAATGGCCCATTCCGCGGTCTTGCGTTCAAGATCATGGACGACAAGTTCGGCGCTCTGACGTTCACCCGGATTTACTCAGGCACTGTTAAAAAAGGCGACACGATTCTCAACTCCTTCACCGGCAAAACCGAGCGCGTCAGCCGTATGGTGGAAATGCACGCCAACGACCGTACCGAAGTTGATTCCGCCCAGGCTGGTGACATTGTTGCCATCGTAGGCATGAAAAACGTGCAGACCGGTCATACCCTCTGCGATGAGAAAAACCCTGCCACCCTCGAGCCAATGGTGTTCCCAGATCCCGTGATCTCGATTGCTGTGGCAGCCAAGGACAAAGGCAATGCCGAAAAACTTGCCAACGCCATCGGCAAGATGGTGCAAGAGGACCCATCCTTCCGCGTCGAGACCGATGAGGAAACCAACGAGATGATTCTCAAAGGCATGGGCGAGCTTCACCTCGACATCAAAATCGACATCTTGAAGCGCACGCACAAAGTGGAAGTTGTCGTCGGCGCTCCTCAGGTCGCCTACCGCGAAACCATCACCAAGCCCATCGAAGACGAATACACCCACAAGAAACAGTCCGGCGGTTCCGGTCAGTTCGCGAAAATCGCTTACAAAATCGAGCCGCTTGAGCCAGGTTCCGGTTTCGTGTTTGAATCGCAAGTGGTCGGTGGCAACGTTCCCAAGGAATACATCCCCGCCGTGGAAAAAGGCTTCAAAACCTCCATTCACAAAGGACCTCTTGCGGGCTATCCCTGCCTCGACTTCAAAGTCACTCTCACCGACGGTGGTTTCCACGCAGTGGACTCCTCGGCTCTCGCCTTTGAAATTGCTGCAAAAGCCGCTTATCGTCAGTCGATGCTCAAGGCCGGTCCGCAAATTCTCGAGCCCATCATGAAGATCGATGTCTTCACTCCCGAAAACCACGTGGGTGACGTCATCGGCGATCTCAACCGCCGCCGTGGTATGATCAAATCTCAGGAGAGCGGTCCGACGGGCGTTCGCATCAAGGCAGAAGCTCCACTCAGCGCCATGTTCGGCTACATCGGTGACCTTCGCACCATGACCTCCGGTCGTGGCCAGTTCTCGATGGAATTTAGCCATTACTTCGCGACACCACGTAACGTCTCGGACGACGTGATTGCTAAAGCCAAGGCACGCGAAGAAGCCCTGCGCAAATAATTGCAATCGACGATCAGTCCGCCTTCAAAAATCACCACGTCTCTTCGGAGCGTGGTGATTTTTTGTATCCACTCATCCGAAAGTTTCCACCATTAAGAACGTATGACTACAATCCATGGAACTTCGCTCCGCCTGCATTTTCGCCCTGCTGATCACCCCGCTTTTTTCCGCGCCGGATAAAATCAGCTACAATCGAGATATTCGCCCCATCTTGTCGGAAAATTGCATCTATTGCCATGGTCCGGATGAAAAAAATCGTGAAGCGGATTTGCGTCTGGATCTTCGTGATGCAGCGATCCAAGCCAAAGCCATCGTTCCCGGCAAACCGGAGGAAAGTGACCTGATCGAACGCATTTTCAGCGATGATGAGGATGAAATCATGCCACCTCCCAAGGCACACAAGACTCTCACATCGGCGCAAAAAGAACTCCTGAAAAACTGGATTGCCGAGGGAGCAGTTTACGAGGCGAACTGGGCATTTGTGGCTCCACGGCGTCCGGAAGTTCCTGCGGTCAAAAGTAAGGCTGCCGCATTCGGCAACAGCATTGATGCCTTTATTCTGGAAAAACTTGAAAAACAAAACGCCCAACTGTCCCCACCAACCGATCCTCGTACTCTCATCCGCCGAGTGACACTTGATCTGACCGGACTACCACCCACACCTTACGAGGTAGAGGCTTTTGCGCGCGCCTGCCGTAATGCTGATGGCACCACAACCATCAACAAGCAAGCCTACGAGACGCTTGTCGATCGCCTGTTCGCATCTCCTGCATATGGTGAGCACATGGCCAGCACTTGGCTGGACTACGCTCGTTATGCCGATAGCCATGGCTTCCAAAGCGACAGTTCACGAGTAATGTGGCCATGGCGCGATTGGGTGATCAGGGCATTCAATGAAAACAAACCTTTCGATCAATTTACCATCGAACAACTTGCCGGCGACATGCTCCCCCAGCCCACCAATGCGCAAGTTGTCGCCACCGGATTTCATCGCAATCACCGCCTCAATGGCGAAGGCGGTTTGATTCCGGAAGAGTGGCACGTGGAAAATGTCATCGACCGCGTCGACACCACCGGCGCGACTTGGATGGGCCTCACCCTTGGCTGTGCACGCTGTCACGATCATAAATATGATCCCATCTCTCAAAAAGAATTCTACCAGATGTTTGCATTCTTCAACAACATCAATGAAACAGGTGTCGCTGTGGGAGCAAAGAACCGTTCCGGAGGCAATTTTGATCCCATCATCCGCGTCGGTTCTCCCGAGCAACTCAAACGATCAAAAGAACTGGAAGCAAAAATTGCCGCACTCAACGCAGAGTTAGCCAAAGCCGAAAAAAATCTCACAAAAGCACAAATTGACTGGGAGAAAAACACCAATCTCCACTCACAAACACCGGCCGAGATCAAGAAAATCACGGCAATCGAACCGAAGAAGCGGAACAAAAATCAAGCGGATCAACTGCGCAAATATTTCCGCGAAACGATCGATCACCCCGCTAAACGTCAAATGGCAGATCTGGCCGTTTTGCAAAAAGAACTCGCCGAGCTTGATCGCGCTACACCGGTGACAATGGTCATGGAGGAACTGCCCAAACCTCGCCCCGCGCACATCCTTCATCGCGGACAATACACCGACAAAGGCGATGAAGTGTTTGCCAACACCCCCGCAGCGCTGCCTCCCCTGCCTGCGAACGCACCGCGCAATCGATTAACGCTCGCGAAGTGGATCGTTTCACCGCAAAATCCTCTCACTGCCCGGGTCTGGGTAAACCGCCAATGGGAACGTTTTTTCGGCAATGGCATTGTCAAGACAAGCGAAAACTTTGGCCTACAATCCGAGCCGCCGAGCCACCCGGAATTGCTCGATTGGCTTGCCACGGAATTTGTCAACAGCGGTTGGAACATGAAGGCCATGCAAAAACGCATGGTCATGAGTGCAACCTACCGCCAATCCTCCGAAATCAAAAACATCCCCGCCGCTCTAACAGAAGCTGACCCCTACAACCGTCTGCTCGCGCGCGCCCCACGGGTCCGACTGCCCGCGGAATCCGTGCGCGATCAGGCACTGGCGATCAGTGGATTGCTCGACCACAAAATTGGCGGCCCCAGCGTGCGCCCCTACATGCCTAATGGTGTGTGGGATGAAACCAGCGTCTATGGTGACTTGCGCAACTACAAACATGATCCGAACGGTGGTCTGTATCGCCGCACCCTTTACACCATCCGCAAACGCACGGCAGCACCACCGACGATGCTGTTGTTTGACTCACCGACACGGGAAATCTGCACCGTCAAACGCTCCAACACCAATACTCCCTTGCAAGCTCTGGCCTTGTTGAACGAAGTCACCTACGTCGAAGCCGCCCGAGTGCTCGCTCAGCGCATGATCACGGAGGGTGGCAAGGATGAAAAACAACGGATCACCTGGGGCTTCCAACAAGCCACATTACGCCCCATAACTTGCGATGAGCTCGAGGTGTTAGAAAATGGTTTCGCCCGCCATCTCGGTTCTTATCGTGCAGCTCCGCAAGAAGCCTTGAAGTTGATCGACAGCGGTGATGCGCCCGTCGCCAAACTCGATCCCGCCGAACTTGCCGCTTACACGGTCATCGCAAACGTCATTCTCAACCTTGACGAAATTATCACACGCAACTGATTCCACATTTTTTCACGCCATGAATCCCTTTGTTCTCCATGCCCAGGATGCCATCAACCGCCGGGCCTTTCTCTCAGGATCCTCCTCCTTTCTGGGCTGGGCGGCGCTCCAATCGTTGTTAGGAACTTCATCTTCACAAGCAGCTCCCATCACTTCACTCTCCGGATTTCCGCATCTTCCGATCAAAGCGAAGCGGGTCATTTATCTGTTTCAATCCGGTGCACCATCGCAAATGGATTTGTTTGATCCCAAACCGATCATGGCGAAACATTTCGGCAAAGACTTGCCGGATTCCATCCGCCAAGGCCAGCGCCTCACGGGGATGACTTCCAAACAGAAAAATTTTCCCATCGCTCCCAGCATTTTCAAGTTCGCGGAACACGGCCAAAGCCGCGCCACCATCAGCGAACTGATGCCTCACCTATCGACGATTGCCGACGAGCTTTGCTTCATCAAGTCGATGCATACCGAGGCAATCAATCATGATCCTGCGATCACCTTTTTCCAAACTGGACGCCAAATCGCCGGCTTTCCCAGCATGGGTTCGTGGCTCAGTTATGGATTGGGTAGTGAAAACAAAGACCTCCCTGCTTTTGTCGTGCTGACCTCATTTGGCAGTGGTCGTCGCGATGACCAACCCCTGTATGATCGACTCTGGGGCAGTGGATTTTTGCCCAGTGAACATCAAGGTGTGAAATTCCGCAACTCCGGCGACCCAGTACTTTATCTGTCGAATCCCAGCGGCATGTCCGCGTCGACTCGTCGTGCGACTCTCGACGACCTCAATACCCTCAATCAACAACGCTTCGGAGTAGTAGGCGATCCAGAAATCCAAGCGCGGATCGCGCAATACGAAATGGCGTTCCGCATGCAAACCAGCGTGCCTGAACTCACCGATTTATCAAAAGAGCCACAACATGTGCTCGATATGTATGGACCTGACGTCAAACGTCCGGGCAGCTATGCTGCAAACTGTCTACTCGCCCGCCGCTTGGCCGAGCGTGATGTACGTTTTGTGCAACTCTTCCATATGGGTTGGGACCAACACGGCAATCTACCCAAAGCCATCCGCGGCCAGTGTCACGACACCGATCAACCGACCACCGCACTGATCAAGGACCTCAAGGAACGCGGATTGCTCGATGACACCCTCATCGTATGGGGTGGAGAATTTGGCCGCACCATCTACTCACAGGGAGCGCTCACCCAGGACAACTATGGCCGCGATCACCATCCACGCTGCTTCACAATTTTCCTTGCGGGTGGCGGAATCAAACCTGGCATGACCGTGGGCGAGACCGACGATTTCTGCTACAACATCGTGCGCGACCCTGTCAGCATCTTCGATTTGCATGCCACCATGCTCAACCGCATGGGTATCGATCACGACCGTTTCACCTACAAGTTTCAAGGGCTCGATGCGAAGCTGACCGGTGTCGAAAAAGCGCGTGCCGTCAAGTCCATCCTTCTCTAACAGAAAATCTTTTTTCGCGATAACAACTTGCTTAAAATCAGGACGTGGACTATTTTTCGGAACTGCTGTGTGCGTTCGCGAAAGGTTTGCAAGCCCGATCCGATGCGTTATATCCGGGGCGCGAACCGTCCGATGATGTCATGCCTTTACAGGAAGACAGATTTTGACGTTAGACCCCACATTTGGAGAGCTTACAGGAACGAGGCTCTTTGCTCCTTGAACGGCACAGCGGTACTTTTTTCCACGTGCGTGCCATCGTAGGACTAACGAATGTCAGTCAAAGAAACTGAACCCATGTTCATGATCACGCCGAGAAGATGACACACTCAGTCCAACCACTTGCCCGGATTGAGGATGCCGTGAGGATCGGCAGCGCGCTTCAGAGCACGCTGCAACGACAGCGATGTTTCTCCCAGCGCCTGATGAATCCATGGTTTTTTCGCCAGACCAATGCCGTGTTCACCCGTGATCGCGCCACCGTTTTCCAGAACCCAGGTGAATAACAAATGCAAGGCTTCGTCCCCCCGTTTACGGTTTTCCGGAAGATGATAATCCTCCACCATCAGATTGGTGTGAATGTTGCCATCACCCGCATGCCCGAAACATGCAACCGCGATTCCCGTTTGCTCCTGTAAAATACGGGCAAAACGCACGAGTTCGACCAACTTGGATCGCGGCACCACGATATCTTCGTTCAATTTCGTGAGACCGGTATCACGCAAAGAATAGGAAAACTCACGACGGATCTTCCAGAAATTTTCACATGCCGCCTCATCCATCGCCGGGACGATGTGCGTGGCCCCCATACGCTCTAGCAAATTGGTAAGTTCCACAATTTCACTCTCGACAGCGATACGCGAACCATCCGTTTCTACCAGCAGATGTGCCTGCCCCGGTGGCAACAAAGCATCACCCAGACGCTTCCGGGCTGCGGAGAGGGTAAAAGAATCCGTGATTTCGAGGGCTGATGGTAAATGCCCCTGACGGAAAATTTCCTGCACTGTGGCCGCCGCCTGTTCAAACTCGGGAAAAATCGCCGCAAGCATAGCACGCGCGCGAGGCTTGGGAATCAAACGCAACGTCGCCTTCGTCACCACCCCCAGCATCCCCTCGGAGCCTGTGAACAATCCAACCAAATCAAATCCCGTTTTGTTTTTGTGAACACGACCACCGCAGGTCACGACCTGTCCCGTCGATAGCACCACCTCAAGCCCTAAAACATAATGGCGTGTGACACCATACTTCAAGCATCTCGGGCCACCCGCATTGGTGGCAATATTTCCGCCGATCGAACAATCCTTGAGCGATGCCGGGTCAGGCGGATAGTCCCAGCCCATTTGCCGCGCAGCTTCCTGAAGCTGAGCCGTGATCACGCCCGGTTCGACAACTGCGACGCCATCCTCCGGATGAATCTCCAGAATCCGATTCATTCGAATCAAGGATAACACAATGCCGCCACAGCTAGGCACACAGCCGCCCACGTATCCATGGCCCGCGCCACGTGTTGTCACGGGAATGCGATGCTGATGAGCAAATGTCATGACTTTCACCACATCCTGCGTGGATTCAGCGAACACCACCACATCCGGTTGGGCCCTGGCATACCATTTGTCGGTGGCATGAGATTCGCGTATTTCCAACACATCACAAACCTTGCCGCCATCAAGCAATGTGACGAGACGTTTCCCCAATTCACTAACGGGCTCGGCAAAGGAAAATCGGGCGGGTGCAAGGTCCACAGATGAATCGCGGGAAGAGGAGAACTCCATGCCTTATGTTGCGTCAATCCATGACCATGGTCAAATCACAAGATGTTCGCGACTTGCGTTTTTTACCATCCCATAGCAAAGTTCCGCCATGAGCGATTTTGAAGAAAATGTGCGCAAAGCACTAAGCCACCCACAAAACCAAGGTGAAATGTCGGATGCCGATAGCGTTGGAACCGTCGGCTCTCCCGACTGCGGAGACATGCTACGCATGTGGCTCAAATTCAGCGAAAAAGATGGTAAAAAAATCATCGATCGAGCCACATTCCAAAGCTTCGGCTGCCAGACTGCGATCGCCGTCGCCTCGATGGCCACGGAGCTACTCAAGGGTAAAACCATTGAACAGGCTCGCGCTATGTCAGCCGATGAGCTGAGCGGTGATCTCGGAGCTCTTCCGCCCATGAAAATCCACTGCGGCCAGCTCGTGGAAGGCGCATTACGCAGTGCGCTCGACGGATCTGCTATCGTTCCACCGATATCAGCCGCTCCGACACTTTCCGATCACATGAAACAACCATCGGGAGAGGTGAAAATCCATTTTCTACCACCGACGTCCTCGTGATATACGAACCGAAACAACTAACGAGCTGAATCAGACAAACTGTTACTTCTTCGACTCAATCACCGCGTATGCATTGTGATTGTGGATTGACTCGTAGTTTTCCGCCTCCACGCGATACCACGAAATCAACTCGTGGGAATTACTACGAGAGGCAATGTTGCGCACCAGATCCTCGACAAAAACAGGGTTGTCGTAGGCTTTTTCCGTGACGTATTTTTCATCCGGACGCTTGAGCAGACTGTATAGTTCGCAACTGGCGGAGCGCTCAACCAGAGCAATGAGATCCTCGATCCAGATCGGTTTTTTCGAGCGGATTGCATAAGTGACAAGACCTCGCTGATTGTGCGCGCCGCGCTCACTAATCGCCTTCGAGCAAGGGCAGAGAGTAGCAACAGGAACAAAAGTTGTTAGAATAAAATCGGTGGCACCATCCCGCTCGTAGTCGATCTCGAACCGGACTTCGTAATCTAACAAACCGATCCCGCCACTCACGGGAGCTGCTTTTTTCAGGAAAAAGGGAAACTGAAACGTCACATGAGCACGCTGGGCATCAAGCCGGTTGAGAAGCTCCTTGGGAATTGCGTTGATCGTATGGACGTCGAGGCAATTGCCATGCGAGTTGAGCACTTCCACAAAACGGCTCATGTGTGTGCCTTTGTAATGCTGGGGAAGCTCAACGGCCAGAGACACTGTCGCCACGGTTTTCTGGGTGCCTCCACATTTTTCCCGTACTTCCACGGGGAAACGAAGGCTTTTCACGCCGACGCGGTCAATCGGTAAATTGCGGTCGTCCTTTTCGTTCTGGGTATCGGTAAGTTCTTGCATGAAAGAAGGCGGGAGAAAAAAGATGATGCAGGAAAGGAAAAGGGCTTGCCCGAACGATGACGGACAAGCCCTAAAAAACAATATTACGGCAGATTAAGGAGCAAGGTTCAAAGCGCGTGCGCGCTTGATCTCGCGGGAAATCTGGCGATGCACCTTGGCTGGAACTCCCGTAACGCGACGTGGGAGAATTTTGCCAGTGGTCGAAGTAAACTTCGAGAGCAAATCGGGGTTGGTGTGGTCAATTTTGTCAACAGGGATGTCCTGGCGACGACGGGTCATACGACGATTCGCCTTACGGAAAGCAATGCGGCGCTCGACGGTTTTTGGTTCGGTTTCTTGCATGATACGTAGGGATTAGCGGAGTTCGCGGTGAAGGGTGCGGCGCTTCAGAAAAGGATTGAATTTCACCTTTTCGAGACGACCCGGAGTGCGCAGGCTCTTTTTATTACGGGTAGACACATAGCGGGAGGTCGGTTTCCCTTCCGCTTTGGCTTCGGTGCATTCGAGAATGATGATGTCGCGTGGCATGGCTTAATGTTGTGGGAGGGCGAAACTAGATTAATCTTCGTCTTCGTCAAGAGAAATCGTGTCAGAATCTTCATCTTCTTCAAAAAT
>JBMLRP010000021.1:27787-58090 GCA_049240965.1 Akkermansiaceae bacterium
AATCTTCGTCTTCGTCAAGAGAAATCGTGTCAGAATCTTCATCTTCTTCAAAAATCCCACCTCCACTGAAGCCAACACTACCGCTGGGACGGAATTTTTTGGTGCCATATTCCTTTTCCCACTGGGATTGACACTCGACCGTCAGACGAGCGAAGGGAATGGCCTCCAAACGAGGAATCGGGATGCGTTTTCCGGACATTTCACAAAGCCCGTATGTACCTTTTTTGATCCGCAAAAGAGCCTCTTCAATTTCATACAGGGCATCCTGATCTTTGGCGAGAACGCTGAGGGCGAAGTCGCGGTCATAAGCGTCACTGCCTGCATCGCCCTGATGCATGCCGCTGCCGGAAGCCTCGCTGCCTTCAGGAGAGCTCCGGATTGCCTCGCGAGCAGATCCGGTCATGGCATCGACAATTTCATCGCGGAGGTCAAGCAGGCGCTGCTTCTGCTTTTCTGCAAACGCGAGGAATTTCGGATCCGTAATCGGCTCAACGATAATGGTGGCTTCTGTCGCAGGAGGTGGAGTCGTTTTTTTCGGGATGAATTTTTTTATAGGCGCCGCAGTTGCAACAGCCTTGGTAGCCGGTGCCTTGGAGGGAGTGACAGGGATGACATTCTTGACGACCGCTTTGGGAGCAGGTTTTGTGGCAGCCTTGGTCACTGTTTTCACAGCTGTATTTTTGCTGGATGCGACGGCATTAGGCTTTTTGTCGATCGCTTTGGCCACAGGCTTGACTGAAGTTTTTTTTGCAGGCGCTTTAACGCTTGCCTTAGCCGTTGTTTTTTTCACCACTGCTTTGCCCGAAGGCTTGGCAGGAGCTTTTTTCACCGGAGCTTTGGCTGCAGGCTTGGTAGGAGCTTTTTTTACCGGTGCTTTAGCTACAGGTTTGACAACAGCTTTTTTCGCGGGTGCTTTGGGGGACGCTTTGGAAGATACTTTTTTCATGGAAGCTTTGGGGGTAGGCTTGGGTGAAGATTTTTTGGCAGCTGCTTTTGGGGTTGGCTTAACAGGCCCCTTTTTGACGGGAGCTTTGGCCGCGGGCTTGGCGGAAGCTTTTTTAGCGACGGGTTTAGCAGCCACTTTCGTGGCGGGCTTTTTTGCAGCTTTTTTGGCAGCCATAAGATCAAATGGTTGGAAATGAATGGAAATAACGCTCGATCAAGTGTGAGCGAGCGAAGTTCACTAGCTGTCATTTGCTTATCCTGCAAGTGAAAAAAACCAAGATTGAGAAATATCTCTTGTGCCGAACCGTCATCGCTCATGGTTTTCCGCTTTGACCTTGTGGCTGAATTCATTATCGTAGCGCCATGTTGCGCCGCTTGAATCGCCAGTTTTTGATGTTCCTGACGCCGATGTTGCTGATTGCATCCTGCGGCGGCAATCCGGATCCACTGCCACGTCGAGGAACGGAACAGCCTGCACAACCACTGGCAGGAATCATCCCCGACAAGGCTCCACCACCCGTGATTGCCGAGTCGGCGATCGTTGTTGATATCGGCTCGGGCCGGGTTCTTTACGCAAAAAACGCTGACATGCCGCGACCTGTGGCATCAACGCAGAAAATCATGACGGCTTTGTGCGTGCTTGAGGGTGGAGATATCGACAAACGTGTCAAAATTGATGTTTCAGACACGCAATGCGAACCTACCAAGCTGTATCTAAAACCCGGTGAAGTATACTCGCGCCGGGACTTGCTCAAAGTTTTGATGGTAAAAAGTGCAAACGATGTCGGTCGTGCTCTGGCGCGTGATGTAGCCGGCTCACAGGAACAATTCGCACAGATGATGAATCAGCATGCAGCGGCTTTGGGCATGCGTCAGTCGCGATTCCAAAACCCTCACGGACTCCCTGCGGCCAATCAATTCTCCACTGCGCGTGACATGGCCATAGCCGCTCGACAGGCATATCGGTCACCTCTGCTTCGCTCTTTCATGGCCACCAAGGAAATGGTTTTCACCTTCAATAATGGAAAAAAAATCAAACTGGAGAATACCAATCGCATTCTCAAAACGGTACCTTATTGCAATGGTATGAAAACAGGAACTACCAACGCCGCGGGCCGCTGTTTGATTTGCACTGGTGAGCTTGACAATCGAGCAGTCATCGTCGTTGTTCTCAAGTCCAACACACCCAACATCTGGAAGGATTCAGAAAACCTTCTGCGCTGGGCACTCGAGAGACCTGTATCCTGAAAAAATTATGCGCGTTGATTCCACTTTCACACTCAAGCCGGGTGACACTGCACCGGATTTTTCACTTCCCGATGCCGATGGTCGGCTGATTTCCCTGCAAGATGAACGCGGCCCTCACGGCACCCTTGTGGTATTTGCCTGCAATCACTGCCCGTTTGTCATTCACTTAGCAGACTCACTCAGCGAATTGACATCGCGGGCGTTCGCCTGCGGCATCACTACGGTGGTCATCAACTCAAACGACCTCGATGCCTACCCACAAGATGGACCTGAATTCATGAAAGTTTTCGCACGTGAACATGGCTGGGATTTCCCCTACCTGATCGATGCAACGCAAGAAGTCGCAAAAGAATATGGTGCCGCCTGCACACCGGATTTCTTTTTATTCGATTCGCGTTTGGTACTTCATTACGCCGGACAGTTCGATTCCTCACGACCGAAGAATGGCAGCGTGGCGGATGGAGCGGATTTGCAAGCTGCCATTGATGGTATGCTCGCGGGAGCCCCACCACCAAGCCATGTCTACCCATCCAGCGGATGCAACATCAAATGGAAGCCGGGTCATGAACCTGCATGGTTCCCTGCTTGATCATGGGCCGGTGATCTTCTGGTTGTTTCCCAGCAAATCGACAAAACACTTTCCACCCGTCAACGTCTTGCATTCACGCAGAGTCGCCTCGGTAACGTCGTGCAACACGATGGCAGGCGCCCGGGCCAAGGAATCGACGCGGCATTGGGCAATCCGCAATCGCTTGACGTCATCAAAAACCATCGCGCTGCGGTAATCGCGCCCTGTCACACGAACGACCACATTTTCCATCGAAAAATCCTCGGCATGACGCACATACAATCCCCATGCGGGTAAGACACCAAACATTTTACTCTCCGGATAATGCGCGTCACATTCGGGGATTTTCGTGAGATTTTCCAACAAGTGGTGGTCGCGTTTGGGCTCATCGCCAATGCCGCCATAAATCAGCTCGATGTTTTTCAAGGTTACGCCGCGCACGGGATGACCCGGCAGACCGGTGATGGATCCCGTGATCAAGGTCGTGCACAAATGCTGCCAGTAAGAAGGAAATTTGTTCATCTCGCTTTTTCTTCGATTCGGAATCTCCGCCACCACATCGCTGATGGTGATACCCTTCACCACTCCCACAGGTCCCTTGGCGTTGCGATGGCCGAGCCTGATGAACAAAGGATTGTTGGTGGTTTTCATGCGCACACGCGAGATCGAGATATTTTGCATCCTGCCACCATCCACCAATTCGAGGGCGATACCGGAGAAGTAGGTGTCGTAGATTTCCAGATCACGTACCACAATATTTTGGAATCCTTTGACGGATGCCGTGCCGAGCTTGAAGGCATTGCAACTCGAACGAATCCGGCAACGCTCGATCAAAACATCCTCGCAAAGGCGAGGGCCGGATTTCAAGCAGATGCCATCGTCCTCAGAGTCCACATCGCAATCGCGAATGATCACTTGCGAGCAACTATCGATATCAATGCCATCATTCGTAATCGAGGCACAAGTGCGGACCTTGATCTTTTCAATCAACACTTGACGACACTCGCGGTATAACTGCACCCAGCATGCACTCTCACGCAAACTCACACCCTTGACTGTCACATGCTCGCAATCGCGGAAGTGCAGGATCGTGGGGCGCTCCTCTTCATTGGCACTGGGAAGTTTTCCTTGTTGATGCAAACACATGACATGCTGGGCTAATGCTGAGCCCTGGCCATCGATCATACCTTCTCCGGTGATCGCGATGTGCGTTTGGCGATGAGCGAGGATCAAACCATGGAAATTGATTTTACGATAGTGGCGGCGGTCCGTGCTACCAAGAATGACGGCATCCCGTTGCAGGTGCAAGGTCACATGGCTGCGCAGCGCGAAGGATCCTGTAACAAATCGTCCTGCAGGAACGATGACGGTTCCCCCACCCGCCGCACTGGCAGCATCCACCGCTTTTTGCATCGCATCCGTATTGAGCGTCACACCGTCACCTTTGGCACCATAAGCCGTGATGTTAAAAGCCTCTGCTGCGTGTGCAGTGGAAGTGCCAATCATCCAGCAGAGCAAAAGAGCGCGATGGATAGGGGAAAAGAACGTGTGAACCATGAGCAAGAACTACGGTCACATCACGCAAGTTTATCGTTGATGACAACATCGAATCGTTCTTTCCATGCATCCAATGCAATGCTAGTATCGTTGCGAAATGACAGCGCAGACCACTGGACACGGTCCCCCGGTGAAACAATTTTCCGTAATGTTGCAAAACCGCGTGGGCGCTCTCGCCGCATTAGTTAAAATGCTGCGCGGAACAGGCATCGAAGTATTGGGCTTGAGCGTTCAGGATGCCCGGGATGCAACGATAGCACGCATTGTTGTGAGCGATCCCGAGACCACCGAGCAATTATTTCTGGAAAAAGGCATACCGCATACGGTCTGCGACCTTTTAGTCGTGGAACTCAAGGAAGCCGGTCCGAATTTATTGCAATGCCTCGATCATTTGATGGTTGCAGAAACGAATATCGACTTTTGCTACCCGTTGCTATCGGTCTACCAGGGCTACTCTCTGCTGGCAATGCATGTGGATGACCTCGAATTTGCGGCATCCATTCTCAACTCCGCGGGATTCAACTTGATTTGGCAGGACACTCTGAGCCGTTGAGCAAGTTCAGCTACTCGCAGGGTCATCTTTTGTAGGCTTGCACCTCGGATGAAATTTTTCTACTCTCTCGCAGGATGATGGACTTATCATTGATTGTTGAATCCCTGTTGATCGCCTCCAGCGAGCCTCTCTCGGCAGATGAACTCGCGCGTCTGGTGCGCGGTCGAGTGGCTGAAGCAGAAGACATATTCCAACGGGAAATCGATGACGGGAGCGAGCCGAGTCCTCTGCCGGATTGGCTCACAGCGCTCGCCACCACGGGCAGTTCCGAGGTTCTTGCAGCCATCCAACAACTCAATGAAGCTTATCAACAAAGTGGCCGATCCTTCACTCTGATGGAGCGGGGAAAAGGCTGGAAGTTTTACACAGCCGCCGCATACGGCGATTTCGTCAGGCAGCTTTTTCCGGGTCGCAAACCCGAACGCCTAAGCGGTCCCGCGATGGAGACTCTCGCCATCGTTGCATACCGTCAACCCATCACCAAAGCCGCGATCGAGGCCGTCCGTGGCGTTTCATGCGACGGGATGTTACAAAAACTTCTCGATCGAGATCTCGTTCGCATCGGCGGTCGTGCCGATTTACCGGGACGCCCCCTCCTTTACGAAACCACGGAACTGTTTTACGAGCACTTTGGCATCCGCAGCATCGACGACCTGCCCAATGCCGCCGAACTGCGTAAAGTCAAACTTCCGGAACCGACTAACGAAACCACCGAAGTCAGTGAACAATTGCCCCTTGCCACCGTTGCAAACACCAATGAATGCAACACCGAAGAATCACCCTAACCTCAGAAGCTTGTGAGCCTAGAAGATATCAGAAAACAAATCGATGATGTAGACTCGCGGTTAATGGACCTGCTCTCCGCCCGTGCTGACCTCGTTCATCAGGTTGGCGTGATCAAAAAAGAGCAAGGCCTGCAGATTTATGCTCCTGAGCGCGAAGATGCACTGCTTAAAAAATTACTCGAAAAAAACCACGGACGATTACCAGAAAAATCCATACGAGCCATTTATCGGGAGATCATGTCCGCAGCATTGGCTCTGGAGGATGATCTGAAAATCGCTTACCTCGGGCCCGAGGGCACCTGGACTCATCAAGCCGCCATCAAAAAATTCGGTCATTCTGTCGAATATGCCTCACAACCGAACTTTGCGGATGTCTTTGATCAAGTTGCCCGCCGCCGTGCCGATTACGGCGTGGTTCCCATCGAAAACTCCACGGAGGGAGCAGTATCGCACACACTCGATTTGTTTGTCGACAGCCCCCTGCATATCTGTGCGCAGATTCTTTTACGGATTGAGAATAACCTGATGGCGGCGATACCGCGTGAAAAAATCAAAACTCTTTACTCCCATCCTCAGGTATTCGGTCAATGCCGGAATTGGATTCTAAAGAATTTCCCCGAAGCAGATCTGGTCGAAGTATCCTCGACCACCAAGGCTGCGAAACTCGCGCATGAATATTCGGACCAAGGCGCCGCTGCCCTCGGAGGCGCTCTGGCTGCGGAGTTGAACGGCCTGACAATTCTCGACCAATCCATTCAGGACCGAGCTACCAATACGACGCGCTTCCTCGTCATCGGAGAAAAAACATGTCCGCCTACAGGAAACGACCGCACATCCATTCTTTTTTCGATCCAAGACAAGCCGGGAGCACTCGTCAGTGCCTTGCAGTCCTTTGACCAATTCGAAATCAATATGTCCAAGATTGAATCCCGGCCCTCAAAACAAAAAGATTGGGAGTATATTTTCTATGTTGACCTTAACGGGCACCACGAGGACGCCAAAGTCGCCGAGGCTCTCAAGGAACTGCGCAATCATTGTTCGTTGGTAAAACTGTTAGGTTCATACCCTGATGCCAAGGAGTGATTTCTTCAATGTTCGATTGAAAATCCTTCTTATCATCCGAAATCCCCGGTGTCCTACTTCTGTCACGCTGCAAACGCGCTACGGATGAACTGCATTTGCTGAAACCATAGCCGACTCTTGATTGACAGCATCGATGGATTGCGATTGTCTGCTCCCGTGCCTGCACAACACAACATTCGCCGCGCGGCTCATGCCGCCCTTCACGCCTGGGGACAGGGGCACGACTATGCGGAAACTCTCGTAGAGCGCCATGCCCAACGCTACCAACTCTCCTCTGCGGATCGCGGTTTGCTTCACGCAATCATCTTCGGCGTCCTTCGGCATCGTCGGGTCCTCGATCATTGGATCAGTGAAATGCGTCGCGGCAAGCTCGATAACGACGCACGTGATCTGCTGCGCATCGGCCTATTCCAAATCCTCATCCTCAACATTGCTGATCACGCGGCGGTCAATGAAACAGTCGAAGCAGGAAAGGCAAACATCCGCGGATTGCTCAACGCAGTCCTCAGGCGCGCGGTCGGACAAAAAGCCAAATTGTTAGAAAAACTCAACGACCTGCCACCGGCGGAGCTGCACTCACACCCAGACTGGTTGTTCAAGCGCTGGCGAAAACATTACGGTCTGGAGCAAGCGGTTGCATTGATGGAATGGAATCAGGAGCCATCAGAGAATTTCGCCCGCTACAATCCCCTTTGCGGCCAACCCTGTTCACTGGAAGATCCCCTTCCCGATGTGCCGGGTTTTTTCCGCATCGAGGGTGCGGTACCGCTGAAACTGATACGCGGAGGTGTGATCTACATGCAAGATCCGGCCACGCGTCACAGCGTGGAAATGCTGGCTGCCCAGCCCGGCGAAACCATTCTCGATGCTTGTGCCGCCCCGGGTGGCAAAGCCGCACTAATCGCCGCCGCGATGCAGAACCAGGGCACTCTGATTGCAACGGATTCGAACGATAAGCGTCTGCCGCGCTTGGAAGAGAATTTGAAAAATCTGCACATCACCTGTGCTCAAGTTTCCCAGCACGACTGGAAAGAACCCGCCCCTAACAAGTGGCCCCATGCCTTTGATGCGATATTGTTGGACGTTCCTTGCTCAAACACCGGCGTGCTGCGTCGTCGTGTCGATGCCCGCTGGCGCTTGCTGCCGAAAGATCTGTCAGACCTACCCGTCATCCAGAAAAGTATCATCGAAAACGCATTGCCCTGCTTGAAGAAAGGTGGTCGTCTGGTTTATTCCACCTGCTCGATCGAACCGGAAGAAAACAGCAAACTGATCGCAGATGTGCTCAAGGCGCATCCGGAGCTGACTTTGGTGCGGGAAAAACAAGTTCTGCCCAGTGTGGATCACACGGATGGCGCCTACTGCGCTTTGCTGCAACTCGCCTGACGATCCATCATGAAAACCAGCCGCACGCCCCAATTCTTGACTTTGGCAGTGCTGGTGTTTTTTTATCTGCCATTGGTGGTGATGGTGATCCACTCTTTCAACCAATCCAAATTTGGCACGAAATGGCAGGGGTTTACCTGGAAATGGTATGATGCGTTGTGGCAACGCAGCGACCTCTGGGATGCGTTGCTCCAATCGCTCGGCATCGCCGGCATATCCAGCATGGCATCCATGCTGCTGGGCACCGCGGCTGCCATATCTTTGCATCGCCATCACACCAGAATACAGAAATTCCACGGCATGCTACTGGCGTTGCCGTTGGTTCTTCCTGAGATCCTCATCGGAATGTCGCTACTCTCCCTCTTTGTGGCACTGAACCTTCGTTTGGGATTCTTGACCGTGACCATCGCCCATATCACTTTTTGTGTGGGCTATGTGGCCATGATCATACGAGCACGACTCCAGGACTTTGATGATTCGATTCTGGACGCCGCACGCGATCTGGGTGCAAGCCCTTGGCAGACTTGGTATCATGTGACATTTCCTCTTCTCATGCCGGGCATTCTCGCCGGAGGTCTACTGGCATTCACGCTATCCATCGATGACTTCGTTATTACGTTTTTTGTCAGCGGTCCCGGAGCCGATACCTTGCCGCTGAAAATCAACAGCATGATGCGCCATAGTAAAGAACTGCCCGTCATCAATGCACTATCAACACTGTTATTGACTGGCACGATTCTCCTTGTGGCATTTGCCCAAAGATTGCTGAGAATGCGCGCGATCTGATGTCATGCTTGTGGGATCCCCTGAAAGAAGAATGCTTCAATCATTGGCATCCCTCTGGCCCAGCGCATTCATCAAAAAATACAACAACATCGATACAGATCCCACAGCAGCAGCCACGTAAGTCATCGCAGCCCAGAACAGAGCGTTTTTAGCACGACCATGCTCCATACTGTTGGCTAATCCGCTGGTTTCCAGCCATGCAAGAGCGCGGTTGCTGGCATCAAACTCCACCGGCAAGGTAACAAGCGAAAAGGCGGTGGTCACGGCAAGACAGCCGACGATCAACCAGATCATCGTGCTATTGCCCGAGGCGAAGATACCCACAAAGCTGATCATAAAAACCCATTGCATCAACTGGCTGGCCAAATGAACAATTGGTACCATCCGCGAACGGAAACCCAGCCACACATAGGCTTGTTGATGTTGCACTGCGTGACCGCACTCATGCGCTGCGACAGCAGCTGCGGCAACCGTGTTCATGTGATAGACCGATTCACTGAGATTCACGGTTTTTTGAATGGGATCGTAATGGTCTGTCAAATGACCATTGACCTGAATCACCCTGACATCGCGAATACCGTGGCTACGCAACATCATCTCGGCGACTTCCGCGCCTGTCACGCGAAGAGGAATCTGCGAATATTCTTGAAAACGACGCTTCAGCGTTGATGAAATCAAGAAGCTCAACAACATGGTTGCACCCATGATCAACCAATAGCCCATTCCAATGGTAGTGTGCCCTTGGTGGTTTGTGGCAATCTGACAGAGAAAAGAAATATTCATGATTGATTGCCAGAATATAGATCTTTCGCCCCAATCTGCAAGTAGACAAAGAGTGGAAAATGTGAAGAAAATTCTACTTCACATCGAGCAACAGGGCATCCGAAGTCAACTCAACAAACGACCCCGGTGTGCCGGCATACTGAATCTTGCGCTCGTGGTCGAGCACATAGCAGTATGGCATGGTAGCGACGCGGTATTGGCGAGCCAGTTCGCCCTTGGGATCGAGAAAATTGCGCCAGGTGACCACTCCATCGGCCTGCATCGTACGCAGCGAAGCAAGGCTGTCGTTGGTGACGCCGATCAAAACGAATTTCTTGCCCTCCATTTTTTTCACCAAGTTCCGTTGAATTTCCAGAACTCTTTCATATTCGGTCATGGCAGAGTTCCAAAACAACAATACCACCACCTTGCCAGCGTGATCCGACAGCTTTCCTTTGGCTCCTGTCACATCAAGTCCCTCCAAATCAGGAGCTACACGGTTTTTCGTGAGATAGCGAATCGCATACAATTGATCATCGGCGATCTTCGCCACCGTAATTCCATCAATCTCCACGTGCGCGCTCTCAATGATCGCCTTGCGAATCAGTGTGAGACGACGCTTCAAGGTTTGCGGGTCTTCGCTCAAATTCTGCAATAAAACTGAGATCGCGAGAGCAGCCACCCCCTGAACACTGCGATCGGGATTTTCCTTCTCGATACGCTCCAGCAATTGAAGAGAAAGCGTGTCCCCTACGGCTAACAAACCCATGCACATGGGGGCGAGCTTGGGACTTCGCAGATGTTGTTGATCCACACTTGCCATCACCTGCTGAATGATTTCTTTGCGGATGGTGACGAACTCAGGGGACATCCCCTCTTTGGGCAGAGAACAGAGCAACTTCAACAGCCATGCCGAGGAATCAATGGACCAATCTTGTGCCAACGAGGGTTTCAATACAGCCCACATTTTGGTGGCATAAGTCTTACCATCGGGCCGCTGCGCCCAGATTTTCTGCTGAGCATCCGCCGTGCCTGCTGATTGCATCGAGAGAGACCAAACCTCCATCTTGGTTTTGTATTCCTCGCGCAGTCCTTTGACCATTTCCTGATTGTTGGCCAGCAATGGATGAGTCACGAGAGACAGAAACAGCAAAAACAGAATAGCCGATCGCATGCCGAAGACTAGAAAAGCCGCTTACCGATGGCAAGCCTGCATTGTCATGACCATACTTTCGCAAATTCAATCCAGGGTCATCGCGTGCAGGAGGCAACGAGCCGCATCTTGCGCGGAAGTGTCATCGGCTGCATGAACCCGCCCGATGAGATCACCTGCACGGAGGTTTTGCCCCACTTTCACTAGCGAATCAAATCCCACACGCGGATCAATGGGATCGCTCGCCTTGCCCCGACCAGCACCCAATTCAAGAGCAGCCTGACCGATCATTCCTGCATCGAACGCCTTCACTCTTCCGGAGCGCTCGGCAAAAACGTCTTTCACCAACGGAGCAGGATGGACTTTGTCGAAGTCATTGAGGCAAGCGACATCCCCGCCCTGTTCTTCGACGATCTTCGCAAACTTTTCCCACACCTCGCCAGAAGCGAGCATGGCGCGCAGTTTTTCATGGGGCACACCTGTGATCATTTCCGTCTGCGACACCACCAACTCAACCAGATCCTTAGGTCCATCGCCGCGCATCGTCACGAGAGCTTCTGCCACCTCCAAAGCATTTCCCACAGCGCGCCCCAGAGGCTGCGACATAGAATTGAGCTGAGTAAAAACAGCAACACCCATTTCTTTTCCTACTGCTTGCATGGAAACAGCCAAGGCCTCGGCTTGCGCGCGGGTTTTCATAAATGCTCCGCTACCATACTTCACATCCAGAACCAGGCGATCGAGTGACTCTGCAAGCTTTTTCGACATGATCGAGGCCGTAATCAATGGAATCGAGGGAACCGTGCCTGTCACATCACGCAACGAGTAGAATTTTTTATCCGCGGGACAGAACTCCTCGGTCTGCCCCATCATAGCCACCCCCAGACGTTCCAATTGCCGCTGCGCTTCATGAATGGAGAGTCCCACCCGAAAGCCGGGAATGGATTCGAGTTTATCGAGAGTCCCCCCTGTGATACCGAGCCCACGACCCGAAACCATCGGTATCCAGCAACCACAGCAAGCGACCAGAGGTGCGAGGATGAGAGAAACCTTATCGCCAATGCCACCCGTGGAGTGCTTGTCCACGATCGGAGGATGATCACCAGAAAAATGGAATCGTTCCCCGCTCTCGAGCATGGCGTAGGTGAGTGACGCAGTTTCCGCAGCAGTCATGCCACGAAAATAGACCGCCATGGCAAAGGCGGACATTTGCGCATCAGTCACATCGCCGCGAGTAAAACCAGCCACCAACGAGCGAATTTCAGAATCCGCAAGCACTTCTCCCTCGCGCTTGCGCACGATTAGCGTGGGAATATGACAGGATGGCATGTTTTTACTCGGGAAAGCGTTCATTCACATAACGCTGATCTTCGGCAGAGAGTTTTTCAAAATCATAAAGAATTTCCGAACGATCCTCTCTCACAAAACGGACCTTCCTCTTACCGTCGACGGTCGTTGTCCCCACACATTTTGCGGTCAATTTTTTCCCTTCAGCGTTGACCCACTCACGCATGACAGGGGGCTTATCGATCGCCGGTGGAGGACTTGTGACCGTGGGTGAATCTTGCTTCGCCTGAAGCTTTTCTTTCGCTTCTTCACTCACATCCTTCAGCTTTTTCTCCAGAGCGGCTTTCTGAAGGAAGGCCTGATCGAGCCAAGATTTGGGCGGAGGACTGTAAAGAAACCAACCGACCGCAATCGTAAGAATCAAACCCCACATTTTTGCTGAGAAAAACAAAAACTTGTGAGGCATCTCAATGATGGTGCTTTCCTCAGTCTTGACATCGATCACTTCTTTCACCGTGGTATTGCCAAGAGTAATGGAAAAAATCCAGACGAAGATCGTGCCGAGTAGATGTCCTACCGTGACGATCCATTTTTCGGGAACGAAACCATTGGTAAAATGATTCACCCAATAAAACACCACAAATCCCATCATCCAGAGAATCGGTATCAAAAGACCCCAGCGCGTCCACAATGTCATGAAGAACACTTATCCCTCCCCTTCTCTCTTGTAAATCAAAAAGCGGAGAATCGAACCGCAAGAATTTCGCCCAACCATGGTAAATGAACGATGAAGACATCGATTTTTTTCACCTTTGCCATTGCCGCATGATTGTTTCCGTTTTAGTGTGTGTCTCGATGAGCAATTGTCACGGGCCGCAGATGAAAATGGATCCCACTCTTCACCAAGAGCGGAAGCCTGACTGGATCAAGGTGCGTCTGCCGAACAATCCGCAATTTTGGTCTACCAAGTCTCTCATCACGGACCTCAAGCTCGTCACCGTCTGCGAAGAGGCGCAATGCCCGAACCGCTGGGAATGCTGGGGACAAGGCACCGCAACTTTCATGATCGCAGGGGAAAAGTGCACGCGCGCCTGCGGATTTTGTGCTGTCAAAACCGCAAAACCCGATGCACTGGAGGATGATGAACCCCTGCGTGTTGCTGAAGCGACTCGACGCATGAAGTTGCGACACGTGGTCATCACCGCTGTTGCTCGCGACGACCTCCGCGATGGTGGTGCGGAGCATTTTCAAAAAACCATTGAAGCCGTCCGCGCGATCAATCCCGGTATCATCATTGAGGTGTTGGTGCCCGACTTCAATGACCGCGACTGGGCTTTGCAGATGGTCATGGACGCGCGTCCGCACATTTTCAATCACAACCTCGAGACCGTGGAGCGGCTCACACCGTTGGTGCGTTCACGAGCGAAGTATCATCGCAGCCTTTCCGTTTTGAAAAAAGCCAAAGCCATGGTTCATGGCAAGGTCGCCTCCAAAAGCGGCATCATGTTGGGTCTCGGTGAAACTCGCGAAGAAATCATTACGGCAATGGACGATCTCCGCGCGGCGGATGTTACGGTATTGACGCTGGGTCAATACTTGAGGCCCACCCCTCGTCACCTGCCTGTCGTAGCCTACATTCATCCGGATCAGTTCGCAGAATACAAAGAAATCGCTCTATCCAAAGGATTCCGCCATGTTGCCAGCGGACCTCTGGTTCGGAGCTCTTATCACGCCGCCGACTTCCGACCGGAGTTGGATATTTTGGAAGATGCCGAAAAGCGCGCCCAGCATCTTCACGGACTTGACCTCCAACCCGAGCACCTCGCCATACCTCAGGCGCCTCGTGAGATTCTACAAACCAGCATCATTTGATTTCACAACCGCTGTCACAGATGACCGCTTTCGCGAAAGGAAAAATACGGTAATCGACCACTTCCGGGACGGCCTATGATCACGTGGTCGACGAAGCGGATTTGCATCAATTCACTGGCCTCGCGAACACGACTGGTCAGTTGGTAATCCGGACGGCTAGGCACGGGATCCCCCGATGGATGATTGTGCATGAGAAAAAACGCGTAGGCATTGCGATTGATCACAGGATGCAGGATCTCGCGCGGGTGCGCCATCGCCTCGCTCACCGTCCCCACGCTGATGTCCACCGATGTCATCAAGTGCAATTTCGTGTTCAAGAGCCCCACCACCAATCTCTCCTGCGGGAGATGTTGCATTTGAGGCGCAAAATATTCATAAATCAATGATGGGGAATCTAGCACTATGTTTTGCACCTGCTCCTGAGCGACTCGTCTTCCGAGCTCAAATACAGCAACCAACATCGATGCTTTGGCCAATCCAAGTCCACGGCATTTTTTCATTTCCTCCAGGCTCAATTGACCCAATTGGCTCATCGAGCCATAGCGGTGAATGATTTCACGCCCCATCTGAATCGCGCTCTTGCCCTTCATACCAGTGCGCAAAAACAACGCGATCAATTCTTCATTCGATAGCGCACGCACTCCCAAACGCTGCATTTTTTCGCGCGGTCTATCACCCTCTGGTAGTTCACGAATCAATGGCTCCATGGCTCGATTTTAAACAAACTACTGATGAATCTCAAGGAAAATGTTCAAAAGAACACTTTTTATCAAAACCCAGCAAACTTAGCCGCTTCAGCATTGCCCTGTTGTCAGCCATCACCATTTATGATTACCTCCGCCGATGTCCGAACCCAACACCCTTTTTTCCTCACGTTGGCTAATTTTACAACAGCGTGGTCACTGGGAATATGTCAGGCGCCCCTATGCCAATACTGCGGTGGGCATTCTGGCGATCACCGATGATCAAAAGGTGGTTCTCGTCGAACAATTCCGCATTCCCGTGCAAATGTCAGTGATCGAAATACCCGCTGGCCTGGTAGGTGATGAACCGGAATTTGCCCATGAGTCGCTGGCCGAAACCGCAGCGCGTGAATTACTGGAAGAAACCGGTTACAGCGCATCAACGATCAGCCCACTACTCAGCTCCCCAACCTCGGCCGGCATGACTTCGGAATTCACCCATCTCTTCCTCGCCACAGGACTCACACGTGAGCAATGCGGTGGCGGTGTCGGCTCCGAATCCATCATCGTTCACGAGATCCCTTTAACTTCCTTATCAGAGTGGCTCAGGTTACAACAGCAACAGGACAAAGCGGTGGACTTCAAAATTCACGCAGCTCTATTCGCTTCAAACATTCGTTTTACTTAATCATTCTGGCCTAGATCTCATTACTGACACGCAAACAACAAAATCAAAACAAACGATTGAATCAATTGTTTTGATTTTCTTGGATCGATTTTTTATTCACCTATAATTTATTTATAATCAATGTCTTTTGATCGTTTTTCCGGAATTTCTCGACTTTATGGTCAGAAAAATTTAGCCCAGTTTCTCGAGGCTCGCGTTGCGGTTGTCGGAATAGGAGGTGTGGGCTCCTGGGCTGTCGAAGCTCTTGCGCGTTCTGGCATTGGCCATCTTACTCTGATCGACCTCGATGAAATCTGTGTATCGAACGTCAACCGACAGCTCCATGCCATGGATGGTCAAATCGGCCGTTTGAAGACCAGCGCCATGGCGGAACGAATTCACGCTATCCACCCCGCCGCCCAAGTCGAAGAAAAACAAACGTTTTATTCAGAAAAAAATTCTCAAGAACTTCTTGGGAATGGATTTGACGTGGTCATTGATGCGATCGATGCGGTGCGGCAAAAATGCCATCTGATTGCCAGTTGTCGCGACCGTGGCATACCCATCATCACCTGCGGAGCCGCCGGGGGCCGTCGTGATCCAAGTCGAATTGAAGTGGCAGACCTCGCTCATACCTGTCATGACGCCCTGCTCTTGCAAACTCGCAAAAACTTGCGCTCTCATCACGGTTTTCCCAAGGCGCCGACTGGCAAGAAAGTCAAAAAATTTGGTATTACTGCGATTTACTCGACGGAATCGCCCGTTTTCCCCCAATGCGATGGTTCCGTCTCCTGCGAACGTCCCGAGGGTGGAAATTTACGCCTGAACTGTGACTCAGGATACGGCACAGCGACTCCTGTCACAGCGACCTTCGGACTCATTGCCGCTTCAAGAGCTTTGCAAATCCTTGCAAAAAAGTAGCGAATGCGACGGAATTTGAGTGCTCTTTCCGTGACTCGAATTTCAAGCCCAACTCCATTGAGGTTTACGGATCGCGTCAAGTGCTTGCTGGCAGGTAAGAGCGCGAGAGGCGACGAGACGATGACGCGATCGATTTTTTTCCCAAATTGACCTTTCCTGTGGGGATGCCACATGCATGGCATGATGAGGAACTTTCATCCCCAACAAATGCACCAAATAGCCCTCGATACCGTAAATGTTAGGTCGATAAGGTAATGCAACAATCAGAGAGGGGCTTGGGCCAATTTTCTGATAAAGATCATAAAAAGCCTGAAAATCTCCGAGATCCGTGTGTTCTTGACAATGCCTCCAAAATGGTGTGTCGCGCAGCGTATTGAACTTGTAATGAAATGCCAAAAAATCCCGGATTTCATCCCATGCGCGCGCCACGAAAAGATTGTATTGATCTCTTTGTCCATCCCCAGGACGATGCCTTGAATTTTGGAGCATTTCGACCAAGCCTCGACTAGCAAAAATAATCTGTGCAATTGCGGTCGCTTCAAGAGGCTCCACAAACCCCGAACTGTTGCCAATCGCTACAACATTTTTTTCCCAACTTCTTTCCATTCTTCCGCTGCGGAATTTCACCACACGAGTGGATCCAAGGCGCGGGTTTTTGCGTAGAAATTCGGCCTCCGCTACTTCATCCGTGATGAATTCCGATGCATAAACATATCCACGATTGATGAAGTGCTCGTGTTCGATTTGCCAACACCATCCCGCATCCATGGTTTCCGCTGTGGTGTAAGCCTGGAGATGTTCCTCTTGTCGCACCCATCCACCAATCACCGCTCGATCACAAAACAGGGAGCCTGAGAAAGTTTTCAACGGAACCCCCAGTGATTTGGCAATCAACTCCGAACGGAAACCAGTCGCATCGATGTAGAGATCCGCGCTGTGAGAGACCCCGCTCTGAAAATGCAACTTACTGACACCATGCTCATCGGTATCCGCGTGAACAAGCGTGTCCTCCTCCATCAACACACCTTTCTCACTGGCAATATTCGTGAGCGTTCGCACCAATTTTTCATTTTCCACATGAAACGCGTATTCTCCCTTGATGAGCGGCTTGTTCAGCGGCCCGGTCGCAAAGGCCTTTCCGGATTTCATGATGGAGCAAACCTCGCTGAGATCATCGCAGCAGTCATCGGCATAGTAGCCGGTTGCCTTGTCCATCCCTGAAAATTTCTGATCATATTGAAATCCAAAATCGTAAAAATAATCTCCCCGCTCTCCCCACAGAAATCGGATACCCTGTTTCCAAGTCGGCATCGCTTCACGATAAAATCTCTCCTTGGAGATACCCAGGATATCGAATAAAAAATGAGGAAATAGAGCGGTTGTTCCCTCACCCACTCCGATCACTCCAATTTCTTTGCTACGAACCAATCTCACCACATAGTGAGGAAGCAGACATTTCAGCGTCAAAGCCGCAAGCAGGCCTGCGCTCCCCCCTCCCAGAACCAAGATAGAGGAAATTTCCTCGGATGTTTTTTCGCTGGATGGATTATTCATGCAAGTTTTCTCGTTCGACTTTCATTGATAATCACAAAAACGCCAAATACAAATCTAACAAACGAAAAATTTTCATCCTACAGAGCAGACTTTCCGTCAGATCTCTTGAATAAAGATACGAAATTTCCTATGCGAATTTTCTTGCCAGATCATGGCCGTTGTGGATTCTGACCTGACCCAAAACACCCAACACTTGTTTATGCTCGATACTTTATTCGTTCAACACGGCCTGCATCTTGCCATTGGTCTCGGCTTCGCCAGCCTGCTCATCGCACTCTGGCTCATTCGCTCGGTATTGGCATCCAGTGCGGGAAATGAGCGCATGAAAACGATTGCCGCTGCGATCCAAGCAGGTGCGGCTGCGTATTTACACCGTCAGGTGGTGGCGATTTCTTCCATCGCGGTAGTGATGTTCATTGCCGTCGGCTTGTTGCGCAACTGGACCACCGCCACGGGATTTGTGGTAGGAGCGGTTTGCTCGCTGATAGCCGGATACATCGGTATGAACATCGCCGTCCGTGCCAACGTGCGAACCGCACAGGCTGCTTCCGTAGGACCACGCCCCGCGCTGCGAGTGGCATTCAACGGCGGAGCGGTCACGGGATTACTGGTGGTGGGACTGGGGTTGGTTTCAGTGGGGCTTTTCTACATGGTCACCAAACATTTTTCGCAAAACGAACGATTGGCGATCGATTCTCTCGTCGGTCTGGCTCTGGGAAGCTCTTTGATCAGTGTGTTCGCACGTCTGGGCGGTGGCATTTATACCAAAGCCGCTGACGTAGGTGCCGATCTCGTGGGCAAGATCGAACAAAACCTGCACGAAGACGATCCACGCAACCCTGCGACAATTGCCGATAATGTCGGCGACAATGTCGGTGACTGCGCTGGTATGGCTGCTGATGTCTTTGAAACTTACGCGGTAAGCTTGATCGGAGCAATTCTGATCGGCTATCTCACTGCCGCAGGACATGCAAGCGCCGCCATCATTTATCCTTTTGTGATTTGCGGCCTTGCCATCATCGGCTCCGTGGTCGGAGTATGGTTTGTCAACATCAGCAAGACCGATGCCACCAAAGCTCTGATCGGTGGCGTGGGGGTGAGTGGCGCCATCACTGCCGCGCTGATGTATCCAGCGACCACCGCGCTGTTCCCAACAACTCTGGATTTTTCCGGTAAATTCATTGGCGCTCCAGCTCTGTTCAGTTGCGTGCTGATCGGCATCGGTCTGACGTTTGCCACAGTGTGGATCACCAATTACTACACTTCGACCGCCCACAAACCGGTACGACGTATTGCTGATGCTTCGGAAACCGGTCATGCGACCAACATTATCGCGGGCATCAGCGTGGGACATCACTCGACCACATTGCCTGTCGTTCTCATTGCGGCATCGATCCTCGGCTGCTACCAACTTGCAGGACTTTATGGGATTGCCGTGGCCGTAATCAGCATGCTGAGTTTGTCAGGCATTATCATTTCGTTAGACGCCTTCGGCCCCATCACCGATAATGCCGGCGGGATTGCCGTCATGAGCGGACTGGACGACGAGGTGCGCAAGATCACTGACGAACTGGATGCCGTGGGCAATACCATGAAAGCCGTGACCAAAGGGTATGCCATCGCCTCCGCAGGTCTGGCCGCAATGGTATTGTTCGGATCCTATGTCGAGGAACTCAAGGCGCATTTGCATTCCGCCGTGGCGCTGAATTTTGATCTCACCAATCCCAAAATCATCATCGGACTCTTCATCGGTGGTCTGCTGCCCTACATTTTCACGGCTTATGCCATGGACGCCGTCGGTTCCGCCGCAGGCGCGGTGGTGAATGAAGTACGACGACAGGTGAAAGCCCTGCCCGGGATCCTCACGGGAGAAACCACGCCGGACTACGGTCAGTGCGTGGACATCGTAACCAAGGCGGCGTTGAAAAAAATGATTGTTCCCGCACTGCTCCCCATCATCTTTGTCGTGGCGGTGGCGGCCATTCCTTTCCTCGGTAAAGAGGCACTTGGCGGTGTACTGGTAGGAACCATCGTCACAGGACTATTTGTAGGGATCGCCATGACATCAGCAGGCGGAGCGTGGGACAATGCCAAGAAATTCATCGAAGAAGGCAATCACGGCGGCAAGGGCTCGCAAGCCCACCAAGCCGCCGTCACCGGAGACACCGTGGGCGACCCCTACAAGGATACTGCTGGTCCTGCCGTGAATCCGATGATCAAGGTGGTCAACATCGTCGCCATCCTCTTGATACCCGTGTTTTTCTGATGGGAGCGCCGATCGTTGTGAACTGGGCAGCATTTACTTGATATCTACACCTTTTCAAGGCACGCGAAACTTGCGCTTGGGTTCGGTGGAGTCATACGGATCATAGACTAGTGTATCGCGCGCCAAACCTTGGCAATCAACCACTTTGTTGTGATAGGGACTGATCACATAACCCGGACGTTCGGGGATCGGCTTGGCATAAGGGATATCCACCTGTGGTGGTAAACCTTCACCACCTGGAGGAAGTGGTTGAGGTTCTTCTGGATTTCCGGGCCGCTGCTTAAACAAGCCGCAAGAGGTGGCTCCTACAATCATGATCAAAAGAAAAACACGTTTCATTTTCAAAAATAGCAAAGGTTCATAGGCGGCAATCAAAGTCGGGTGAGAGCACCGAGTCGGATTACCTTACTCAATCCACTCTGCCAAGTGAATAGCGCTTTTCCCTGAAGACGGCAATCCCGATCTCGACAAGTTCCTGGGATCGACATCAGAGGGCTTGGTGAAAAATGTGCCTTCCTTTCATTTCCCGCTTTCGTTTGTGCGTGTTGTTGATAGGCTGAACCCAAGATGTCGAAACCAATTGCCACACAGCATGCATGGCAGTCACAAGCACGACGTGTCGCTCTCCAAGTGAACATCGCCTGGTGGCTTCAACGTTTGGCGGCACCGCTGATGCTGGGCACGCTGGTCGGTACGGCGGCACTGCTTTGGTTCCGCCGTCAACACCCGGAAATCTCAGTTTTGCAGTGGCTTGGCATGATTGCTATCGGTATCTCGATCATCGGAGCCATCTGTGCATTTCTGGTGCGGAAAAATTTTGAAACAACTGAGCAGTCGATGGTGCGCATTGAGGCGGCAATGTGTCTGCGATGCGGATTATCCGCCGCCATGGCAGGAGTAGCTCCTTGGCCCGATGTGCCGGAAAAAGTTCACGCCGGCCTGCGTTGGCATTGGCAACGAGTGCTACTCCCTCCCCTAGCCGCCCTGCTTCTGCTCGGTGCTGGATTGTTGATTCCACTGCATCGTTTGCTGCCGGCGCCCACCGCACCGGACCAGCCCCAAGCATGGGAGCGCACAGAGTCTGAGTTGTCCCGCCTTGAAGAAGAAAAAGTGGTGGATCAGGAATACATCGAGGAAGTCAGGAAAAAAATCGAAGATCTACGTGCTCAGGATCCGCAGGAGTGGTTCAGCCACGCCTCCATGGAAGCCACCGACAACATGCGCAAAGAGCACAAAGCGGAGGCAAAGCGCTTGGAGCGTGAGATGTCTCAAGCTGCCAAGGCACTTGAGACATTGCAGAGCAATCCGCAACTAGGACAGAAGGAGAAATCCCGCCTAGCCAATGAGTTTGATCAAGCCATGCAAGGCATGCAGAGCGGCGCTATGAAACCCAATCCCGCACTGCTCGAACAACTCAAGGGAATGGACCCGAACCAACTGGACAAACTCAATTCCGAACAATTGCAGCAATTGCAACAGAATCTGAAAAAAAATGCCGAGCAATTGAAAGGCCAGGGACAACAGAGCGAAGGAGGTCAGGGTGACGAATGGTTGGATGAATTACTGGCCGATGGCTCCGATTCCAGCGAGGGCGGCAAATGCCAGGGGCAGGGTGAAGGTGAGGGCGAGGGTGATGGAGACAAACCAGGCAGAGGCGGAATCAACCGCGGTCCTGGCCACGATCCGAATTTATTAGGCAAAGCCTCCCAGGAACTCGAAACCGGAGACATGCAGGGACTCAAAGCCACCGATCTCTCCCGCTCACTGCCTGGCGATTTGTTAGAAGTCCAGGACGGCAAACATGATGTCGATACCAGTGCCAGCAAAATCAGCGGGGGCGGTGATGTCACCGATACCGGCAAGGGCGGCGACCGGGTATGGAGAGACTCGCTCGACCCGCAGGAACAAAAAGCTCTGAAAAAATTCTTCGAATGATCACCACTATGTCACAAGCCACCGAAACCGAAGTTGCCGATGCCGCCAAGCATATCCGTTCTCTCCACCAAGCGCTCAATCAAGTCCTCTTCGGCCAGGAAGAACTCATCGACCTCGTCATCACCGGCGTGCTGGCTCGCGGCCACATTTTGTTAGAAGGTCTGCCTGGTCTAGGCAAAACGGAGTTGGTCAAGGGTTTGTCACGCTCACTTCGACTCGACACGAAACGCGTGCAATTCACACCCGATCTGCTGCCCGGCGACATCACCGGCAACCCTGTCCTGCAGGAAGTGAATGGAAAACGTGAGTTTGTTTTCCAACCCGGTCCCTTGTTCACGAACATTTTGCTGGCCGATGAAATCAACCGTGCTTCTCCCAAAACCCAATCCGCATTACTGGAAGCCATGCAGGAACGCCGCGTGACGGTGCTGGGACAAACTCACGACCTGCCCAAACCATTCTTCGTCCTCGCGACGCAAAACCCCATCGAACTCGAAGGAACCTACCCTCTCCCAGAAGCACAACTCGATCGCTTTTTGTTCAAACTGGAAGTCAGCCGCAACAACGTTTCCACTCTGGAGCGCATCGTCAATCAACGCGAACTCGGCACCGATCCGGTGGTGGAACCGATCATGAGTCTGGACACCCTTGATGAGGTGTTGGGTCTGGTGCGAAGAATTTTTCTTCCCGCTCCCGTGGCCAACTACATTGCACGGCTCGTCGATGCCACCCACCCCGGTCAATCGATCGCAGCACGCGGGATCCGCTATGGCGCGTCACCGCGCGCCGCATTATCGCTCGCTTCCGCCGCCAAGGCACGGGCGCTCATCAATGAACGTCCACACGCATCTTTCGAGGACGTGCGCTACGTCGCTCACGCTGTCCTTCGTCACCGGATCGTTCTCGAATACAACGCGCGCATCGAGGGCCTCACAGCCAACGATATCGTGAGAGCACTCATGGAAGAAGTTCCTTTCCAAGGAAACGCCACTCCCAAGACCTTGGTCAATTCATGAACATTAGCAAAATTGATCAAGCACCGCACTGAAAATTTCGCATCAATCATATATATCATTACCATAGCCTCACCTTGAATCCCATGATGTCCATTCGCTCGATTTTTCTCTCCACATCCCTACTCTTGCCGCTCACCGTTTTCGGTGCCTTACATAGTCATTTCATCGCTTCGGACTTGCGCGATCCGATGGAAATCAGCATCGCGAAGAACGGAGATCTTTATGTTGTCGAACGCGAAGGCCGTGTATTGCGGGTGATTCCTTCCATAGGAGCGGTGATGGAAATTGGTGCGATTCCCGTAACAGCACTGCGCAAGGAAAACAAGGACAGCACTTGGGCTCGTGAGGACGGATTGCTAGGCATTGCACTCGATCCGGACTTTGATCGCAATCAACGACTCTTCCTCTACTACAGCGCTCCGGATAAGATGCTCAATCGACTTTCACGATTCACTCTGAAAAATGGAACCATCGACATAAACTCCGAGAAGACCTTGTTGGAAATCCCCACCGACCGTCGTGACAAGGTCTGCCACCAGGCTGGTTCGCTGGCCTTTGGCAAAGACGGTTTGTTGTATCTGAGTACCGGTGATAACACCAATCCATTTGAAAGCAATGGTGTGGCACCGATTGATGACCGCGATGGGCATGACCACGCGAATGCGATGCGCAGCGCGGGAAATACCAACGACTTGCGCGGTAAAGTGCTTCGTATCAGACCGACGGAACAAGGCTACGAGATTCCCCAGGGAAATCTCTTTCCACCCGGCACACCAAAAACCCGTCCAGAGATTTATGTGATGGGCTGCCGCAATCCTTTCCGGCTATCGATTGATCCCAAGACGCAGACGATTTACTGGGGAGAAGTCGGGCCCGATGCAGGCAATCCCACGCCCAAAGGTCCTGCGGGGCATGATGAAGTGAACCAGGCTAAATCCGCAGGCAACCACGGCTGGCCGTTTTTGGTAGGCAATAACAAACCCTATCCGATCATCGATTTCACCAATCAATCCATCGGCGCGATGACATATCCAGCCGCTCCTCGCAATCCATCGAAATTCAACACTGGACTCGAAATATTGCCTCCCGCCCGCTCAGCCTTCATTTGGTATCCCTACGGTGCCAGTTCCGACTTTCCTCTGATGGGTCAAGGCGGACGCAATGCGATGGCAGGCCCGGTATTTTACTATGATGCAAACAGGAAATACAACGTATTGAGCCGAGAGGACGACCGCACCTTGATCACTTACGACTGGATGAGAAACAAGGCTTGGAAAGTCAAACTCGACGAACAGGAAAACTTCGTTCAAATGGAACTGTTGCTCGATGGACTGCAACATCCCATGGACATGGAAATGGCCGCGGATGGCAGTATCTATTTGCTCGAATATGGAGCAGGCTGGTATTTCAACAACAACGGCCGCATCCGTCATCTGATTCCCGATCCGGGCAACCAACCGCCTAAGATTACGATCAAGGCCGGCGACGGAAATGTCTACGAAGCCACTGTCAAGGATCCTGAAAACCAGACATGCCAAATTGAGTGGTATCTCACCAAAGGTGCCGAGGATCGCAAGGTTGGCGAGGGTAATAAGATTGAACTGGAGAACAAGCTCGGCGATCAGCTGCGTGCTGTCGCCACCGATGCACAAGGGCATCGCGCGATCGCAAGGGTTCTGCTACAAACCGGAAATCAACCGGAATTACAACTTGCCCTCAGAGGAAACCCCCAGAAATTGGCTTTCGGAGAAAAAGTCCAATTTACGATTGAAGGTGCGGCGAGTGAAAAAGATCTGGTATTGCGGGCGCGATACATTCCCCCAACGGGACATGACGCGGGCGGCCCGACGTTACCCGGAGATGTGGCAAAGATCATCACGGCAAAACAATGTCTCGCCTGTCATCAAGTGGAAACCCATTCCGTGGGACCGGCTTATCTGAATGTGGCTCTGCGCTATCGCAATGACAAAAACGCTGAAGCGATCTTGCGACAAAAATTGAAAACCGGCGGAGCAGGCGCATGGGGAGAAATTCCAATGCCCCCACAGTCAGCACTGAGCGATGAGGAGTCTCAACAAATCATTCATGCCATCCTCGGCTTAGCCGAAGGAATGGCGGAAATGCGTGGCAAACGTGAAGGGGTCATCACACTCCCACCCGCGCCCGCAAATGCCGCGCCGGGAGGTGCGTGGGAATTCACCGCACAAGCGCCCGAGAGTACGTTTGCCAAAACGAGAATCAACGCGAAATGATCGACTTTTGACGCAGCACCTTGATGGCCAGTTGGTCAAGAGTCTCATCGCCGGAACGATAGGCATACAACATCAAAGCTGATGCCACTTCCGGAAAATTCACTTGCTTGATTGCACCTGTGCGCCCGACTTCCTGCTGCTGTCCAGTACGAGTATTTCCCGCCACATTCACGCGCCCCTCTTCATCAATACGAGTCCCCAGCCATCGGATACCACGATGCGCCGCTGTATCACATTGATTGCGCCAAGACCCAGGCGGTGTCAGCAGAAGATAGCGCTGGAGATAGATCAGTGCGACCGCGTGATAACTGCAGTCGTGTCCGCCCTTTTCTGGAAAAGCGCCATCTTCACGCTGCAAGGAAAGCCCCTCCATCACCAAAGAACGCGCTCTCTGATGCAGTTCTTCATCGTCATGCAAACTGGCGGTTTGCTCCAGAGCGGCACCCAACAAAAAGCGCCGATGTGTGTAAATCTTTTGCTTTACCAGCGTCTTTTCATGAACCGGTGATGCCAGCCATCGCGCACACGTCAGAAGCCGAGGCATCATCTCGAGGGCGGCAGGAGGGAGATTCTTGTTCTTCGATGAAGCGCGCAATAATAACAGTGAACGCGCGGTGCTTTCGACGAGGAAACTCGCACTATGAAATGGATCCCTGCAGGTGAACGAACCATCACTCTGCATTTGAGCGAAGCCCCAGGCCAACTGCCTCAGTCCCCAATCCACACTGGCGGTATCGCCATGCACGATGCCCGCCTCCACCCAGCGCGCGCCTTCACGCTGCAACTCCACATACCAGGCTTGATCACGATCCTTTTCCCATTCCTGGTTCAGAGAAACCGCCGCCGAACGCGTCAGCCAGTCCTTGGGCGCACGACGCGGCGTAATAAGATGTTCCCTGCATGCAGGAGATTGCAGCCAGGCGACGTCGCTTTTTTCCGCAGCCATCAGAGTTGACAGACCCAGCATCATCACTCCATACCAAACCATACCGCGCATGGTCATACAAACGCTCTAGTCATACCAATTCCTTCATGGGAAATGAGCGAAATCTGTCATTCTGCCGCCACCATAAACCTTGCAAGCGAATCTTGCGCTCGTAGCGATGCTGCGCTACTCTGCCCGCCCGATGTTCCTTCTCAAAAAAGTTTTTCAACTTCGCGATAAAGCCAATCCCGACGCGGAAAAGCCCTTTCTCGAGCACTTGGAAGATCTTCGGGTGATGGTAACCCGAGTCGTGATCACATTGCTCATCACTACCGTGGTCTGCTTTACTTATCGGGATCAACTGATGGAAATTCTGCGCAAGCCCATCAGCGATGTGTGGGAAATCCACTCCGCGAACAAACTGCCCAAGTCAGGAAAACTGAGTGCCGACCAGTGGGAAGTCGCCAAGACCGGCTCCGAGGTGCTCGCCCACTTGCCAGAATCATTGCACGAACTCTACCTCCAGCAACTCGCAGCCGAAGATCGAGAGCGAGTCATTGTTGCTTCCTGTTATCGAGCCACGATTTCTCTGCCAGCGGAAAAACAACCCGCCTTCGTCGCATCCTTGGCAGCCCTGAACGCGGCACAACGCAGTTTGTTAGAAGAGCTTCTGGTGGGCAAGCCCGATGCCATGGCGGGAACGCGGGATCGTTTCAAATTCATGAGCTCGCTCAATCCCACGGAGGCGTTCATGCTCTCGATGAAACTGGCGTTTTTCGCCGGGTCCGTGATGGCGTTTCCCCTGCTGCTCTATTACGTTCTTCAGTTCATTCTACCGGGTTTGCATCAGCACGAAAAACGAGCCATTCTCCCGGCATTGGGTGTGGGATTCGGCTTGTTTTTATGCGGCGTGCTTTTCGCTTATCTCTGGGTTCTCCCAAGCGTGTTGGAATTTTTCTATTCCTACGGTGAGTCCATGGGCATCGCCAATGAGTGGCGTATCGGTTATTACTTGTCCTTTGCTACTCAATTCACGCTCATCTTCGGTCTCTGCTTCGAACTTCCCGTGGTAGTGTGGGTGTTGGTGAAAATTGGCCTGTTGAATTATGAACTCATGAGCCGTACCCGTGGCTATGCCGTCGTGGCAATCGTCGTATTAGCGGCGGTCATTACTCCCACGCCTGATGCGTTTACCCTTGGCTTACTGGCCTTGCCGATGATCCTGTTATACGAACTCTCGATCTGGCTTGCGTGGTTCGATGCCCGGTCACAGAAAAAACGTGAACAAAAAGAAGAAGAGGCTCGTCTGGCTCGTCTACTCTCACAACCTCCCACGGATACTCACACCAGCCATGACAACGAGAAGGATCCATCATCGACTGATCTCGATGATTTGCATTCTTCTTATGAGTCATATAGAACCGAAGAAAACAGAGAACGGGAGCGCGATGACTCACAGGAGTCGTCCGAAAGGTCTGAATAAGACTTTTGAATCATACGTCACACGCAGTGCCATGAAAATCATTCACCTGGTTCTTCTTTCTTTGGTTGGCTCATGGGTTCACTCTGCCGAACCCGCGTGGGCTGAACGCCTGACCAGTAGCAAGCCCGGCAATCATCCGCAAATTCAACCGCAAAAACTGCAGTATTCCCTCTCATGGAATGGGCAGGTCGCCGCTGGAGTGGTGCATTTTACTTTTGGTAGCAAAGGCAGTAATGATACTACCATGAACTGCTTTTGTGAGGGAGGCAGCCTGGGCATTGCAGCAAAAGCGTTTCCCTATCGATTCGATATGAGCGGAAAGATTCAACGCAACACGCTCCTCCCCCAGTTGGTCCATTGTAATGAAACCGATAAGGAAGAAACACTGGTGACTACCGTGAAATTCCGAGGAAATGATGTACACGTCGATGAAATTTCTCGTCCCCATGCAACAGGAAGAGACACCACGAAAAAGAAAGACTTTTCATACACTCCAGTGTTTGATGCTTTTTCATCGATGCTCTTGATCCGCAGTCATTCGCTCGATCAAGGTGAGGCGATCACCCAGGTGATTCATCCGTTCAAGACCCCCTATCTTGCCACCATTGTCGTTTTGGGTCGTGAAAAGATCCATGGCAGGGATGCGATCAAACTCAACATCGCTCTCGAAAAAATCCAATCCGATCTATCACTCAAGCCTTACGCCAAAATGAAAACCGCAACGCTTTGGATCAGTGATGACCACCACAGGGTGCCTCTGGAATTGCGCGTCGCGGCCTTTATCGGTGATGTGCGCATGACTCTGCAAAAGCAGGAGGTTTTGTGATGCAAAATGAAGCACTCGCCCAGATTCATCGCACCGTAGTTAGATTTGAATGAGCAACTTCGTTTGATTCCGATTCTCTCACTGCCAGGATCAATCCTCGAGTAGCATCCACTCTTCCAAAGATTCCACCACCCAGTCGGCGCCATACTGGCGCAATTGATCTGCGCGGAAAGAACCTGTGGCAACAGCCAAACAACGCGCACCCATGGCATGAGCACAGGCAATATCGCGTGGAGTATCTCCGACGACGAGAGTGGTCTGCGGAAAAAAATCTCGACCATGATGAATGCCGGCACGCGATAATGCCACCGGACCTAACACATTTCGATCCGCATGATCGTCACCATATGCACCGTAAGGAAAATACTCCTGTAATGCGAAATGGCGCATCTTGATCGCTGCCCCCTGTTGCGAATTACCCGTCAACAATCCTGTGGCAATGTCATGTCTGGAGCCAAATTTCAGACACTCTCGAACTCCAGGCAACACGCGTCCCGAATATCGGTCAGATGCGAGATGCTCGGATAGAAGCCGATGGTATCGATGGAAAAAATCCACCACATCCATGGCATCCGCATGATGGCCGTAGTGGGTCAGCAAATTCTGTATGATTCCCAGATCAGTGCTACCCGCCAGATCAAGGGCCGGCGCCGGCGCGCCGAAATACTCGACCGCAGCCGCAGTGATCGCCGCCATGCCAGCACCCCCTGTATCCACAAGGGTACCGTCAATGTCGTAAAGCAACAAATCAAACTGACGAAAATCCATCAGTTGGGCTCTTCGTGATTCTCTTCGCCGGCCTGATCACCTTCTTCGTGATCATCCTCATCGAAATCCTCATCTTCATCATCGTGATCATCCTCTTCAAGCAGTTCACCGTGGAACAAATGGAACTTGCGCTTGCGCTGACCTTGGGGAAGCGGAGACAAGGTCATGGCGATCACACGACCACCGAGACGCGGCGCCTGATCGACATTCGACATGGTTTTCAAGTCTTCGATGATGCGCTGCATCGCAACGAATCCAAGATCCTTGTGGGCATTTTCCCGGCCCTTGAACTGAATGACCACGCGCACCTTGTGACCCGTATCGAGAAAACCTTCGATGCGTCCCATCTTGATATTGTAGTCATGCTGTCCAGTACCAACACGCAATTTGATTTCCTTCATCCGCGTGGCGGACTTGGATTTTTGTTTTTTCAACTTTGCCTGCTCATACTTGAACTTGCCGTAGTCGATGATTTTGCAGACAGGAGGATCCGCCTGCGCGGCGATTTCCACGAGATCCAGACCCTGTGCTTGCGCTTTCAAGAGCGCGTCGCGTACGGTCATTACCCCGAGCTGCTGTCCATCCGATCCCACGACACGAATTTTTGGTGCACGGATGCGGTCATTGACACGGGTTTGATCGCGGTTGCCCATGCGACCTCCCTTCGATTGATTGTTTTTTGTTTGCTTGCTTATGGCTTTAGTCCTCCAGTGGGTTCATGCTGCGCCCAGTATTGATTTTTCATAGAGAAAAATCGCCTCCATGGCGAGAGTGGTGCGATGATGATTCCTTACTAATAGATTCATGATATGCGACAAATTCCCCATGGTGTCCCTTGATGTGGGACAACTGTGAGTTGGAACTTGAAATACGGAATTTCGATCATCAAAAATTGGCTTCAACACGCTGCTGACTTGCGTTGCAGCGCATGTTTCGCTCCACCTACTAATCAACTAAGCCTTCCAGAGCAAGCGAAAAACGCAGACAATCGGAAAAAATAATCAGCCATATCTCCTCAATCA
>JBMLRP010000022.1:0-127118 GCA_049240965.1 Akkermansiaceae bacterium
TTGCTCTGGGCAGAACTTCGCGCACAGGCAGAGCCCTACTTCTTTCAGCGAGCTAGTAAGGGCATTCTTCGCTTTCTGCATAGTACTCATGGCTTGCCATCCGTAGCTTCCCATAAAGAAGTAAAAAATGGCGGAGAAGGTGGGATTTGAACCCACGGTGAGTTTTACCCCACGTCCGATTTCGAATCGGGTGCCTTAGACCACTCAGCCACCTCTCCTTGATTTGCTTTCGGAAGAAAAAATTAGCCAATGGACAGGGAATTGTAAAGGATTCTTCGCGGAAAAGGGAAAAATTTCCGCACGGGGAATCAACACTTGCACGCAAGGGGGCGGGGTTTCAGAATAACCCCATGTTCCTCATTTCCGTTCCCGCCCTCCAACGCAATACGAAGATTCTGCGCGAGGTGAAAGAGGCCGCCGGTTGCCATCTGGTGCTGGCGCTCAAGGGCTTTTCCTGCTGGAAGACTTTTCCATCCATCCGCGAGGATCTCGATGGTTGCTGTGCATCCGGTCTGTGGGAAGCGCGATTGGCGCATGAGACTTTCGGCAAGCATGTAATTACCTACTCGCCGGCCTACAGCGAGACGGAAATCACGCAGTTGTTAGAATTCACCGATCATTTGGATTTCAACTCACTCACCCAGTGGTTCCGCTATCGTGAGCAGATTTTCGCCCACCCACGTTTCCAGTCGGGAGCTTTGCTATGCGGGCTTCGCATCAACCCTCAGTGCTCCACCGGAGAAACGGCATTGTATGACCCCTGCGTCGCAGGGTCACGGCTCGGCATCACAGCGGATCAGTTGGCGGGCGCCGATCTCACCGGTCTCTCGGGTCTCCATTTCCACACGTTGTGCGAACAAAATTCCGATGACCTGGAAACCACTCTCTCTGCAGTTGAAGAAAAATTCGGTCACCTGCTACGACTGCCGCAGTTCACCTACCTCAACATGGGCGGTGGTCACTGGATCACCAAGCCGTTTTACGATCGTGATTGTTTGATCCGATTGGTCAAGGAAGCGCGTGAACGTTATCAGGTCGATGTCTGGTTGGAGCCGGGAGAAGCCGTCGCGATTCACACCGGAGTTCTTCGCGCCACGGTCATGGATGTGTTCAAGAGCTCCGGACACAAACTGGCGATTCTCGACGTTTCGGCCACCGCTCACATGCCCGATGTGCTGGAAATGCCCTATCGACCCGATGTTTTTCTCGTCGACTCCTCTCTGGCAGCATCATCGGCACGGCCTGCGGTGGAATTACCCGGCGAGTATTACCACCTCGCGGGTCTCGGCGGAGAAAAGCCACACACCTACCGCCTCGGTGGCCCCACCTGTCTGGCGGGTGACGTCACAGGCGACTACTCGTTTCCCCGCGAACTGAGAACAGGCGATGTCTTGGTTTTTGATGACATGGCCCATTACACCATGGTCAAAACGACGATGTTCAACGGGGTGCCGCATCCGGCGATCCGGGTATTGCATGCGGATGGCGGAATCGAGACCCTGCGCGAATTCCGCTACGAGGATTTCCGTGATCGGCTTTGTTAAAGATAAATCAGTGTCAGCGCCGGAATTTCCGTACGGTTTTCCTCCTTGACGGTTTGAGATTTCCCATTACCTGTAAAGCACTATGCGAATTTCAACATCGATCCTGTTTCTGGCATGCGGTATCATCAGTCCCGTGAATGCGGCGATTGGTGTGAAAAAAATCTCCGATGGATTCAATCGCCCTGTCTGGGTGGGTGTGCCGAAAGTTTCGAAAAAACAGCTCTGGGTGATGGAGCAGCACGGTGTCGTTACGGCGGTGGAGCCGGATTCCGGACAGAAAGTCGAACTCTTCGATATCCATGAAAATGTCAGTCGCAAGGGTAATGAAGAAGGCTTGCTGGGTCTCGCATTTTCGCCGGACTTCGATAAGACCGGGCGTTTCTACCTGAATTACACAGACAAAGAGCACTACACCTGCATTACCCGCATGGTATTCCAAAACGGCAAGGTCGATGCCAGCAAAGAAGAAATCATCCTGCGCTACAAACAAGATTTCCAAAACCATAATGGCGGCTGGATTGAATTCGGCCCGGACAAGATGCTCTACATTGGCAATGGCGACGGTGGCTCCGGCAATGACCCCAAACAGCGAGCTCAGGATTTGACTTCGCTGTTAGGGAAAATCCTGCGCATTGATGTATCCCCTGCCAAGGGCTACGAGGTGCCTTCGGACAATCCCTTCGTGAAAAACAAAGATGCCAAGCCTGAAATCTGGGCTTATGGTGTGCGCAATCCATGGCGTTGTTCCTTCGATGCTAAAACCGGTGACCTGTGGATCGGCGATGTCGGGCAGAACCACTGGGAGGAAATCAGCCACATCGAGCACAAAAAAGGCTTTGGCGCGAACTTTGGCTGGCGTCTGAGAGAAGGAGACGTTGCCACTCCGGCAAACAATGTCGGAGGCGATAAACCGAAGGACAACATCGATCCCGTCTATGTCTACAAACATGGCGGTGGTTCCACCGAGGGATTTTCAGTCACCGGTGGCTACGTTTACCGTGGTCCGATCAAGGAACTGCAGGGTCGTTATATTTTTGCCGATTACCAGAATCCGCGTATTTGGTCCTTTGTGGAAAGAAATGGAAAGGCCACTGATTTCAAAGACCACACCGCCGAGTTGCAACCCGAGGGTGGAAAAATCAAGCATATCCCCAGCTTTGGCGAAGGTCCGGATGGCACGCTCTTCATCGTGGATCACTCCGGTTCCATCTATCAGGTCGTCGAGAAGTGACGCGGCAGCCGCTGATACATTGGTTGTCGGGAAAAGGTTTGAACGACGGATTTCACGGATGATACGGATTTTCCAGAACCTATCATGGATGCGGACCCAATGCACAGCTGGGAATTCGCCAAAAGAACTCCCTTTTTAGGCGACATGAAGTGATCACCCGCGCTTGATCCATCCGTAGTATCGCGATCCACCTTCATGAATTCATGCTTCACGTTCTGGGGAGATTTGTTTGGTCCGCCCGATTCGGCGCAGGACTGATGTTTTTTCGCTCGCCAAGGGATGGTGCTGTCAATAGTTTGAGAAGCATCCATAGCACCGTTGCATGAAACCCGAACTCCATCTCACTCAGACCTCGAATCAACTCGACTCCCGTCGTCAGCAGGTGGCGATCTACTTGGCGGCCCAGAAGAGAAAAGATACGATCCAATCATGCATTGTCGCAGGCGTGGTCGTGGCGCTCATCGGGGCCATCCTCGCCCTCATTGCGATTCTCCCGAGTTTCCGTGAAGTGCCGGTGATTGTCACCTACCAAGCTCCAGCAGTGAAGGAAGAAGTCGTGGATCGTCCGAAGGACATGGCAAAAGGATTGAAACCCAAACCTGCCAACTCCAGTTCATCGATGGCACGCGTGATCGCCGCCACCACGGCTTCCGCCATCGCTGTTCCGGAGCCCGAAGTCGTTGATCCAACGAGACCCTTCGGTATGGACGATGATTTCAATGCGGGCTTTGGCGCAGGTGATGGTGATGGTAATGGCGGCGGCGGTTCATCGTTTTTCGGCACCAAACGCACGGGTAAACGCGTTGCTTATATCGTTGATTTTTCACTCTCGATGGAAAGCGATTGTGCTGGCGGCACGCGCATCCAGATGCTGAAAAAAGAGCTGACCAGTTCCATCAACGGCCTTGCCGATGGCATGCGCTTCAAGGTCATTTATTTTTCCCACAATGCCTGGACTGATGAAACCCCCGGCCCGAATCAAGTCGACCACGGTTGGAATGGTCTTGGGCAAACGCCTGTCGTCGACTGGTTGCCCGCCAGCAAAGACATGAAGGAAAAAGCCATTGCCAAAATCAACGCCACGCCCGCCCAAGGTAACACCGGATGGTATTCACCGCTGAAAATGGCATTTTCCATGGGTCCTCCGCCGGATGTCGTCTACCTTCTCTCCGATGGCGAAGCCCGCGATGCCAACATGGTGATGGATGAATTAAAAACCCTGAACCCCACAGGGATACCGATTGATACCATCGCCTTCGAACTCCCCGGGACTCCCGCTTATGATCTGAATGAGATTGCCAAACAAACCGGTGGTTCTTTTGTATTGTATCACGAAGGGAAGCGCTACGTTGGCGACTCGGCCAAAAAGTTCCTTGGCTCGGATTATGATCCATGAGGAATGGCGGCGTCCTCTTTTGAGACAGCCATGATGGCAGAAAAATCGCTAGTGGTGTTGAATCAGAAAATGCTTCACGAAATCAGAATTTCTGCGATTTAATTCTTTTTCTCCTGTGCACCTGCTTTTTCTTTTGTGGCGTTTTTCTTGCCGGAATTTTCTTTTGCTTCGATTTTGCAAAGTCGCTTGATTTCATCTGGTTTCCGACAAGCTTGTGCAAGGAGGAGAACGCCATGGGCAGGAATGCCGGTGTGAAGAGTGACGAATGCCGCGCTGGAGCGGTCTTTGGTGAGCGAAGAAATTTGCGACACGTGTCCTAACACATTGCCAGACTGATCCACTACCGCAGAACCACTGCTTCCAGGCGCCCAATCGGTGCTAAAGTTCACGCGAAGATGACGTGCAACATCGAGATTTTCTTTTTCACCGCCGGTATATTGTTGATTCCAAAAAAACCGATTGATGATGCCATCACTGAAATAGCCCTGCTGCCCCATCGGCGTGCTGTAACAGTAGGCTGCCGAACCCTGGCGGGCGCCGGCGTTCAGAGCCAAGGGAACGAAAGTGGCCCCGGCACATTGAAGCAAAGCCACATCCATCGCAATGCTACGAGCGAGAACCGATGTCACCGGCTGAACATTCCCCTCATGATCCGCGACGATAAGATAGCCCTCACGCATATCCGTTTGCGTGTCGACGACATGGTCGCACGTGGCAACCACGTCCTTGGCGATCGGATAACCACCTGCGAGACTCAGATGCCAGTTGTCACAACGCGAACAAAGATAACAATACCCCACTCGCAAATTCGCCTTGCGGGCGGTGGCAGAAACGTCCTCCAGCGCCATGGGTTGGGACTGCACGGACTTGAGCTCAAACGCCTGAGGCTTCGGTTGCGACAACTGCGTCTTCACATCGGCGCGTGACAGGAGTTTTTTCTCACCGATCAGCTTTTTCGCTTTTTCAATCATCGCAGCATCGGCCTTCTTGATCCCTGCGACTGATTGATCCGCGATCGGCGTGTCCACACCTTGCGCATGCAAAGAAGGGACTCCCAGAGCCAACGATCCGACGAAAATGATTGGAGAAAAACGTTTGAGTATCATGAGGAAACAAACGTCACGAAACGAGGTTTTTGTTCGGTTGATTTCCTCGATTTCGCGCCTCAACCTGCGATACTCAACTGGTGCTTGTGCACGGCAGGATTGACAATGTCTTTGATGAAACGCGTGGACAGAGCAACCGCATCGCCTTCTCCAAAAATATAAACACGCTGGGAAATGTGGAGTTGTTTGAGAACAAACGTGTCACCGTTTCGAGAACGATAGTAGTTCATGATCGCTTCCTTTTCCAAATCCAACGCTCCGGGCTTCATGCTGTAGTCCAGATGGAACAAGGCATCCTTGACCACCGGGTCCGTGCCATCGGAAATTTCCTGACTCACCTCATCGACGAGAACAGCACGGGCAAATGCACGCAGCGCCGCTTCATCCCCCTCGAAATCGAAGCGATAGGTGCGGCTGTGCTTCATCGTCAACCCCACTTTCATCGGAGTATAGAGAAGGGCATCGGCATCACTCGCGTGTTGCCCTTGGCGGATGACTTCACATTCGTAGATCATGACAATTCTTGCAGACGTTTGAGAACTTCTTCGTAGGCTTCCATGACTCCACCGAGATCGCGGCGAAAACGGTCTTTGTCCATTTTTTCGCCTGTCGCAATATCCCAGAGGCGGCAACCATCAGGACTGATTTCATCGGCCAAAACGATCACCGAGGGATCACTGGCGAGACGGCCGAACTCAAGTTTGAAATCAATCAAACGCAAGCCAGCCTGGGCAAAAAGACCGCAGAGAAAATCATTCACACGCAATGCCGAAGCTCGCAGGAAAGCCATTTCCTCTGGCGTGGCTAGTTTCAACTCGCGGATGTAATCGTCGTTGACAAGTGGATCACCGAGCTCATCGCTCTTGAGGGAAAATTCGATGATCGGTTGCGAAAAGGACTGTCCTTCGGGCTGACCAGTGCGCTTACAGTAACTGCCCGCTGAGACATTGCGGATGATCACCTCGACCATAACAATGTCCACTTTTTTCACCAGCACGTTGGTGTCATCGATCTGCTTTACGAAGTGAGTGGGAATGCCTGCGCGCTCCAGTTGACCGTAGATCAGAGTGCTGATGGTGTTGTTAAGGCGGCCTTTGTTCTCAAACTGTGCTTTTTTCTCGCCGTTGAAAGCGGTGGCGTCGTTTTTGAATTCCATGCGCAGAACCTGTGGATCCTCGGTGGACCACAGGCGTTTGGCCTTGCCTTCGTAAAGTGCTTGCATGTCGGTGATGTAGGTGGCGGGTGTGCAACGGTCAAGAACAAGCGTCGCGAGTGTGGGAAAAATCCCAGCCCTCTCGTTCATCACAAGCGAGCCGGAAGATGAGGTCATTACAGATATTTATCGGTGCAAGCTCCTTCCGAAGCACTGGTGCAGAGTTTGGCAAACTTCGCCAAAACCCCGTAACGATAGCGCGGCTCGGGCTGCACCCAGGCGGCGCGGCGGGTGGCGAGTTCCTCATCGCTGAGTTTCACATCGATGCGGTTTGTATGGGCATCAATCACGATTTCATCGCCATCGCGCAAGAGGGCGATGGTGCCGCCGACGAAGGCCTCTGGGGTGATGTGACCGACCACGAATCCATGGCTACCACCGGAAAAACGACCATCGGTGATCAATGCTACATCTTTGCCCAGGCCGATCCCCATGACCGCGCTGGTGGGGCCAAGCATCTCGCGCATGCCGGGGCCTCCTTTGGGACCTTCCATGCGAATCACGATGACGTCGCGTTTCTGGATCTTGCGCTCAAGGATGGCTTTCATGGCCTCGTCCTCGGACTCAAACACGCGGGCATTGCCGACAAATTGCTCGCCTTCCTTGCCGGAAATTTTCGCGATCGCACCACCCTCGGCGAGGTTGCCACGCAGAACGCGCAAATGGCTATCCGCCTTGATGGGGTTGTCGAGCGAACGAATGATCTGCTGACCTTCAGGATAATAAATCGGGGATTTCTCCAAATTCTCGCGCATCGTGCGACCGGTGACGGTAAGGCAATCGCCGTGCAACAAGCCTGCCTCTAACAGCATGCGCATCAAAGGCACGGTGCCACCGATGCGAACCAAGTCCGCCATCACGTATTTGCCGCTGGGCTTGAGGTCAGCAAGGACGGGAACGCGGGCGCCGATGCGAGCGAAATCATCGATGGTGATTTCCACACCAGCAGCGTGCGCCATCGCAGGGATGTGCAGACAGGCATTCGTCGAGCCACCCAAGGCGATCAGAACCGTGATGGCGTTTTCAAAAGCCTCTTTGGTCATGATGTCGCGGGGTTTGATACCGAGCTTGATCATGTTCATCACAGCAGCACCGGCGTCAAAACAATCGCGCATTTTATCATCACTGATCGCGGCTTGGGCCGAACTGTTAGGCAAGCTCATGCCCAATGCTTCAATGGCACTCGCCATGGTATTCGCGGTATACATACCACCACAGGAACCTGGTCCGGGAATCGCACAGCGCTCCACGGTGTCCAATTCTTCATCGTTGTATTCCCCTCCCGCATGCTTGCCTACAGCTTCAAACACCGAGACGATGTCGAGGTCTTTTTTCTCGCCCTTGATCGTCGCGCAGCCCGGCAGAATGGTGCCACCATAGACAAACACGGAAGGGCGATTCATGCGGCCCATGGCAATCACGCAGGCCGGCATGTTTTTATCACATCCTCCGATCGCCACAAATCCGTCCATGCCCTCACAACCGACAACGGTCTCAATCGAATCCGCGATCACCTCACGCGACACGAGGCTGTATTTCATGCCCTCGGTACCCATGGAAATGCCATCGGAAATGGTGATTGTATTGAATACGACCGACTTTCCGCCAGCGGCATCCACGCCGTTCGCGCTTTCGCGCGCGAGTTTATCGATGTGAATGTTGCAAGGGGTTACCTCGCTCCAAGTGGATGCCACACCAATTTGAGGTTTGGCGAAATCGTCTTTTTCAAAGCCAACGGCATAAAGCATCGCACGGCTGGGCGCACGGTCAGGACCATCCAGCATGGGACTGGAAAACTTTCGAAAATCAGAGGAATCACTCATGCGCGACGAGTTTCCTCATTCAAGAAGAAAGGTCAAGCGCTTGATGCGTTCCGCAACGTTTCCTTGATCAACCCACAAGTCCTCATTCCGCCTGATTCAGCCAATGGCGAAGAAATGCCTCCCACTCTTCCTTCCATCGCGCTTCTTCATCCAGGATGCAAGCGATCGAAGCGCGATGAAATGCCGATCCCGCGAGGGGGAGTCGACGACTCTCACGAGTGTGCCCGCTCAAGAGAGGATCGGTCTCGGGCGGAGTTCGTTGCTGCAATCGATGCACCAGAGCTGCAAAACGCTGCTGAACCATCTGCGGAGCACCTTCATGCGGAGCGCAATGCAATGACTTCGGGAGTCCGAATTCGATCACAGGACGATCATCCGTGTTCAGGGGGTAATGACGAAAATCCTCGGCGGAGCCGGTGACATTCCCCGCATAAAAAAGCAATGCCGTCTCTTGATTGACCGGCAGCAGCAACTGGTGGATGTCACGATGAGTAGCGCCTGCGACAGCGTTCTGTTTTGCCGCGGAAACATCCCCGGCGCTTGCCGACAGAGGCTGGTTGTCCATGTGACCGACGAGTGCGGCGATTTCAGCACCAGGTTGAAAATTGCCCCGCCACAGACTTACCTGAGGAAATACATCGAGCATGGTGCGCGTGATGATACCGAATTCATTTTCGGTCATCTGATAGAGTGGCAACCACTGCACAAAAACCCCACCCGGCATCAAACGAGAGCGCACCTTCCGGAAGTGATCGCGGCTGTAGAGATTACCGGCTCCGCGCAAATACGGCAGAAACAAATCGGCATTGATCATATGGTAGCGCTCTTGACTCGTCATGAGTCGATGACGTCCATCCGCGATGATGACTTGCGCGCGCGGATCGCGGAACAGGCCATTGGTGATATCTGGCTCCCCCGCCCCGCCGGCAAAATATTTTTGAGAAGCCATCGCCACAGCTGGCGATAACTCACATGCAACCACCTTTTCCACCTCAGGGAATTGCTCTCGATCGAGTGCCGCACCCGCAGTGACCCCCGTTCCCATACCGAGAAAAAACAAACGCTTGGTTTTGGGAAATGCCAAGAGCGGCAGACGAGCTTGCTGCACTTGGGAAACATAGGCGTTTGTAGAACCGAGACTATAGTTTCCATTGATCTTGATAGAAACATGCTGCTGGGAATCTTGCGTGACCGTCACCGTGGCATCGCTGGCTTCCCATTTTTCCAAAAGAACCTCGGGACGACCCCAGTGATCAAGGCCAGCGCGCAAAGGAACACGCGAGGGAGTCAAAATGATCAACCCCACGAACATCATGGCCAAGGCAGCCAATTTGCCAGCGATGCTGGATGAGCTGTTTTTCACAGGCAACATACAAGCCAGCAATAAATAAACCAATGCCATTCCCTGCATCGATCTCCAGACGCCACAGTATTCCAGTAGCACAAAACCAGCGAGAAAAGACCCGAAAATTGCTCCGATGGTATTCGCCGCAGTGAGATGACCCAAACTTTCTCCAGCGCAATTCGAATATTGCTCCTCACACTTCATGAGCATTGGAAAAATCGATCCAAGCAATAAACACGACGGTCCTATCGTCAGGATTGTCGTCAGAAGAAGAACTGCCACATAAGACGCAAAAGAACCATTGGTGGCAAGCATGGCTCCACGATCCGTCAGTTTCGAATAAACGAATGGCAAGAGAAGCAACGAAGTGCATCCGGAGACGATCAGCCAAATCAAGGCACGTATTGGATCAATCGAAGTCCGAGCCAGACGCGAGGCGAGGCCTGCTCCTGCGGCAATGCAGAAAAGAACGACAATGAGAGTCGCCGAAAAACTATAGATCGAATTTTCATGCACCTGAGCGAGCATGCGGCTCCAGATGATTTCCAACGCCAACAAAACCAGCCCAGATGTGAAAGACAACATCAGTATCCACCATCGCGGAATCAATTTTTCCTGAAGATTCTCTGGAGATGGTTTCGGAGAAGAATTTTTTCCGAAACCAACCAAGGCAGCTGAAGAGGACACATGAAATGCCAGAAACGCAGCAAGCGCCGATGCCGACATCGCGATCAGGCACGTCACACGAACGCCCCATAATTCGATGAGAAAAAAAGCGGTGGCAAAAGCCCCACAAGCTGAACCAAGCGTATTGATCGCATAAAGTTGCACCGCGATATTGCCAAATTGAGAACCACGGATGACTGTGGCATGGCCAAGAACAGGAAGTGTCCCGCCCATCAACATGGCAGGACAAAACACCATGAGCCAGGTCCAAAGAAAAGGGAAACACCACCAGAATGCACTATCGCCATAGCGTCGTGTAAAAAGCGGATACCAATGCTCCATGACAAAAGGTGCTGAGACAATCCATAACCCGCATAGGGCAATACCGCACTCCAACCATGCATAGCCGCGGAGGGGGCGCAGCATCCGGGCGGACCTCTGTCCCCAATACCAACTCCCTGAGGCCAACCCAGCGAAAAACATGGCGAGTGTCAGCGCGGCTGCTTGCGAGGTGTTTCCCAGCATCAATCCCAACTGACGCATCCATAAGACCTGATAAACCAGACAAGAAAAACCTGAGAGCCAGAGTATCAACCAAAGGTTGAAAACCGATGCGTTGGCACCCATCGATTCAACCTTGGCTCCGGATGGTTCATTCATCTTCATGGATTATGAAGGATTTCCTATGCACCTGCCAGCATTGCATCAACAGACAATTGCCATGTTTCTCCATCGATCCCATCTATGGAGCCTCTACGATCATGACACCCCGCATCACGCGCCAGTGTCCCGGAAAAGTGCACAGGTAGGGGTAATTTCCGGGTTCTCGAGGTGCATCGAAAGTCAGTTCCGCCTTGCCATTCGGCTCAACAAGCGGTGTGGCATGCAGAACCTTGCGCGTTTCCGGAACGTAGGCTTTGGCCATTCCTTTGGGATCGGCTGCGATTTTGTCCGCGAGCTCGCCGACTTCTTGCTCCGCGCCTCGTTCGACCAAAACAAAATTGTGCTGCATGAGATCAGGATTTCCCAACACAATTCGCACCTTGGCTCCAGCCTTCACGCGTAACTCACGCGGCGCAAATTGCATCTGGTTCGGCACGGCCTGAACACGCAGTATATTGCCCGGATCCGCGTGAAGTTTCTGCCACTCATCGGCAAACGCGGCAAGCTGCCTTTCATGAACAGCAGTTTCCACACCTTGCAGAGAAGCTCCCACTGGAGTAAACAGATAGACCGCAGGCGGCGAGCCACGAAGCTTACGGTAGGATATTTCCACAATGTTCAATCCTCTTTGCAATGCCAATCCGACTTGCTGCTGACTTGACCATTGCGAATCGAATGACAGCACTTGTACGCCATTGATGGAAATATCGAGGAAACTGTGTTTTACCGAGAGGATCGCAGGTTGTTCGCGTTCACTGCGAAAAAAAGTACGGAATTTTCCGCCGTCCCTTTTTTCCCACTTTACGAGTCTTGTCTCCGGCCTGATTTCCATTACGGGCACACTGTTACCAAGTCGGGCGGTGGTGCCATGCGCCAGCGAAGCCAGCATTTGTAAAACATTCGTGTTTTTTTCTCCCTCCAATTCACGAACCAGTGAATCGATCTTAGGATAGGCAGGGCGCAAACGAGCTATCGCACTCACGACTTCCATGCGCACGCGCGGATGTTGATCATGCGCGGCTTTTTTCAGTAAAAGATCGAATTGAGGTATGCGATCCGCCTGAATTCCTAACAATTTTACTGCCGCTGCACGATGAAGGGCAGAGGAAGAGGCGAGAAGTGAATTCAAACATGCGGGCCGCACTTCTCCCAAACCTTCGCAGACGAAAAGCGCTTCAAGCAACGCCTGATCATTGTTCTTTATGCCTTTCACCCAGTTGTCGATAGCGGCAAGTGAAGGTTTGCCGAGTTTACGCAATTCAATCCTCGCGTGATGCCTCACGATGTCCTGTGAATGGCTCAACAGCGAGCAAAGTTGCGAGGCATTGGCGCCCTCGATCTTCGGCCATTCCTTCACCACAGGTTTCCCGTTGTGAACCACGCGCCAGATGCGGCCTTTCGTGTGATTCCAACGTTGATCGCGCATCGGATTCTGCGCGTGGCCGATGATAGCGCTGGAAAAATCCGATACATAAAGTGCTCCATCAAACCCAAAGTTCATATCCACGGGGCGGAATGCTGGATTTTCCGAAGAAATTAAATCCACACGCCCGCTGCCCATCACCGTGCCTTTGTTGTAATCGCACTTTGTCAGTGTCACCACGTAAGGACCTAACAGAACGCCATTGACCAAGCCTTGCTGATAGTCATCGGGGAAATTGGGACTCGAGACACTGGCCACGCCACTGCCTTTGCTATAATTGATCACATTCCCATGACCATATTTATGGTAAATGCCCAACGGAGTCCAGGGCAAGGACAGCCCATCGAGCACATGACCGCCGCCATACATTTGAAACACATTTCCGGTGCGGTCGAAAGTAACACGCCATGGATTCGGCGTCTCACTTTGCCACATCGATTCAATTCGTCCGGTCCGGGGATTCTGCCGATAGGTGGTCGAATCGAAACCGCGATGGACACCAAAGGGCGTCTCGAATTGCGAGCGATGAAAAACTCCGTCGGAAAACCAAACACCACCGACAGGATCGGTGGCGACCATGCCACCGTGATGAGAATCGGTAACATCGAGGCCGCGCAATGATTCCGATTTGGTATCGGCTCGTCCATCGCCATTGGTGTCGCGCATCAGCCAATGCCGCGATTGTTCGCCGATCAGCACACCATTTTCCGTAAAAGCGATTCCATCAAGCGCATCAAATCCCTCGGCAAAAGTGGTGCATCGATCCGCTTTTCCATCGTGATCCGTGTCTTCAAGGACAATGATTTTATCCTCCTGTGGTTGTCCCGGAACCGTATGGGGAAAACTGGGCATGGTAACAACCCACAACCTTCCACGCGCATCGAAAGCGATCTGCACCGGTGCCCGCAGCTCGGGAAATTGCTCCTCCGAGGCAAATAGGTTCAATGAGTATCCATCCGCGACTTTGAAATCCTTCTGCATCTCCGCCGGTGTTTTCACGATACCCACACCACGATTGTATCCCGCCTTGGTGACGGGAGGCAAAGGCTCAAGAGAAATGAATGGCGCATCGGAAAATTTCGCGCCGGGTTTGCGCGCCAGCTCATGCACGAGAGCATCGGCTTTTTCAATACGCTTCAGGTAGAGGGGGAATTCTGCCGCGCGCTCTTCCGGGCGTTTGCGAACACCATAATAGAGCACACCGTTTTTCGGACGAACCACTTCAGCGGTATAATACGCCAGTTGTGATGCCGCTGCGGCGACTTCTTTCAAATGAGCCGCTTCCACTTTTGCTGCTTTTTCCCCCGCGAGCGCTGTAGCCACGATACGCGATACCAGAGTCATAGCGAAATCATTCATATGCACTCCATTCTTCGTCGGGGAGACAGCAAGACTTGAAGTCGGCGTGAACAAGTCAACAAAGGTTGCCCCGCGCGCCTTTGCCATCTCGGCGATGGCATCCGCATACAATTTCACATCTTCAAAGCGCGTGCCTTGGATGGGAGACAAGAGGACAAACTGAGCCCCGGGATGAAGCCTTCCCAGTTGATCAAGATGGCCTGACAATGCTTCGCGAAAGGCGGGCAAACCCGCTTTCCCGGCATATGATTCGTTCATGCCGTAACCAAGAACCACGACACGAGCCGGCCAAACAGCCAATAATTCTTTCATGTGCGCTGCATAGCCTTCGGCGCGTAAACGGCAACCTACCTCGTCTCCAGTCCACGCGAGACTGCGAAAATGCAGATTTTTGTTTGGCATGGCAAGGTGAACACGAGCTTCCATTTCTCCGTTCTCCAACAAGCGTTCTACCATGGAATTACCATAAAAGAGAATCGTCGCTTCTTTCTCCTGCAGGGCACTCATCCCTTCCGCCTTCACGGGCAGCGATGATACTACGAACACGATGCCGGAGAGAAAATACGCACAACGGAGGAAAAATCGCAGAGAACAACTAGAATCGATCATCAGAAATAATTTTGTTATTTTTATGCTATACGTTCTAGCCATAATTGATCTTGCGCTCATGACACGATCAACGCAGATCAGACACCCAAAACTAACGACGTTCGAGCAAATACCCACTCTACCTTCTGTTTTCCGCTGTAAAATCAAACCCCAAAGAACAGCAGCGGGCGGTTTTCATACCAAGCCGAACTTGATCGCTTTCGCCACCGCACCAGAAAGGTTGTGCACATGTAATTTTCCGTAGATGTTGCGGACATGACTATCGATGGTGTGGTAACTCAAATTCGTCGCACGGGCGATTTCTTTTTTGATCATTCCTTTAGAGAGCATCAACAAGATTTCCCGCTCTCTTTCTGTTAGATCCACCTCCGGACTCTGTGGCGGAGCGATACTAAAAGTGGACAATATCATCCGGGCAATATGGCTGTTCAGTGGCGCACCACCGTTGATCACCTCTCGAATTCCGCGCATGATCGTCTCAAGACCATCTGCCTTCAGTAAATATCCATCGGCTCCAGCGGCCAGGGCTTGAAGCACAACCGGTTTATTGTCGTAAACTGTAATCACAATGATTTTCGCCTGGGGCAAAAACTTTTTGAGTTGTGGTATTCCGTCCACACCATGCATTCCCGGAAGCCCGAGATCGAGCAATATCACAGCCACTTCCCGCAATAGGGAAGTATCTGTCAGCAGCGCTTCGATCGAAGAATAACAAAAGTCACAACGCAAATCCTCTTGCGAGCGAATCGCCATTTGCAAGGTCTTGCGATAATCCCTGTGATCTTCAATCACGCATATCTGTGGCATTTTTTGATTCATAGTGATGACCTGATTAATGGGAAACTGAGAAGAAGCGAAGTCCCGGCACCAAGCGCCGTGACAACGCTCAACTCACCACCCAAAGAAGAGGCGCGTTGGCGCAGTGTCAGCAAACTTTTATTCGGATCAAATTGAAATCCACAACCATTGTCTCCAATTTTTAGCATCAATCGTTTTTCTACGACCAATAACTCTATCGAAACCGCTGATGCTTGCGCGTGCTGGATGATATTATGCAAAGCCTCCTTGAAAAAAAAAGATGAAATCCCGCCGTCGGAGCGGATCCAAATCCAATTTCTCAGAGACATTAAGATGCCATGAGTGATCGCACAGCATGAGACTGGCTATATCTCGCATTCTCTCGTCAAGAGGACGTCGCGGGCGATCCGCAAGAGTCAGGTCGACAATTTCTCGTAACGACAGCGAAGTCTCTGTCGCAATACGCTTCACATCCTTCAGTGTGCCGCTTTCTCCTGCGCCATGAGGCAAATCGGCAAGCAAAGAAATTGTCGCCAGATTACTGCCCACTTCATCGTGCAAATCACTGGAAATCGAAATGCGCAAGGCTTTGATTTTTTGCGCATTTTTTCGATGGGTGCGTCGCAAAACCACGATCAACGACAAGATAATCAGCGATAATATTGCAATCAGCACACTATTGGCGATCTGTTGTGAACGCGTTTCGATCGTAGCGATTTTCCCGGTCAACGCATTCCGCTCCACCAGTCGATCAAATCTGCGAGCCAGGCCTGTGATCCAATCGAATTCGGAAATGATTTGTCCCGAACTCGTGTAACCATCGTTGATTCCCTTTCGACTCCAGACACGAACGGAATCATGGGGGATGGACTCATAGCCATCGTTACTTGAGACACTGCCATCAAGTCCGATATTCTTCTGTCCATTACGAATCTCCCACTCGGAAATCAGAACGCGGGGAATGGTCAATGCGTCCGGTTGATCCGCTTTTTCCACAAATAATCGGACGTAGCGCGCGCGCGTCGGTTCAATTGAAATATTGTAGACGTTGTAACCCGGATTGGGAATCAATTCAGAACCCGACTGCCAAACCACCTTCGATGGCTCATTCCGGTCGGAACACACTTCAAATCGCAATTGTTGCGGAAATCCGAAGCCCGGACCTTTGATCGGAGAATCGCCCTTTGCCGCATAGAGTCGGAAAGAGTCAAACTCACAGTTGCGGCCCAAATCGATTTCGATCCAAGGAGTTTCTTTGCCGATTACTTGCAAGTCGGAATGCCATCCAAGACTTGAGCCGAAACGCCCCATCTCAGGCGGGCCCAGTGGAGACTGCAAATCGGTGAGGTATCGAAGGTTCCATCCCGCCTCACCATCAATGCTATATGCGGAAGTCAGTATCGCTGCAGGAGCCCGGTTAACTTGCTGATCAAAAACCAAGCACTCCGCCAGAGCAAAACCCCTGACGTTTTTCTTGTCCTGCAATTCGGGCAAGTCAGTCGGTGTAATGCGCAAACTGCGGATCAAACGACGCTCGAATGACATAAACAATGGATCTCCCCAGCGGAGGTCGAGTCTGGTGTCGTTCACTGAGGCAATCTCACTGCGCTGACCCAGCAGATCTGTGGCCTCCACAACGAGACTCCTGGGAAAACCATAGTTCGCGAACACACCGCTTTGTGTATTGATGCGAGTAGGAATGATTGCGATGGAATCGACCCACTGACCGGATGGCCATGTCAATTCAATCCAATTGGCCCGTGAATCGGTGGTGAAATCGGAGTGATATCCATGGGTTCCACGCGCATCGATATCGGAGGCTCGGGGAAGATTGCAGATCTCGCGATCAATATCGTTCAACCTTGTTTCGTAATCCGACAAATGAGTGAGCCGCAATGCCAACCAACGGGCAATCCCCTGGGTCTTGGATGATGAAGAACCACATGCTGACAGACCACAGCAAAGTAGCGCCAAAAGCAGGACTCTGCTCATCATGGCAAAAATATTGTTGCGTTTGACCATAGAGCTCCATGCATTTGCGAAAAGAACATCGCATGATCACAGATCAACGTAAAACTCAAAAAACCACGCGAATGCGTTATGGAGTTGAGATGGCTGATCGGCTAGCTTGCCCATGTTTTCTTTTTCTCTCCATCAACTAAGCATCCACCATGAAGCTACGCTCCCATTTCACAGCGACCGTTCTCGTCATTTTTCTCTCGAAAGCATCGGCGGCAACTCTCACATGGGATACCACCACAGGCGATTCTTCCCTGGTAGGCGGAAATGGCACGTGGGATACGACAGGTAACTTGTGGTCTGCGGATGCAGGACTGACCAACACATCCTGGCCCTCTTTAGCAACCACAAACGATGATGCGGTATTCGATGGCGCGGGAGGCTTGGTCACCGTGGCGACAGGAGGCATCACGGCAAACGATATCGCATTTCAGGTGGAAGGTTATCAAATTGCGGGAGCCACATTGACCTTGAACGGAACCAATCCCACAATTTCAACAAACGCCAACGCCACCATCACTTCGACAATCCCTGGCAGTTCTGGTTTAACCAAAAGTGGAGCTGCAAACCTTACGCTGGGTGCGGTCAATACCTACACAGGTACGACTGCAATCAGTGCCGGCACCCTTGTTTTAGGAACAGGTGCCAGTCTGGACTCATCGGGCATTGTCTCTTTTCCGGGCTCATCAGGTTTCAACTTGGGTGGCAATTCACAAACACTTTCCAACCTGTTGATTTCTGCGACTACGGCTAAAACGACGGCATCCCTTTCGAATGGATCACTGACTCTCAACGGAGCCTCCGCTCTGACGATTGCGCCCGGTGTCACCACTGGCGGCCGCACGGCGGAACTCGACGCCACCAATCTCACGAGCCTGACGATTTCCAAACCATCTCAAACCATCACCGTTGGCGGAACAACGGGAGGCACATCTCCCGGCAACTATGGAATATTCAAACTCAGCAGCAGCACGAATGCCATTACATCCGCCAGCCTTAACATCGGTACAACGGGTGGCACCAATGCGGGAGGTGTTCTCAACAGCGGAAGACTGGATTTGGGAACAACCAATACGATCTATGCGGACACTTGCAGACTTGGCACCACGCGCGATGCTGGAGTCATACAGTTCCAAACGGGTTTGACGAATCCGACCATCACGATGCGCGGACAGAACGGCACGAGCGCAGTCACTTCGATCGCCGTCGGCGAAAACGGAGCGGGAGCCACCCCGGTCGGCACCTCACACCTCAATCTCTCTGCAGGTTCCATTGATATTCTCGCCACAACAATGACTCTTTCCCGCGGAGCCAGCGGCAGCACAACAGCATTAGGTCCGGCAGTGAATGGATCCTTTTCCATGGGGGACGGCATCCTGACTCTAACAAATCTCTGGATGTCACGTAATGAAGCAGGAGGCTTAAACAACAGTAACACCTCATCCTTTACCCAATTCGCAGGATCGGTGAATGTGAATACGATCACCCTCGGGCAAACAACGGCTACAGGAACGATCCTGCCAACATTCAATGCGCAATATACGATCCATGACGGCACCTTGAGAGCGGGCTCGATCGTGGCGGGAACCGGTGTTTTCTCCACATCTTCGGTGCGCAGGATCAATATCAATGGCGGCACCATCACTACCTTGAATCCCACCACGGATCTCACCATCAATGGAGTTGCAGGTACGGGTGGTGCCATCGGTCTGGTATTAGGCACAACGGGAACACCCACATTTGACGTCCCATCGTCTCGCACCATCACACTGGGAGCAAACACAACTGCGAGTGGTGCAGGTTCCATCACGAAGAAAGGCGCGGGAACGCTGGTGATCAATGGTTCCAATACATTTACTGGTGACACTCGCGTCGCAAGTGGATCGTTGATCGTCGGCAACAGCAACGCCTTGTTTAATTCCTCGCTCAATCTTGAAAATGAGAATGAGGGTTCCGTGAGTTTCAACGCTATTACCTCACTTACACTGGGAGGAATCAAAGGCTCGCGCCCTTTGTCACTCCTGAACACAACGTCAACAGCGGTTGCTCTGACAGTCGGTCAAAACAATCAATCGACTGTCTACACCGGTGCCATCACAGGCAGCAGTGCGATTCGAAAAGTTGGCACGGGCCAATGGGAATACAACCCGGGTAGCAACCATAGCAGTTCACTCGCTGGCTTGAATGTTTCCGGAGGAACATTGTATCTGAAGTCAGGAACATTCAACGTTACAGGTATTGCCAATACGGGACAGCCAGACAGCATGACCGGTGTTATTGTTGCGCGCGGAGGAACTCTGCGCATCGACGGTGCAGCCATCAATGCCACAGGAGGTACTTTTGTGATAACGTCGGGCAACACCCTGGGAGGTACAAACAACTTCATTCTCGATTCCGGTTCATTCGATGCAGGCAATCGAGAAATATTAAATGCCTATGGAGCCACTGGGAATTGCACCATCAACAACGGCACGTTCACCGCTGGAGAATTCCGCGTTTCACAATCGGCAACGGGAACTCTCAACCTCAATGGAGGAGTGCTGAGTGTCATAAGACTCAAACACAATAACAACGTTGAGGTCCTTAATTTTAATGGCGGCACCCTCCAGGCCCGATCCAGCGTGGCTGATTTCATTACTTCAGATATCGACAATGCATGGATCAGGTCCAATGGTTTGATCGTAGACACCAATACCTTCAATGTAACGATTCCAAAGCTACTGGCTGAAGACACGAATTCGACAGGCGGTGGCCTTACCAAAATCGGCGAGGGCGTTCTGACGCTTACAGCGGCTAACACTTACACAGGCCCCACACGAGTGAACCATGGTGAATTGCGCTTGAACGTCAATCACAGCACTGCCACAGGCAATGTAACTGTCGGCGACTCCGTAGGATTGGCAGGCTCGGCCATTCTCTCTGGCAGCGGCACCATGGGTAGCCCCATCACCGTCAACTCGGACGGCGCGATTGCACCCGGTGCCGGTGTGGGACAACTAACCACAGCATTCAACGTGGGAGGCAACGGAACGCTGGTGATGGAAGTGAATGGTGCAACATCTGACAAATTACAATTCACCGGCAACGGAACGATTGATATCACGAACCTCAAACTCCAGCTCGCTGTGGCAAGCAATCCCACGGAAACATCTTATGTTCTTATTGATGCCGCGGCCGCCATCACAGGCAGCACTTTTGCCGCAGTGGAGGGCTTGCCTTCCGGTTACCAAATTGTTTATGATAATGTGCTGCATGAAGTACGTATGGAACCGGCTCCACCCACCGCCAGCTACTTGGTGTTTGCAGAAACGATCACTGATGTAACCCAACGCGCGAAATTGGATGATGCGGACAGCGACGGCATCAATAACTTGCTGGAATATACCTTGGGCGGAAATCCGAACGTTGTTGATCGAGAAAAATTTCCCGCTTTTTCCCAAAGGGAATCGAACATCATTTTCCAGTTCAAACACAGTGATTCATCTGAAACTGATGTGACCCAAACGTTCCAATGGAGCACGAATCTGCAAGACTGGAATGACGTAAGCATCGGCGCAACTTCTACAGGGTCAGTCGGTATCGTGGAAAATGGCACGGATCATGATGATATTACCATCACGATTCCCAAAGGCGGCAATACAAAGGTTTTCGGACGATTGAAAGTCATCACGCCATAATACACCTTGCGCATACAATTTTTCAGGCGATAGGCATGTTGATCACTTGATTTTTGATGCGAAGTTGTGGCGGCAAAATCATCAATGATTTCTGTCAGCGATCATGATTGGTGATTCCTTCGCATCGAGTTCATCGCAGCCATCAGATTTGCCAGCGATTAGTGCAATACGAAGCCTTCATTATCCCCTTCTTTCAGGGCAGGTTACGGACGCGGTAAAAGCGCTTGGAGGAAGATGAGGGAGGGATCGCGATTTTCATTTGAGCACGGTCTGCTGTTACCGCACCATGTGAAAACCAGTGCTGCAGATTTTCTGAAGATTCAAGCCGATATCGTTGATACGGAATGGCTGAAAAACGGACATGTGGTTCAATTCCTGAGGGAGAAATTTCAGCGATTTGGAAACGCGAATTCCCGCGCCCGGGATGAGTTTTTGCGAGATACTCCGCATGATTGAATATGCCATCGCCATCGCTATCAAGCGATGCATCCATCGCCGAGTCCGGATTCAGTCCGTGCATTTCCTCCCATTGATCAGGCATGCCGTCACGATCGCGATCCTGATCGTAATTCAGCAACCAGCCCTCCTCAATCCTGGCGAACGTAATTTTCGTATAGTTATCCCGTTCAAAGAGGACGCCGATGCTGCCGTCAGGCAAAATACTGATACAAGAATATGCATAACTCCCCGCATAAAGAAGTCGTGAGTATGGCCATGATTGTCCGCCATCGTCACTCAATCGCAATGTCCCCCCCGTGCGCCCACCTCCCGCTGGATTCGAAAAAACAATCCACTCGACCGGATGCCCGGCGTGCATGCTTTTCCAATGCGCTAATGAGCCTTGACATACAGGATCTGGCACGGAAGCAAGTCGGAAAATTGATGACCAGTTGCCATTTTTCAGCGGATCACCACCCGATGGTGTGTAATAAGCCCACGCACGTTGCCCGTTCGATCCTGATGGAGTGCGTGCCGAAAACAGCAGGCGGCCATCATCAAGCTCAAGCATTTCATTTTCGTTGGTTTGTGGGGAAGTTTCCGGAATCACACTGCCGAATTGCCATGTCGCTCCATGATCGCGAGAAAAAACAAAACACATACGAACCAAGCCATCAGTCTCGCGACGCATTTGGGATGGAAAAGCGATCGTTCCATCTCGCATCGCAATACCATGACCAGGCGCACAAAATAAAAGTTTCCACACCGGGTCTTTGATCTGATTCGTAATATTAATCGGACTACTCCAATTTATCCCACCATCAGTGCTTTTTGTTAGAACGTATTGACCTGTTTCTGAGGGTAGAAGTCCAGGCCCCGATCCATTGTAGGCGCGATTTCCTTGGGACCATAAAGCGGCTGTCCAAAGCGTATCCGTCACGGGGTCATAGAGAATCGATGGGTCTCCCACTCCATTTCCACTCGAGCCTGACACTGCGGCATCGAAGTCAAGAATCACTCTTGAAGAACTCCAGGTAACTCCGCCATCTTCACTGCGAGAATAGCCCACATCAATATTGGCAGGAAGATCGCCCGAGCCATCATATCGATGATCATACACCGCATGCAAGAATCCGCGTCGGTCGGTAACGATACCGGGGATTCGGAACGTGTGAATCCCGAGGTCTCCGCTTTTGACAACGTCGCAAAACAGAGGAACCATTCCTATCGTAAGCTTGCCGTCCTGATTGATTTGATCCGGGATGATTGTGGATGAATTGATCACCAGAGCACTGAGAGAAGCTTCGATCACAGACTGTAATTCGGCATCGCGTTTTGGTTCGATCATGATCCACAAAAAACGTATACCAGGTGCAATTGCCAAATTTGCATTGATATTCCATTGTGCTGTCGGATCCATGATCTGACTTACGATCGACGCCCTCTCATAATCCTCTACCGATCCGGAATCCAAGAAATAGGCACTCGCGACACGCGATGAGCTATCATTGATTAAATCCAAACTCAGTGAATCGAGCGTGACTGAACTGGAAGTAGGATTCGAGACAGTCAATTGTAACAATTGGTGCCGCCCAAAGCGGGGTATGACCTGCGAAGTCTTCCTCAACGTGGCCGAGGGAGGTTGTGGCCCCTTGCTGTTGGGATTCCATGGATCGCTCGAATTCGCTTGCTCCTCCAGATTCAAAGAACCATCGCCATCATCGTCGCCTGCTGGAAGTGCCGCAGTAAAGGAAGCATACCATTTCCACTCCCACGTATCGCGGAGTCCATCCGCGTCAAAGTCCGCTTCCACAGGAAGGTAGGTGCCGCTCTGAGAATAACGAACTGATTCAATTTCGACGTCAAAGCTATTTCCGAACGTGCCGGAAGTGAAGTCACCAAGGATCAACCTGTTATCCGTGGCGGTTGCGTCATAAGTAACTCCCGCCAGAGGAGTCAGTCGAAGATTATCGCGAAAAACATGGTATTTTGCGTTGATGTGATCATGCACGATACGAAACGTATGAAACTGCCCATCAAGATTATTATGAGAAACATTGAATGCATTCGCACCATTGTCACGCGTGGCATTGCCCATGACTTCGATAATAATCCGCCTGGTTCCCGTACCGAACCACAACGCGAAGCCGTTGGGATTGGCATTGCATTTCATGCGGACTTCCGCAGTCCAGGAACCCGCACATCCGGAAGACCATCCTGTTCTGGTTCCCTCAAACCATGAAGCCGTGGTCGTTCCGGAAATGACACGGAAGTTTTGACCCTGCGTCAGCGATTTTGTCAGAGTACCGCTCTCAAACCATACGTTTTGGTAGCCAGCAGGACTCCAGATCTGATTGCCCAGATCGATTCTCGGGAAATCCGCGGAAGCTAGTGAATCGCTGACGACGGCGGTGGAGACAGCTGAACCTATGGGGGACTGCTGCAAACCCATCGAGGCCGCAAGCCTCAATCCTACATGTGCTTCTCCCGCCGCGTTTGGATGGACATTATCATAAGTCATGGTGGCGGCATCAAAGCCCGCATGCACACCAACCAGCCAGATCGGCGACCCGGAAGAAGTGGAGTTTTTAAGATTCACCAATGTGACCAACAATGCGTTGAGATTCTGTATGGATGTGGCCATCGCCGCTGTCTGATTGGTAGGCAAAACTTCGCACAAATGAATCCGCACGATAGGGTTTGCCGCCCGGAGCTGATCAATCAGAGAGGAGACGTCATTGCTGACCTGCTGGGGAGTCACGCTATCGCCGAGGTCGTTCACACCAATCATAAGGCAAACCGTATCGGGCGTGTAGGTGATTCCGGTATTACCCGTTCCAGTTGCCGCGGGATCCGGGTAATTCACGATGCCATTGGGATTGCTGATCGAGTATTGTTGTGGTCTGGCTTGGTTCGTCCAATTCATCAACGTGCCCTCACCACGATTGAGTGAACGTCGGTCAGACGGAAGGGCGACACGAGCACTGATCCACGAGGCGCGCCAGCCGTAGTGACCGTCATGAACATTGCGGAATGCCTGCCCGTTGACATCCGGAGTCGAACCTGAATTATTTTGATAAGCCCCCTCGACCGATCCTGTGAACCAATATCCGTTTGTGATACTTTGTGCCACATTCTGACCCGCCAGATACTTGAAAAGCTCGTAACGAAAACTCGGCCTGCCATTGCCACCTTGCGTGATGGAATCACCGATACAGACCAATTTCCCGTAATTTCTTTGAACGATACTCGCAGAAAAAAAAGACTGTGCGAAGCGCTCTCCCACCGCGATTTTTGACACTTTATTGAAATGCAAATTGTCGTATAAGTGAGGGCGCAAATCGGTGGTGTCAAAATAATCAATGTAAGAAGTGGCGCCGGCGATCTGTGCTTGCTGTGCGCGAACGACATCACGGGTCGTCCCCGCGGCAGAGATGCCGCCACAAACGCAATGCATCAGACTGGCATTAGGGAGATCCAATCGAAGATTATCCACGAGATTTTTCAATCGATTTCCCGCCTCGTTAGCCTCAGCAGTGCTGTCGCTCTCCCCCTGCAAATAGAGCAAACCCTTGATCACAAAGGTATGACCTTGATTCACCAACTGCGTGGTCGCTTGCTGCACAGTCTGGACGATGTGCTGATACATGTGATCATCGCTGCTGCCTTTGAGCCAGAAGGAATTGCCACCGCCGCCGCGCGAAGCTTTAACAATAGCAAAATTGCGAACGCCTGCACGGTACAAATTTCTGGAAAACGCGATTTCGGGACCCCAGTGGTTGCTACTACCGCTATAGTAGCCGCCTTGCTGAGACTGTAGCGGCAACAGTGCTCCGTTACTGTCACCAATCACGACCGAGGAAGTGGCGCGATTGCTCCAGAAAAATCGAACCCCGGAGTCTGCAGGATCGGAGCCGGGAGAAACGTCCAATTCAGCCCCCGCCGTTGTTCCCAGAGAGTTCGATTGACCTGTCAGCACAAAAACATCAATGTGAGCGGCTTGCAGCAAATGGGTGATCGCCAACAAAATCAGGGCAAAAATCTTCATTATTACAGACGATGACTATTTCATATTGTCCATGCACATCAAGAGGGGAAAACTGGTATGGTTTTCAAACCGGAATCCACCGGAGTTATCGACGATAGATTGCGGCTCCAACCGCTGCAATTTTCATTCAGACACTGAAACAGCATCGGTGAGCCAAATTATCAAGAAAATCCAACTTTCGTGAGAAGAGATTCTTTCCCTCCCGTGGCAAAAACTAGGACAGAAATTTGCCTAGCTTGCGATGCCTGGCAGTGGCATTATCATCTGGCACGGGTTTAACAAACTGTTCGCCAATTCGAATTCTCTTATCGCAGATTCCATTCCATTCGTTCATTTTCCTGAAATCGCCATGATACCCCGCTCAGGCACAATTCCAGCCATTCGATCGATTGCAGCGACTCTTGTGATGGTTCTGCAGTCAGCATACGCGCAGCTCCCCGCGTTTCCCGGCGCAGAGGGATATGGATCTCATGCTACAGGTGGCCGTGGTGGAGACGTATACATTGTGACAAATCGCAACGCATCAGGCGCTGGTTCCTTTGCCGATGCCATCGCCACCGCGCCATCGCAGGGACGCACGATTGTCTTCGCCGTCTCCGGGCACATCCGGCTGCCATCGGGCTCGGGCGGTGGTCTCTCGATCAACAAAAACAAAATCACCGTGGCTGGCCAAACCGCGCCTGGAGACGGTATCTGCTTCTGGAACAACACCATGAATCTGACGGGGAATGACATGGTGATCCGTAACATCCGCTGGCGCTATGGCAAACAAACGGCAGGTGGTGACTCTGTCGATATTGCCAATTCCCAGCGCATCATTCTCGATCACTGCGACGTGATGTTTTCCACCGATGAGAATCTATCGTCCTTCGGAACTCCCCCTGAGTTTTTCACCTTCCAGTGGTCCATTAACGCCTGGGGACTTCAGAACCATTCCTGCGGCGGCCTGTGGGACATCAATCACGCGACTTCCCATCACACACTGTGGGCGAACAACCACACGCGCAATCCCAAGTGCATCAGCCCCTCGGTATTTGATTGGGCGAACAATGTGACCTTCGGCTGGAACAACGGTTTCAACATGGCTGCATCCACCGATCCGATCGCCCGCGTCAACATCCGCGGCAGTTGGTTCATCCACGGTGGCAGCACCAGCTCCGCCGTTTATGGCGGTGGACTGAATGATTCCGGTCAAAATGTGTTTCAGCTCCATATGAATGACAGCGCCCTCGATGGATCGAACAACGGGATTCTCGATGTCACGCGCACGAACTATGCCATGGTCAGTTCATCACAATACACCCAGGCCTCCAGCGCCTGGCCACAAGCACTGGACGGCAATGCCGCCAACCCCATCATCGGAAGCCGCGTCACTCTCGATGAACGGAATATTGCCTACAAAAAAGTCCTTTCAAAAGCGGGCGCGGTGCGCATGGATGTCAGTTCACGTCCCTTGCGTGATGAAATCTCCCAGCTCTGCGTCAACCGCGTCCTCGCCATGCAGCGGGGCCTGATCACAGATCCACTCGAGCTCAACCTCTCGACCGGCACCGCTTTCGCTTCACTCCAGTCCACTACCGCCCCCATCGATACCGATCTCGACGGCATGCCCGATGACTTCGAAGATGCGGTCGGTTACGATAAAAATTTCAAGGACAACAATACGCTTCTCAACACCGCCCAGACCGCAGCCTCGTTTTTCCCGCCCGGCTCCCCCACCGGCTACACACGCTTGGAAGAGTATCTGCACTTCAAGTCCATACCTCACGGCACCGTAGCGAAAAACACCATCAACTCGCCAAGTTTCATCGAGATCGACCTGCGCAAGTTCACCGCGGGCTTCACCGCCAGCCCCACCTTCACTCTATCGAACATCTCCAACGGCAGCGCCGTGCAAAGCGGACCGGGCAACGCCCTCGTCCGCTTTGCCCCGAACAGGGATTTTTCCGGACGCGCCGGTTTCCTCTTAACGGTAACAGATGCTGCGGGTGACTCATGGACTGAACAGTGCTGCCTGCTGGTCTCCACCCAAATCCAACCGCGCCCTGTTGTCTGGGCCGGTGGGCAATCATCGAATCTCTGGGACACCAACACCATCAATTTCACCGCACTGACCGGTGCCACGGCATTCGCGCCGGGAGATGCCGTCCGCATCCACGACTCAGGTTCTAACGCGCCGAACATCCAGGTTTCTGGCGCCCTCACACCCGCTTCGCTGACAATTTCCAACAGCACAAAAAACTTCACACTCGGCGGCAGTGGCAGTCTCACCAGCAGCGGGGAAATGAACAAATCGGGCAGCGGCACGCTCACCATCGCCAACACAGGACCTAACAATTTTGGATCGGCATCGCTTGACGCCGGAACACTATCGCTCTCGACATCCAGTGCCATCGGCGGCGCCGTGCTCACCTTGCGCGGTGGCGCCTTGGCCTTTTCCGCGGATGTGGCGAACCCCTTTGTTATTGCCGGATCCATCGCTCTCAATCCCACGGGCAGTCGCAATCTTAGCGGCTCTTGGACAGGTTCCGGCACGATCCAGATCAACAACACGGGAACCAGTTTGCTGACCTTACAGGGCAACACCTCTGCTTTTTCAGGGAATGTTGATTTTGCCTCCAGCGCGGGCAGTGCCCGACTTTTCGGTAGTCTTGGCAGCGCCAACGCGGCCTTTGATCTCGGCCTGGGAAATCTCAGGCTCTACACCCGCAATGGAGGCTCGGGCTTCCAATTCGGATCACTGGCTGGCGGACCTAACACTTCTCTCTCGGGAGCAGACAGCGCCACCACTCTTACTACCTATACCATTGGCGCGATCTCCACCTCCACCACGTTCGCAGGGCGCTTCACCAACGGTGGTCAGGGTGCCACCGCTATCACCAAGACCGGCAGCGGAACGTTCACCCTGACAGGCAACAGCACCCACAGCGGCACGACACAGATCAGTCAGGGGACACTGGAGTTGTTAGGTTCCACGGGTGCATCCCCTTTCCAGATCACCGCCGGTGCCCGACTCTCAGGCAACGGTAGCATCGGCGCATCTCTCACCGCCGCGGCAGGCAGCGTGATCGCTCCCGGCGCGAACGATGGCAATTCCGCCGGAACGCTCACCGTCGGCTCGCTGCAACTGAATTCCCCCACACTCGCATTCGATCTTTCCAGCAATCCCACCGCAGTCAATGACCGCATCGCGATCGCGAACAACGGCAACGCCACTCTCACGGGCACGATCCATTTCGCATGCAATCTCACCGATGGCACTATCTCGCCCGGCACATATGAGCTGATCACCACCAGCGGTTTGATCCAAGCCAGTGGCGTCACCTTGACATCGAATCTCCCTACGGGCAGCCGCCAAACGCTGACACTGGAGGTGCATGCCGGAGGAGTCCGCCTCGTCGTTTCCGGAACAAATAGCAGCCTCGTCTGGACCGGGGCAAATGGCGCTCTCTGGGACCGGCAAAACACAGCGGCGTGGTCAGGCGCCTCGCCCGCCGTTTTTTTCAATCAAGACAGCACCACGTTCAACGATACCGCCACTCAAGGCACGGTGAACATCTCGCAACCGGTCGCCCCGCGATCGATCACCGTCAACAATTCATCGGTCCGCCCCTACACGTTCACCGGCGCACCCATCACCGGCAACACCTCTCTGGTTAAATCCGGAACCGGCTCACTGACGCTCTCGCTGCCACGCTACGATCTCGAAAATTGCTCCATTTCCGCGACCAGTCCGAATGTCACGGTCAGCAGTACCGCGGGATTGCTTCCCGGCATGACAGTCATCAGCAAAGCAACACCCGCGCTCATTCCGGCGGATACGTTCATCGTTTCCGTGAACAACGGCACGTCCGTGACTCTATCACAAAATCCCACCGCCACCAGTACCACGGCGCGCATCCTTTTTGAAACACGCCATACCTACAGCGGCGGCACCATCCTGAATGACGGCGCTCTCACACTCGCCAGCAATTCCTGGGAATACTACAGTTCCGCCTATCCGCCCCCGGCCAATCCCTATGGACTGGGCACGGGACCGATCACACTGAACGGCGGCATTCTAACTGTTCTGGGCCACAGCGTCAGCACACTCCATGTTTCCGGAGCTTTGCCGAACGATTTGATCGTTCCCGCGGGAAAAACCGCCACGCTGCGCTCGGTGATGCGCGGCACGTATCTCGGCGATATCGCGGGGCTCCGCGGCAGACTCACAGGTTCCGGCACGCTCAATCTCGTGGTGAATTTCAGCTACTCCTCCATCACCGGCGACTGGTCGGGCTTTTCTGGCACTCTCCAGGTCACACGCCCCAGCTCTGGCGCGATCGATCCACGCTTTCAACTCGGCAATCAACTCGGTCTGCCACTCGCCAACGTGAACCTCGATCAAGTCACGCTCAGCTATAGCGCAACACCACCAGCCGAAGGCGTGACTATTCCCCTCGGCAGTCTATCGGGAACCAATGCCGCCACCACCATCATCGCCGGAGCGGAAAGCAGCACCGCTCCGGTAATTTGGCAAATCGGCGGTCTCCAATCATCCACCACTTTCGCCGGAAATTTCACGCCATTATCGAACAACCCCATCGGCCTGGAAAAAATCGGCACCGGCACTCTCACCCTCACCGGCACCGGCACGGTGAACGCCGGCATCACTGTGAAAGAAGGCACACTCTCGTATGGCGATAGCACGTCCGATACTCTGGGCGGCAATCGCGAAATCTCGGTGAGCCCCACCGCCAATCTGCAGCTCAACAGCGGAGCTACTCTCACCGGTTCGTTTTGCGAGGTTTTCACCGGTGCCACACTGCGCGGCAACGGCATCCTGCAAGCACCGGTCAACTCAAGCGGCACCATCGCCGTCTTCAACGGTAATCTCACGATCACAAGCGACTTAATACACGACGGCGCACTGGTCTTTTCGTCGTTGTCGGATCGCTTGACCGTAAGCGGAAATCTCCAGCTCGCCGGAACACTGCAGCTTCCGACAAGCGGGCTATCCACTGGTCGTAAGTTGCTCGTCACCTACACCGGCACCGGCAACACGACCGGCCTGGCGCTGGAGACACCCTCCGGTTATCTCGGTAGGATCGATGCCGCCACGCCCGGCGAAGTGGCCGTTCGTTTGATCGACCGCACGGGATTCGAGGCATGGCAGGTCAGCTATTTCGGCAATACTTCGGCTCCCGAGGCACTGCCCTACGCGGATCCCGATGCCGATGGTTTGACTAACTTTCAGGAATACGAAAACGGCAGTAATCCCAACGATCACCTGCCCCAGGTTCTCACCAGCGCCAGCAACAACGCCGCAGCGGATTTCACGTCTCTGAATTCCTCCTACACTAACGGCGTCCTCACCTGGACCAACGGAGGAGATCTCACCCAACGCTCGGTGCAGCGCCTCGTGCTTGATACGACCTTGCGCGGCGGCACCATCGACATGGGCGCAGCCACGAACCTTCTCACTCTTATATCAGGACAACTCGAGTTCCTCGGCACCAATAACCTGACGTTCACCGGCGGCCAAATCGGCGCCAGCGGTTCTCAGGTCTCGCTCACGACCAGCGGCAACGCCACACTCACTCTTTCCAGCCCTCTCACCAGCGGCACCGGCAGTGTCTCGATCAGTGGTACTGCATCAATCCTGCTCAACACGGCTAACACTTTTTCCGGCGGCCTCACTCTGAACGGCGGCACCCTCACCCAGGGCGTTGCCGGCGCACTAGGCACCAATGGCAGCACTCTCACGATTCACTCGGGCACTCTCGATCTGAACGGCATCGGCGCCAATCCCGGGGTGCTCACCGGCAACGGCGGAAGCATCACCAGCACGACCGCCGCCACGCTTTCGCTCGGCTCGAATGCCACCAGCGGCGGAAATTTCGCCGGAACCATCACGGGACAAGTAGCCCTCAACCGGACCGGCAGCAACTACACCAACACCGCCACTCTATCGGGTTCTAACAATTATCTCGGAAGTACCAGTCTCGGCACCAGTTCCGGCACTCTCGTTCTCGCCAACAATGCGGCTCTCGGGAACACGCCCTCCGTCACGTTCTCCGGCTCGGGCGCGGCTCTGGCCCTGGCCAATGGCGTCAGCATCCCGAATGTCCCCCTCACCCTGCGCGGCTCGGGCGCTAATAACGGCAGCGCGGGGAATTTCTCTGGCGCTCTCACCACCGCCGACAATGCCACCGCCTCCTGGTCCGGACCCGTGACGCTCGGCGATGCCAATGCGCGCATCGGCACGGGAAACAACAGCACACTTTTTCTGTTAGGATCCATTCTCGGCAGTGGATCGAATCAAAGCATCTCCTTCAGTTGCGGCAGCGGCACAGGCGTGGGCACCGTGGTTCTCTCCAGCACCAGCAGTTTCAGTGGAAATGTCGCTATCGTTCGCGGTACCATCCGCCTCGGCACAAGCCAGGCACTTCCTGTCACGACCATCATCGATGTCGGCTCCGCTAATGTCACCGATGCCACCACGCTCGATCTCAATGGTTTCAGCCAGACGCTCGCCGGACTGCGCCGTACTAGCACGAATACCACACAGATCAGCACCGTCACGAATTCCTCCACCATCCCCGCCACTCTCACGCTCCTTCAAAATTCCCCTCTCACCTACTCCGGCCGCATCACGGGCACGCTCAGCCTTGCCAAGTCGGGAAGCGGCACACTCACGCTGTCACGCAGCGATGCCCTCGGCAGTTCCCTTAACCTGATGCTCGATGGCGGCGCTCTCTCACTTTCCTCGGCCCAAACCATCGCCGGCTTGCGCCTCAATGGCGTTTGGATGCCCGCGGGAACCTACACCTCGTCTCATCCCTCCGGACGCATCGCTGGCACGGGCTCGCTCATCGTCACCACCAATGGACCGGTCAATTTCACCTCGTGGATCGATGGCTTTCCCGCCCTCAGCACCGCACAAAAACTCCCCACCGCCGATCCCGATGGCGATGGCATCAACAACCTGCTCGAATACACTCTCAATGGCAGCCCTACGCTCGCTGGCACCTCCATTCTTCCCACCGCCACAAAAAATGCGACGCATTTCGTATTCAGCTTCACCCAGCGCGAGGAATCCCACGGCACCATCCTCCAAAGCTTTGAATATAGCAGCAGGCTCGATGCCTGGACGCCCCTCAACATCACCTCCCCCACTGCCGCCGAAGTCACCTTGGGGCCCTCATCGAATGGCGCCCGCACCGTCACCATCCGCATCCCTCTCTCCGCCAGCGAAAACAGCCGCCTTTTCGGCCGCCTCTCCTCACGAATTCCTTAAATCTAGGATCAAAGACTCCTGAATCGCGTGGGCATAGCCTGTTTGCAAACAGTCTAACAAAAAACATTTGTTCAGGTCCGAAATGAATGAACCAGACGGAGGAATCATTCAATACCCATTCATCGATTTGATTTTACCGATTGTTTCAAATAATGAGCGCCTGCATCGCGAAGCTTCCCAGCGATTTCGGGATATTTGCTGATCAGGTTATTTTTCTCGCACGGATCTTCAAACAGATTGAACAAGGATTCTTCAATCATCAAGGTTTGCGTCTCGCCTCGCTCTCCGTCTTGGCCTTCTCGGATGACATCGCGGTATCCGTGTGGCAGATGAAGCTTCCATTTACCGTCGGAGCTCATCACCGCTTCCAGGCTCCAACCGGTCGAGATGAAGTAATATCGATGAGGATTTTTTGCATCTTCGTCGTCACGCATGAGCGGCCAAACGTTTTTCCCATCAGTGTCTTCTTCCCGCAATGGGAAGTTCGCAAGCGCAGCAAGCGTCGGATAGAGATCGATGGAACCGAATGCCCGATCATTCACCGAGCCCGGCTTGAGCTCTCGAGGATATTTCACAGTAAGAGCTGAACGGATGCCTCCCTCGAAGCTGGTGGCCTTATGCTCTCGAAACGGAGTTTTTCCCGCATGATTTCCAAACTCCTCCCACGGACCATTATCCGAGGTGAAAAGAACAATTGTATCCTGCTCAAGGCCACTCTCGCGTAACGCCGCCATGATTTCACCCACCGACCAATCGATTTCCGTGATCACATCGCCGTAAAGTCCCGCGCCGGATCTTCCTTTGAATTCATCGCGACAATAGAGCGGGACGTGAGGCATGGAGTGAGCGAGGTAGAGGAAAAATGGCTTCTTTCCTGCGTGGGAACGAATGAATCGGGTGGCATGTTCGGTCGCCCATGAGGTCAAATTCTTTTGATCATCGGGGCTGATATCCGCAATTTTGATCGCGCCATTTTCCCAGTAGGGTAGCGGCATCTCTCCATGATCTTTTTCCCATACGCGGTTGTGGCGCCACATGTCGTTCGATACGAGCAGACCCGCATGTTGATCGAATCCTCGTGCCATGGGACGAGTGTCAGGCGCATCACCCAGGTGCCACTTGCCGAAGTGGGCGGTGACATATCCATACTGTCGAAAAGTCTCGGCAATGATCGGATGGTCGGTCGACAATCCGCGATTCCCCGGTGCAATGGCATTGACGACACGATTCCGATGCGGGTAGCGACCAGTCAGTAGGGCCGCTCGCGATGCTGAACATACGGCTTGCGGCACATGAAACCGTGTGTAACGGACTCCCTCGGCCGCAAGGCGCTCTACATGAGGCGTAGGATAAGGCGGATTTCCAAAAGGACGGAAATCCGAGTAGGACGCGTCATCAAGCAAAATCATCACGATGTTCGGCCGCTCCATGGCTTGAAGGCTCAGAAAAGCCATCAGCGTGATCATGATCATTTGTTTCATCGATGCGGCATTTCCGGTGTGAATGGAGCCTCTCCCCTCACCCGGCGCGCGGCCTCACCCACCAACCAAAGGTAGTGGTCCGTGGGAAGTTTATCATAGGTCAGGAAGCGGCTGGCCCCCACTGGGGGATTATTCGTCGATTTGAAAATATGTGTGCCTTCATCGAGTTCGTCAAACATCGCCTGATATACCATGGTGGCACCGGAAATACGAACCATCGCATCATATTGTGACCAAAGAAATTTACCACCCTGGCGGTCGATGAAGGCATCAGGATTTTCTGATGTATCTTTTTTCAAGTTCGACCATGAGAATCCCGGGAAAACCACCGGCATGTGTTCTTTCTGATGGGCGACGCACCAATCATGGTCGGGCTTGGCGATCTGCGTAGCGTAATTTTGCGCGTCATGAACTCGCCCATAACGGCCGATGGTCCATGGTGAAATGATGTCGGATGCCAGATAAATTTTTTCCCAGTCCGCAAAGGCACCGGCATCTCGCTCGCCGGCACGCCAGTGAGTGGGTGTGCCAAGCATGATGGTCAGTCCACCGCAATCGGGATCGTTCTTGAGGAAATCGATGAGTGACGCGATTTCGGCCGGACCATAATCGCGATTGCGAAAGCCCACTCCCCACAGTGCAATTACGGGGCGTCCCGCATGTTTCTGATACGAGGGATCTTTGAGGATACCCATTTCCTTGACAAGAAAACGCCAGTCGTCCTTGACAGATGCGATGCGCGCCGCGGACATGCTGGTGAGATCATACATCACCGCATAGGTTCGACCATGAAGGTTGGCGCCCGCACGGCAATTCTCAAGCACGCGGTTCACAGAACGGGATTCTTCGCTGTCGGCGCGACCACCGTTCCTGGACGTGACTTCCGTGGCGAAGCGTTGCACGAACACGCCATCGATCCCGTATTCCCTCATCCATTTGAAATGGCGAACGACCGTATCGCGCACAGCTGAACTAAAGACCTGGGCGACGCTGCCATCGGCGTGACGAAACTCGGTATCGAATCGTTCGTGCGCGCTGAACTCCGTCAAGTCGGGCCAGTATTCGATCCCTGCCTCACCGGGTTTGAATTGCTGACTTGTCTGATTGCGGTAATGTTTCCAGTTCAGATTCTCGCCGTCTTGGGCGGCGCGAAACCATCCCTGATAACCGCACATCACTTTGCCAGTGAGCGTTGAAGCATCAACACGAAACGCACCCGCTTCCGAAATGTCGATGGATTCCATAGGAGCGGTGATATCGGTGGTATCAGATTTTTTTTCTTCTGGTTTCTGGCAACTGAGCAGAGTCGATCCGCAGAGCCCTAAGGCGAGGATACCGTGGATCAGGATCGATTTTCGTTTCATCAATTTACTTGTCGAGACTTTCATTCGCCTGATGACGATACCAGAAAAACCAAATCGCGGCAAATGATCCGAGACAAATCATGCCAGACACAGCGAATCCCACCCAGTTGTGAATCATCAAGAGCATAGGAGCAAGAAACAACGTCGTTTGCCAAACCAATGCGAAAGGTAACGCGATTAAATCCTGACGGTGCTCACGTGATGCATGATTCCGCTCTTCGGGTGTGAGTGTCTTTTTCAGATGACCCCAGACACCAAAGGGCCTTGTTTCACGATACATTTTTTCAAGCACGACAGGGTCCGTGGGTTCCGTCAACAGAGCGACAATGACCGAGCTTACGAAGCCAATCGTTAACACGAACACAAACTGCCAGATTTCATTGAGTTCCGGCCAGACCCATCGTTGAATGATGGCTGCAACAATCCCAATCAAAGTGCCGATCGCACTTCCAGCACCATTGAATCGCCACCAATACAAACGTAAAAAGGCAGGCACAAGGAAACCAGCTCCAAAACCCATCATCATCCAGCCCCAGATATCATTGATACTATCCAAGGTCAGCGAAAACAGAAAACTGCACGCCACAATCCCAACGACACTTCCCCAGCTTGCATAGATCAGCTCACCGGTCTGCGCTTTGGGACGAAGCCATTTTTTGTAAAAATCGTTGACGAATTGTCCCGTTGCCAGGTTCACCCAACTGCCAAAAGTCGAGAGTGCTGCCGCGATCAAAGCAATCACGAGAACACCGCGCATTCCCTCGGCAACTGACATGACCAAAACAGATGATAGAATTTTTTCCGGATTCACCGTACCCTCGAAACTCAGCAAGTTCATTTTCTCAACCCACTTTTCTTCACCGAGCAATGATTTCAGCGAGCCAATCAATGCAGGCGAGTGTTGATCAGGCGTGTAAGCGATGGACGAAACCAAGGTACCCCACTGAGGTTTTGTAACCTCAGGATGTTCTTGATGAATCATGGCCGCGGCATCCTTGAGTTTGGTTTGTTCGGGTAAGAGATCATTCACCAGATAAAGCCCCATTACGGCAATACCAATCATCATCGGCCAACGAACGGTCATCAATAGCGTCCAAAGCATGGAAAGTTTACCGCATTCGCTGTCATTTTTTGCTCCGAAGTAACGTGGATCGGCACCAGTACCAAGTCCTGCCACAATGGTTCGAATCAGGTAAAAAGAGGAAAAAATCAACAAGTGCTTGTAAGCTTCGTATCCCTGTGGCACGTGAACTTTCCACTGCGGCGAACCGTTGATCCAATCGGGACTACCCGTTACTTTCATGGCGATTTGAGAAATTTCATTCGCATCAGCAACACCGGTAAAGGCTTTGATGGAGATGTAGATGACAGCAACAAGAATGATCGCCACTTGAAAAAGATCGGTGAAGATGACGCCATAAAATCCAGACATCATGGTGTAAAGTGTTGCCAGGACCAACAAAGTCAACGAACAGGCCTCAGGAGAAAATGGCAAAAAGGTGGAGAGAAAAACTCCTGCTCCGATGATCAGATAAGCAAGCATGCCAATCGTGGTCAGCACCGTGGCAATAACCCCCATCAATTGCGAAGCCCTGCCCCCCCAGCAATCACCGAAACGATAGATGTTCCACTCTGCGCCGGTGAGACAACCGGAACGACGATGCCATTTACCCGTCCACAACATCATGAAGGGAAGAACAAGGACCGCCCCACCCCGGAACTCAATGAAAAGCCCCTTGGGACCCATCAAAAAAAGGAATGAGACAATCACCGCAGTCCCTGCCAGATCAAGGAAGCTTGCCATGCCGGAAATCCCCATCGCCCACCACGGAATATTTTTTCCACCGCAAATGTAGTTATCAAGACTGCGGGAAGCGAGGCGCTTGAGATAGAATCCGAGAAAAATCAACACAAGGACATAAAGTCCCATGAAGATATAATCGATCGTGCCAAAGTAATTGATGGTATTCATAGGTATGTTAGCGGTTCAATTCGCCGAAGGGACGTTGCGGAAAAGTTGACAAATGTTTTTTCAAACGCCGCTTGAGATCAGCAACGACTTCTGGATGCCGATCGATCAAATTGTGTTTTTCACGTGGATCGTTTTCGAGGTCATACAGTTGATCCGATTGAAAGTAATTCGGGTTATAACGTGAGCTGTGATAACCGAGATGAGAGTTTGCCACCAAATAAGGAAACGGATTGGGAGGAGCACCTGCAAAAGCGGGAAATTTTTCTCCTGCATCAATGCGGGTTTGAACAGCCTGTGGATAACGGATTGCGATGTATTTCCACTTCTTGGTTTTCACCGCGCGTGCATATCCAATCTCATGAAAACTTTCTTCACGCAATGGACCGGCCTCCGTGTCTTTGAATACGGGAGCCAGGGAAACTCCATCGATGAGATAGTCCGGGGGTAACTTGACCCGCGCAAGTTCCAGGATGGTGGCGGCGAAGTCAGTATTCATTACCAGATGGGGATAGATCCTACCGGAGCGAATTGCTGCGGGCCAGCGCATGACCAACGGAACTTTTAATCCGCCTTCATAAAGTGTGGTCTTGCCATACCGCCATGCACCATGGTCGGAGGTGACGATCACCAACGTGTTTTGTGCGAGCCCTCGCTCAGCCAATTTGCTCAAAATGGCACCGAGCGAATGATCGAACCAACGAATCCATGCGTGCTTTGCCTCGAATCCGGCGGCCCTGACTTCCGCCTTGATCGAGGCGCGCGACGGCATAAACGAATAATCGAGATCATTGCGGTAGCCTTCACCGGTGTAGCAGGGATCAGCATCCAATGAATTGACAAATCCGTCCTTGTTTTTCATCCAGGGATCGGGGCCGTGCGGGATGGTTGTCCCATAGTAAAGAAAAAATGGATTCTTGTCATCCGCCGAGCGGGTGTGAAGAAAATCGAGCACCGATCGGGTTGTCCACTCGACGTTGTGAGCATTCGATGGCTTGTTGAATAACTCTAACAGATTTCCCGGATATACCGCGCCAACCCAATCGAAACCCTCTTTCCGGATGCGGTCACGCCACCACAACTGATTTTGCCGCATCGCTTCATTGGTATCTGGATCGACTCGCGGATCGCTTTCGCGCCCGTAACTTTTCAATCCTAGTGCAGAAGTCGTCCCCCAGAGCGTTGGTTTCTCCAATACATCTTGTTCAAGAATGTGGCATTTCCCTACCCAGGCGGTGGTATAAGCGGCTGCTTGCAGCATACGCGGGAGACTTGATTCACCTGCTGCCAACTCCACATTGTTCTCAGGCCGGGACATCACACCCGCGGGAAACATACGACTGAACACAGCGCCTTTACATCTTGATGCGTGCCGACCAGTCAGCGTCGTATAACGAGATGGAGAACAAACGGGGCAGGCAACATTGGCATTTGTCATGATGATGCCTTCACACGCCAAGCGATCCATCTGGGGCGTAAGAACCTTGTCACCTCCAAAACCAAATCCAGGAGGAGAAATCAAACCGGGAAACTCAGGTGTGGGTGGATTGCTCGGGCTCTGATCATCGGTAACAATCAGAATCACATTGGGTCGGTCCGATGCATGGCTACCGCCAACAAAAACAAGAAACCACGAGAGAAAAACAGCAACTCTTGCCAGTCCACCCGAGCGAAAAGCATGAGTGAAGATCGATCTAACTTGGTGGGTGAAACGTTTTTTCATCGATAATGCATGAAGCAGGAAACAGTTGTGTCAATTATAGCCGCGAAACAGAATCCCGGACGACAAGTTTCGTCGGTTGCACTTGGTGGACGATGGTCTTAGCCGGATCGGAAAGCCGCTCTAGGACCATGCGAGCACTGACCGCACCGATGTCTCGTTTTTTCAGGCCTACGGTGGTTAATGCCGGACGTGCGCGAACTGCCGCAGGATCATCATCAAATCCTATGATAGAAACATCCTCTGGAACACGCAGGCCTGCCTGCTCCAGGCTATCCATCAAGTGCAGCGCCATCGTGTCATTTACGGCAAAAACCGCCGTTGGTGGATGATCCGATTGGAGACGAGCCAACAACTCTTCCGCAGCTTCTTGGTCGTGATCGACGCGAATCAGCGCCTCTGTTTCGCTCAGATCGAGTCCGCAGGTGCGCAGACCTGAGAAGAATCCGGCAATCCGCTGCTCAATATTGTAAAGCGGCGCGCGGTATGCTGTCATTAACACGCGGTGATGCCCTTGCTGAAACAGATACTCAGCCACCTGTTGACCGCCACCAAAACCATCACTAGTGAGCGAATCGGCTTCAAAAGAACGAACATATCCATCGACGATACAGAGCGGCACTGGGCATTGTCGTAGCACTTCGTATTCGGCAGATGTAAAAACCCCGGCAAGCACAACCAATGCATCAACCTTTCCCTGCCTCACGATCGAAGGCATGCCATCGGGGTCCCTGCGGTTTCCCAAGACCAAATCCAGTCCCGCTTCGCCGAAAGTTTCCGCCAAACCCTCCATGATTCGTGCATAGAAAACGTTGCCAAAGAGTTCCGCGAACGATGGGGCATAGATCACGCCCACAGCATCCGTTTTTTGCAGACGCAGGCTTCGACCTGCAGAATTGGGAACAAAATTCAATTCCGCACATTTGCCGAGAATTTGCTGGCGCATCTCATCACTCATGCGACCCCGACCGTTGATGGCGTTCGATACGGTAGCGACTGAGCAACCGAGAAGTTCAGCGATATCTCGGAGTTTTGCACCCCCATGGGAAATCGTCATGGCGGGAGTTTGCGAGTCAGTGACCGTCTTGACAAGCATGGATTCGGTACGTTTCAGAAGCATAGGACACATGGTGATTCGGGCTTCGATTCGATGTATGATGGAGTGATCGATGAAGTACTGATGGAGAAGATGATATCCGCGGGCATGAGATTGAGATTAGCAACTGAGCAAATTGGGAGAGCCGCCGACTTTGAAGCCGACGGCCTCCTTTTGCTTCGAAGAAACCCCTTACTTCGAAAAATTTCTTAACGAGACCCCAGTTGAAAATAAGGGTTATTGACTGACCTTGAGACGGAGAAAGTTTCTTGGATTGGCGTTTGTGTCGTAGGAATAAGAAATCGTCGTCGGTGTGTTGATATAGCCGGGACCAGTTACCTCGTCCCAGTCATCCGCCACACCGAGGTCGGTCGACTCCTCGATTGCATAAGTCACACCCGCAATAGCTGGGGTCTGACGTTTGTTAAACGATAGAATCGATCCACTGTTGCTGCCGATTGTGGGATTGGCAACCGTTGGATCCTGACCTTCAATCGCGAATTCGAGAAGATTGGAGATGCCATCACCGTCAGCATCATCTTGAGCGCCCTGTTGTCCGGCAAGAACCTGACCATTCGCAAATGTACCCGTGATCCATGAGGAAAATGTCACACTGGTATTACCAACCGTCAGGGTGCCATCGCCAGTAATCTGAGGAATCGCAATCACTGGAAGGGCCGAACCAAGCTTACCATAAATCCCACTGGGCAGCTCTGTCGTGCCGATCACCAGTTTGCCTACTTGATCGGTGCCACTGTAGGTCAGATCAAGAGTCGCACCAGTTTCCGCAATTGTGACGGTCGATGCGTCGTTCGCTGTATTGGTATGATTCGAGATCCGCATCGTTCCCGCGTTAACGCTAAGGTCGCAATCATAACTATTCTCAGCACTGAGGATCAGTAGAGACGTCGCGCTGTTTTGTGTAATAGCAGTGACATTTGCACCAATGGAGGCACTGATCGTGGTGTTACCCGTAGATGTACCTTGCAGAGTGATCGTTCCTGTATGGTTCACACCACTACCACTGATCGTGATCGTGTTTGCCGCGAGACCGAGATTATTGAGTAGCAAGTGACCCGTTCCTGTCACACCACCCGTAAGGATGGCGGTTGCCTTGATACTTCCGCTGATCGTATTATCGAAAGTCTGCAGGTTCAGGTTGCCATTCAGAGTAATGCCTCCAGACAATGTAAAGCCAGAGCCGGCTCCGTTTGCTCCTATGACCAAGTTGCCGCTGTCAGGAGCATTGATCACAAAAGGATTCGAATTGGGCTGTCCGGTCAAAAATGTCGCACCAGTCGAACCAGCACCACCGATTATCACTGTGCCCGAGCCGAGTGTCGTGGGCGTGGCCTGACTTTCAAGAGTGCCGCTTTTAATCGTAACACCGCCTACGAAAGTATTAGCACCTCTGAGAATCAATCGACCTGGACCGGACTTGACCAAGCTACCTCCACTGCCACTAATGATGGCGTTCAGAGTAACGGCACCCACCGATGCATGACCGCCTCCGACCTGAACATCAAGACTCCCACTCAGAGTTTGGGCGCTAGTGATGCTGAAAGCTTGGGTGGCAACATCGTCGAAGTTAAATTTAACACTACCGGAAGCAGGCAAAGCAACACTGCTGATAGTCGCAGCCTGGCGTTGCGAAAGGTTCGATCCCGATCCGAGCGAGATGTTTTGCGCGAACGTTGGAGAGCTTGCCGCATTCAATACGAGAGAGGCACCGTTGTGAATCGTGATCGTCGTGTTCGGAGAAAACGCACTGGCTGCATTCAAGAACAGGCGCCCCTGGTTGATAGTCGTTGTGCCACTGTATGTATTGCTGCCGCTCAGAGTGATATCCGATGCGCCGGTCTTGGTCAGTGCCAGAGTGCCGATCGTATTGGCAAGCGAACCTGTGAAATTAGCTCCCGCGTTCGCGCCCAATGTCAGAGTGGAAGTGGTGCCAGTAGCGGTGTTGTCAACAGTACCCGTTCCCGTCAATCCATTGATCGTATCCGAATTGCCATTCAGATCCAGAATACCGTTGACCACCACATTTCCCGCACCTGCGCCATGGGGCAACTTTTCCGAGGCACCTAGTTTGAGTGTCGCGCCAGAAGCTACCGTAACCGAACCCGGACCAGCGATCGTGTGCGTGCCCTGCAAGGTAAATGCACCACTGTTGAACGCCACAGAGAGCGGGCTAACATCCATACTGGAGATGTCAACGATGGAGCTGGAGGCGGTGTTGTCAAAAATTACAGCAAGATCATTGGTGTAATCGATGGCCCCACCATCTTTCATCCAGTTTTTTGCACCACCGATCGCAGCAGTGCTCCACTCGCTACTCGTAGCACCAGTCCAGACGTAAACACTCGATACAACCAGCTTAACGGCTCCGTTCTCGCTATCATTAACCAATGAGTATGATTTTCCAGTAGGAGTATTACCGAGGATGTAGGCGCTAAAACCACGGCCCTGTATAGATCCATTATAATCGATGAGCGTGTAAGTTCCGGCGGCGGGGGCATTTCCGGTAATATTGATCGTGATGGATCCAGCCGCGCCGCTGTTGGTAACACCATTGGTGTCATTTACGCTCAAGCTATGACCTCCGCCCTCTACATTGAAGTTGAGTGTGCCTGTGCCAGCGAATGTAAGGTTAGGCACGGTGCTTGGACCGGTGCCGAGCGATAACGCCGCTCCATTCGCGATAGCAAGAGAACTAGAACTACTAACGGCATTCAATTTACCCAGGACCAAGGTACCAGCGTTGACATTGGTCGCTCCCGTATATGTGTTGTCATCTGTTCCAGAGAGAGTTAAGGTACCCGATCCCGTTTTCGTGAGAGAACCGGCACTACTGTCATCGGACAACACTCCCGAGAGGGTGATGTTACGGGATGTACTAGTAGCATCCTGCGCCCGAACAGTGGCTGCACCCAACTTTATGTCGAGAGAAGAGTTCCAGTTTTGATGCGCGCCGAGAGTGCCGCCCTGAAGTTTGATACTGATCGGCAGATCTGCGGCTGCAGAGCCACGGGCAAAACCGGCTGCACCGATATACAAATCACCGCCGCTCAGCGTTAGATTGGCCGCAGATGCCGGGTGATAAGTTCCCGTGGCACCTCCGAATTGAATTCCGTTGGCAGTAACCGATCCACCAGATTGACTCATTTCAGCGGCGTAACCAGAACTGGAACCCGACTTGAAAAAGTAAATGCGGTTGGCAGCGTTGACCGTGCCAGTCAATTGACCTATCAAGACAGCTCCTCCCTGCACATCGAGTTTTCCGTTAGAGGCACTGTCAAAGCCTACGCGCAATTCGCCTGCTTTGCTGACACCATTGCCCACATTTAGATTGCCACCTGCTAGCACGGTCAGCGTGTTCTTGTTGGCCGTAACACCGGAAGTGCGACCAATGGCCAAAAATGAATTGGTTTGAGTCGTGCCACTGGAATTGGCGTTGATGATACCTGTTCCGGAAAGAATGTAGTTCACGCTGTGGCCGGCAGTGTAACCGACGTAGTAACCATCAGTCCCGTCAGGCAGGTTCATGTTAAAAGTTCCGCCACTATGATTGAATACCGCGGAGTTCACTCGGCCCACGTTGGCAATGTATGATCCGCCGGTCATGTTGACCGAACCAGCTCCAGCGAACCGGTATTGGGAATTGCTAGCGCCCCCTCCCAGATTGAGTATGGCTCCCGAGTTCGCCGTGATGTTGGCGATCGCATTGCTTGAGTAACTGATGGCGGAGTTGATGGTTGCTGTTTTGTTAGCAACAACAACAATATCTCCATTGGTCGTGCTCGTTGGTCTCAAAGCCAGGTTCCCTCCCGTAATCAGATATCCGCCACTCGTGAAATGGATCGAGTCCGCAGCCATTGTTGCGGTTGTTCCAATGGTAACCACGTATTGATCAGCCGTGCCATCCGCACCGCCAAACACCGCCGCATTGCTGGCATCGCTGATCGAAGTCTGGCTCCAAGTAACGTTATTGGTCACATTATTCCAGACATTGTTTCCGGTGATCAGGTCCCAACTGCCACCGCCCGAAGTGAGCGCATTGCCATCTCCCTCAACGGTATCCCAGAAAAGATAACTACCAACCGTAAGTGTATCAGCATCCAAAATAGCAGAGCTTGTGTTGAGCACATTTCCCGAGGAAGCAGCCCGAATTTCCGCATCTGCGTTGACCATCAATCGAAGAGTGCCAATGCCAATGGGTGTCACTTCTACCGTAAAAACGCCGGGACTGATTTCGGTGATAGCACCGATGTCGACGAAGGCCGTTCCAGCATTGCTCAAATCCCCCGCACTGATGGTCGAGGCATCCATATCCTCACTGAAAGTCAACGTATATGTCACCACCATATCAGGCGCAACGGGTTGACCCGACTTATCATCGACAATGTTGCTGGCAAGCAGAACTGGCGCAGAGGAGTTGTTAACGCTGATGGTGGTATCATCAATCTGAGCGGTACCGCCGGCAAAAGCATTTCCGACTGCATCCGTGATGGTCGCCGTTGTCGGGATTCGGAGGATCAGGCTTCCGGCAGTAGTGTTGGTGACTTGAACGGTGAAAACCGTCGACGAAACGGAAGCGATCGCACCCACGGTGTAGCCTGCCGTACCGGCATTATCGAAGTCGGACGCGTTTATCGTAGCAACATCCATGGGTTCGTTAAATGTCACGGTATAGGTCACCGTAGTGCCAGCCGCAATCGGCCCGGCATTCTTGTTGTCAACGATACTCGTGAGAGTCGGTGGAGTGCTGTCACCAACGGTGAGGTATCCCGATTCGTTCAAAATCAAATTGGAAAATCCCGTGATGGAAATGCTGGCAAGTTGGCCTGCGGTCAGACCACTACTGGTATTTCCGAAGCGCAGCGATACACCGGGAATAAAGGTTCCCGTGATATTCAAACTACCTCCGGTCCAATCGACTGAGCTGCTATCGGCAAAGGCCAAGGCGGCTCCTGAGCCAAGATTGATGGTTGCACTACCCGTGACATCCAATGCTCCGGCGGTGTCAGTAAACGTTTCGGCATTGAGAGTGGCAGCTCCGATGGAAACAGCTGTTGTATCGGGCAACACATTGCTCGCTCCAAGGGCCAGCGTGCCAGCGTTGATACGGGTCGCGCCCGTGTAGGTGTTCGCTCCAGAAAGTGTCAACTTGCCTCCACCGGTCTTGGTAAGCGCGCCGCTGACGGAGTCATCATCCGAAAGAACTCCGGATAAAGCAATGTCTTTGGAAATCGCCCCACTGGTCTCTGCTTGAAAAACGGGACCACCACTGATGACTCCCAGCTTCATATTGAGCGAGGATGACCAATTGTCGGATGCTCCCACAATTCCGCCTTGAAGTTTGATGATGACCGGAAGGCTCAGAACTGGATCTCCAGAGCCTCGCACAATACCTCGGTCTCCAATGTAGAGAGTGCCGCCGCTAAGATTCAAGCTAGCTGCTGAGTTCGCATCGTAGGTGCCAGTCGAGCTGCCGAATTGGATACCATTGGCCGTCACCGTGCCAGCGGACTGGGTCATACTAGCGGTGAAGCCCGCACTGGCCCCGTTCTTAAAGAAGTAAATCTTGTTGCCGATGGCGCCGGTTCCAACGGTGACCGTGCCACCCGAGACATTGAACGTGCCGTTCGATGCTGTCGTATTTCCGATACGAATCTCCCCGTAAGTGCCTGCGGTGGTGCCAACGTTCAAGATTCCAGTTCCACTTACATTCAGAGAGGATGTGAAGGAATTTGTGCCGTTTCCGATGCCTAAGTGGGCGTTACTCACACCGTTTGCAACTGTGGCGTTTCCATTAACAGTCAACGTACCGGCGGAAAGGTTATATGCCACATTTTGGGAGGCACTGTTGATATTGAAACCAGCATTATTTCCGGGCGTGATATTGTAGATACCGCCGGTCTGATTAAAGCTGGAAGTGCCAATGCTCCCGATGTTGGAAGCATAGGTGCCTGCCGTCAGGTTGACGGATCCCACACCGGTGAACGCCAACTGTGGATTATTGGAGGGAGTCGTTCCCCCACCAAGATTAAGAGTTCCTCCTGACCCGACGCTAACGCTTGCGGCGGTATTATGCGCATATCGGAGAATTGAATTGATGGTCGCGGTTTTTCCTGCGGCAACCGTGATACCTCCACTGGTAGTCGTCGTTGGCATAAGCGCTAACGTGCTACCCGTGATCCTGTATCCGCTGCTGTTGAAGCTGATGGACTCGGCGGCCATTTGAGCACCAAGAGTGATCAAATACTGGTCTTGGGTACCATCCGCGCCGGCGAAAGTGGCGGTGTTGCTGCCGTCAGTGGTGGAGGTTTGACTCCAAATGACATTCGTACCCGCGTTATTCCAAACGGTGTTTCCAGCCGTGGTATTCCAATTGCCACTGCCTGCTGTAACGGTGGCGGCATCACCACCAACGGTGTCCCAAGTCAACGAGGCCGCGCGTGTTTCCGAGCATAGCAAAGTAGATAAAATGGAGAGGAAAGTTCCTGTGGATTTCCAAAATGATAATCGGATTTTCATATAATAATTCAATCAATTTGAGTGATAAAACATTCAGATGTCGCAGATCATGACTTATGAGATTCGCTTGCGACGCATGATCAGGTACGACAAGCTCAATCCAGCCAACAGGGATGCAGCAGGCTCAGGAATTGCGACCAAATTGACCTGACCCGGAGTGCTGGTCCGGATTTCCCAGCTCAAATTTTCCGCCAGAGTGGGCATTGAACCAAGTGTTACGATGTTATTGGTCAAGTCACCGGAATAATCAAAAAGACGCCATGTCGTTCCTGCCGTTACCTGCAAAAAATCTCCACTTGTTGGCATCACATTGAGTATGCCATCCAGAGTCAGATCTCCGGCAACGTTAATCAAATCGTTCATATTTCCACCAACGGTCGTATTAAGGGGATTCAATTCAAAACTCAAGATACTGCTGTTCGATAGACTCAACGTTCCTGTGTTCAGGGTTCCGGGTGAATTTCCCGGTGCAAGATATCCTCCATCGAGAACAGTCAGATTGCCAATCGTTCCCGAACCACCAAGGGTGGCGCCTGAGCTCACCGTCGTGAGAGAACTGTTGGCAATCGAACCATTGACCACCAGGGTCCCTGCATTGACATTGGTGGCTCCCAAGTAGGTGTTAGATCCCGACAACACCAAACGCGATGTCGCACTGTTTTGATTCACGCTTGTGACATTTGCGCCGATGATCGCACCAATCGTGGTGTCGCCCGTCGCAGTTCCCTGAAGGGTCAGGCTACCATTATGATTGATCGAGTTGGTGGTGATCGTAATGGTATTGGCAGCCAGACCAAGATTATTGAGCAAAACATTTCCGTTTCCAGTGATACCTCCGGTGATCCCTGCTGAAGCTTTGATCTCTCCACTGAGCGTGTTGTTAAAGGTCCGAATTGTGAGATTTCCATTCAATGAAATTCCTCCGGAAAGCGTGTAACCAGAACCTGCACCGTTGGCGCCAATCACCACAGAACCGCTATCGGGCGCATTGATCGTAAAACTGTTTGAATGTGACCTTCCCGTCGTCAGAATCGCTCCGTTGGATCCAACACCACCCATGGTCACTGTTCCTGCGCCGAGAGCGGAATTGCTCGTTGTCGCATTGAGCGTGCCGCTTTGAATGATCAGTCCCCCGTTGAATGTGTTTGCGCCACTCAAGGTCAAGGTTCCAGAACCTGATTTGAGCAAGCTGCCACTGACTCCGGATACATTCGAGAGAATGCCTGACAGCGTGATGTTGCGACTATTGCTACCAGCATCCTGCGTCCGGACAGTGACACCACCGCCCGAAGTTCCCAGCTGCATATCGAGAGAAGAACTCCAGGCTTGATCAGCGCCCAGTATGCCGCCTTCGAGCTTGATGCTGGTTGGTAGCGAGCCGGCACCAGAACCTCGTGAGATTCCAGCAGCGCCAATGTAGAGCGAGCCACCGGTTAGACTCAGGTTCGCGGTTGAACCGGCCTCGTAGGTTCCTGCAGTACCACCAAACTGAATGCCGTTCGTGGTCACAATACCGCCGGACTGGGTCATGCTGGCGCTGTAGCCTGCCGTTGCACCATTTTTGAAAAGATAAATCTGGTTGGCGGCGTTTCCGGTTCCGACATTCACCGTTCCACCTTTGACATCAAGCAGACCATTGGCATTACCACTGTTGGAAATCCGGATTTCACCAGCTCGACTCGCTTGAGTTCCCACTGTCACCGTGCCACCGGACTGAACCGTAACAGAGGTTGTGAAAGAAGTGTTGCCAGTATTATTGCCAACCGCGATGAAGGGAGCCGTGGCGGTGGTGTTATTCGATGTGTTGTTGAGAGTCAGCGCACCCGTCCCGGAGACACTAACGTTGACATTGCGCGCCACGGCATTGCCGAATGTGTAGCCATTAGTCGTACCTGGCGTAATGTTGTAGCTGCCACCCGTGATGTTAAAGTTACCAACGTTGATCGCACCGATGTTGGCTTCATAATTTCCAGCCGTGATGTTGACCGTTCCCGCACCGTTGAAGGTATATTGAGAGTTGGTAGCGCCACCACCGAGATTAAGAGTGGCACCTGGATTGATTGTGTTGGTGGCAACTGCGTTAGTTTGGTAAACGATGGCGGAGTTTATCGTAGCCGTTTTGTTCGCGGCCACGGTGATACCGCCATTGGTCGTCGTCGTTGGCCTCAAAGCAAGATTCCCTCCCGTGATGAGGTATCCGCTGTTGTTAAATGTCAGCGATTCCGCGGCTACCGTGGCTGCGTCGGCAATGGTCACGACATACTGATTCGCCGTTCCATCCGCACCGCCAAACACTGCAACGTTGCTGGCATCATTGATCGCGGTCTGCGACCAGATCTCATTGGTGCCGGCATTGTTCCAGACGGTGTTACCTGTAGTGAGATTCCAACTGCCACTACCACCGGTAACAGTCGATCCATCACCACCTGCGATGTCCCAAGTGAGTGTTGCTGCGTGCGCAGAGCTTGCGAGTAAAGTACACAAAAGGGCAGAAGTAGCAGCAAACTTGAATGAAGGCATGAATTTGGGTTTCATAGCGGTTTTTTTGTTAGCGTGAATCGATTGGAGATCTCAGTGGATGAACTAATGGATGGAATTCATGAGGCAGCAGAAAAAAATTTCCTTGAACGGGCTATCAAGTGATCATTCGAACGAGTGGAGTGTGTCGTGTGGCAATTCGATGCCCCCCAACAACACGTCTGGTAATCTCGAACAACATCACCTGAAAGAACGTTTAACCACATTTACCCCCTTCATCAAGAGATTTTTTCAAAAATGATGAATTTATTTCAACGTGCTAGAACCTTCTACCCTCATGAATTCGAAAATTTTTCTTTCAAAAAAATTGCATGATTTGTGATTTATCGTTTACTCATTTTCCGTTTTGTGATTTTTTGCTCTTGTCCGCTCGTGCGCCGCACATCATTTCACAACGATTTATTCCCTGTAACACTACCCATGCCTAAGAAAGTTGTCCATCTTATTGCCAACGCGCATCTTGATCCCATCTGGCTTTGGAACTGGCAAGCCGGAGTCGACGAGGCCCTCGCAACTTTCCGATCGGCAGTGGACCGTTGCCATGAGTACCCCGAATTCCGGTACACTCGGGGTGAAGCCTGGCTCTATCAGTGGGTAGAAGATCTGGATCCCGGACTTTTCCGCGAAGTCAGCGCTCTCATTCAAGAGGGTCGCTGGTCCATCGCCGGCGGTCAGTGGATTCAACCCGATGCCAACTTACCGACCGCTGCTGGATGGCGTAAACAAATCGAACTCGGCCAGCGGTATTTTTTGGACAAATTCGGAACCAGTCCCAAAATCGGCTACAACGTTGATACCTTCGGTCATCCCGCAACACTTCCAGATTTGCTCCATGAATTCGGATACAGCGGTTATGTGTTTCACCGGCCTAACGAAAATCAAGTAAGCCTGCCCGCCCAGACATTCCGATGGCTCGGAACTGGTGGAGCAGAAGTGATAGGCTACCGCATCGCGCCATGCTACGTCACTCGCAGTGACGATCTCCACGGGCAGATCGACCTATCCCTGAAAGCAGCCGATCCAGCCTTTGGTCACACCATGATGTTTTACGGCCTCGGCAACCACGGAGGCGGACCTACGAAAGCAACGATCGAATGGCTCTTGGAACATCGAAATGCATTTGATGACATCGAACTGCGATTCAGCACGGTCGATGACTTTTTTGCCGAAGCGGAAAAACGCCGCGACGTCATGCCCGTTGTGGACTACGAGTTGCAAAAAACCTTTCCCGGTTGCTACAGCGTGATGCACGACATCAAACAAATACAACATCGCGGCGAACGATTGTTAGAACAGGCCGAAGAATTGGCTCACGTTTTTAGCATCGATGAAACGTGCAAAAAAACATCGATTGGGCGACTCAATGAAGCCTGGAAGGACTTGGCGTTCACGCAATTCCACGACATCCTCGCCGGCACCAGTGTCCCGTCTTCCTACATCTCGACCCGCCACATGCAGGGTCGTGCTAGCATTGTCGGAGAAGAAGAAATCGTGCGGATCAGTCGCCGCCACGCGCGCAATACCCTGCCCTGTGAAAACGAGCAGCGTCTCGTATTTCTCAATGCGTCTGCGCATTTATTCGGAGGATTCATTGAATGTGAGCCGTTTATTGATTTTGATGACTGGGGCGATCGTTGGTTCGCCGACGAAAATGGCCAGCCCGTGCCTTTTCAATTGATTGCCTCGGAGCCCAGCATGGGCGCTATGGTGCATCGCGCGGTTCTGCCGATCGAGATTCCTGCCCAGGGACAGCGCATCCTCTCGTTGTTGAACAACGCGCCGCTATCCACGCCTGAACCGCAGCATCCCGTCAAAGCGCATGCAAACGAACTATCGAGCGGTGATTTGAAAGTCGTAACCAGCTCTGCAGGAATCCGTTCTATTTTGTGGAAAGGTCGTGAACTGCTCGGATCCGAGGGGCTATCGCTTCACCTTCGTGAAGATCACGGCGATACCTGGGTCTTTCACCAAACCGGCTTCCATGAGGCAATCGTCTCTCGTCTTGATGATCTCGAGTGGACAGTCGAAGATCAAGGGCCACTGCGCAGCAGAGCGTTCGCCGAGCAGAAATTGGGGAATTCAACAATACGCCTGGCCGTGACGCTTTATGCTGGTAGCCCTGAAGTTCATTTGCATGTTCAAGTTGTCTTTGCGGAGCAATACAAAATGCTCCAAATGCCAATTCATTTGACCGAAGCCCCTGACGGGTGGACAAGCGGACAAGCGGGCGGACTTGTCCATCGCCAGCCCGGGCCTGATGAGATGCCATTCTGCGGATGGGATAGCATACGCGGGGATCATTACCACATGAGTCTGCACACACCGGATGCCTACAGCTCACGTTTGCTGGAGAGTATGTGGCAGATTTCCCTACTACGGTCGCCGCTGATGGCTTGGTCCGGTGACACCGAACTTCCCCGCTCATATTCTCAACGACACTCGGACCAGGGCTGGCACGATTTTCATTTTATCTTACGCATCGATGATACACTTGACGCCGTCCGCTGTGAACGTATTTCGGATCACCAGGCGAAACCACCGATTGTTTTCGATCATTACGTTGGCATGAATCGCCCTGCATGGGGTAATGCTCCACCCAGAAGGTTGTGGACACCGGACATCCCGCATGCACGAAGTCTTGGACACATGAAGCACCTCGATGCCATCGCGAGTCAAGGTCGCAACTGGGAAGAATCACCTGAATCGTCAACCTAACACTTATTGACGTCGCATGATTCTTGTCGGTGACTTTGGAGGAACCATCGTAAAATTAGGATTGATTGAAAATGGTATCATCCACTCCTATTACAAGATTGAATCACCCGCCAGTCGTGATCGGACTGAGTGGATGCCTCTGCTGAAACAATCTGTCGAGTGCATGTGCGACTCCGCGGGAGTCAAGATCCAGGATCTTGAAGGCATGGTGTGGGCGATGCCCATGGTGATAGATCCCGGACTTCGTCGAGCAAGATGGACCTTCGGAAAATTCGATGATGTGATCCATGATGAATTCATCAATCATGTGGAGCATTATTTCGGCATCCCTCTCATGCTGGAAAATGACGCTCGTGCAGCAGCTTTGGGAGAATGGCAGGCAGGTGCTGGGCGGGGCTACGACGATCTTGTGATGGTAACACTGGGCACGGGGATCGGCACAGCCGTGATCCAGCAGGGGCGGCCATTGCGTGGTCGCAGTGGCATGGCCGGTAATCTGGGCGGACTCAGCATCACCCATATGGGGACTTCAAACCATGAAAAGGTAGCCCCCGGATGTATCGAAGGTTACGTGGCTTCATGGGCTCTGCCATGCCGGGCCACCTCGATGTCTGGATTTCGACAAAGTTCTCTCTCCTACGAAAACCTGATCGACTACCGTGCTGTTTTCACCTGCGCTGCCGATGGCGATCTACTTGCGATAAAATTGCGGGAGCAAGCAATCGAGGCATGGGGAGCACTGATCATCAATTTCATCCAATCGTTTGATCCAGCCTGTGTGATTCTGGGGGGTGGCATTATGGCATCCTCGGAAACAATCCTGCCTACGCTCCAAAAGTTCATTAACCGCCATGCAATCCTGAGTGGAGGACCCGTGGACCTGTTCGCAGCAGAACGCGGCGATCAAGCAGCATTGCTGGGTTGTGAGTGGGTCTGGCAGAACGAACGCAGGTCAACGATTCCGCTATAATTCACTGACACCGCTTCAATTTTCAACAGCTTGAGGCTTCAGTTTTTCATCGACCGATTGATACGTAATACGCCCGCTCTCACTGCGATAAAAAAACACGTAGCAACGGCCATCATCGCGATGCGGCCAGCGCGTATCATAAAATGGCCGCACATCCGCATCTTGTTGATAGTAAAAAGTCACTTGATAAAATGGCTTTTCCTCGCGCGCAGGCGCTTTACCGAAGACAGCAACACGGGGTGGAATCCTGACCCTGACGTTTCCCAAAGCAGCACCGATCACTGCGTCCGATGCATTAAAAAACAAGAGACCATCGGCGCCAAAGCGAGATTCTTTTGCCGAAATGACATGAGATTTGAATATCTTGTTCACCGGCTCTAACAAAATCATAAAATCTTCTCCCTGCTCGGGCAATTGAACTTCGCCGACTGAACGATAACCCGACTCCGCGCTCTTGTCCGGGACCGCCCACGAGAAATGACGGGCCGGCGCGGTGAAGGATTCACTCAATCCACGCGCTCCAATCGACACAGCATCACCAACACTTTTACCACCGATCGCATGCAAACTCATCACCGGTCCACCGGGAACGAGCAGCAAGGCGCGTATACGGGCAGAGGAGGCCACTTGTGCCTGACAATGCAAACTGGCAAATGCCACACAAGACATGATTAAAATGAAAAACCGACACCATTGATTCATCCGCAAAAAATTCATACATCAAAAACACATTCATGAAACCTCACTTGGTGTGAGATAACGAAAAGAAACCATGAGAAATCTGCGCCCAAACATGCGATTGGTTGACGAAGTCGCGGGAGTTTTGTGGGACAGATCAACCGAATCTAAATAATCAGGCACTCGCTGCACTACCGCCTCACACCATGATCGGGCCATGACGTTGTTCCCGGAAGAATCCAATGACTCGCCATAGGCTCGGATGATAAATGTATCACCCCTGACATGAATCCACGGGCCCAGAGAAGTCAACAAATCCGCTTGTTTGACATAGCCGGGCGCACAAACCGACTTGGCTCCCGCCTCCGCCTCGGGAAATGGAAAACCCTGCACCGCGGCTTCCGTCAACGACAGAGCCCGTTGGCTCGATCGGAATGCCTGGTTGATCGAAACCGCATCATCATCAAGCGCACTCTGCAGTGCGCCGGAAAGCGCGAGATTTTTATTGTTACCCGGACGGCGATTCACGAAGTCGGCGAGCGATAGAAATGGCCCACGCAAGCGAACCTGCTTCACGATCGCACGCGCCAACTCTTCGATTTGTCGATCATCCAACCCACGAAAACCCTTCCACTGGTCCCGGTAAGCCGGATCAGGCAACCCTTGCGGGTCGATTTCTCCGGCTCCCGGCAAGAGCAATGCCGCCACAGGAGTGTTTTTCGTCTGAGTCATTTCGTTACCATTCCCGGAAGAAGGACTGGGCTGCACCGCTACGGGGTTGCTCCTGAGCCCAGATAAAACAGCTCGCCATGCCGACTCAGAAGTCGAATTGACATTGAACATCCCATCCACCATCAGAAAAGAGGCGGTTTGCTCCGCTGCATCCATCACTGGTTGATTTGTCGGAAAAATACGATTGAGTAGATTTTCCCGATTGGATGACCAGACTCTCATGCGCTCATTCGGCAACGCTTGGTGGATATCCTGATCTTGTGAGAGGAATTTTTCCAATCGTTGCTTTTTTTCACGATAAGCGATGTTTTCATTTCGATACACCGAAGTTGTCTGTGAAGAGATCGATGAATAAAAGTATGCATCCCACAGAGCGAGATTCGCAAGATACGAATGATCGGCAGCATCCCTCTTTGCGATCGATCCGCGCACGTCCGATGGCAAAAAACACGATGGCGCAAACGAATTGGAGATCGCGTGGCTCACGGACGGCTGCAAAAACCAAGACCGTTCGCCCCGCTGTTGACCAAACCTTGTTCCCTCGGCAGACGCATGCTGAAGTGCGCCGAGCGAGTGAATCGGCACACGGGGTATCGAGCGGGTGATCACATGAGAAACGCCTCCGAACGCACCGTATTCAGCGCCATAGTAACCCAGCCCGTCGGCATTGCACTCAATGATCGGACTATTGAGGCTGTTGACTCGACGCATGCCCACCTGAATCGGGGATACGCGAACAACGTCAGGGGACAATTGAAAAAGGTCCTGAGAGACCGATGTCTCATTGGCGCGCAACATCGCGCGACCCGTAAAACGTGTGCCGGGATTGGTCTTGTCAGAAAACATCGGATCCGTCTCGGTTCTCAACCCGTAAGTGAAAACACATATCGGCCACTTATCCTCCTCTAATTCAGCGATCGTCTTGGACGCTGATGGATCCAAAGGTAGTGTGGGAAAAATTTTCGGAAAATTGGATGCCGATATCGCGGATTCACCAGCCATGCGTGAATAGAGAAGATCGATGTTGAAGCTACCCACGTAGTTTGTCTTTCCGGAGCTATCAACCAATTCTCCGAGATTATAACTCCAGAGAAACATTCCTGCATCGCTCTTGACTGCATTCGGCGTCATCGAATAGGTAATCCGTTGGGATCCATTCATGAGCGTGGGGTTGGTTTCATATGGAATGGGATAGGCGTATCCCGACGCGAATTCCCATCCTAATTTGCCATCAAATTGCCACACTCCTTTACCCGGATTCTTGATTTTTTCGCCGAACCCTTGCGCGATCACCTGCACCTCGCCCGGTCTCATCACCAGATTTTGTATGCGACCCAACTGACCATAAAAAAAGAATAGTCGATCATTCGATAATTCTTTGATCGATCGGTTGAACGAAGTTTTGCTGCCAGCAGGACCTTGGCGAAGTTGTAAATTCAAATCATAAGGAATGGCCCAACTTTTGAACGTGGCGAAGGCTGTAGATGGAACGCGTAAACAAACATCAAAAGGATTCCAAATGGTAAAAACCGGATCGGCCACCAGGAAAAGGTCATACACTTTTTTTGAATTCACGATACGACTTTTGCTGATCAGTGAATACAAAAGTGTCAACTGGAGTCTCGGCAAATGCTTGTAATTCATGAATGGATCACTCTTCTGTTCAGCCGTGGAAAGAAATGGAATCCCCATCGGAATCGGCTTCCCATCAGCATGAGCCGGGGGATTGGATGAAGACTCCAGTTCTGCCCAAATGTTGTGATCCACCCACAGTTCGCCGAGATTGATTCCGGGAGTCGATCCTGAACTGTATAAGGCCGCGACCTCGGGCGAATTTACTTTCGGCATCGGCGTTTCCAAAAGAAAACTCAGATCTTTACGAAATCCTCCATCGCGAACGTTCGTCAGCAAACCCCATGAGGTTGTTGTCGCATGATGAAAAAGCGGCTTCGTGGTTTTTCCTAACAACTCCGCCGTGCTTCCCGTTGGTAAACGGTCCAGTTCCGGTGAATCGATGGGTATGTCCTGACCATTCAAAAAAACTTCATGAGCCGCGCGCGGTGATGACTGCAATCGAGCAACAGCCAATGCACTCTCTTTCGCGGGTATCACAGATCCACCAAGCTTGGCTTTCATGTTTTGGTCACCCACCCACCACGCAAAACGTCCCGATGGGGTGTTGATCAAACCTGCCTCAACAGCCGCGTTTTCGGCATCTGCAGTCACGACAACGACCCGATCCACGGCAGGGGCGGCTTCTTTCACAGCGCCGACATTCTTGATCTTACTGTCATCACCGGAAATCAACCATCGGCGAAAAACGGGATCCGGGCGCATCTCTTCCCGCGCCGTCCAAGCGTCATATACCCCCACCCATTGCTGGCCAGCCGACTTGTCTTCGGCCGAGAGCCATTGACCACCAGGTGCTGAAATTCGCTGATCCGGTCCCAGTTCTCTTTGCAACTCGCCAAGCGCCATCATCAGCGCAAGTCGAGCATTGGAACGCGCTTGAGCCATCGCCTCGCCTCTGCCAGAGGATCTCAACGAAACCGAGGACAAACTTAACATCGCTACCGCCAATAAAGATAATATCATCATCAGCGAGATCGTGACGACCAGCGTAAATCCTCTGTGATTTTGCCCAAACGGCTGATGATGCTTGTTCATCATTTGAATGTAACATTGATAAAGTATGACCAATCGTAAAAATCAATACTAGTTATGATCGTTTTTCTCACGGCTGACCACTGGGGGCATTGAGCATCACAGCTCGAATAAACTGTTGGGTTGAGTCAGCTACGGGAGTTACGCTGCGGAACAAAAGATGATTCGCTCCATCCTCCACAATGACGCAATAAGGTGGACCAGTTTGCCAATTGGCGCTCAGGTCGGTGGATACTGAACCGACGTATTGCATGCCCCTGCGACGATCGCGTGGTAACCGGTATTCCAGAAAATGATTTCCTGACACTGCTGCCATTCTCATTTCTGGTCTGGCAACAGAACCTGCCGTTCGGGGATTCGTGCCGAATGCATATTCCCATAGATTCGTCACACCGTCACCATCGGCATCATGGCTCCACTGGCTTGCAGATTGGTTCAGAGATGGATCCACCATACCAAAAGTACGATAGCGCCAGGTCTCTGGTTCTAACATGTCTTTTTGGACCACGCTATCACCCACTGCGTTGTAACTCGCCACTTCAATGACGAGATCCTCAACTCCGGGATCAAGCGTTGCAGTCGTGGTCGTCGAACCCGGTGGAAGTTCCGCGATCATTTGCGGATTGCCGCCGTTTACCTTTTTACGAACCACGTAGCCCAACTCGCTGTTCGCGACATCAACCCAGTCGAGTTTCACCGTATTGACTCCCTGGAATTGCATCTGCACTGATGGGGGCGCTGTGGGTGCTGAGCTTGGCGATGGCGAAAACTCGGAGTTGGCGTCACTGAACTGGCGGAATGGTCTGCCGGAAATGCTGCCGATGTATTGGGCAAGACGCTTTTTCAGATCATAGGCCGTCACAGGATCTTGACCATACAAGTTGGTGAGTTCATTCGGATCGCTCGTCAGGTGATACAGTTGATCGTCATCAAAGTAGTTGGGATTCGTCGATGCCGCACCCGCACCCAGACCACTGTTGTTGACGTAATACGGTCGCGGAATCGTGCCGCCCGTCAACTGTGAGTTGACACTATACTCCGGCCAACGGTAGCCACTGGCCATCTGCTGGTAAATTGTCGGCGTGTAACGCACCGCGATGTATTTCCGGGTCTTGGTACGCACTCCCCGCGCATATCCAATTTCACAAAAGACGTCTTGTCGCACCGGTGTGGTATTGCCATTTAAAACTGACGATAAACTGACACCATCCATTGGTCTTGTCGGCAATTGGGATGCCCCCGTGAGCGAGAGCAGCGTAGGAACAATATCAACGTGGCTCACAATTTCGCTGTAAGTGCGCCCTGGAGAACTAACACCATTAGGCCAATTCATCACCAATGGCACCTTCATGCCCAGATCATAGAGCGATGACTTTCCCCAAACGAGTGGACCGCTCAAGGTCTTTTCTCCGTGGTCCGAGGTGAAAATGATCAACGTATCATTGCGAATCCCATACTGCGTAAGTCGCGTAATGATCGCTTTGATCGAGTAATCCAACCATGTTTCGCGAGCTGAGATGAGGTCTTTTCCTGCGGAAGTTACCTCATTGATAATCGACTGTCTCGTCGGCATGAACGAATAATCCTCATTGGGAAGATAGCCAGCACTGGTGTATGACTTGTTCGCTCTCAGGGTGTAATCAAGATTATTGTTCACAGGGCCGTGATTGATGGTGGGAGCCATGTACAAGAAGAAGCGCTCGTTGCGGTTTTCATCGATAAAGCGCAGGGCACGACTGGTGATCCATTCCTGATTGTGCACGTTGAGTTTATCGCTGTAGAGCTCTTTGAGGTTGGCATGGTAAAATCCATCCACGTAATCAAAACCATGCCCCCTCATCATCTGACACACAACCCGATGATTGTGCTTCATCGCTGCATTGACCGTCTCATCGGTGGCAGGATCTATCGTCTTTCCGTAAGTAAGAAGCCCTTTTGATGTCCATTTCGTCGTATCTTTCAACTCATCGTCCAGCACGTGTGATTTGCCAACGAATCCAGTGCGATAGCCCGTCTGTTTGAGCCATGCACCGATATTCTGACCATCATGCTCCAAGTCCGTATCGGAAACACCAAATCTCCCCAACGTGCCAAGAGGGTAGAGTGACGTGAAATTCTCGCTGGTATTGCGCGATGCCCAACGACTGGTCAGCAAGGAATAACGCGAAGGGCCACATACGGTAGAAGACGCCATGGCGGCAGTAAAACGTATCCCGTTCGTAGCAAGTGAATCGATGGTAGGAGTCAGGCAATTTCTGCCCTCAAAACCGAAGTGCTGCCCGCCCGCCATGTCATCGACATTGATCAAAATCACATTGGGTCCAGTCGCAGCCGTTTGCGTCACCACCTCATAATAAAGGGAGGTCGAAGTGGCCACCAATCGAAGGTCGCGGTTCGCCGGCAGATCAAAATTTCGGATACGTATTCCTGTTGTGCTTCCAGAGAATGAACCGAAGTTTGCCAGGGTAAAACGTCGTCCCACGTCAAATGCACCCGAGAAGTTGGTCCCATCGAGAATCCATTCTGATCCGAGATCAAGAATCAGCTTCGCTGCACCAAGCTCCAAGGCAGAGCCTCCACCGGCTCCTAGTTTGGTCTCCAAGGTGGCAGCCGATCCCACAGCGAATTCATCCGTGGCTGAAGAGTTGGAATTGCCGAATGATACCGAGGAACCGTCAATGACCAAACGGACCGTCTTTGTTAGATCGCGGCCAATGGTCATCGCACGTATCGATAATCCTGCCGAATTCGTCAGAGAGAGCGATCCACTGATGATTTGAAGCTCGTCGGGATTCGTGGGAGCGATCGTATTGAGAACGACTTGATACCCATTGATAATAGCATCAGCGGGAGCGCTCGGCACGCCATCCGGATTCCAATTCGCGCCATTCGTCCAGAAACCATTCCCACCACCGTTGTCAAAGCCCTCTGATCCATTCGGTGGAGTGACTGTTGTCGCTGGGACAAACGAGAATCCTGCAATCCCCGCACCTGTCGTCGCACCCACTCCGGGAATTTCCCGGAATGTCAAAGCACTGCCATTGGCCAATCGTAACTCAGGAATCATCAGCATACCCGTGGCACTGGCGATATTGGGAAAATCAGCATTGGTCGCTCCATTGGATACGCGTATGTCACCTGCCGAACCTTCGATGTATGACCAACTTTTGAAAACCAGCTCCAACCCCACTGGCGCGGTCAATGTCCATGTCAGAATTTCAGGAGTTGATGTGGCATCACCCGTGCCGTAATTCAGTCCATCAATTTTATTGGAATTTTCTCCCTGGATGCCAATGCCTCCTCCACCCAATTCACTGATGCTGAGGTTTCCGCTTGCACCTGTGACCGATGGAGCGCCTCTGAGAGTGAAGGACTTTCCGAACAATACGGGATCACTGACCGATCCTGCATTCGACTTGTCCCACTCGTTTACAGTGGCAATAAAAGACGCATTGGTACTGGTCGTCGATGCATCCAACGAAATGATACCCGCATTGTTGATTGTAAAAGCCAAGCTGATCGATGCCTGATTGCTACCCGATAAAAGAAAAGGCGGTGTGGGCCCGAAGCCAGTTCCACTATTGGTAAAACTCACCACTGCATCAGCATCCACCCGGGGAGTCGGGTTCAAATCAAACGTCATTCCGGACAAGGTAAAGCCTTGTGAATCCGTATCGGCACTCGAATCGATGGTGAACGTATCGTTGACACCTTGGGCTGAAACATCGACTGAACCACTGTTGGCGCTGAGGGTGTATGTGACAATGCCTACATTCATTTTCGTGCCGGACGTGGTTGTGGCATTTGCATAATCCAGCTCGAGCAGCTTGAAATCAGAACCGACGGGTGAAACTGTTGCGGTGATTCGCTCACCTGCGTAATCCAAACGTTCGGCATTGCCACCTTGAATGGATATGCCGGTGCCGCTATTGCTGACTCTCAGGCTTCCTGCTGAAGACCCCGTCGATGACAATACTATGGTGAAACTTTGCCCCCACATCGCAGGATCGCTCACCGTTCCCACAGGACCATCGAATTCGTTGACGTATGCCGAGGCTCCCGTAGAAACACAGGAAGCATCGACAACCGCATTGCCAAGAGAGTCGACGGCAAATGTTAAGGTGATGTTTCCCGTGTTTTGCAGCGCGTTCGTCGCTCCGGTGTAGGAGTGGCTGAAGTCGACATGAACCGAAGCCTCCGCTGTCCCGGCAGTAATGCACAGACAGAGACAAATTTGTTGAAAAAATCCAATGATTCGATGAACACCAAAAGCCGACCCAAGCTTCACGAACATTTTTCCCGAACCCTCCATCTCTTGGCAAATATACGGCTCAAACCTCGCATGTACGTGAAAAAAATCATGCGATTGAATCTGCGACACTGACCCAGTGCGCTTCCATTGAGTTTTTGATGTCATGTGAGTATCAATAAAATTCATCAGAACTTCTGCGGTTTCTCCTCCTGATTCGGACTAAGGTCACGCAAAATTGATGAAACGTTTTATCAATAAAGACAGCAGTTGTCAATCGGAATTTTTGGAAGGCAAAATATCGCTCATCCACTCAGGCAGTTTGATCCAATCAGCGATTATTCAAGCTTTTTCATCATAATGTCTGCCATAATCGAATCGAGAGCGAAATCACACGACGCAAAGTCTCAGACATCAGCAAACTCCCTGGATCATCCATTCAAGACCCATATTTCTTTTCCTGAAGCCCCTATTGATTAATCGTTTTTTCTATGATTGATTCACGAAAATGATGCGCGCGCCAAGAACTCTATGAATGCGCCGCTAACTCCAGAGTTTGCTCGCGCCAACCGCCTTGATATCGATCATACGCCTGATTGCCATCGATGACTACCAGATGAATCCATTGGTGATCGAACAACTGCCTGACGTCGGGATGACTGTCCAATACTCTGTCCACAAGATGTGTTTCACTCTCGAGGTAGACAGTCAAACGCCTTGGTTCGTGGACAAATTCCTTTCCATTATGGATTGATTGCAGCGGCAAGCCAGAACGCAGGTCTCCAGCATTTCCCTCGAACACTCCCAATCCCCCTACCACATGATGAATGGTCTTGTCGCCGGCTGCGAAATGCTCTGGATCAATGCGAGAGGCGTAATATTGCAAGTTAATCCAACTCGCCACTACCACCGGAGCAGTGAGAATCACAGTTAGAATTTTCGACTCCGGATCGAGAGTCGGGTCATACTCGTGAAGAAATGTCCTTCCGTCCAATTTTAGACCCGACGTCCTCCACCGTGGAGCGGCAATCAGGGCCGCATTATTAGCCAATGCCCACTCTGGTCGCACTTCTGCAATGTCACAACCACGCGACCGGACCAACTCATCGATCTGATTCTCCTTTGCAAATTCCAGTCCAAGACGTTTCGCGCGCTCGCGCCGTGATCGTTCGCCGACTCTTAGCAGGGCGTATTCCAGGGACGCGAGTTCATCAAGATGGGACGCGGGAACAGTCTCGCGATCGAACAATTGAAAATCATCACTCAGAGTGTCATGCCGGGCGGCGACGAAATGCGTGTCATGTGGAATGAAAATACCCCGCTTCTTGAGCAATTGACGCACTTCAGGGTGATTAAAAGTTTCCACGGCAACGCGAGCATTGACCTCACCACCGTGTCCACCACATGCACCGCAATCCAAAGACGAAGCATAAGGATTGTTCGCGCTATGACTGCCGTGACCACAAATCAGCACCAGGCGCGCGAAATCACTGATCAGACTCATTCCTCTCAAGGCACCCTCTGCCACATTGACCAATTCCTCGCTGCCATGACCTTCGACCCGCGGTTTGCCATCACCGAGCAATGGTTTTTTCTCGCGTGGTTTCAGCAAATCCGCAAAAAATGCAACTCCTACTGATTCAACAAAACTGAAACAAGAAGTAGCCGAGTTTTGAAATGCCTTCCATGCGCCACGTTCTGCCAGCGTTCGATCAGCGTTCTCTGGTCGTGGTTCATGACTTTGTAGAGGAGGAACCAGCAAAACAGGACATCGTGACGCGGCGTTACAAGAGTGGGCAGACTGATGTGCGAGAGGAAAACCAAAAAATCCCGCGAAGCCAAGGGTCTTTACGCCAGGCATCACCGACTCCAAATGCCGCCGGACAATCTCCGAGCGCACGTCAATACAAAAGACAGCCTGAACAGAAGGGCGGCTTGTGACGGCAAAACCACTCTGCCGAATCAAAGCGGACGCCAGTTTCCGCTGATACCCTGCTTCATAGGCCCTCTGCCAACGTGACAAGGCTTCATCAAATTCCGTGCATTCCGCCTTCACCCTCTGGCTGCGCCACGCTGCCGAGATTCTAGAGTCGCCCCTGTGGGCTGCATGCAAGGCGGCATCGTATGCCAGACGAATCGCAAGTAGATCAAGCAGCGCACGATTCCCACGACCCCGCATTTCATCTTCCCTGACCAAGTAACGCACATGCCCCGCCCAACCAGAAATGTTGGACAATTGCCGGTGCAGGAAATCAGTCTTCTCCACACCCCACGGATCGAGCTGCATCATGCATTGCTCAATCGCCTCTCGTGGATCGTCTGCCAATCGGACGACAAAACTGCGAAAGCCTTTAAGGCCGAACGTTTCGGGCATACGATCATCTTTTGCCGCTGATTTCCAGGCAGCATACAAACCCATTCCCCGCCAAGGTGAATTCCACGTGGTCTGATTCCGGTCAAAATGCACCGCACACCACTTCGAAATTTCTTCAGCAATAAAACCCGACCAATGAGCATGCAGGAAGTTATCATCTAACAAATCTGCAAAACTCATTACAGGGTGGTGCAGCGGACGATCCGCCTCATGACGCAAGACTTCCAACAAACGATCTTTCGTCCAGTCGCCATCAGTCACAGAGTTTAGATCATCAGCGGTAATGCGTCCATTTTTCCATGCGGTGAAATATTCCTCAGGGGTCTGCACTGGGGCATTGCCCAGAGTCCGGCGAAGCACCGCACATGCCTCGGCGAAGGAGTATTGGACCATCCCCATGAAGGGATTGACCGCAACAAAATGTTCCAACGGCCAGAGAGGCGCCACGCGCTCCAAAGCTTCCGCAATCGCTTGATCGAGCGAAGCTGCGGTATCAACTGGATTTTTTTCTCGTGTAAGATTCATGGTTGTCGTGATTGTGAAATGATTCAGGGAATTTTACGCGTTGGCCAGAGGCGCCCTAGAAGCCGGTTGGCCCATGTTCCCACATAGAATCCGTTCAGCGCGTGAACATAAAGCTTTCTCCCCCACGGATGATTCGCAGCACGCCACAACAGGCATTGGAACAGGAAGAGCATAGAAAAAACCGCAGCGATCCAGAGCTTCAAAGCGATCGGTGCTTCATGAATCATATACCCCGCGAGCACATTTGAAGCGACAATATGGAGGAACCATGCCGCAACAATGATCGCCGAAGAAACCAAAATTGCTCGCAGCAATGAGGATCGGGACGCCGACCAGGCGCGCGCGATGCCGTAAGCGATGGCAAAAACAAAAATGAAATGAAACACCCATGGCGCCGGGTTGACGACCGAAACATTCCCGTGAAAGACGTGGGTAGCGATGGCCATCATCGTAGCCCCGGCGATCAGTCCCAAGCCGATAGCGCCATTGGTTAGGGGAATCGATGCACGAGGTACCGCGCCAATCGTGGAACCGGCATGCAAAAACGCGTGCGCTTTGTAGAGAGAATGCGCCACAATATGAAGCAATGCCAGTCCCCAGGCTCCCATCCCGCACTGGATCATCATGAATCCCATCTGTGCGATGGTAGAAAATGCGAGAGACCGTTTCACACCGGGCTGAGCCAGCATGACAATCGCGCCGAATGCCGCTGTGATCGATCCTACAATCACCAGAAGATGGAGAGATACGGGCGAAGCGACCATCACGGGAGAAAATCGCAACACAAGAAAACCACCACCATTGATAATACCCGCGTGCATAAATGCCGAGACGGGTGTGGGAGTCTCCATGGTATCCGGGAGCCAACTATGAAAAGGAAACTGCGCGGATTTCAGCATGCCGCACAGCGCAATCAATATTGCGGGAGTTGTCAGCCCCCAATGCTCGCCCGTGCTGACTCTCGCCATCAATTCATCGATTTTCCATGTGCCGTAATTCTCGTGAAGCATGAGCACGGCAATCAGCAGACACATTTCAGCAAGGCGACTGAAGACAAACTTCTTGCGTGCGGCAAAAACCGCACCGGGCCTTCCAGAGTGATGAAGTAGCAATCGATGCAGGCAAAGGCTGGTCGACAACCATGCCAGAGTGAGCAGCAGCAGATGATTCGCGCACACCAGAATCAACACCGACGCCAGAGTAAAACTCATCCACATGAGAAAACGCGCGCGTTTGGGATCACCCTCAAGATATCGCACTGCGAATCGCATGACAACCGCCCCAAGAAAAGAAACAAGAACCACCATCACCGAAGACAGCGTATCGAGTCGCAACCATAGGGTCTGATTCCCACAAGGCTGGATCTGGATCAAAAGCGATAGGAAGCAGGAGAAATACGCGAACCATGGAATAAATCGCGAGACCTTTTCCGGAAAAAACCTAACGAGACAACCAGCAAGAACGGGAAGCAAGGGGATCAACATCGGCGATAGCAGATCTGACAAGTTCATAAAAAAAACATAAATCTTCCTATCATTATAGGAAATAACATGTTTTTTACATTGTCGTTAGATTTTATCTAATATAAAAAAATGCATGGAATTTCTGAATTACCATCATTTACGATACTTTCGCATCATTGCCGGCGAGCTGAATCTGACGCGCGCGGCGCGCAAACTGAATCTATCGCCACCAGCTCTCAGCGTTCAATTGAGACAGCTTGAAGAGAGTTTGGGTCACGTCTTATTCGAGCGCAATTCTACAGGACTGATCCTGACGGAAGCGGGACGCATGGCTCTCGATTACGCCGATGCTATCGGACGCGCGGGAGAAGAATTGATGGATGTGATGAGTCATCGTGTGGGAACACGACGCAAGGTGCTACGCATGGGAGCGGTCGCGACTTTGTCACGCAATTTCCTCCTGGAATTCGTCAGTCCCGTGCTTCATCGAGCCGATGTGGAATTGGTTCTGCGCTCTGGATCGATCGGCGAATTATTGGTAGCGATGCAAGCGCACGAGATCGATCTGGTTCTCACCAACGACGCGGTTCATCGCGATGCCCAGCGCCCATGGCACAGCCATCGCTTAGCGGACCAAGCGGTGGCGCTCGTAGGTGCTCCCGAATGGAAAAAAAAGCGCCTCCGTTTTCCCCGTGATTTCCACGAAATCCCCCTGGTGCTTCCGGGGCATGCCAGCAACATCCGGGCAGGTTTTGATCGATTGCTTGCCTCTGCGAGTGTGAGGCCCATGATACTGGCAGAAGTCGATGACATGGCGATGCTGCGTTTGCTCGCACGCCGTGGCAGTGGACTAACACTCGTTCCGCCCGTAGTGGTCCGCGATGAAATCGCCAACAGATCACTGGTGGTGACTCACCAGATTCCCGAGATTCGCGAGACCTTTCACGCAGTAACACCCAGTCGTCGTTTCCCGAATCCCTTGGTAGGTGAATTGATCGAGGCAATGAAAAGCAAGGGTGTAAGGATCAATCGCCAAAAAAGAATCTAACGAACGCGTTTTTTCTATTCCGAAACCGTGATTTCATCCGCGGAAGCAGAATCCAAAAGATCCTCAATGCCCGCATCAACCTCGAGCGATTCCACGTTCTTCAATTTGCTCAGCATCATTTTCGTGCGGGTGCCTACCAGCACATCGATTTCCTTATTGGCTTCGAGCAATTTTTTCTGAGCTTTCGCAAGCACGTCCCCGAATCTTCCGAACTCATTTTTGACTGCTCCCAGAATGCGCCAGACCTCGGAGCTGCGCTTCTGGATCGCAAGTGTACGAAAACCCATTTGCAAGCTGTTCAGCATGGCGGCCAATGTCGTCGGCCCCGTGACGATAATTTGATACTCACGTTGCAACTGGGCTACCAGATCAGGTTGCCGCACCACTTCCGCGAACAATCCCTCCATGGGCAAAAACATGATACCAAAGTCCGTCGTGTGAGGAGGATCGATGTATTTTTCGCGGATATCTTTTGCAAATTTTTTAACGGATTGCGACAAAGCCTTGCTGGCAGCATCAACAGCAGCAACATCTCCCGCGTCATAAGCCTGTTGCAGACGCAAATAATCTTCCTGGGGAAACTTCGCATCAATCGGCAAATAGACGGGCAAGCAATCACCGGTCTCCATGCCCGGAAGACGCACCGCGAATTCAACATGGTCGTTCGATCCCTTTTTTGTCTTCACGTTCGCATCGTATTGCTCCGGCGCGAGCAGTTGTTCCAAAATATTCCCCAGAGCAATCTCTCCCAATACCCCGCGGGTCTTCACGTTCGTAAGCACTTTCTTCAAGTCCCCGACTCCGTGGGCCAAACTCTGCATTTCACCCAGGCCTTTCTGCACCGCTTCGAGTCGCTCGCTCACAATCTTGAACGATTGCCCCAGTCGTTCCTCCAATGTCTTGTGCAATTTCTCATCCACCGTTTCGCGCATTTTTTCCAACTTCGCCTCGGTGGATTTGACAAGATCATCTTGCCGCGCCACCAGCTCGCTGAACTTCTGGCGTTGGATCTCATTCAGCTCATTGCGAAACTCTTTCAACGACTGCGCCATCTCTTGGCGGTTTTCACGCAATCCTACTCCCAATTCCTTGCGACTCTCGCGGAACTCGGTTTCCATAATGCCGCGCACTAACGAAGCCAGCTCACCCGATTGATCCGTCCTTGCATTCTGACGAATCTGCCATAACAGGAACAAGCCGATGATCAAAAGCAGGATGATCAGGATCAAACCGGCACTTTGCCAGGTGAAAGTATTGGCCAACATAAAAACGAGCGAGGTAAAGAGTGAAAAAAACCTTCTGCGCATTGCTGCACAGAAGGTCAGAAAAAATAACAGGAAAGTCTCAATATGCCACGCGCATCGCACCACCTGAGTTAATCACGCGAACGCGCTCACCCACGTTGAATCGAGTGGGGTTTTTTTGATTGACCTCCTGCACCACGGCAACCGAACCGCCCGATTCCAACTGAACGGTAATCTCCATTCCCTGACGAGATCCCATTTTTTGCTGCAATTGAGAACCAATAGCCCCACCTGCCAGAGCGCCACCGATCGCACCAGCTTGGTTGGAAGCACGGCCGTTGCCGATGTTGCTGCCTAGAACTCCACCTGCCACAGCTCCAACCAGACCACCCAGTTCATTATTTCCCTCAATTTTGACAAACCGGACATTGGTCACACGACCATATTGTACTGACTGCCCCATACGGGCTTCGTTGCGCGAATACACATCGCCGGACATGCTGTCTTGGGCGCATGACGCCAGCAGACCCAAAATCGGAATCAAAAATAATGTTTTCTGTTTCATAGCAACACCACGATAACCCATCACCTGATGGGAGGCAAGCTTACATCGTATTTTTTTCCTTTTGCCAGAAAATCGATCCCAGTCTGGTTAGAAAGATATACCAAACCAAGCGATTTCTCTCTATCATGCGTGGTTTTTTCGTGCCTAATTGCAGAATTCTGCTTTTCTCATGTCAGCCCATGGCCATCCAGGATAACGAGCAAACGATTCTCATCGTCGATCAAGAAATTGAATTTCTTGACTGGGCGACCAAGCACCTCGCGGCCAAAGGCTTGCAAATCCTGCGCACGGATCATGCCGACAAAGCGGCCAAAATCATCGCCAAGACCCATATCGATGTCGTTCTCACCGCCATTGATTTGCAGCCTTTTGATGGGATGGAGCTGTTAGGAAAAATCAAAGCCCAATCCCCTACGACTCTGGTGATTTTGATTGCCGGCTTTCCTACCACTGGTCAGGTCATCGAGGCAACCCAGCGAGGAGCCCATGATGTCTTGCGCAAAGAGTCATTGCCCTTCGAGCTCCGATCGGTCCTCGAATCCGCGCTCCAGCTCGCTGATGACCGCCGCAGCGCCGACACCTCGGCGCCTGCACAACAGGCTTTTGATGGCCGCGTGAAAATCATTGGAGTTTCCAGAGCCCTGCAAGATGTGTTTAAAATTGTCGGCCGGGTCGCACGATCCGATGCACCCGTCCTGATTTCTGGAGAAAGCGGCTCTGGCAAGGAGTTGATTGCGAAAGCGATTCACGAATACTCACCACGCCGGCTCAAAGAGTTGATTCCCCTCAATTGCGGCGCCATTCCTGAAAACTTGTTAGAGTCAGAACTTTTTGGACACGAAAAGGGCTCGTTCACCGGAGCGATCGCACGGCGGGCGGGAAGGTTTGAACAAGCGGACGGCGGGACCTTGTTTCTCGATGAAATCGGTGACATGCCCTTGTCCATCCAGGTCAAACTCCTGCGCGTATTGCAGGATGGAACTTTTTCACGGGTGGGCTCAAACGAGACTCTCACAAGCGATGCTCGAATCATCACAGCCACGCATAAAGATCTTGCATCGGAAGTAGCGGCCGGACGTTTTCGTGAAGACTTGTATTACCGGCTCAATGTGGTGGAGGTTCGAATCCCGCCGCTACGTGATCGCAAGGATGACATCCCGCTGCTTGCAGAGTATTTTCTTCAACGCATCACACACAAGAATGGTATGGCGCGTATCCGCTTGTCACAAGAAGCGGTTTCCACCCTGCAGGCGCATCACTGGCCCGGCAATGTCCGTGAATTAGAAAACACCATCGCCCGTGCCTGTGCGCTGGCATCGTCATCGGTGCTACTGCCAAACGATATCCCTCTCGCCTCGGCGCCGATCATTTCCCGAATCAAACTCGATGACGCCATCGACCGGATTCTCAATTCCGCCCCATCGGGTAACATCATCCAGTGGGTCATTTCCCAGCTTGCGCAACGCACCGTCGAGACAGCAGAAAACGATCTCAAACAGGCAGCGATCAACCTCGGAATCTCCCAGGAAGAACTCAAAAAACTTCTCGCTCCCTGATCCATGTTTCAGGAACTCAACCATCCTCTCATCCAGCACGAGCTCGCCCAACTCAGGCAAGCGGATTGCCCACCACATGTCTTTCGTGCCTGTGTTCGGCGTATTGGCGCATTGATGACACCATACCTGTGCGAAAATCTTTCCACTAGAAATATTACGATTCAAACTCCGCTGGAACAGTCGCAAGCGAAAACCTTGGCTCACCCAATCATGCTGGTGCCCATTCTGAGGGCTGGATTGGGATTCCTCGATGGATTTCTCGATATGATCCCGCAGGCCACTGTGGCCCACATTGGCCTGAAGCGCGATGAGCATACGTTACTGCCGAAAACCTATTATACCAACTTGCCGGATCACAGTGCGGAATGCGATGTGATCCTGCTTGATCCCATGCTGGCTACCGGAGGATCCGCTGTGGAGGCGGTGAGGCAACTCAAAGCCGCCGGCGTAAAAAGCATTCGCTTTGCCTGCCTCGTCGCAGCGCCGGAAGGCGTTAGAAGTTTCGTGGAAGCTTGCCCCGGTGTGCCGGTCTACGCCGCAGCCATGGATCGCTGCCTCAATGAGCAAGGCTACATCCTCCCGGGTCTTGGTGATGCGGGCGACCGGCTGTTTGGCACCTGATCGCCACCATTCAATCGCGAATTTCGCTTTATGGTAACGTGATCCAACAGACTGGAAGACTCTGCAGTTTTTCACCAAGCTAGCTTCCACCACTAGGCCAGAAACTCTCACTTTCCGGGCGCGTCCAATGATCAGGCCAATCGACGACGGCGCAGCATGGCGAACACACCAAAGACGCCGAGCAGAGCAACGGAAGGTTCAGGAACGGCTGTGATCAGAAAGTTGTCGATCCTCATGTCGTTGTTGCCCGTGCCGTTATCAAAATTATCAAGCCGAAGTGCCACAGATGACATATTGTTGAGACCGATCACAGAACTTAAATCGATGCTGATCCGTGCAAATGCTGCACCGGCATTGAGAGGAGAATTGTTGAATATTTCGGTCGATATACCGCCAGGAAAGTCTTTGATTGTGCCAAGCACATCGATGGGATTGGTGACATTCTCGAGAGGCGAAGTGGAGTATTTCAGATCAAAGCCAGGAATCAACGTGGCATTACCCCGCAAATCGAAGGAGATCACGATGTTCGAGAAGTTCACAGTCGAAAAAGTAATAAAAAACTCAGCATCGTTCTCGCCGGCTTTTGCAATATCATCCCAAGCCATGGCATTACCTGCTGCAACGTTGATGCCGTTGGCGGAGTCTTGCAATGCATTACCCGCTTTTCCATTGCCATCGATATCAGCTCGTTGCTGGTAAATCGTTCCGGATCCCTGGCTGGCGTTGAGAACGACCTGGACTTGTCCCAATCCAGCATCGTAACCGCTGTTGAAATCCCAGAAAGCAATCACTGCACCTCGTGCAAACGTCGAGAGGATACCGATGATCGAAATGATGATGGCTTTTTTCATTATTGAAATATTGTAAATTCGGCCACAATTTTGAATGAAATTGTAGAACTAAGTTTTAAAACTTGGCCAATTTTATGCACTGGAGCTGATGTGACAAGAAGAAACATCGCAGATTTGCATTTTTTACTCATAGGGCGTGATGCCACCTGCATTGCATTCATACAATGGTATGTGGGCTTGAAATTTTGAAACCCACGCTGCAGAGTCAAATCATGGAGATTCAAATGCGGGATTTCCCTTGTTCAATCATGGGCCTGATGCTACCCGTTTGACGTAACAGGTATCGAAACCCGCAAACTGTGGGAGCCTTCATCATGATCAAGTTTCTCTTACAGCTGCTACTATCCGTTTTCTCGGTTGCTTGGGCCAATCCGATCATCAGCGAATTCATGGCTGACAACAAATCCACGATCGCCGATGAAGATGGCGCCTATTCAGACTGGATCGAAATTCACAATCCCACCGGCGCCGCCATTTCTCTCGCTGGTTGGAAATTGACAGACCAAGCGACAAACCCCGCAAAATGGACATTCCCGGCGGTTACATTACAACCGGGTGAATTCCGATTGTTTTTTGCTTCCGAGAAACACCTGATTTACTCCAACCATACGAATTTTCGTTTAAGTGCTGGAGGTGAATACCTTGCCCTGATTTCACCGACGGGAGTGATCGTTCAAGAATTCGCCCCTAATTTTCCCGCGTTGAAACCTGACGAATCCTACGGTCGGCAATTCAATTTTCAGCGTCATATTGCTGCCGGAACCTCCTGGAGATACCGCGTACCTTCAAGCAATAGCCAGGATACCACATGGAAAAATCTATCCTTCAGTGATCTGACCTGGTCCAGCGGAGCGAGTGGGTTTGGCTTTGGCCTGACAGTTCCCGGAATCGCTGTTCGACAAGTTTTTTCTTCGAATTACATCGATTCACTGGCCATTGCCGACAGTGTATTGGCGCTCACACCGGGAAGCGCTGGTTACATTTCTGAGGCTTCCGCCGTTGTCGGCAATGTCAATTTTCTCGGAGATGGAGGGGACGGCCACTACTCAGGAAATGCTCCGCCACCCGGTGGAAATGGAAACAACTACGTGATTCGCGCCACCGGTTTCATCAACATTCCCACAGCGGGCTTCTACACATTCGGGCTCAACTCTGACGATGGTGGACGAATCCGCATCAACGGAGCAAACGTCATGGTCGATGATACCAACCATGGTCCGGAAGATCACCTCGGCTCAGTGAATCTGACAGTCGGCGTGCACAGTTTTGATGTCGTCATGTTTCAAGGATATGGGGGGAATTGTGTCGAATTCTTCGCAGCAACGGGACAACTGAATGCCTGGGATGCCAGTTTTCGACTGGTGGGAGACACCGCATCAGGCGGCTTGTATGCGAGCACACCATCCAATACTTCATCAGGTGCAGTCATTGGCACCAATGTGGAGAATATCATGAAAAATATTCGCGGTAGCATTTACAGTAGAAAATTGTTTTCGACCAGCAGCGGGGCTGGAGGTGCTACATCCATGTATCTGCTAAGTCGGCATGCCGATGGATTTGCTGCATGGATCAACGGACAATTCGCCGCGTCCGAAAATGCTCCCGCCACTCCTCTGTGGAACTCGGTCGCAACGGCGGCTCGCACTGATGTCAATGCGCTGATTCGCAAACCGTTCAATCTCACTTCTCTCATCCCGAAAATCACTACCGGCAATAATTTATTGTGCATTCAGGGCCTGAATAACACCGTCGCTGACAGCAAATTCCTCATGCTGCCCGAGCTTGTGAGTGGTTCTGTTGCTGCTGGCAATGCATACTTCGGAGACGGCAAAGCAACACCCGGCTGGGTCAATACGGAATATAGTTTTTTGGGGAAAGTGCAGGACACGCAATTTTCCCACAAAAGGGGGTTTTATCAAAATTCTTTTCCCTTGACCATTACGACAGGCACGCCTGGGGCCACGATACGTTATACAGTGGACGGATCGGCACCGACCGAAACGAATGGCAGCATCTACACCGCGCCGATTTCAATCACAGGAACGACCATCGTTCGCGCTGCGGCGTTCAAACTTGGTTGGGAAAGCACCGATGTTGATACACAGAGCTTTTTGTTTGTGAATGATATCATCAATCAATCCCCCAATGGGCAGGTCCCTCCCTTCTGGCCGTCATCCTCAGGCACGGATCAAGTGATGGACTTTGGCATGGATCCCGAAATCGTAAATCATGCAAATCCGAATGTCGGCGGTGCGCAACAAGTGAAGAACGCACTATTATCAATCCCCACGGTTTGTCTTACCACTGACATAGGTAATCTCATCAACGTCAATGGCTCACAGGGAATTTACTCCAATCCATACGGTCGTGGTTTTTCATGGGAGAAGCCGGTTTCGGTCGAATGGATCCTGCCTCCTGATGCGGCCAATCCGAACGGAATATCCGCATTTCAAGAAAATGCAGGTGTGCGGTTACGTGGTGGTTTTTCCCGCAGCCCGGATAATCCCAAGCATAGTTTCCATTTATATTTTCGTGAGGAATACGGAGCAAAAAAACTCAACTATCCTTTATTCGGTCGATTTGGGGCAAGAGAATTTGACCAAATCGACCTACGCACGTCGCAAAATTACAGCTGGGCATTTGGCGGGGATGGTCGCAATACTTTCTTGCGGGAAGAATCCACACGCGAAACCCAGCGCGCCATGGGTCAATTGTCGTCGCACCTACAGTTTTGCCATGTTTATCTCAATGGAATTTACTGGGGGCTTTTCAATTTAGAGGAGCGAACAGAAGCGGCATACGCTTCTTCCTACATGGGTGGAAGTAAAAGTGACTATGATGTCGTCAAAGGAGAACAAGACGCCGGCTATGTCATCGGTGCCACCGACGGCAATCTGAACGATTGGCAAAACCTGTGGAATCTCTCTCGCGCACACGCGGCGAATCCGACTCAAGGGAATTATTTCAAAATGATGGGGCGTGCGGAAGATGGTGTGACTCCCACTTCCGATCCCGTGTTGCTGAACGATACGAATTTGATTGATTACTTGCTCTTATCATTCTGGACAGGAAACCTCGACGGTTGCACATCGGCATTTTTGGGTGATAACAACGCCAACAACTGGTTCGGAATTCGTCGGCGTGTTGGAAACACAGGTGATGGTTTTCGTTTTTTTGTCCATGACTTTGAACATACGTTTTTTGATGTCAACGAAGACCGGACGGGACCCTTTGGCTCGGGAAACCAATCCAGCTTTCCGCACAGCAACCCATACTTTCTGCATCTGGACCTGAGCGCCAATGCCGAATATCGGATCCGATGGGCTGACCGGATTCAAAAACACATGTTTTCAGGAGGAGCGCTGACACCCGGGGCATGGCAAAATCGCGTCAACCAGATCGCGACCGTTGTTGACCAATGTATCATGGCTGAGAGTGCTCGGTGGGGCGACGCCAAGAGTGTCACGCCGCTGACGAAACTCGATTGGCAAAATGCACAAAACGAACTCATCAACTATTTTAATCCCCGGCATCCGGTCGTATTGCAACAACTCCGCAATGATGGACTCTATCCAAGCGTAGACGCGCCAACGATTCAGCCATTCGGCGGTTATCAGCCATCGGGCGTAGAACTCGCCATCAGTGGGCCGGCCGGAGCGACTCTTTATTACATGCCCGACGGCAGTGATCCTCGCGCCATTGGAGGAACATTGCGTAGTGGTGCCCAGACTCATTCATCGGCCATCACTTCAGAAAACCTGATCCCATGGTCTGCAAGCTCCTGGCGCTATCTATCGAACGCCAGTAATCAGGGGACGGCGTGGCGGGAGCCCGGATTCAACGATACGTCATGGCCTGTGGGAACAGCCGAACTTGGCTACGGCGATGGCGATGAAGCGACTGCCATTTCGATTCCCAGCCCTCGATACGCCACCTATTTCAGAAGAACCTTCGACATAACAGATACGGCTCAAATCGTAAATCTTGCCGCGAGAATCGAATACGATGACGCTTATGCCATCTATCTCAACGGCACCCGCATTGCTGGCAATCTTCCGACAAACCCAGCGTTCAATTATTTTTCGGGTAGTGCCATCGAAGACACGATCGAAAATATCAGCAACATCAACCCAGCACTACTAGTGAATGGCCAGAATGTGATCGCCATTCAAATTCATCAGGCGAATGGAACCAGCTCTGACGTTAGTATGAATTTCTCATTGACCGCCACCCGTCAGAGCGTCGTCAGTCCATTCACCCTTCATGGGAATGGCGAACGCAAAGTGCGCTTTCGCGCGCTGCAAGGCGGCACATGGAGCGCCATGTCCGAGGCGACATTTTTTCTTAATACGCAATCTGCAACGGCATCGAACCTTGCCATTTCTGAAATCATGTATCACCCCATCGATCCAAGTCCGGCGGAAATCCAGGCTGGATTCTCTGATGCGGATGACTTTGAGTTTATCGAAATTCACAACCCATCCTCAACCGAAGTTGATTTGCGAGGATTGTATATTTTCGATGCCGTAGAAGTTGATTTGGATGCGACAGGAGTCACGACTCTTTCGGCTGGTCAACGGGCTCTGTTGGTCTCGAATTTTGCTGCATTCAACCTGCGTTACGGAAATTCACTGCCCGTCATTGGCCAATACCGTGGACAATTGAATAATGCCGGAGAGACAATTACCATTCGTAACAGCGAAGATCAGGTTGTGCGGCAATTCACGTATTTGCCCTCGTCCCCATGGCCCACGGATGCCGATGGCTTGGGACAATCCATCGTATTATTTGATTCATTGAATTTAACGAATTATCAGGAATCGACCGCATGGCGTGCCTCAGCGAGTCCGGGCGGGAATCCGGGCGTATCGGACGCCATCTTGATCGGTCCTTGGTTGAATTCATTCGGCCTGACAGATCCACTTGCCGACCCCGATCGCGATGGAAAGAACAACCTTACGGAATACGCCTTGGGTGGCAACCCTGTTGTGCATGAACCGAACCCTCCCCTTGTCATCGATTACGTGGATATTCCGACACTGGGAACGCATGCGCGCCTGACCCACAGGCGACGCTATGCGACGGACAGTGTTCGTGTCTTCCTGGAGTCCACAAACGCACTCGACACGACTTGGAGCAATGAAGGCGAATTGATCGGTATCCAACGCTCGGGAGCAGACGAGATCTGGCAGCATCGTTCTCCGCATTCATTAAAAACCCAAAAATCCAAGTTCTGGCGTTTGCGTATTCAAGTGACACAGTAAAGTCTTTTTCTGTGCTGAGAAAAAATTTCTCATTGCAAGTATGATTGTCGCGATCATCATTCACCAGCTTTATGAAGTATCTTGCCAGCCTGATTCTTCTTGCAAAAACACTGCATGCTATTCCTGTAGCAGTGGGCGATCCTTCTTTTGAAGGCAATTCTCTCGCAGTTGGCGGCTACTCTGGCAACATCGCACCGGAGTGGTTTGGTACGAATGGACAAAACTCCGTGAATCAGGCTTTTGAAGAATACATCACAGGCTTCGCAGCCGACGGAACAGATCACCTGGGAATGGCATTGGGATATGATGTCTGGCAAAACCTTTCCGTCACCTATCAGGCCAATACCCGCTACACTTTGACCATAGCTGCCGGCAATCGTTCCGGTCAGACGCAGTCCGGAAATATCACGCAATACAGCTTGGCTGACAGCAATGGCGTGATTTACGGCACGGGTAATTTCAATGCTTCCACCATACCCATGGGCACTTTTGCCGATGCCCCGGCATTGATATTCAGCACTCCCAACAACACAACATCCATCGGCAAAACCATACGCATCCTCATTCAAGCACGTGGTAGCGGGCGAAGCCATTTTGACCATATTCGTCTCGATGCATCGCCGCTCTATCCGGTGGGTTCTGCGACATTGGACAATCGTGCCGCTACCGCGGTTTCGGGAACTTCCGCCACATTGAATGGCTCCGTCACAAATATTGGCAACAACGCTCCGACGATCACTTTTTTTTACGGCACTGTGGATGGTGGCATTGAGGCAGCCAATTGGCAAAATTCGATCAATCTTCCCGCCACGTACTCAGGCAATTTTTCTCAGTCGATCTCAGGCCTCACCGCAGGGGGAGTCACTTACTATTTCTCCGCGCGCGCAACCAACTCCGCAGGCGTTTCGTGGGCATCCCCCAGCCAAACATTTCAAACATTGGCCAATCCACCCGCAGTCAGCACTGGCGCGGCCTCGAATGTGGGCGCCACCACGGCCACAGTTGCAGCAAACGTCGTTTCCACGGGTGGCGAGGTTCCTGATGTCACGATTTATTATGGAACCAGCGATGGCGGAACAAATCCTGCGTCTTGGTCTTCCAACATCTCTTTAGGAGCGCAGACCGGCGCAACCAATACCGTGATTTCAGGGCTTTCGCCTCAAGTGACATATTATTTTCGTGCCTTCGCTCAAAACTCTGGCGGATCAACATGGGCAACAACATCTGGCAGTTTCACCACTCTTGCTGTCTCTCCCGCAAGCATTGCATGGCGCAGCATCGAGAGCGTTACCGGCCTCACGGCCAATCTACGCGGCGAAGTTCTAACCACAGGAAATGATCCCCCCAGCGTAACATTATTCTTCGGCAGGACGGATGGCGGCACCAATCCCGCTTCATGGTCAAGCGCCGTTTCATGCGGATTACAGACAGGGGATTTCACACGATTCATTAACGGTCTCAGCCCGGCAACTGCATACTTTTTCCGTTTCCGCGCCATCAATGCCGGGGGCACGACCTGGACCGAAACATCAGGTAGTTTCTCTACGACTTCGCTTGTCCCGGCAACTGCGGTGATCAACGAAATCCACTATGATCCTGCGGACGACGCCAATGGACCGACCCAGCACGAATTCATCGAGCTTCATAATCCCGGTGATACCGCGATCGATCTCAGCGGATGGACCATCTCCAATGCCGTATCGTTCACCTTTCCTGCAGGAACGATATTACCTCCCTCAGGATATCGGGTGATTGCTGAAAACCCAACAGCATTCGCCGCAAGGTTCGGCGGTTCCGCCCTTGGGCCATGGATCGGCGGACTCGCCAACTCCGGTGAAACCATCGATCTCAAAAATGCAACTGGCCTATTGCAAGACACGGTTAGTTACAAACCAGGCTTTCCATGGCCGACTTCCGCCAAAGGAGGAGGCCCCTCGATCGAGTTGATCAATCCATCATTGGACAACGATCTCGGAGGAGCTTGGCGTTCTTCAAGCCAGGGAGCAACTCCGGCCGTTTACTATACCACGGCTTCGTCAACTGGCTGGAAATATAAAAAAGGTCAGGCCGAAGCCTCATCTCCTGTCGATCAGTGGCGCAGTACTGGCTATTCAGACACCACATGGATCAATGGCGCCACGCCCATTGGCTATGGCACCACGATCACGTGTAATACCGTTCTTAGCGATATGCAAAGTAGTTATAACACTGTCTATGCACGAAAAATATTTTCACTGACACCCGGCCAAATTCCTAATCAGTTGACTCTTCGAACACGAGCAGACGATGGTTGCATCGTATGGATCAACGGCGTCGAAGTGTTTCGCAATACGAATCTTCCCACAGGACAGTTGGCATTCAATGCAAATGCAACTGCGGGTGTAACCACGGCATCATGGTTCACGACCAACCTCACGAACACATCCGCATACCTCGTCGGCGGCACCAATGTGATCGCCATCCATGGCGTGAACCGCAACAACTCGACTCACATCGTTGATTTCAATATCGATGTGGAATTATTCAAACCCGCTGTTGCCGCTGGCACCAATCCAACACCCAATGCGGTCAATACGAATGCCACCCCATTGTCATCCACGCCGCCACAAATTCGCCAGGTTGAGCATAGCCCGGTAAACCCCACTGCCAATTTACCGGTAACTATCACCGCAAGAATCAGTGATCTTGATAGCCTGGGCACGGTCTCTCTCCATTACCAGCTGGTTGACCCCGGTTCTTACATCAGGAAATCCGATGCCAGCTACAGCACCAGCTGGACAAGCCTGCCCATGTTTGACAACGGTAGCAGCGGCGATGCGGTAGCGGGTGATTCACTTTACACCTGCGTGATGCCCGCAGCACTACAAACGCACCGTCGATTGGTTCGGTATCGCATTACCGCCACAGACAATCTATCGAACAGCATCACTGTCCCGTATGCTGATGATGATCAGCCCAACTTCGCCTACTTTGTTTATGATGGCGTTCCATCGTTCAACGCTGCGTTCCGTCCAGGGACAACGCCCAATGTCAACTTCCCATCGACAACAATCGCCAGCATCCAACCATATCATCTCATTGCCCATGGCACGGATGTCACGAATTCCCAGTATACGAGCAGCTCAAACGGTATCCGCTTTCTTGGCACACTCGTCTTCGACGGAGTTGTTTATGACCATATCGAATTCAAAAATCGAGGTATTGGTTCCACCTACCAATCAGGCAAAAACAAATGGAATCTCTTCTTCAACCGGGCCCGTAATTTTGAGCCTCGAGACAATTGGGGCAAAAAATACAAGGAGACCTGGAACAATCTGATTCTCAATGCGAATGCCTCACCGTGGGCACCGATCAATCGTGGTTCGGCAGGCGTGGAGGAGGCGTCAAGCGCACGCATGTATGAACTGGCCGGAAACTCCGCTTTTCGTACTCATTACGTTCATTGGCGCGTGATTGACGGAGCCTCCGAGTTCACTTCCCAGTACGATTCCGATCTCTGGGGACTGTATCTGGCCCTAGAGCCAACGGAGGGCAATTTTCTTGAAGAAAGAAATCTGCCGGACGGAAATATCTACGCGATTGAGGGCAATGGCGGCGATCAAAAACACCAGGGCGCTGGACAACCTGCGGGATCGGATTGGATTTCTTTTCGCGATGCCCTCGCCAGTTCCGGACAAACCGAACAGTGGTATCGTGACAATATCGATCTTAATGCGCTCTACACGTTTCTCGCTCTGAACCGCCTCAACGGGAATGTTGACGTCCGTCCGGGTGACAACTATCGATTTTATCGCCGCTCCTCCGACAACAAATGGGTGATCATCGCATACGACCTTGATATGCAATACATCGCCGCGCACCACTGGGGAGGCACCATGGATATGATCGCCAATGGCGCGACCCAGAGCATCGTTGTTGCAGGACAGCCTAACGCAATTCGCGCGATAGGTCGGCATGAAAATTTAGCACGCGAATATCGCAACCGTTGTCGCGAAATCCTCTCTCTCTTTGCCTCCGATGCTTCTTCCAACGGGGGACAGATCGGTCAGTTGCACCAGGAATACGCTTCAATGCTGCATACTCCGGGACAAACTGCCACTTGGGCAAATCTCGATGCCTTCATCTGGAACTTGCACCCACGCACCAACGGAACCGATGGCGCCAATAGCGGCCAAGGCAATCACAAAGGAAATTTTTTCCGTGCTACCTTCTTCGATTCTCGCGGTGGCAATGGCGGCACGGTGTCAACTGGATCCTGGACCCGAACACTCGCGGACCCTGACGGCGACGGCTTCGCGGATTTTCCCGCCCGCGTCCAATGGTTCACCGACTTCGCCACCAACACCTACCCCACCAACGCTCCCACCTGGGTGCGAAAAGCCACCAATACCTCGGGTGGTGGAACGGACACGAGCCTCGACCGCCAAAAAGGCTACGGATACAAATATCTCGAATGGGAGAGTCTTTATGGTGGCTTCGTCGATAGCAAAGTCGAGCCATCGGCTTACTCTCCACCGATTTTACCCAAGACCGATTTCCCCAACAAACCAACCATCGCTTACACGGGAGCCCAAGGTTTCCCATCCAATGATCTTCGATTCAGCACATCAGCATTCAGTGATCCGAACGGCAATCACACCTACGCCGCGCACCAATGGCGCATCGCGAAAATTTCAGCGCCCGGAATCGGGGGCTATGTCAGCGGCACTGAGATGGACTACGAACTGCAGTCATCGTGGACTTCATCGGAATTAACCACCTTCAACAGCGAGATCCAAATTCCCATCGTCGAAGCCAAGCCGGGAAATACCTACCGCGCCCGAGTGCGCCACAAAGACAGCGATGGAAACTGGTCATATTGGTCGGAACCAGTCCAAGTTACCGTGGCCACGCCTGATGTGACCGTCTGGCAGCAAAACATCATGATCACTGAGATCATGTATCACCCCCCTGCACCCAGTGCTGCGGAAATTTCCGCCGGGGGATCCATCAACAAGGACGATTACGAATTCATCGAAATCAAAAATATCTCAAAATCCACTACGATTGACCTAACGGAACTTCGTTTCACCAAGGGTATCGATTTTAACTTTGCGAGCTCCGCCATGACTTCACTGGCACCCGGTGCGTATGCTATCATAGCAAAGCATATTCCGTCGTTCCAAGCCCGCTACGGTGCAGGAAAACCGGTTGCCGGCGCATGGGATATTTTGGACAATCTCTCCAACTCCGGAGAGCAACTGAAACTTTCCTTCGGCGCGGGAACCACCATTCATGATTTTATCTATGATGACGTAGCCCCATGGCCCACCACTCCTGACGGAGCAGGTCCCTCTTTGGTCTTACGTAATCCATACTCCACACCCGACCACGCTATCGCTTCGAATTGGCGGCCGTCATCGACGAATCTGGGAAATCCAGCCATCGCAGACTCCCCTGCCGTGATTGTTTTCTCCAGCATCAATACCAGCTATAATGGATCCGCAAAATCGGTGACGGCCACCACAATTCCAGCGGGACTCCCTGTTTCCATCACTTACAACGGATCGGCAACACCGCCCACGAACGCCGGTACTTACTCGGTTGTCGCCACCGTCGATGATCCAGTCTATGAAGGATGCGAAGCTACGACTTTGACAATCTCTCCACTGACAGTGCAATACCATATCACCGGGCTATCACAGACTTACGATGGCTCACAAAAATCAATCACCGTGACAACAATCCCCGCAGGAGTCCCCGTCATTGTCCGCTACAATGGCACTAGTTCATTCCCCGTCAATGCAGGCACCTATTCTGCTGATGTCTCCAGTGATTCGATCAATCATACAGGCACCAGTAGTGAAACGATGACCATCACCAAAGCTCAAGCAAGCCTGCAATGGCAGGGCAACTCCCCGACTTATGACGGCAATGCAAAGTCTGTCAGCATCATCACCAACCCGCCGAACCTCACTACTTTGATCCATTACAACGGAAACAGCAACCTCCCACGCAATGCGGGAACTTATCGTGTCGACGCCGTCATTGATGACCCGAACTACCAGGGCAGTATATCTGGTGATTTCATCATCACCAAAGCCGCTAACCACATTTTTTTTACCGCCCCCAACTCACACGCTTTTGATGCGGGCCCGCTGTTACTCACCGCCACATCATCTAGCGGTCTTGCCGTTACTCTAACAAAAAAATCAGGGTTGGCGACTGTTGACAGCTCGCACGTTATGAGCCCTACGGGCAGCGGCAGTGTTATCATCCAAGCAACCCAGGCAGGCGACGAAAATCACTTTGAAGCAGTGCCGGTCGAGCAAACGATTGCGATCACCACCGGTTTCTCCGCGTCCCAGTGGCAGAACGATCACTTTACTCCGGAAGAACTCGGCAATCCCACCATATCCGGCCCTCATTCTGACCCAGATCATGATGGGCTTGAAAATCTGATCGAGTTCGCCATGAACCTGGACCCTAAAGAACGCGACAAAAACCGCAATCTCTGCGAATGGCAAACCACCACGATCGACGCTGAGAGCTATCCAAGCATGACCATTCGACGCCGCATGGATTACCCGGATCTGAGCATCAAAGTGCAGCACTCGTTGGACTTACCCAACTGGACCAATTTAACAGAAACAGTTGGTATACCTGTCAACAATGGTGATGGCACCGAGACTGTGAAATTCCGCTCATTGATTCCTCTAACGGGAAGCCCCCGGCAGTTCCTTCGCTGTCGAGTGCATCAAGAAAACAACTGAACCGTTTACCGAAAAAATTCGCCGCAACATGGTAGTGAATTCAAATCAAACGCAGAGTCGCAGATTTCACTGAGAAACTCGCAGGAATCTTCAACTCCCCAAAATCCCCTCCTCCGTCTCTTTGACCAAACGCAGTTGTCCACAAGCGGCTTCAATATCGTGGCCTTTTTCGAGACGCAGGGTGGCTGTCACACCTGCCTTGGTGAGAACATTGCGAAAGGCCTGGCAATGAGAAATTTCCGGACGTTTCCATGGCAAACCTTCGACAGTGTTGTAGGGGATGAGATTGACCTTGGCCTGAAATGATCGCGCATGTTTGGCAAGAATGTGGGCTTGGGCGAGATCGTCATTCACACCCTCAATGAGAATGTATTCCAGCGTAAGGTGTTGTTTTTTCTGCGCATTCCAATCCTGCAGGGCATCGAAGAGTTGCGCGGTGGGATATTTTTTGTTCACCGGCATGATTTGATCGCGCACAGCATCGGTGGCTCCGTGCAGTGAGATGGCGAGGCGGATTTGGCGCGGGTGACGCGCCAATTCGCGGATCTGTGGCACCAGACCGGAAGTGGAAATGGTAAGATGACGGGCACCGAGATTCATTCCCCAGGGTGAGGTGATGAGTTCGATCGCTTGCAGTAGATTTTTGAGATTGGCGAGTGGTTCGCCCATGCCCATGAAAACGAGATTATCGATACGGTCACCGGCAAGCATTTCGGTTTGCAGCACCTGTGCGGCGATCTCCGCGGCAGTGAGGTTGCGGGTAAATCCTGCGAGCCCCGAGGCACAGAACTTGCAACCGTAGGCGCAACCGACTTGGGAAGAAACGCACAAGGTCAAGCGATCAGCTCTCCCTCCATAAAGCGCGGGATTCGCGGGAATGAGCACACTCTCGATATAACGTCCGTCATGGAGTTGATACAACATCTTGCGCGTGGTATCGCGAGAGCCCAGATCGCGCGCAGGCGTGAGCGGATACAATGAAAAAGATTCCTCAAGAAACACGCGTAATGTTTTTGGAAGATTGCTCATTTCCTCGATCGAGGCCGGACGTTTTTTCCAAAGCCAATCAAGAACTTGCTCCGCACGATAAGCCGGATGCCCGTGCTCAGTCAGCTGGGCGGTGAGTTCATCCTTGGTGAGGCCGAGAAGAGAAGGTTTCATAATGGGAATCAGCCCGTGAAGGCAAGGCGCTGGCGTACCAACGGGGATCCGTGGGCGGCGGGTTGGCAAATGTGATCGATCATGTGCTGCCAATGTTCATGACCGCTGAGGATTTCCACCTCGATACGCAGAAACCACACCGGAACTTCAGCCAGGCTGCTGCGAGGATAACGCACCGCATCTTTTTCTGTCGTCACAATCATTTCCACATCTCTCTCGAGGCAGCGATGAGTGAATTTTTCAATCTCTCGACTGGAGAAACGGTGATGATCGGAAAACCGCTTTTTCACGTCGAGAATGGCCCCGAGTTTGGCGAGAGAGTTTTCAAAATTCTCCGGCACAGCGATGCCCGAGAGCGCGGCAATGTGTTTTCCCTGCAAGTAATCCAATGGTTGCCGTTCAAAGGTAGCAAGATTTTCCAAATACTTGGGGCCATGTGTTGTGGTGATGATAGGAGCTGTCGGATTATAGCGGCGCAGAGTTTGTTTTAAAGCCTCGTGATCCGAGCCGTCGGATTTCGTTAGAATAATGAAGTGCGCGCGCACCAGATTATGCTTCGGTTCGCGCAGAGTCCCCGCTGGAAGCATGGCGCCTGTGCCGAAGGGGGTGTTGGCATCTACGAGACACAAGTCCAGGCCGCGCGACATCCGGAGGTATTGCATCCCATCGTCGAGAATCAGGGTGTCGGCACCAAGTTCACGAATGGCGAAGCGCGCGGACTTCACACGATCGCGATCGACAAGAACCGAGACGCCATCGAGATTATTTGCAAGCATGAAAGGTTCATCGCCCGCGTATTTTGAATCGAGGAGCAAAGCGCGTCCGGTGGAAACGATTTTTGGCAACTCATCGGCTTTGATTGGATGACCATGAGGAGATTGCCATTTTTGAACTTCGCTGAGAGCCTTGCTTTTATATCCGCGTGAAAGAATTGCGACATGGCGCTGTCGATCACGCAGGGTGCGGGCGAGGAGTTCGACCACTGGCGTTTTTCCCGTTCCGCCCACAGTGAGGTTGCCCACAGAAATCGTGAGAGTGCCGAGGTGATGTCGTTCTTTGAAATCCGAGATAAAGAGAAACTTACGCGTCTGGATGATGGCGCGATAAATGCCCGATAGTGCTCGCAGGGCCCAACGTGTGAGAAACGCACGGAAACCACGGGCACGTCCGAAAATCACGTCGGAGGCCCAGCGTTCGAAATCATCGATGGTTTCTTTCACTGGCGTTACGGTGTCTTGCTGAATCACTCTTGAAAAGACGAAAATACTCGCGCGCGCAATGAAAGTCTGGACGCATCGCGGCGCATCGCTATTCTTGCCCCCATGAATCGACCCGACGGCCGTAATGAGGCACAGCTCCGCGAAATTTCCTTCACGCCCAATATCGCCCCTTATGCGATGGGATCCGTATTGGTCTCCTTTGGTAAAACCCGGGTGATATGCGCATGCAGTGTCGAAGAAGACGTGCCCCGCTGGATGAAACAACAGGGAGTGAAGGGTGGATGGCTTACCGCGGAATACTCCATGCTCCCCTACTCCACTCTGGAGCGCAAACAGCGCGACATTACGCGCGGGAAAATCGATGGACGCTCATCGGAAATCCAACGGCTGATTGGACGTGCTCTGCGTGCTGTGGTGGACTTGAAAAAAATCGGACAGCGCACGTTGTGGATCGATTGCGATGTATTGCAAGCCGATGGAGGCACGCGTACGGCATCGATCACGGGCGCATGTGTGGCAACAGCGATCGCTTGCAACAGGCTCATTTCCGCAGGGAAGATCAAGGATTTCCCGCTCAACCAGCTCGTGGCGGCGGTTTCTTGTGGGATTTATGAGAATAACGCGATTCTCGATTTGAATTACCTGGAAGATAAGGATGCAGCGGTGGATTTCAACGTTGTGATGACGGAGAGCGGAAAATTCGTGGAAGTCCAGGGCAGCGGAGAGGAATCGGTTTTTTCCGCAGAGGAAATGGCTGACATGCTGTCCCTGGCAAAAGAGGGTATTGGTCGGTTGGTTGGATTGCAGAAAGAGGCGATCATCGCGGCTGACCGCATTGAGACCAGCGCATTGCAGGACCTGGCCAACACCTTTGGCTCCAACAAATAGATCGCCGGATTGTGCGAATGATCCGTACTCAAGAGGCCGCGCTTGATGTGTTGCCAAGCGACAATAGCAAAAAAAATTCCTCTCTGAGCGACGAATGATTGCATAGAACCCTCCGCTTGTGCATGCTCGCCGCGCGCATGAAACTCATCAGCGGAACTGCACACAGGGGCCTAGCCGAACGAATTGCCGAAAATATCGGAACCACATTGGCTGACGTGCATGTTACGGCCTTTCCCGATGGCGAGACATTCGTGAAAATCAACGAAAATATTCGTGGGGATGATGTTTTCATCATTCAACCTTCCTGTCCGCCCACCAATCACAACATCATGGAATTGCTGATCATGGTGGATGCCGCACGCCGCGCCAGTGCTGGTCGCATCAATGCCGTGATGCCCTTCTTCGGCTACGCACGTCAGGATCGCAAGGACCAACCGCGCGTGCCGATCACGGCTAAATTGGTGGCAAACATGCTTACCGAAGCGGGTGTAGACAGGCTTCTCACGATGGATCTGCATGCACCTCAAATCCAAGGTTTTTTTGATATTCCCGTGGATCATCTCTACGCAAAACCTGCGTTGATTGGCTATTTGCGCGAAAAAGGTGCCGGTTCCGATGGCAACCTCACCGTCGTGTCACCCGATGTCGGCGGAGTCAAAATGGCGCGCGCCTACGCGGATGCCCTTGGTGCCGAACTTGCTATCGTTGCGAAGCATCGCGTGAGCGCTACCAAAGTCGAAGCCATGAATGTCATCGGCGAAGTGGAAGGTCGTGATGTTCTGCTCGTTGATGACATGACGGAAACCGCCGGCACTCTCTGCGCCGCAGCGGAAATTTTGCAACGCCACGGTGCGCGCCGTATTTATGCCGGTGTCTCGCACGCCGTGCTCGGTGAACTCGGTCGCGAGCGAATCAGCTCATCAGTGATTGAAACCGTTATTACCACGGATTCGGTTCCCATGGCCTGCGGCGACAAAGTGCACGCGGTGGGTATTGCCCCGCTGCTAGCAGAGGCCATCCGTCGCATCAATGGCGGTCAGTCGGTGACGTCTCTTTTCGAAGTGTAACTCACGGGGTATCATCTCCCACTCCATCGCGAAGCATCAGAGAATTTCGCAACCGTAGAATGTTGCAGAAATTACCCAAGTCAGGTGTAATTTTTGTTCTCTGCGTTTCGTAGTACCAATCATTATGACAAATTTCGCGCGCTACGGTTTGAGCCTATTTGCAGCTGCCGGCATCAGCCAAGCTCAGGAATTCCGCTCCTTATTCAACGGCAAAGACCTAACTGGCTGGAAAGGAACCGGCTACGAAGTGGTGGACGGCACCATTCTCTGCACTCCCAAGGGTAGCAATCTCGTGACCGAAGAGCGCTTCAGTCATTACATTCTTGATTTCGAATTCCGCTTGCCACCTGGCGGAAACAACGGTCTTGGCATCCATTATCCGGGCACGGGCGATGCCGCTTACGTGGGCATGGAGTTGCAAATTCTCGATGATACCGCGGAAAAATACAAAAATCTCAAAGAATACCAATTCCACGGCTCAATCTACACCATGGTGCCCGCGAAAAAAGGTCATCTCAAGCCGGTGGGCGAGTGGAATCACGAGCGCGTTACCGTTCTGGGCGATCGTGTGAAAGTGGAACTGAACGGCACCGTCATCACCGAGGCCAACCTGAGCGAACTGGAACAAAAGTTTCCCAAGCACCAGGGCGTGAAACGTCGTTCGGGACACATCAGTTGGTGCGGACACGGCGATCCCGTGGCTTTTCGCAACATCAAAATTGCCGATCTCGCCCCTAGCGCTGATACAGAGGGATTGAAAAAACAAGGTTTCACTCCACTTTTCGATGGCAAGGCACTGGAATCCTGGAAAGTGGAAGCCGGCAGTGAAGGTCATTGGTTGCCCATCAACGGTGTTTTGAAATATGACGGCAAGAGCACGGCAAAAATCAAGGATCTGTGGTCGATCAAACCGTATGGAGATTTCACCATGGCCCTCGATTGGCGCTGGAACGGCCCCGGCCCTGTCATGAATCGCCCGGTGATCAATCCGGACGGTAATGAGACCGGTGAAACGCTCAAAGTCGAGGAGCTCGACAGTGGCATTTACATGCGCGGCAACATCAATTCCCAGGTCAATCTCTGGAACTGGCCTGTGGGCTCCGGCGAAGTGTATGGCTTCCGCACGAACAAAGGGCTTCCCGCCGAGGTGCGCGCCGGTGTCACGCCAAAAGAAAAGGCCGACCGCCCCGTCGGTGAATGGAATCACATGGAAATCACCATGAAAGGCGATCGTCTCAGTGTCATCCTCAATGGCAAAAAAGTCATCGAAAATGCCCAGCTTCCGGGGGTGAAACCAACGGGGCCGGTAGGTTTACAACACCACGGCAGTTCCATCGATTTCGCGAATATCTGGATCAAGGAGTTGTGATCTCAGACGTTACGAGTCGAAATTCGTGATTGATCCGCGTTCCGCCACACGCTGAAGAATTTCCTCCATGACCTGGGTGTATTCGGCGATGCAGGCAGGTTCGCGTTCAAGTAGGAATACTTGTTTCGAGAGCTCAGCTGCATCGAGGTAACCGGCGCGGATGAGTGTGACCAGGGTATTGATGTCTTTGAGACCGCGATCGGATTCGCGTCTCCCGAAGCGGCGGTCGAGCCGCGAACGAGCGGTAGCATTCACCTTGGACACAGCCATGTCCATGGGATGCAGCGCGACGACGTTTGTGAAGCCGGGCATGGGAACCAAGCGCTCACGCCAGCCTTTGGGAAAAGCATCGGCCATTCGCAGATCGACGAAATCGGCGTAAAAGCCGTGGGCGAAGTGGTAGTCTTGTTCGCGGCCAAACTCTGCTATCAGAATGGCGCGGCAGCTATCATCATCAGGATCCAAAAAGAAATCAGCATCGAGTGTTGTTTCCACGCCGATCTTTTCAGGAGCTTCGGAGTGGAAGGAAGCGAAAAGAGAAGATGATCCAAAGAGAATGAGTTGCCGGGAGCCCGTCAGTAGTCCGATGCTCCAAATCAGCTCCTTCAGTGCGCTGAGGTCCATGATAATTCCTTTAATTCAGATTTGCTCAGGATTCCCGGAAAAGGTGAGAAGTCTTTCCACAAGACCGACTCCCACTCTTGGTCGCGCAGGAGGTGGAGAAGATGTGCCATGCCTTGTTCTGAGGCGCGGGCTTCCAAGATCATGGAGCGCCAACCCTCAAGGCGGACGCGAGCGGAGTGGCCTTGGGCGAGCCAGCGGGCGATGTTAGCGAGCGGGATGTCTAACAATGCAGGATCAGCCTCGATCTTATCGGCAATGAGCCGAAAGCGATCCGCGGAAATTTCGTCGCCGGTGCGTTCGGGTAAAGACGATGCTGATTGCATGCACGCAAGGTATCACTTTTGGCGGAATGTGCCAAGCTAGGATTTTGCTTCGGTATTCTTATCCGATGCGGATGCAGCATTGATCAACCGAGTTTAGGGAGTTTCCGCAGGTACGACAACTTTAATGGGCCAGTCATACCAACTAGGATGAATCATACCAATGCCACGACCACGACCTCCCGGCACTACATCTCTGATACCGCCAAAAATCATCCACCTTTCTCCGTGTTGGAGCCACTGACAGAATCCGAAATGGATGATTCCTACGTCTAGACGCGTACCATGGCCATAGTCGTAACTTTCTCCCCGGAGAGGTGGTCGATCAAAATGAATATCTGCGGGATCTGCTTCAACTGGATCGCCATTGGTATCGACCACGATAATGCGGAAGCGAGAATCAAGCCAAAGCCATGTGGGAAGCAGGACGAGCGTGGCCAGCCCCTATGAAATGATCAAACTCGTTCTAATGAATCGGCAAGCAAACAATGCAAGAGCTTGGGCCAGAGAAATGGTCGCTACAATCACAGTCGCAACCACACGTGCCAGTGATTCAATGCTGAAAATGTGTAGGATCAAAAATGTGATGGCGCTCAATCCAAACACGCAAATGATCGACCAGAGTGGAGCCCGGAAATTTCGGCGCATGCATAATGCAAGCACCACCACATTGCCACACACATTGGCAAGAAACGGTGTAATTTTGATAAGTGTAAGGATGAGATCCATGCTCCTCTTTACAGGGAGAAATATCTCATATTACAGAGATTTGCACTGATTGTGATTATTCATTGAGCGTTGATCAACTCACCACCAAATTGAGCAAACGACCCTGCACGTAGATGACCTTGCGCATGGTTTTGTCATTGGTATACTCTTGGATCTTCGGCGAAGCTAAAGCGGTTTGCAGGGCGATTTCTTCGGTGGCATCAGGCGTGATACGGATACGATCGCGGAGCTTACCATTGACTTGAACGACCAATTCGATTTCGTTTTCGATCAGGGCCTCGGTGTCGAACTCCGGCCACGCTTGATGATAGAGCATCGTGTTGTCCAAAGTCAGTTTGGCATGCAATTCCTCAGCCAAATGCGGCGCGAAGGGATTGAGCAAGCGCAGGAAAATCAGGAACTCTTCCATTGGCACTTGTTCGGCCTGGGTAAAGGCATTGGTGCAAATCATCATCTGCGAGATGGCGGTATTGAATGCCATGCGCTCGATATCCTCAGTGACTTTTTTGATCGTCTCATGCACAACCTTGCGCAGTTTTGTATCACGGCATTTTTCCTTGCTGAGACGTGATGAAACTTGCCACTCGCCTGCTTGATTTTCTTCCATCGCCACGCGCCAGACGCGGGCGAGGAAACGGTGCACACCTTCGACTCCCTTCATTTGCCACGGCTTCACCTGCTCCAGCGGACCCATGAACATTTCGTAGAGACGCAGGGAATCGGCTCCATACTCGCGGATCACGTCATCGGGATTGACGACGTTGCCTAACGACTTCGACATTTTTTGTCCATCCTCGCCGAGGATCAGTCCTTGGTTGACAAGCTTTTGGAAGGGCTCGGGGGTGCTGAGGTGACCCAGATCAAACAAGACCTTGTGCCAGAAGCGGGCGTAAAGCAAGTGCAGCACGGCGTGTTCGGTGCCGCCCACATAGAGATCGACCGCGCCGCTCTGGCCTTCGCCGCCCAACCAATAATTCTCCGCTTCTTTCGAAATCAATGCGTTCGAGTTTTTCGGATCACAGTAACGCAGATAATACCAGCAGGAACCGGCCCATTGCGGCATGGTGTTGGTTTCGCGTTGCGCGGAATCCGTATACTTAATCCAATCAGTCGCTTTCATCAATGGACCGCGCGGATCACCTGTTGGTTTGAAATCTTCCAGCAAGGGTTGCAGCAGAGGCAATTCACTAACGGGAATGGCGGCGTGCTGACCATTTTCCCAGATGATGGGAAACGGTTCGCCCCAGTAACGTTGGCGAGAGAAAAGCCAGTCGCGCAATTTGTATTGCACCTTGCGCGCACCTTTGCCGTTTTCTTCAAGCCAGGAAATCATTCTCGATTTCGCTTCCGCCGTGGGCAGTCCATCGAGGAACGAAGAATTGATGGCGGTGCCGTAATCCGTGTAGCCTTTCCAGTCGTCCTCTTCTTTGAGTGGCATGACGACCTGCAAAATCGGAAGGGAAAATTTCTCCGCAAAAGCAAAGTCGCGTTCATCGTGCGCGGGCACGGCCATGATGGCTCCAGTGCCGTAACCCATCATCACGTAATCGGCAATCCACACGGGAATCTCTTTGCCATTGACCGGATTGATCGCATGGGCACCAGTGAAGACGCCGGTTTTTTCCTTGTTCAGTTCGCCGCGTTCAAGATCGGACTTGGTCGTGCAGGCCTGCACATAAGCATCCACGGCCGACTTTTGCTCCGCGCTGGTGATTTCCTGCACGAGAGAATGTTCCGGCGCAAGGACCATGTAGGTGGCGCCAAACAAGGTATCCGGGCGAGTGGTGAAAACGGTGACAGTGTGCTTGCCGATGGTAAAGTCCACAGTCGCACCTTCACTTTTTCCGATCCAGTTTTTTTGCAACAGCTTGATGCCTTCGGGCCAATCAAGAGCATCAATTTCGTTCAACAAACGCTCCGCATAAGCAGTGATGCGCAGCATCCACTGACGCAGCGGGCGGCGCTCGACGATGTGACCTTTGTTGCGCCATTCATCGACTTCTTCGTTCGCCAGGACCGTCCCCAAGTCCGGCGACCAATTGACGGGGGCTTCGTGCACGAAAGCGAGACGCACGGCATCGATCTGCTCACGCGTCCAGCCCTTGGATTCCAATTCACTCACTGGTTTCGCCTTCTGCTCGACTTCATCAAAATACGAATGGTAGAGTTGCAGGAAAATCCACTGCGTCCAGCGCACGTAGGCCGGATCCGTGGTATCCACCTCACGCTCCCAATCATAAGAAAATCCCAGGCGTTTCAATTGCTGGCGGAAGTTGTTGATGTTCGCCTCGGTGGTGACGCGAGGGTGTTGTCCGGTCTTGATCGCGTATTGTTCCGCAGGCAAACCGAAGGCATCCCAACCCATCGGATGCAATACATTGAATCCACGGCAACGTTTGAAACGCGCCAGAATATCGGTGGCGGTATAGCCCTCTGGATGTCCCACGTGCAGCCCCGCACCGCTGGGATAAGGAAACATATCGAGCACGTAGTATTTCGGCTTCGCCGCATCAAAGTCGGCATCCCCCGGACCTGGTGTGCGGAATGTTTTCTCCCTGTCCCAACGCAGTTGCCACTGGGATTCAAAAGCATCAAAGGGAAATGGTTTGCGGCGATCAGACATAATTGCAAGATAGAGTGGGGCGGGAGATTGGCGAATTTGCCGCAAATTGCAATGAAATATGCCAATGCGGAAGGCTTCACCTCCAGACTTGCCAAATTTCCCCAGTCCCTTACCCTGCGGTCGTGAGCGACAATACACACAACTGCTTTGCCCCGCGTCTCGACAAAAAACAAATCGAAGACGGATTGGAATTCGCGCCGAAGTTTGACGAACATGGCCTGCTGGCAGCCGTGGCGATCGACGTCCATACCCGGGAGCCGCTCATGCTCGCATGGATGAACCGCGAATCGCTGCGCCTCACCCTCGAAAAAGGCGAAGCGGTTTATTGGTCGCGATCGCGAAGGGAAATCTGGCACAAGGGTGCCACCTCCGGACAAATCCAAAAAGTCATCGAAATGCGCACCGACTGCGATCAGGACGCGGTCATTCTCTACGTCGAACAAGCTGGAGGCGGTGCCTGTCACACCGGAAGGAATTCGTGTTTTTACCGTACGATTCACCCGGGAAGCCCCGCAGCACTGCAATTTTTGCAAGAAAACGAGTGATTTTTTCAAAAAAAATGCACGAAATGAAATTCACAGTTGCCATCTCGAAAAAAAACCTCTAGCTTGCGCGCCCCTCGCGCCGCTCCCTCGGTGAGCCGCGAAAATTCCAACACTCACATTCTCCTACTTAAGACCATGAATATCATTGCCAAAATCGAAAGCGAACAACTGAAGTCGGATATCGCCGAGTTCAACGTAGGAGACTCAGTCAAAGTTCATTGCCGCGTGGTGGAAGGTGGCAAAGAGCGGGTTCAGATTTTCGCTGGTCTTGTGATCGGCCGCAAAGGCCACGGCGTGAATTCCTCTTTCACGGTTCGCAAAATTTCCTATGGTGAAGGTGTGGAGCGCGTGTTCCCCGTGCACACTCCGCGTATCGCCAAGATCGAAGTCACCAGCCGCGGCAAAGTGCGTCGCGCCAAATTGAATTATCTGCGCTCTCGCGTCGGGAAGCGTGCGACCTTGGTTAAAAGCTTGGATGCGTGATCCATCCGAACGATTGATTGATGAAAGACACGGCTAGCCCGTGTCTTTTTTTTGTACTACAACGCATCGAGCTTGCCTGATGAGAGCAAAAGACTACGATCGACTGCGTGAGAATTCCTTGGTATGCCTGCTTGCCCCTGATCCTGCTGACTGTGGGGCTGGTTTGGTGGCAGGGTAGTCAGGACCGTGAATTTGTGACCCCTCCGAGTGATGACGCCATCGCTCAAATCAAGGAACAAACGAAGAACGAGATTCATGTGGTGGACTCCATTTTACCACCTGAGCCAGATCGCGCCATACGAGTCAAACCCAAAAAACTTGTGGTTCCTGAGGCCGAAAAAGATGCGATCGCATTGCTCAAGCCCGAAGAAATCGGGCATCCTTCCATCACACCTGGTATTGATTGCTATCGAACTCTCGCGGGTCGAGGTGCGGTTCTGCTTTCGGATCTCGCCAACCAACTTGAATCCAGGGGAGAAACACAGCGCGCATTATTGGCATGGGAACGCATCATCGATTCCAGTGCCGCAGATTCCTCGCAACTGGACACTGCGCGCAAAGCCGTGCAGCGCCTGCGCACGCAAGTAACGCCGTGGAATGTTGATCCGACTTCCTCGGTCTCCGTCGTATTGCACGCGAACTGCGATCGCGAGCGCGGTAAGTCAATCGAAAGCATCTTGCGGGAAGTCGTGACGCTTTTCAACCAAGCGGGATCGGGGTTGTTCGAATTAAAACTGAAAGTCCAGACGATCAGCAAACCCGCAAAAGGAGCGCCTCCCCTCCCTGTCGCACTCTGGTTCAGTAGTGCAACCTCAGCCACAAGCGGCTCAAAGGCTGTCTCCATTCCACTTGCCACCGACTCTCCCGAAGAACAAAAAAAACAGCTTCTCGTCGCAACCTGCAAGCTGCTCCGCGAGGGTGCGCGCGGTATTCCCGGACTGAAACCCTTGGCGGAACCATCGTCCCAAGACCCTCTTGATTTCCTGGAAACCGCCGTCACACGACGAACTTGGGAAATGTGGTCTCAAACATTTCTTCCCAAAAAACCATAATTTTGCCAAGAAATCCATTTTCTCGACGTTATAATAAGCGCATGGTCCGATCCGCAATTATCATCCTTTTTTGCCAGAGCTTTTCCTGGGCTGCTCCCATCGCGGATGCCCGTCAAAAGGAAGCTACGGACAAAACAGCAGAATCGAGGACTCAAGCAGAGAAACCGACAATGGTGAAACTGCCTGACGGACGCATGAAATTCGGCGACATTGAGTTTGATCCAAAAAATCGGCAGGTTCGCATTCCATGTAGCGTAAACATGAACGACGGATTGCTTGAATTCGCCGTAGTTCACGAAAATGGGAAAATTCACGAATCGCTCCTAACGACAAAGTGCACCCCTACCAACATCAACGTCGTTCTGAAATTACTCCGCTACGTGGCGTCGGAAGAATTGTATGCCATCGAAAAAGAACCGGGAGTGCTGAGCGGCAGATTCCCCGAAGTTCCTGAAGCCACAAAAAAAGCCGCGCGGGTGGATCTCAGTATCGAGTGGCAGCAGGATGGCAAACTGCAAAAAGCCGCTTTGTCCGACTGGATCATGCAAGCCGCTACCACCAAATCCATGAGCTCGGAACCCTGGGTTTACGGAGGGTCGATGGTTTATGATGGAGCATTTTTGGCAGAGCAGACCGGGGATGTCGCATCCATCTTCGTCAGTCGCGGTTCATTGTTTTTGTATGCTGGCAAAGAAAATATGAACGATGAAGCATGGCTGGCTAACGCCAGACGAATTCCGGCACAAGGAACCAAAGTCCATTTTCTCATACAACCGCATCAACCCTAACCCTACGATATACGATCATGAAATCCATCCTCTGCTTTTTCGCTGCGGCAAGTGTTACATGGGCTGAAGTCTCGCCCTACGTTTCTCTGCAGGAAGAGATGAAACAAGCCATTGCCCGTGGTAATGCATGGCTGGCCAAACAACAAAAACCGGAAGGTCACTGGGATGATCCGGAGATCCCGGCATTCACCGCACTGGCTCTGACAGCGGCAGTCCGCGATCCCAATCTGAAAGGAGCGGAACGCCCCGCCCATATCAAAAGCGGTTTCACCTGGCTGCTCAGCAACCAGAAAGAAGATGGCGGAATCTACAATCGTGGTCTCACGGTCTATAACACAGCAACCTCTGTGACGGCTCTCACCTCCGCCGGTGATGAGGCTTACGAGGCCGCCATCGTACGTGCGCGCAAACACCTGATCAATAACCAATGGGACACCGGAGAAAAGGGCAAAGCGGATGGTCCCAATGATGGAGGTATCGGCTACGGTTCCAAGAACGACCGCTCCGACATGTCGAACACCTATCTCGCCATCGAGGCATTGGCGCTGTCGAAAAAAGTCATCGAGGATGGCAAACACGGCGATCAACCCGATCTCGATTGGGGGGCGGCAGTCTATTTCCTATCGCGATGCCAGAACCTGAAAGAATCCAATTCCAGCGAGTGGGCGACGGAAGATCCCAAGGACAAAGGAGGCTTCGTTTACGGCCCTAACGAAAGCAAAGTGACTGCCGAACCCGACGCCAATGGCAAAGTGCCCCTTCGCTCCTACGGTTCGATGTCTTATGCAGGTCTTCTTTCCATGGTCTACGCCAAAGTATCAGCGGATGATCCGCGCGTCGTTGCTGTAAAAGAATGGCTCGGAAAGAATTATACGTTGGAAGAAAACCCCGGCGTGGGAGCACAGGGATTGTATTACTACTACAATACCATGTCGAAGGCGTTGGCGGCAGCTGGCATCGACAAACTGCCTCTGGCCAACGGCAAGTCCGTCGACTGGCGCAAGGAGTTGTGTGAGCGCTTGCTGAGCAAACAACGCGAAGACGGGTCATGGGTCAACGACAATGGTCGCTGGATGGAGTCAAATGCCGTGCTCACGACCGCATTCACGGTAATGGCACTCGAGCAAATCTACTACTCCATTCCGCAACGCTGATCGGTGAGAAAATCCGCACCGCGTGCTGAATCGTCAATTTCACAGAACCGCTCCAATTCACTGGCGCGAAGCATGAAATCGTGCAAGTTTTCGGCAACCACATGAGCAACAAAAAAGATCGACACGTTGTCATCATCGGTGGAGGAATCATCGGCCTCTGCTCCGCCTACTATGCACTGCAACGGGGCTTGCGCGTCAGCATCTGGGAACGAGAGCAGGAAAAAGGAGATAATTGCTCGCAGGGGAACGCCGGCATGGTGGTGCCCAGTCATTTCATTCCTCTCGCTGCACCGGGCATGTTGGCAAAAGGACTGCGTTGGATGTTCAATCCGCAAAGCCCTTTTTATGTGAAGCCACGTCTCAGCCCCGCGTTGATGAGATGGGGTTGGCTGTTCTACCGGCATGCCAACTCGCGACATGTCGATGCCTGCAAACAATTGCTGCTAGACCTGAACCTGCAGAGCCGCGCACTGTTCGCAGAGTTGGCCCAGGAATCTTCTTTCGATCTCCAGCAGCGCGGATTGCTCATGCTGTGCAATACTCAGCATGGACTCGATGAAGAAGCGGCCGTGGCCGCCATGGCGCATGAATTGGGCGCGCGCGCCGAAGTTCTGGACGCGGAAGCCACGGCCAAGATGGACCCCTCCATCACCATGAACGTCAAGGGTTCCGTCTGGTTTCCCGATGACTGTCATTTGAATCCTCAGGCCTTTTCATCGGCAATGAGAGAACGGGTTCGTGCGGCGGGTGGAGAAATCCATTATGGAAAGAGCTCGGAGAAAATCGAAAGTAGCGACGGCTGGGTCCATGCCATCCACTGTGAGGGAGAGCGGCATACCGTCGATCAATTGCTGATCGCAGGTGGATCTTGGTCTGCCGAAATCTTGCGCCAGCTCGGGATCCAACTTCCGCTCCAAGCGGGAAAAGGATATTCGCTCACTCTCAACAACCCCAGACAACTGCCACAACTCTGTTCGATTTTTTGTGAGGCGAAAGTCGCCATCACGCCCATGAATGGAACCTTGCGTTTCGCCGGCACGATGGAAGTGGGAGATCTTTCACTGAACATCAATCCGCAGCGTGTCAAAGGCATCATCCGCTCGATCCATCCGTATTTCCCCGCATTTTCGGAAGAAGACTTCGCGCGCGTGAAGCCTTGGGCGGGACTTCGCCCGGTTTCACCCGATGGAATGCCCTATATGGGCCGCGCACCCCAGCATCAAAACGTCATGGTCGCCACCGGACACGCCATGATGGGGCTCAGCCTCGCGCCCATCACCGGAAAAATCATGGCGGATCTGCTCACGCAGGCAAAACCTTCATGCGCCATGGAACGTTTCGCCGTAGACCGATTTTAGAGGTTCAAGGCGGAAAATTTCCATGAATTTCGTTCTTCCCTTGCATCGTCGGTTGTGAACCACTAGCCTGCTCCCGCCACGCACATGAGAGCCATTTTAGCACTTGAAGACGGTCGCACTTTCGAAGGAATTTCCTTTGGTGCCACCGGAACCACTACCGGAGAGATTTGTTTTAATACCTCGATGACGGGCTATCAGGAGGTCATCACGGACCCTTCCTACCGCGGTCAAATCGTGGCGATGACCTATCCTGAAATCGGAAACTATGGCGTCAACGATCTCGATGGAGAGTCCGCAACGCCGCACGTGCGAGGCTTTGTCATCGGCCAACTCTGCCCAGCCCCCTCGAATTGGCGAGCCACCAAATCTCTCGCTGATTATTTTTCCGAACATGGCGTGCTGGGAATCGAGGACATCGATACCCGCGCACTCACCAAACACCTGCGCTCACGCGGAGCCATGCGCTCCTGCCTCACCACGGAAATGAGCACCGAGGAAGCAATCGCCCACGCCCGGCAGTCAGCACCAATGGAGGGCAGCGACTTCGTGAAAGAAGTTTCCACTCCCGATTCCTTTCTCTGGACCGCAGAGTCTCGTGAATGGACAATTCCCAATGCCTGCACCGGCCAACAAACCAATTACCTCGAACTGCCGCCCGTGCGTCATCGCATCGTCGCCTTCGATTTCGGCATCAAATACAATATTCTCCGCCGTCTGCGTCAGGCTGGATTCGAAGTCGAACTTCTCAATGCCCGCACCAGCGCCGCTGATGTACTCAAGCGCAATCCCGATGGCATTTTCCTCTCCAATGGTCCCGGAGATCCGGCCGCACTCGGCTACATTCACGAGGAGATGCGTCAACTCATTGGCAAGAAACCAATTTTTGGCATATGCCTCGGCAATCAAATTCTCGGCCACGCTTTCGGGGGCAAGACCTTCAAACTAAAATTCGGTCATCGCGGCGGCAACCAACCCGTAAAAGACTTACGCAGCGGACGCATTTCCATCACATCACAAAACCATGGTTTTGCCGTCGACGCCGATTCATTGCCATCGAATGTGGAAGTCACACACATCAACCTCAATGATGATACCGTCGAAGGCATCCGCCACAAAGAACATCCGGTTTTCAGTGTGCAATATCACCCAGAAGCCGCACCCGGTCCCAATGATGCCTCTTATTTCTTCCAGGAATTTGCCTCGATGATTGACTCGGTAAAGTAACTTTTTTGATCCATAAAAAAATTTGATGAATACCATAATTACTGGTTTGCAGTGGGGCGATGAAGGCAAAGGCAAGATCGTCGATTATCTCACCGAAGACGCTGACGTGGTTGTGCGCTCCCAAGGCGGCAACAATGCCGGTCACACGGTGATCGCTCATGGCAAAAAATACGTGCTCCACCTGCTGCCCTCCGGCATCCTATGGGATGGGAAACAGAACGTGATCGGCAATGGCGTCGTGCTCGACCCCGTTGGCCTTGTCGCCGAGATCGAAAAAGTCGAAGCACAAGGTGTGAAAGTCACGACTGACAAGTTGTTCATCTCGGACCGCTGCCACATTGTGCTACCTTTCCACAAGGAACTCGACGTAGCCCGCGAAGCGGCGCTGGGTGATCGAAAAATCGGCACGACCAAGCGTGGCATCGGTCCCGCCTATGCGGATAAAATCAACCGCTGCGGTTTCCGCGCAGCTGATCTCCTGCGCCCTTCGTATTTCCGCGAACAGGTGAGGCACCGCGTTGCCGATGCGAACCAAGTGCTCGCGCAGTTCGACCTACCACAGTTCGATGCCGACGCAATGGCCGATGAAGTGCTCACCGCCTTCGCCCGTCTCGCTCCGCACGTCACCAACGTCATCCCGCTACTCCACAAAGCCTGGAAAGATGGTTCAACCATTTTGTTTGAAGGAGCACAGGGCAGCCTGCTCGATGTGGATTTCGGCACCTTCCCTTTTGTCACTTCCTCGAACACCACTGCCGGTGGTTCTTGTACAGGATCGGGCCTCCCTCCCACATCAATCCAACGCGTGATCGGTGTCTGCAAAGCCTATACCACTCGAGTCGGTTCCGGTCCCTTTCCCACAGGCGACGAAGGTCTTTCGAAATACCTGCATGATCTCGGTCGCGAGTTCGGAGCCACCACCGGACGCCCGCGCGGCTGCGGTTGGCTGGATACCGTGCTGTTGCGTTTTGCTTGTATGATCAACGGCGTCACTGGTCTCGCCATCACCAACCTCGATGGTCTCGACGAATACGCCACGCTCAAGATTTGCACTGCCTATGATATTGATGGGCAAATGGTCGAGCTCCCACCTGCTGATCGCGATGCATGGGACCGTGCCGTGCCGATTTACGAAGAACTTCCCGGTTGGCAAGTCGACACGACATCCTGCCGTGATTACAACGATCTTCCCACCAATGCCAAAGCCTACCTCACCCGCTTCGCAGAACTCTGCGGCGCGCCCGTGGCATTTGTAGGAGTGGGACCTGATCGTGAGCAGACGATTGTCGTCGACTAGGATCACGGTCCTCATACAAAATTCGCAAACACCGTGAACCGATTGTCTCGCATACCTTTCGCTATCTCGGTATTCTCGCTATTGCTGCTATTTGCCACGGCCGGCCAAGCCGCCGTGCGCAAGCCGAATTTCATCTTCGTCATTGCCGACGATCAGCGTTGGGATGCCATGGGCGTGGTGCAAAAAGAGCAGGGTGCGAACGCGCGCTATCCATGGTTCGAAACACCAAACATGGATCGTATCGCGACAGGCGGAGTGCGTTTTCGCAATGCTTTCATCACTCACTCGATCTGCTCGCCCGGTCGTGCTGGATTTCTCACAGGTCGGTATTCGCATAAAAATGGCATCATGGACAACAATACGCCGTTCCCCGTGAATTCCATTACTCATGCCACTCTGTTACGCGATGCCGGCTACCAAACCGCCTACTTCGGCAAATGGCACATGGGATCCCAAAAGGGCAAACGTCCGGGTTTTGTCCACTCGGCAAGTTTCATCGGCCAAGGCAAATACATGGACTGCCCGATGGAAATCAATGGCGCTATCACTTCCACCAAAGGCTGGGTCGACGATGTATCCACTCACATGGCCATCGACTGGCTGAAGCAAAATGCGACCAAACCTTTTTCGTTAGTGCTGGGATTCAAGAGCCCGCACAACAAACGTGGAGGCGAGAGTCTTCCTGAACGCTTGCGCAATCTTTACGCAGGAAAACAAACCAGGAAAACACCGAACTGTGAGATTGCCGCTGTCTATCACAAACCTTTTTCCGATCGAGAAAAACAGCAAGGACGCGGCCTCGCTGATCACAACACGCACCTCGATTACCTACGCCACATCAAAGGCATCGATGAAAATCTCGGACTTCTGTTGGACGCACTGGACGAACTCAAACTCACTGACGACACGGTGATCGTCTACACCAGTGATAACGGCTATTTCCTGGGAGAGCGCGGCCTCGGTGACAAGCGAGCACTTTACGAAGAAGGCATCCGCATCCCGTTGATCATCCGCTATCCACGCTTGTTTCCAAGAGGCAAAGTCGTGGATCAACTTGTCATCAACCAAGACCTTGCGCCCACATGGCTCGATCTCGCCGGACTCCCCGTCCACCCACAAATGCAGGGCTACAGCTTCAAAGATCTCGCCACAGGTGAAACGCCCAAAAACTGGCGTAAATCGTTTTTGTGTTACTATCGCAAAGAACTTGGCGATACACCGACATGTCGCGGAATTCGCACGGAAAACGCCAAGCTCATCATCTATCCAAAAAACCCGGAGTGGACGGAAGTTTACGACCTCAAAGCCGATCCCTACGAGCTCAACCGCCTGCCTGCCGATGGGCCGCTTGCCAGAGAGCTGCATGCCGAATTGGAAAAACAAATCAAAGCGGTGGAATTCCCAGAATCATGATTGCAAGTAAGGACCTCTTCACGGTCAGATCATAGCTTATTTCATTTGCGAAAAATACCTGGCATGTTCGATTTTTTTAGAAATGATTGGCTGTATTCTTGATACGTATCGAACTCTTTGATTTCCTGAACCATTGACTTATGAGAATGATTTTCCGTTACTCACTCGCAACACTTTTTTCTATCACTGCAAGCCATGCGCTGGAGGTAGCACGCCCATTTGGCAGTCACATGGTATTGCCCCATGATGTGGAAGTGCCCATTCACGGCAAAGCGCACGCTGGTGCAACCGTGACAGTTCGGTTCGACGATCAACAGCAAACAACCACATCTCAAGCCGATAGCTCATGGCGCGTGCAATTGCATAAGATGAAACCCTGCTCGTCAGCAAAGTCCATGGAAATTATCAGCGGTGATCAGAAAATCCTGCTGGATGATGTCTTGATTGGAGAGGTCTGGTTGTGTTCCGGACAATCGAACATGGACTTCCCTCTGCAGCTTGCTACGGGTGGAAAAAACGAAGCCGAGCAGCCGTTGCATCCTGCTTTACGATTCTTTTCTCTGACGGGTTTGGCTACCACGCCCCGTCCATTTCTCGAAAAGGATCAGCAACGGCTTAATCCAGAAAAATTTTTTCAGGGAACCTGGCAGGTCGATGAACCGAAGCACCGGGGAAGCCTTTCCGCTGTCGCGTGGTGGTTTGCCCGGCAAAGACAAGAAGATATCCAGATGCCGATTGGTATCGTGGAAAACGCTGTGGGAGGCTCCGGCACCGAAGCATGGCTATCCCCTGAAGTTTTGAGATCACGAGAGCAATACGCTGATTTCCTTAGCACAAAATGGCTGGATCACCCGAAGATTTCTCCATGGGCAAGGCAACGCGCAAGACAGCAAATCAGCAAATTGGTCAACTGCCCACACCCCTTCCAACCCGGTTTTCTCTATGATTCGGGCATTGCTTGGTGGTGTGATTTTCCCTTTACCGCAGCGCTTTGGTATCAAGGAGAAACCAATGCGGAAATTCCTGATACCGCATGGAACTCACGCTTGATCGAAGACTTGATTGTGGGTTGGCGTGAGGGATTGAGACATCCAACCCTACCGTTTTTCATCGTCGAGCTTCCGCGCATCGGCGGCAAGGATCCATTGCGACAATACTGGCCGAAATACCGCGAGGCACAGCAAAAAGCCGTTGACAAAAGTGCGAATGCCTATCGGATTGTGAGCATGGATCTGGGATGGGATAGTCCGGACGTTCATCCTCCGGATAAAAAACCACTCGCGCTGCGTGTGGCAACCGAAGTAAAAAAACAACTCGCACACTGATCAGCGTGGCCCCTTCGGGCCGGTTGTCGACGGCTTCTTAAAAATCAATTTGGTTTGTGAAAGCACGCGGGCGTTGGCAGGGTTCATGGTGCTGACATTCATTTGCTCCAACGTGTAAACATCCTGACCACCTTTGTTTTTACCAATGTTCATGACCTCGATGACTTCGAATCGTTTCAAAATTTGTCCCTGGCGATTGAATCCCTCGATTTTCATGAACGCGCCATACTTCTGGTGAACCCACACATACATCACCTGGTAGGCACCGCCTTGCCCCGGATTGTTGAGACGAATTTTCCAGCAGTTGTGGACACCTACACGCTCTGCCCCCTCGAGCACGGGGTTGTTCCAATAAAAAAACCTCATCGCCAGATCTTCATAGGACAAGTCCATACCGGCGATAGGCGTGGCGAGACGAGCCACGGGAAACTTTGCCTGCTTGTCGTTGATCATTTCGAACAACTCACAAAGATCGTTGCTCATGCGCAGATGAAACTTCTGCCAAGAATGATTTTGCCAATACTGAAACTGAATATCTTGATTCCTCAAGAACAGTGCCACCGGCACTTTCTCCCCGCCGCGTGACATCGTGCCCTCCAAGTCCGCTTGTTGCAACACGGCCATCATTTTCGCACCACCGATGATTTGCTCGGCGGTGGGCGTGTCCTCGGCACGCGCGATACAAGAAAACAGAAGACTGGCGAGAAGGATGAGTGGTTTCATGAAAGGGTCGACGAAAGAATCATGTTTTTTGACGTAGACGATAAGTGTCTTATTCATTCGTGGTGGTGCTTTCCGGGCGCCTCGCCCATTTTCCCTTGTGATTTGGCTGTGCGCATGGAGAGCGCCGCCTCTTCAGGGTTTCTTCGCCGTCGTCTGAATTCGCAGATCGCGCAATTGTTTGGGATCCACCTCCGCAGGCGACTGACTCATCAGATCATTTCCTTTATTGTTTTTCGGGAAAGCGATCACCTCGCGAATCGACTGTTCGCCACAAATCAACATCACCAAACGATCCAGTCCCAGTGCCAATCCACCATGCGGGGGAGCGCCGAAACGGAAGGCATCAAGGATGTGACCAAATTCTTCCGCCGCCTGCTCCTCGGAAATCCCGAGAGCCTTGAACATGGCGGATTGCAGCGGAGCCTCGTGAATCCGGATGGATCCACCACCCAGTTCATGACCGTTCAGCACAACGTCGTAGGCGTTCGCACGCAGATCCGTAGACAGTTCTCCTTTCAACAACTTCTCTTCATCTTCCTTGATCGGACGAGTGAAAGGATGATGCACGGCCACGTAGCGGTTGCTTTCTTCATCAAACGCCAGCAAGGGAAACTCGGTAACCCACAGGAAATTGAGATCGGTGTTCCCTTCTAACAATTTCTGCATTTCAGCACAGGCAAGACGAACTCGGCCAAGGATTTCGCATACCTGCTCCCATGGTCCGGCACCGAAGAGAATCAGGTCGCCTGTTTCAATGTTCAACGCCTCTTTCATCGCAGCAATCTCGGTTTCCGATAGAAACTTCGTGATCGGCGAGCGCCAAGTATCCACCGTTTCACCACGGACCTGGATGTATGCCAGACCTTTGGCACCGTGCTGGATCGCGAGTTGCGTGAGTGCCTCGACCTGGCCCGTGCTGATGTTGGAAAACCCTTTGGCATTGATCGCCTTGATGACACCACCGGCTTGCAATGCCCCGGAAAAAACCTTGAAGGTTGAATCACCAAACACCGCGCCAAGATCCTTGATGTGATAACCAAAGCGGCGGTCCGGCTTATCCGATCCGTATGTATCCATGGCTTCACGCCATGTCATGCGTTCAAAAGATGCGGGAATCGTGACACCCTTGGCTTCGCGGAAAATACGACCAATCAGCCCCTCGACGAGAGCAAGAATATCTTCTTGGTCGACGAACGATGACTCGATGTCAATCTGCGTAAACTCCGGCTGTCGATCGGCACGCAGGTCTTCATCACGGAAGCACTTGGCAATCTGGAAATATTTTTCGATGCCACCGACCATCAACAATTGCTTGTATTGCTGGGGAGCTTGCGGCAAAGCATAAAAACTACCGGGTTGCAGACGAGATGGCACGAGGAAGTCGCGGGCCCCCTCGGGTGTCGACTTCGAAAGAATCGGTGTCTCGATTTCGCAAAAACCCTGCTCGTCGAGAAAATCCCGCGTGCTTTTGGTAACGCGGTGGCGTGTGCGCAAGTTGTTGGTCATACGCGGACGACGGATATCGAGGTAACGGTACTTCATTCGCAGGTCCTCATTGGACAGTTCTTTGTCAAGCTGGAAGGGCAGCACATCGGCTTTGTTGATAATCGTCAATGAAGTAGCGACAATTTCAATCTCCCCCGTGGCAATTTTTTCGTTCACTGTGCCTTCCAGGCGACGGGCAACACGACCTGTGACTTGAATCACATCCTCATCCCGCAAGGTATGCGACAATTCCGCCAACTCGGCGTTTTCTTCCGGACGAAACACGACTTGCGTCAGGCCTTCGCGATCACGCAAGTCGGTAAAAATCACACCACCGTGATCTCGAGCGGAATTCACCCATCCGATCAAAGTTACGGATTGATCGATATCAGAAAGTCGGAGCTGGTTGCAGTGATGTGTGCGCATGATAGTCGGACGAGTGTTAAAGACTGAATTGGAGGAAAAATCAATGGATTTTTCTGTTCTCTCGGCCAACTTGCATGGAAGAGTTGACTTTTCTTGACACGTGGTAATTCCACTCGCTGAATCGTCCCGATGCCGTGCAGCCATACCCAGATCGATTCCTTTCATCAGGAAATGCGTGATTTTCGAGACTTTGGCAAAAGCACGATTATTGCGGAAAAAACTCATGGGGCGAAATCCCTTCCTGTGTATGTCAACGAATTTTGGACCGCAAAACAACGGGCGGCGCATTCTCTGCACGAAGTTTCCTATCGGGCTTGCTTCAAACCACAGTTGCCGCGCTTTTTCATCGAGCGTTTCACCACGCCCGGTGAGCGGGTGTATGACCCGTTCATGGGGCGCGGAACCACACTGCTCGAAAGCGCGCTGTTAGGGCGAGTTCCCATCGGCTGCGACATCAACCCCCTGTCCGCCGTTCTTTGCTTGCCCCGTATGAAATTGATCGATGCGTCAGAGGTGGAAAAACGCCTGCACGAAATCGATCTCGGCCATGCGGACGATGTTCGCGAGGATTTGCTGGTTTTTTACCACCCCGATACCTTGCGAGAATTATGCTCGCTACGGGAATATTTTATCCAACGTGCAAAACAAGGAATGTTGGATGACACCGATGCCTGGATCCGCATGGTCGCAACCAACCGACTCACCGGACACTCTCCCGGTTTTTTCTCTGTCTACACGCTTCCCCCGAATCAAGCGGTATCGATCGCTTCACAAATCCGCATCAACGAAAAACGCCAACAGGTTCCAACGCGTCGGGACATACGTCGCATCATCATCAAAAAATCCAACTCTTTGCTCAAAGACCTGAGCGGGGACGAGAAAAAAAACCTTCAGCGCATCAGCAAAAAAGCGACGTGCATCACCGCGAGTTGCGCAGAAACCCCGGACATGCCGAGTGACAGCGTGTCTCTGGTGGTAACATCACCACCGTTTCTCGACATTGTGCAATACGATCAGGACAACTGGCTGCGGTGTTGGTTCAATGGCATCGACTCCCATTCCGTGCCCATCTGGCAACTACGCACGGAAGATGCCTGGCAGCAAGCGATGAGTCAGGTGTTTCGTGAACTCCAACGGATCCTGGTCAAAGGCGGCGTGGTGGCTTTTGAGGTCGGTGAAGTGCGCAAGGGACGCGTGCTGTTGGAAGACCTTGTTCTCCCGGCCGCAGAAGCCAGCGGATTGCAACCGTTCGCGATCATGATCAACGACCAGGATTTCACCAAAACTTCGAACTGTTGGGGAGTTGACAACGCCAGCAAAGGCACCAATACCAATCGAATCATTCTCCTGCGAAAAACTAGCGATCCAGAACAACTGAATCTTTTATGAAATTTCGCTTCCTGACTCCCGAGTGATGAAAATGGAAAAATCTAACAAAAAATTTTCGGTTTATGGAGCGAATCGAATCCGCCCGGGCAAGACAATACCGCAGTCATGAGATACCTAACGAAAATTACCATCCGGGCTCTGTCCACATTTCTGGCTTCCCTGCACGTCAGCGTGGTTTCCGCTCAAGTCTCTTCATTCCGCCCCGGACAGCCATGGCTCGATACGGAAGGCAACCACATCAACGCGCACGGCTATAACATCATCCGCCACGAGGGAGTCTACTATTGGTACGGGTCGCAGAAAATTCCCGGTCTCACCGAGTCTCAGAAAAACGAAGCAGGTGTCAGCTGCTACACCAGTGCCGATCTCTTGCGTTGGAAAAATCATGGACTGGTATTCTCCGTGAGTGATAAGGATCAGCATGTAGAAATCGCCATGGCCGGCATTCTCGACCGTCCCAAAGTTTTTTTTCATTCGGCGACAAAAAAATTCGTCATGCACTTCAAGCTCTATCCGCCTCACGCAGCGGGAGATACCAAGGGCACCGATATCGCTTATGTGGGCACGGCCTCTTCTGATTCTCCGCTTGGACCTTTTCGTTACGCAGGCAAATATATCGGTGCAGGCAGCCCGAATGGCTCCGGAGATTTTGGCATTTATGAGGACAAAAGTGGTGCTTTCTGGCATATTGCCGTGAGAAAGCCGGACAAGGTATTGGTTTGCGGCAAACTTCGTCCGGACGGTCTTCGCCCCGAGGGAACATACTTTGAAATGCAAGGCATTACCAAGGCAACCGAAGCCCCGGTGGTATTCATGCGAAACGATCGCCTTTACTTGCTCGGCTCGGGCAGCACGGGATGGAACCCCAATCCCGCCCGGATGTTTGTCGCGGATCAACTCATCGGACCATGGAAGTCTCTGGGCAATCCAACCTCAGGCATCAATCCGCACAATCATCTCGGCCCTGAAAAAACATTCGGAGGCCAAAGCACTTTCGTCATGCCCTCACCATGGATGACTGATGAGTGGATCACCATGTTCGATATCTGGAATCCCGCTGACCCTGTCAAAGCCGGCTACGTTTGGCTCCCTCTCAGCTTTGAAAACGACAAACCGATCATCCGTTGGCAAACGGAATGGAAACCATCAGCCGCGGCGTTTGAAGAGAAATCCCGTCAATAATCAACTACTTTGGGAGCCAGGCAACAAGCAACTTTCATCAACCCCAGCATACGCCATCATGATTCGTATCTCGTCAGTCATTTCATTGATCCTTTTGTTTGTTACTTTGAGCATGGCTGAAACTCCCTCTGGCACACCGCCACAGGATGAGCATGTGTCTGATGCAAGAAAACCAGAAGAAAAACCTCTCTATCGATGGATCGAAGCGGAAGAATTCAACACGTTGGGTGGCTGGATTCCCATCGATGAAAACAGCGCGTTGATGGGTCGAACGACTGGCAAAAACACGAAAAGCACGAACCTCAGCGCATCTACAAAAATCACATGGGAATCCCCGGGCAACTTCCATTTGTTGGTCAGGACAAAGGACAGCAAGAACGCCAGGATTGCACGGGATTTCAGCATCGCCATCAACAAGGTCTCATCCACGCAAAAGCTGGGTATCCACGGAAATGATGGCTGGGCATGGCAAAATGCCGGAGAATTTCGATTGGAAAAAGGTGAAGTCACCATCGAATTGATCGATACCAGCCAATACTACGCCCGTTGCGATCGACTGCTTCTCACCAATGATAGGAATTTTGTACCAAAGGGTGTGGGAGGAGACCGCAATACCGATCATGTGCGACCGGAAAATCCATCAGCACCTCATTACATCCGTGCAAACTTCAATGATCTGAAAGTGGGATCTCTGGCTGGACAGAGTGGCGGAGAAGGCTTTGATGCGAACCGGGGGTGGTCTGTTCGAGGCGACATTCAAGTTCATGCCGGAGACCTGCAAATGCCTTCTTCACCAGGTAGCGAATACATCCGCACCCAGAGCGGCACACCATCCCAGATTCGCTCCGCAACTGCAGACACAAGCCACGCCATACGCCCATTCGCAACTCCGATGAAAGGTCGGACATGGTTCCGTTTTCTCGTGCAACCGCATGACGGATCAAGCACTGCCGGGATCAAATTACTCCCGGGAGAGGATCCGACAAAAGGCTACGAAATTCTTGCAAATGGCACTGATCTATCATTCACAGGCTCCAACACTTCAGAAACAAAAAAAATCAGAGAGGCATTTCCTCTTGGCAAAACTTCCCTGGTGATTGGCCGATGCGACTTGGACGCCGATCGGGATGGCCGCCGGTTTCTTGCCCTGTGGATCAATCCTCGGGTGGATCAACTCGGATCACCTCTCATCAATGAAGTATTGTCGGATTCCACTGAAAGCATCACTCATCTGGCTGTCGTGATGTCAGCAGAAAAATCGCCAAACAGACCACATTTCTTGGATGAAATCATTGTCAGCAATCATCCTGATCTCACAGGATTCCATCATGTTGCTCCTCGAAAAAGGCACTCCGGCCAGTGGCATATTCCGATCAAACCAACAGATCAAAAAACCGAGCTCCCTCCACCGGGATACAAGCTGGTTTTTTCGGATGAGTTCAATGAGAACCAATTGGATCTTACCAAATGGAACCATCGACTCCGGGACAAACCAGACAGCGCGCAGGAGGCGGAAAACGTCGAATTACGTGATGGCAATTTATTGATCCATACAAAAAAACAACGTGTCGGCAAATACAACTACACGGGTGGCGGCATCATCAGCAAGCCATTGTTCGTCTATGGCTATTACGAAGCTCGCTTCAAAATCCCGTCCGCGGAAGGCTGGCATACGGCTTTCTGGACCATGCCTGAGTATGAACCGAATGAGCTCAGGAATACGGAGATTGATTTTTGTGAACAAGACAGTGGCGATCCGAATTACTACAGCCTCGGATTGATCAATCATCGGGAGAAAGGATGGAACGAAAGCAATATCGGACGCTGGGTAATCGATGATACACCATCGATGACGGAAGAATTTGTGGTGATCGCTGCTGATTTCACACCCCAATCGATCCGGTTCTATATGAATGGCAGACTCACCAAAGAAGTCGACTCCCGGTTGTTCCCCCACGGTCCTGCAACCGTTCAACTCTCCTGCATCGCTTCAAGAAAAAAGGGGGATCGTTTTCAAGACGATGCTCACCTCCCCAGTCAGGCAACGTTTGATTACGTCAGAGTCTATCAGCACCCTCAATATGCTGGCGCTGAGGCCGCAGCGAAAACAAAAGTAGTGATGCCGACCCTGCCCCTTCCTCCTATCACCGAACGTCGGCAAAAGGGTGCGGCGAATGGTGAGCTTGATTGATCAGCGTTTTATACAATTTGAAGAGAGGAGCGCAGGCAAATCGCAATCCATGATTAATCCTCCTCATCCTTGGCTCCTTTGACACGGACCTTGCCGCGCAATTTTGCCTCGATGAACGCGTCCAGATCCCCATCCATGACAGGTTGGATATTTCCCGTTTCCTGCCCCGTGCGCAGATCGACGATTTTCTGGTAGGGTTGGAACACGTAAGAGCGGATCTGGTTCCCCCAGGAAACATCTCCTTTTTCACCATAAGCGCGCTCGGACTCGGCCTTCTGCTTGTCCTCTTCTATCTGGAAAAGCTTTGCTTTCAGAATTGCAAAAGCCTGCTCCTTGTTGGCGCCCTGGGTTCGGGAGGCAGACGATCGAATCAAAATCCCCGTGGGCAAGTGGCGCAGGATCACGCAGGTCTCCACCTTGTTCACGTTCTGTCCTCCCTTGCCACCCGAACGAGTGGTCTGGATCTCAATATCCTTTTCGTTGATCTCAATTTTGATCTCGTTGGAAATTTCCGGTGTCGCATCGATCGAAGCAAAAGAGGTATGTCGTTTGCCTGCCGCATCGAACGGCGAAATGCGCACCAGGCGGTGCACTCCCCTCTCGTTTTTCAGATAGCCATAAGCATATTCACCAGTGATCTTGATGGTGGCCGAGCGCAACCCGGCTTCATCACCGTCCTGCCAGTCGAGAGTCTCAACGCTGAAACCCTTGCGCTCCGCCCAGCGAGTGTACATGCGATGCAGCATCTGCGCCCAGTCGCAGGCTTCCGTTCCACCCGCCCCGGCGGATATCACCAGGTAGGCATTGCAAGCGTCGTTGGGCTGATTGAGCAAGGTTAACAATTCAAAGGAAGTAATCGCATCATCGAGCGCAAGAAATTCCGACTGCGCTTCGCGCGCGGTGTCGAGGTCATCGAACTCTTTCGCCAAGGCAATCGCGGCATCGATATTCTCGGCGCGCGATTCCAGCGACAAAAACGTTTCAACTTTCTTTTTCATCCCACTGGCCTGGGCATTCACCTCCCGTGCCTTTTCGGGATTGTTCCAGAAATCAGGATTTGACATCGCGGTTTCTAGTTCCGCGATCTTGTTTTCGAGGCTGGGGATGTCAAAGATACCTCCTGAGCTTCGAGAGACGGCTACGGAGGCCGTCGACATCGAGCGACAGGAGGTCGGCAGTAGGGAGTTCGGACATGACGCGCGGAACGTGGCGAAAATAGAATGATTTGGCAAGGGTGAAATGCCCCGAATCAAAATGCCAGCTCAAGGAAACTTGCCGACAACGGGGGCAAGCAAATCAAACTCACACCATTTTCTGACAATGCATTACGATGACAGGCAACGTTTGATTGGCCATGGAATCTTGCCTCCCATATCATTTGATCTGCCCGCCCCCATGACTGTTGAACCTCATGTGGAATACGGATTCTGACATCACTCATATTTTCATGGGGATGAAAATTCACCACCACCAGAAATACCTGTCCAGAGCCTTGATCGTGACGTAGAAATGCATAGAGCCAGTGTCCGCTCACCGTCTCTCCCTGGATACGACCAAAATGAGGGTTGTCGCGATTGGCGAAATTCAATCCATAAAACCCACCTCTCTCAAAAGCCGGCTCTGCCATCAAACGAAGCAGGCTACCATACCACTTACGCAATTCGCTTTGTTCCGATGTTAGGCCACCACCGTCACAACGGCCACCGCTCATCCATGCCGCCAACGATGGTAATGACCAGTAATCAAAGATCGTGGTTCGCGCATTTTCACCCGTAAAACCGGAATTTCCCACGGCGTCTTCACCCACCTCCTGGCCGTGATAGATCATCATGGGTCCGCGTCCCATGGCAAATAAAGCAGCACAAACGGGGCGCCCGACCGCCATTCCCACTCCACCCCATTCGTGGGGATTCGCCAAGCGAACCTCATCATGATTCTCGCCGTAGCGCAATGATCGATGAAAACGCTCTCCTGTGAAAATCAGCGTATCAAGATCGTTGCACCATTTTCCCTCATCGTATAAACCCATCAGAAGATCGTATGCGGGATCATCGTATACGGCATCAAAACCCGCTTGAAGAAGTGCATCGAGGACATGGCCCTCCGTCAATTTCGCTGGATCATTGTCATAGGCCTCCGCCACGAAGAAGACATCATTTTTCCTGAGACGAGCACGACGCAATAGCCAGCTCCAAAACTCCATCGGTATCAAGTGGGCCATATCAACACGAAACCCATCGATTCCCCTCGCCTGCCACCAAGCGATTACCTCATCCATCCATCGCCAGGTGCGCGGAACATGCTCTGAAATCGCATCAGATGCCGGCAAATGACTCGTGTCTCGACCTGTCGTAAAATCATGACCGTAATTGATTTTTGCGGTCTCATACCAGTCACTGATTCCGGGATTCCAGTGAACCACGTTATTTCCACTCACCCGACCATGCCACTCTTGATAGGGCTCAACATGCTCTCTCTGCGGCAACACCAAGGGAGGGCCATCTCCGGGATGGAATTTTTGCAGATAGAAAAAATGATTGTCTCGATGGAAAAAAACCAATTTGTTATCATCGATGCCGAAATCCAACTCGGGTCTGACATCAGACTCATACGAACGGGCAACATGATTCGGGATAAAGTCGATCAACACCCGCAATTGATGCGAATGACAACGTGAGACCAGGGCGTCGAATTCGTCCAAGCGATGCAATGGATCAATGGCGTAGTCGGGCGAAACATCGAAAAAATCACGAACGGCATAAGGACTTCCAGCCCTACCCTTGACCAAAGCCGGATGATCGGCAGAGCGGTGCGGGTAGTCGGTCGTGGATGCCTGCTCCAACACGCCCGTCAACCAAAGGTGCGTGAATCCCATTTCCTTGAGGGATCGTAAAACCGTGTCGTCAATGTCAGCAAACTTCCCACAGCCGTTTTCTTCCATCGTTCCCGATGGCTTTCTGGTAACATTTTTATTACCGAATGTGCGAACCAAAAGCTGATAGATGCGTGGACGAACTATGGGGTTGGCACTCATGAAATTTTCATTTCCACCACATCACCGCGATCCGATCAGTCTTTCGATGACTTTGGATCCAAGGCATCTCTCAATCCATCACCAAGGAAGTTCAACGACAGCAAAGTGAGAGAAAAGAACAGGCTGGGGAAGAATAACAGCCAAGGATTGGTGAGCATCAAATCAGCACCCTCCTTGATCAGGACGCCCCATGAACTATTGGGTGGTTTCAATCCCAGACCTAGAAAAGAGAGAACGGCCTCAAACAACATGATTCCGGGAATGGTCAGCGTGGTGTAAATGATGATCGGACCCACGCAATTGGGTAAGATATGGCGCAATAAAATCGTGCCATGTGACAAGCCCAATGATCGGGCCGCCTCAACAAACTCCAATCTTTTCACACTCATCACCTGAGCACGAACAATCCGTGAGATGGTCAGCCAAGAAAGCGCACCGATCGCAATAAACAAGGGTACCATGGTGACCAAAGGCTCTACAGCCGTACGAACCTGATTGATGGTTTCCGCCGGGGCATCCTGCCTCGTGAGCAAGTGCACCAAACTTTCCGACCATTTTGTCGTCCACTTGTCCAGGACACGCCCTAACAAAATCACCACCACAAGAAACGGCATGCCATAAAGAACATCGACCGCGCGCATCATCACCGCATCAACTTTATGGCCCGCATAACCCGCCACGGCACCATAAGTGACACCGATCGTAGCTGCCACAACAGTTGTCAACACCGCAACCGCGATCGAGATGCGACCGCCAAAAAAAACTCGTGAGAAAATATCGCGGCCGAGATTATCCGTGCCAAACCAATGGACGGCGCTTGGAGGATGATTTTGATGGGCCAGGTTCAACGCATTGGGATCCACCAGAATCGGTGTAAATGGCAGCAAAACGCATGCAATCACGATGAACCCCAAACAGTAGAGACCCAGAACCGCGGCACGGTTTTTTTTCAACCGCTGCATCGCATCGGCCCGCAAGGAAGTTCCTTTCTGAATGACAAGTGACATGGGACAATTAAGATTGCGCGCGCGCGCGCGGATTGAGCCAGAGGATCAGGAAGTCGGAAGCGATATTACCCAACACCACTAAACCTCCATAAAGAAGAACGATGCCCATGATCACATTGACATCATTGGTTTCGATTGCCTTCACAAAATGCCGACCCAAACCGGGAACTTGAAATACGGACTCGATCACCAGCGAACCTGAAATGATCCCGGCAAACGCGGGACCGATGTAGGCAGCGGAAGGGATCAATCCACCGCGAAGACAATGTTTGATCAGAATCAGATGTGTGGGAACGCCTTTGGCTTGCGCCGTGCGAACAAAATCCTGAGACAAAACTTCCAGCATTCCGGTGCGGGTGAGGCGGGCAAGATAAGCGGCATAGACCATGCCAAGAGTCGTCATCGGCAACACCCAGCTCAGAGGCTCCGTCGTATTCCAACCCATGGCAGGAAACCATCTCCATTCGCGCCCCATGGTCTCAGCCATAATCGGACCGATCACAAAAGAAGGCAGGCACAACCCTACCATCGCCGAAGCCATCACCAGATAATCCACCCGAGTATTTTTTTTCCAGGCCGAGATGACACCAGCAGGCACACCAATGACCAGCGCGAGAGCCATGGAAACCACACCCAAGTGAAAAGAAACAGGGAAAGCCTGGACAATGACATCACGCACAGGACGACCCGACAACCGACTCGAAAGACCGGGGTCCCCCCGCAACAAATTGCTTAATCTTTTGGCATACTGAACGTGGATCGGTTTGTTGTATCCATCACGTTCCATCATCAACTCCTTGACATGAGCGGGCAGGGCTTTTTCCGATACGTATGGCCCACCGGGCAGAGCACGACAAAGAAAAAATGTGATGGTAAAAAGAACCACCATGACAATCAAACCCTGGGCGATGCGATGAAAAAGTTTACGAATCATGGCTTTGGATCTTTTTCTTCCAGGGAAACAGCACCCCATGGATGATTATCGAGCAACAGCGGGTGCCAGCCTTCGACGGAAGGATGATGCAGGTAATTGCGGGATTGCCAGGCAAAGGGCAGGATCGGACGTTCATCCATCAATAGTTTTTCCGCTTTTTCAAATATACGCAACCGCTGCGCTGGATCGGAGGAATGAGCCGCTTCGCTGAGAAGCCTCTCATACTCTTCACTGTGCCAGCCCGTATTGTTGTTGCCGTTGCCCTTGGTCCACATCAGCAAAAAAGTCGTGGGATCCAGATAGTCACCACTCCAACCGGCTAACGAAATATCGAAATCAAGCTTGTGCTGCGCATCGATGTATGAAGCAAAATCCATCTGCCGGATCTCAAAAATAAGACCCAGATGTTCTTTCCACATCGCTTGCACAGCTTCGCTGACGGCTCTTGCCCCGCCAGAAGCGATGAGGATGGAATAGCGGGGAAATCCCTTGCCCTGAGGATAGCCGGCCTCGGCGAGTAATTGCCTCGCCTTTTGTGGGTCGAATGTAACAATAGGTTCCGGACGATAGTCTCCCAGATTCGGCGTATACGATGTCGCAGGTTCGTAGCCACTGAGCAATGTTTTACAGAGCGCATTGGCATCGAGCGCCAACGAGAGAGCCATGCGTACTTTCTGATTGTCCAATCCGGCTCTGGTGACATTCGTGCGCATGAATTGTGAGCCGATGTAGGGCTCTTGTTTCACAAATTCCGGATGATCTTGCTTGATTTTTTCCACCATATCGGTGGGGAGTCGATAGGTCGTGTGCAACTGACCAGCGAGAAAAGCACGCGTCTCCGTGTAGGCATTTTCCACAGGAAGAAACCGGATGCCGTTCAATTTTACGTGAGCCGCATTCCAATATTGATGGTTTTTTCTCACTTCAATGTGATCGTTCAACTGCCAGGAAGAGAGGGTGAAAGGGCCATTACCCACCAGATTCCCAACTTCTGTCCACGGAGTAAAAGGCTTGGTCATTTCCCCGTAGCGCAACACCACGTGTTTTGGCACGGGAAACCATGTGAAATGCCTGGTCACACCGGGTAAATACGCAACAGGCTCTTTCATGGTCAGCTCCAATTTGTGATCATCAAGCACTTTCACACCAACCTCATGAAAGTCCGCAATTTTCCGAGTGTTGAACTCTTGGGCGTTTTTCAAAAAATACAACATCTCTACATAAGGAGCGGGGAAGTCCGGGTGGAGCATCCGATGATAGGCAAAAGCAAAATCATGGGCTGTCAGCGGCGCACCATCCGACCATTTTGCCTCTTTGCGCAAATGAAAGATCCAACGGGTATAATCCTCGTTGTGCTCCCAGCGCTCCGCCACTCCAGGACTCATTTCCGTGTCACTTTGCGGATGATCGGCGACCAGACCTTCAAACAAACTGGAAATCACCTTGTTCTCCACCACGCTGGTGACGAGTTGTAAATCAAGAGCCTTGGGCTCACTGCTATTTCCGACCAATAGAATTTTCTCGCGATTGGCTTTCTGCAACTGAGTTTCACGCTGGCAAGCTCCGATCAAGAGTGCCAATATCATGCCACCTAGAATTTGCATCAGCCTCGTCATTGGTGAAAAAGAATTGTCATGATCCCCATACGATGCAAGCGGATAAGCAGGAAAACCCATGAATTCCACCTTTCCCATGGGACGTCACAAACGCTTTTCAAAAACCTTGGAATGACGCCCGCTTTGCTCCAACATACTGCGTCGAGATTCCGGCAAAGAGTCGGGCATCACCTCCTCATAGCCCATGCGATCGCGGAAAAACACCACGGCTCGATTGGTCAGAGCAAAGACTCGGGAGATTTTGCGGTCCAGCGCCATTTGCTCGGCATGTCGCACAAGATCCGCTCCATAACCACGGCCTTCGTGGGCTTGTTTGACATACAGGCAGGCGACTTCTGCGGAATTCTCCGCTGGATAATGATGCAAGGCCACGCAACCCACGACGTTATCGTCGATCAGCATCACACGATAGTCCTCGATGCGACTCTCGATCTCCTCATAATTTCGCGGCACCAAAAAGCTACGGCGCACTGACCGGCCGATCATGCCTAACAGCTCGGGAATATCCTCCTGCGCCAATTCGCGGATGACGCGATAGCTGTCTGCGTGAACCATGGTGCCCACCCCCTCGTTGGAAAACAATTCATCAACCAAAACCCCTTGTTGTCGTCCATCAAGAACATGCACACGAGGAACACCTCGAGCACAGGCCTTTGCCGCATTTTCCAGCAGATCAATGCCAATCACTTCCCTGCCATGCGCCAGAGCGGGCACATCCGCCGCACGAACCGCATGAACAGGCGCGCCATCCACCAGGATTCCATGCTCCAACAAGGCGATCAACTTGCTGGCACCCAGCGCGATCACCAAACCCACGACTTCGTCGTCGAGCGCTGCATATCCTTTCGCATCGATCACCGGCACTTGTCCGCGACCAAGGATGTCACGCGTTTCCTGAAGCAACCGGGGACCTTGAATCGGCTCGCGCGCCATCGCCACTTTGATTTCGCACTCAAGACTCCAATCGTAAAGATCCTTCACATCTCCATTGAGAACCAGAATCACCATCTTCACTCCCACGTCTTCGAGAGCAGCGACATCCAACAAGCACTCTGCCACCGCAGCCTCGGGCAGTCGACCCGCCTCGATCATCACCACAAACAAGCGCCCCCGGAATTGGGGCACGTATTGCAGCACAGCTCGCACATCATTCTGCACGGGTTGGTACTGTCACATCCCCTGCCATAGAGCAAGTGGAAAGGGATAAATTGAGTCACTCATGATCAGCATCCACTGACAAAGTCCACCCAGGATTGATTTCCCGTTTCACGAGAGATATCGCACTTTTGCTGAATCTTGAAAGGAATGATGGAACCATCGTCTTTCGTGAATGTTCCTTCGATCAACAGAGTGAATCCTTCGTCGCGAGAAATTGTTTTCGGAAACTCTGCGTAGATGACGCGCTCTTTGGTGATGGTCTCGACAGCGTCCGAATCAAATCGAAAATCTTCAAGATAATGTTGCTGGACCTTCATGGGTAGCTTGAGCTTGAAGACTCTGGGATCAACTGTGCCATCAGCATAGGCAACCATCACTTTCGTAAATTCCGCAGAGGCAATGGTCAGGGATGAATCAGAATAAGATACCTGAATATCGTATGGCTTTTTACTCCTCATCGATCCACCAAAAATTTTTTTCGGTATGTTGGTGTCGATTTGAACGCTGGGAACGGGAGTCTTGATAGCGGGCTTACTGCCGACAGGATGGAACGACACCAGATCGTAGTGAACATTACAGGAAGACAACAAGAAGGCCGCAGCGAACAGGACGGATGTGAATGCGTATTTGATCATATTCATCATGATGTTACAGTAATCTTTTTGACTCTACTTGGTGCGATGATTGGTCTGCAAAGTCCCGTAATCAAGGTTCAGGCAGTTGATCTCTTTTTTGAAAAAATTTAACAACCACTGACAAAGTCCGCCCAGGATTGTGTGCCGGTTTTTCGGGAAATATCATATTTCTCCTTGATCGTGAATGGAATGATGGAGCCATCGTCTTTCACAAACTTTCCTTCCATCTCGAGAGTAAAAGCCTCGTCACGAGAAATCGTTTTGGGGAACTCTGCGCGGATAATCCTCGATTTTCTGACCACGATGGCGCCACCAGCCATGCTGTTGTGGGTTTCGTAAATCGTAGCATTGAAAACCGATGGCAGATGCAACCTGGCAATTTCAGGATCCGTAGTGCCATCGGCATAGGTCACAGTAACTTTCGTGAACTCCGCGCGCGCAAAAGTAAAAGTGTCGTCCAGGTAGTGGGCACGTATGGTATACGGCTTGTTACTCTTGACTGCCCCTCCCATCATTCCCGCCGATACATTGGTGTCGATATCAATGCTGGGAATGGGCGTTTTCGCAGCGGGCATGCTGCCGCTTGCAGCAAACGTAACCGTATCATATTTCACATTGCAGGAAGAGAAAAAGACCGCGCAGAGAAGCACAATATATTGAATGCCTTTTTGAACTTTAATCATGCATGAGGTTAGCGCGCTCAGTATCATCACTCAAGGCAATTTTTCTGACGCAATCGACACAAATGCTTCGCATAATCATAAAAGCTTGCGGTTGGCATCGACAACTTGCCCGTTTTCTTCATAATTACCACGGACATGATGATGAAACGACTTGACCGGAAATTACAAAACATCCGTGCTGGCACAGCGACGCGTAAGGACTTTCTCATCGCCGATGCGAAAGATGCTGATATGGCATTTGGGATCGCCGCACCGGGACCGCATGCCGATGGCGGATGGAAAACTCTCAACGAATACCGCGAACAAATCCGCGCTATTGTGAAGCAGGACCTGATCGACATCATGCTGATGTCCGCATCGACGCTGGAACAATTGGCGATGCAGGAGGGAATCTTCCGCAACTCCGAGATCACCCCTGCGGCGCGCGCGAATGACACCACGGATATTTGGCTGGCGCGCGGCGGAAGCTATCACACCCAGCCATCAAGGCCTTTCCGATCCGCCACACTGGATCATATCAAGTATGGCCGCCTCGCCGATGATCACCAACAGCCATTCATCGGCGCGGATCTTGGTTTGTATTCCCTTACTTTTGTCAATCGATTGGAGGATGATCATCGCTCCCTGGAGGCGTTTCACGACTTTCGCCTCGAAGCCGAAAGGAAACAATTCCGCTATTTTTTGGAAGTATTTCATCCGAACGTGGACGCGGGTATTTCCGCCGAAAAAATTCCGCAATTCGTCAATGATCAGATTGTGCGCGCCCTGGCTGGCGTTACGGAGGCAGGTCGTCCATTGTTTTTGAAAATCCCCTACGGAGGTCCTGCGGCGCTGGAGGAACTGGTTTCCTATGATCCCCAGCTCGTGGTCGGCATTCTTGGTGGTGGTGCCGGCACCACTCTGGATGCATTCCAACTGATTCATGATGCCCAGAAATACGGCGCGCAGGTGGCCTTGTTCGGGCGCAAAATCAATCGTTCCGAAGACCCTATTTTATTCCTGACATTTCTACGAGCCATTACCGATGGTGACATCAAGCCCGTCGAAGCTGTTAAAGCCTATCATGACCAACTGTCCACCGCCGGGATCAAAACTCACCGTCTTTTGGCAGATGATCTGACGCTCACCGAGCCAGTTTTGCGCTATTCATGAAAGAGATCCATTCACCCTGTGACGAGAATCCATCGTCATCTTTCCTACCACTCGATCCAGCAGCGGTAGCCGCATGCCGTGTTGTCACAGGTTTCGATGGATTCATCGACGAAATGATCACGCTGGTGGCGGAGCGACAGGATTTGACGGAATTCACCGCCGTTCGCAACATTGCCGATTTCGCGGCGATCATGGCGGCATCAGCCGGGCACAGCAGTCTGCGTGAAATCATCGTGCGCCATGTTCACGCCGGAGGTTGTGCTGTGAACCTAGCCGATGGCTTGGCCAGCCTGGGCGTGCAGGTGGATTGTTTCGCCACCTGCGGAGATCCTCCACATCCCGCTTTTGCGGCAATCGCCGGAAAATGCCACGGGTTTCAAAGTTGGGGACGCGAACCCGGCCGCACACTGGCATTTGAATTTGATGATGGTAAAGCGATGTTCAGTGTCTGTTCGCCATTGGCGGACTTTACGCCGGAACATGTCGAGCAGTGCTTGATGGATGGACTCTATGAAGAGGCCTGCCGGCAGGCGGACGTAATCGCTCTCACGGACTGGACACTGTATCCGCACATGACGAAAGTCTGGGATCTGCTGCGGGAAAAGGTTTTTTCCACACTTCCCCATCGACCCCATGTTTTTTTCGACCTGGTCGACCCCTCCACACGCAGCGAATCTGATCTACGGGAAATGATCGCTTCACTGATGATGTTTGAGAAGTATGCTGAAGTTACTCTGGGACTCAATGGCAACGAAGCATCCCTGCTTTCCCGCATCCTTGATGTCAAGACTACCGACGCCCATGCATCGATCGATGAAACCATTGCTCAGGCATCCGCCTTGCGCGGTGCACTGGCCATTTCTCGCATCGTGATTCATCGCAGTCGCTATGCCGTCAGTGCCAGCCTAACAGAAAATGCACACGCATCGGCCGATCATTGTGAGAAGCCCCAAAAAAGCACAGGGGCCGGCGATCGATTCAATGCCGGGTATTGCCTTGGTCTGGCACTGGCGCTCGAAGCCAAACAATGCCTGCAACTGGGAAACAAAGTCGCGGGGGTTTTGATCCGTCATGGCCGCAGTGCCTTGCTGCATGAACTGTAGAAATTTTCTGCGACCAAAGCCTCAGAATGTTCCTTCATTCCATCAACGAAAACGATCCTGCCCGTCATGGTTCATCGTTGCAGATAGAACTTCTCCGCAGTGCCGCCCATGATGGCGTTTTGCTCGTCGTTGCTGAGTGATGCGATCCATTGACGCACCACATCCACCCATCGTGCGTGCGAAGTGCGCATCAAACAAACCGGCCAATCCGAACCAAACATCATACGCTGAGGACCAAAGGCCTCGAGTATGGTATCGAAATACGGACGCAGAGTTGACTCATCCCAGGCATCGTCGAGCACCTCGGTGGCCATGCCGGAAACCTTACATGTCACATGATCGCGACTGGCCAATTCGCGGACGTTTTCCGCCCAAGCATGGTCAAATTCTCCTTTGCGTATGGAGGGCTTGGCGACATGATCCAAAACCATGCGGATGCCCGGGTGTTGATCCACGAAACGAAGTGTTTGTGGCAGATGTTTGCTGTAAATCAGGATGTCATAACAAAAAGAATACTTCCCCAACTCGCGGACGCCGGCGTTGAAATCCGGGCGGAGAATGAAATCATCATCTGGCTCATCTTGAATCACATGACGGAAGCCGACAACTTTTTCCATGGCGGCATAGTGCTCCAGATCGCGGCCCACCCCTGCATCGCACAGCGGGACCCAACCCACCACGCCGAGAATTCGCGGATGTGCCGCGGCCAGGTCTAACAAAAAATCTGTTTCCCCGACGATCTGCCGTGCCTGTACTGCGATGCTGCCATCGAGTCCTGCTGAGTCCAGCAAAGGCTCAAGGTCAGCAGGCAAAAGATCCCGACGGCACATCGCCAAGGCATCACCCATCCATGGATATTCGACCTCGCTGTATTTCCAAAAATGCTGGTGACTATCAATTTTCATACGTTTTCTCGCGACGATGGCAACGGACTCGTAGGCGAAAGTCAATCCCCAAGCTACAGAGAAGACCCGGCAAACGGCGATGTCGGCTTGCCACGGCGGAGCGGCGTGATACACTTCGCGCGTGTTGCCGTGGTTCACTCCTGAAACGTTTCCCCTGTATCTCGCCCCGATGGCAGGAGTCACGGACGTGGTGTTCCGCCAACTTTGCAAAGAACTGGGAGCCGATGTCATGGTGACCGAATTCGTTTCTGCCGAGGGCATTATGCAGCGCGATGAATACACCCGGAAATACACCGAGTTTACCGAGGAACAACGCCCCGTGGGAATACAACTTTTCGGCGCCGATGGCGCGCGCATGGGTGAGGCGGCGCGGAAAATTCTCGACTGGAAACAACCGGACTTCATCGACATCAACTTCGGGTGCCCGGTGAACAAAGTGGTTTCCAAGAACGGTGGATCATCTTTGCTCAAAGACTGCCCGGTGCTTGCTTCAGTGGCTTCTGGAGTCGTTAACGCCATGGAGGGTTCCGGAGTGCCCGTGACTGCAAAAATGCGCATTGGGTGGGATCATCAGCACATCAATGCCGTGGAGGTCTGTCATATTCTGGAAGACAGCGGCATCCAAGCCATCGCCGTGCATGGCCGCACCAGGGCGCAAGGATACTCCGGGCTTGCCGACTGGGAGGTGATTGATGCCTGCGCCCGAGCTGTCAGCATTCCAGTCATCGGCAATGGCGACATTCATACTGCGGATGACGTGATCAAGCGCCGGACGGAAACCGCCATTTCCGGAGTGATGATTGGGCGTGCCGCGATGCAACACCCGTGGATTTTCCGTGAGACCAAGGCTCGACTGAGCAGCGATGAGGAATGCCCCGGCGTAACCCCCGAGGAACGTTGGTCGCTGATCGTGCGCCATTGCCGACTCGCCGTGCAGAGCCAGCGCTATGGCAATGAACGACATGCGATGATGGCCATGCGCGGGCGTTTACTGGCGTATTGCAAGGGATTCGCCGGTGCCAAGGAACTACGCCAGCTATTGGCCAAAGTGGAGTCCTTGAGTCATGTCGAGGACATCGCCGCAATCGGACTCGCGCGCGAACTTGCCGGAGAGGATGACACGCCGTCGCTCGCAACAGAAATCCTCACGTCATGATGCGTTATCTTTTTTTATTGGTAATTTTTTTTCCTATAGTGGGTTGTGTCATGGCACCGACACCGCGAGTGGATCGTCGTCCACCAAGCCGCGAGTCCCTGCTTTTTGCGCAACAGCGGGTCAGCGCCGTCATCGTCACACGACAACAAGACATCACCGGCTGGGTCCGGCGTGGATTCCCCAAATCGCAGACACCGCCCGATACCAACGGAGGTACGGCCTGCCCGATCACACCAGACGGTTACTTTCTCACTGCCGATCATGTCGTGAAGAGCGATGCAACCCAGGCGGTGCATCTCCTCTACGGTCGTGGTCGTTCCCTGCAAATCGGGCGCGGCAGAGTCCTATGGCGGGATCCCAAACATGATCTCGCCATCGTGCATGCTCCGTTAAGCACACCTTCGTTCTATCAATTTACTCCTCCTGCCAGTCCCATTCCCGAGGGAACCACGGTATTCCATGGTGGTCTCACCACTGGACTGAAAGCACAATTCGGTTCGCTGAACACCACCATCCCCGCACAATCGATCTTCTCGAAACCCACGCCATTCCGCATTGACATCCCGCTTCAACCCGGTGACAGCGGTGGACCGATACTCGATGGCGGTGCCCGATTGATTGGCATCAATTCTTCGGTGGAGTTTCTCATCCCGTTGGAAACTCCGATTTTCACCGAATCCTCGGGTGTTCGCCCCAATGTGCGCAAGCTGATGAAAATCATCGAACTCGATCGCCGTAGATAGATCGACCATGCGACTTTTCCTGTTTTGTCTGTTGACCAGCGCCATTTTCCTATCCTGCGCTCCTTATCGCGCTGCATGGAATTCCGGTTGGACGGAAAAAGCCGCCAACAACAGTATCATGTTGGTCGAAGCACATCCACCGACTCTTGGATGGAAGCGCCTGCAATACCAATCGACCCTGCATCCGGAGTTTGACGAATTTCTCTCGCATCTCGGAACACCGGATTGCATCGCGGAAACCACTCACACCGAGCGCCACTACCTGATCCTCTACTACCTCAAAAACCGTCAGGCCTTCTCCTTTCGCAATGACACACGCTCCATCAGCAAACCCATCGAAGTCGCTGGACCTTATCCCATCAGCGCCAGGGAATATGAGCTCCTCTCCGACTTTAAAAAACGTGCCTTGTCACCGACAAAAGAATCACGCTAACGCCAGCAAACCAGAAGCAAAGCCAGGGCCGCCGGCAAATACAACAGAGTGTAAAGAAACAAGCGCCTGGCACTGGCACGATCGCCGTGCTTTCCGAAACTCCTCGACAACATCATCATTCGCGCCCCCAATAACAAACCTCCTGCGAGCCAAGGCCAGGAAACATGTCCCGTCATGTAGGGCCACAGCGGAAGCACAGCGAGGCAGGCGGAAAAGATCCAGCACAGACGCGCGCTTTTCCGGCCACTCACATCACCATTCGACCACATGCGATAGCCAGCCGACTCGTATTCCTCACGGCACATCCAATTGATCGCAATAAAATGTGGTAACTGCCACAGAAACAACAAAGCAAACAAGAACCATGCCGATGAATCCAACGCACCTCCCGCCGCCGACCAGCCGATCATCGGCGGAATCGCTCCGGGCACCGCACCAATGAGAGTATTGACGGAGTGCTTGCGCTTCATGGGAGTATACAGAAACACGTAGGTGACCAGTGTGATCAATGCCAATACGGCTGACATATGATTGACCATGACCGACAAATGCACGAGACCGAAGGCACTGAGAAGAACACCGATGACAAATGCAACGAGCACATCCATGCGTTTCGCGGGAAGCGGGCGATCCGCAGTGCGCGCCATGCGGGCATCAAGATCGATTTCCATCAACTGATTGAATACCGCCGATCCAAATGCCGCCGCCGCCGTACCCAGAATCGTATGCAATAACATCATGCCATCCCAACCGGACATCCCTGATGCCAGGAAATATCCAAAACAGGTGGTCACCAGCACGAATGTGTTCAGACGAACCTTCATCAGCACCGCGAGGTCTTGGCGGAACAGGGAGGGATTTACGGCTGGTTCATGGTTCATGCGCGAAGCCACTGTGCACAGATTGCATC
>JBMLRP010000023.1:0-1072 GCA_049240965.1 Akkermansiaceae bacterium
TGACTTGCCAGAAGCTGAAAGGCAGTTGACCAGTTATCCAGGGGCAATTGCGGTGCCTTGGACTGTTTCGAGAGTTGCTCGGAAAATGCCGTCAACTGCTCTTTTTTGGTTAGACCCGGACGTGGTGGAAGGCCCGAGAATTCGAAGAAGGCGTTTGCCTGTTTGGCGCACTGCTGAATGAATCGACTCTTTCCGATCCGTCGTCGCCCGTGGCATGTCACTAGCGAACTGTTTTTCTTCGCAAGGAGTTCACGAAACTCCGCTTGCTCCCGATCCCTGCCGATAAAGGTGTTCATGTCGATTCGGTGCCTAAAAACAAGCTATTCGTCTTGGCACATTTTCGCCATCTTGTCGTTTTCGTGCCATCATCAAAAAACGTGATTCTGGCACCGAAGCGACATTTCGTCAATAACCTAAGACCAGTCACGGAAGTATCGCGTGCATTCCTCAACGTCATTCGGATATTGCAGCCGTATTTCGAACCGCTTCACTAAACATTGTCTTGTGATGCCACACCAAAAAGCTGACGCAATCGGGTAAGGATGCCCGTTGCCGGGCACCCTCCCCACACCACCGATTCACTCACAACATCACCTTTGCCACGCCGGCCGCCCTGGCAAAATCATCCTCGGTCACTAGCAGATAACTCTGCTGAGCGATGCGTGGTGAGTTGCCAAGCCAGGAGCAGACCACGTGCAGCGGGAACTCTCGCTGCAATTCCGTTTGCCGGCTGGCACGCATCGAATGGAACAATCGTGGCCAACCCGATACGCGGGGTCCAAAGTAGCAGGCACACTCCGCTGTGCCGTCAGCCAGGTATCGATGTGCAACTGATTAAATCTTCTGAACGGCACATGGAATGTGCCTACTACCTTATGCGGCGAAAACGTTTCCGAGGGCGTGCGAAGCCCACCGTAGCGACTCAGGCCCAGGATCACTTTCCAGACCGAATTTGCTTTCTTCATCAGTTTGTCGACCACTTCGCGGGGTACAAACTCGTTGACCTTGACGGTGCTTCGCTGCGTTCGAACCTTGGAAAAAGGGTTCTCATCGATGATCTTCCAATCGACCG
>JBMLRP010000024.1:0-10377 GCA_049240965.1 Akkermansiaceae bacterium
TCAGGCCCTGATCCACTCATTTCCGATCCGTTGCACTTCCGGGTTGAATCCAAGTAGTGAAAGGAAATTGCATTATTAGTAATTCTAGTCATGGTTTCAATGGATCTAAACCAGGTACTATACAGAAGAATTACACCATCGATAAATGGAAATCAGATGTCATGCCCAGAAATCCAAAGTTAACTCGAGCATTTAGATATATTTGCTGAGCTAGAATTTAAACAATAATTTTTTATTTTTATGTTAACTAGGTCTATTCTAATTTTATTTATAATTCTAATTCATTTGATAAATGGATGTCATTATTACATTTCAAGAAATACTATTAAACCTAGAACAACCAGCTCAATTCTAGCAGAATTATTAAAATTTTTCAAAGAAGATTGTGCAAAAAGCGAAGTCAATAGAGTTCAATTTAAAATTTATTATTTTTCAGAATTGCGTGGATGGGCATGTATGAATGCTGAGCCTTTTATCCCAAATGAGTTGTCAGCAGAAATGCGCTGGGCACTGTTTAGAAAAGAGAATTCTGGCTGGGTAAAAGTAAACTGGGAAAAAAATTTGCACTTCGAAAATGACTTTGAGCTTATTGACTTGCCAATAAGGCATTCCAGAATCGCAACTCTGATTATTAAAAATCATCCCGATTGCCCAATGGAACTTTTCCCAAAAAATTTACATGATAGAGGGCATATTCAGAATGTTGTACTAATCTCCGATCTCAAAAAAGAAACTGTTAATGAAAATTAGTGATAATGACGAGGTGTTAATTTCCAAATTGATGTCGTGTGATTTTCGGGAGATTTCCACGCTCTGATCGACTTTTGTTTCCTGTGGGGTTGTACATTTGGGTGATTGTTCCACGCGAATTTCTGGGGTCAGTGATTATGAAAAGCCTCGCGAAGGCACCATCACTTTGCTAAGGAAGCACAGTGAAGGAGTAAGACCCCTTCGCGAAGCATATCATGAACACACAAAACTACTACAGCATGGGCATCGACTCACACAAGGATAACGTCCTGAAAGTTTCGCAAATTGGTGAGAGGAAGCTCTAAAAAAAGAGTCTCTGGGGTCAGGCCTCGCATGGTAACATTTTTCAAGTTTGATTTTGGTTTTGCAGGCATAGAAATTGCAAAGAAACGCAGAAAATTACTGGTTTTGAGCATCTGATGGAGCGAGCAATGAAACATGACTTTCCGCGCGAATATGCTTTCCATAGTAGTCTTATTTCGCTAGAAGAATACTCATGAATCAGTGGAGCGCGCCAACTGCACGAGACAGGAATATTTCCTCTCGGACGCGTGCTTGGATCAATACTGGCGATCAACCAGCGCGTCGTAGGCACCCCTCAAATACCCAAAAAACATCGAGAAAACATGCTTTTGGGGGTGTAATACCTTACTACGGATACAGATGGTATGATCCAGAAACCGGCCGATGGCCATCCAGAGATCCGATTGAGGAGGCTGGGGGCATCAATCTGTATGGGTTCGTGGGGAATGATGGCCTAAATAGCTGGGATTTTTTAGGGTTCATTACTCATGATGAATATTTAAACGAATTAATAAAAAATTTAAAAAACAATATTCATAAAGAGTGGATACGTGATCAACTAAAAAGAGGTTGTGTCGGTGTAGTTTGCGTTAACTTAGGTTCTGAACCTAGTAATAATTTTTGCTACGACAGCTATGAAAAAGCAGTAGATAAGCAAAAAAAATTGAATAAAGGAAGTTGCTGCCCTCAAATTTATTCACTCAAATTAGTAAATGACACAGGAATTGAGAAAGACAAACCGGACGTAACATTCGACAGAAAGGGCAAAGCAAATTTACGAAATTGGAATAAGTCATCAAAAGATAAAGATTCTCCTAATTTTGACTATGCATTTATGAGTCCAGTTGATGGCAGAATGTGGGGAGCGGATTTACAGCATAATCCAGATTTATTAGACAAGGACGGCAAACCTGGAAAAGATGGCAAGGGAGAAAATTACCCTCTTAACCCAGTCCATGAAATGAACGTTATTGTTTCAACTAAAAATGAATGGGAAAAAAATCAAAAACCTTCGATGTAATTCTTTGGTGTGTTCAGTGCAAAGGAGGAAGGGCAGGAGGTAAATAATTCAAACCACAAGTATAATTTTATGAAATTTATTATTTTTATATTACTTTCTAAATTAGTTTTTCCTGAAGAAATAGTTGGCAAAAATGAGGTTAAGTTAGAGTCCACTTTTAAGGAAGGATTTGGTGTATTTATCAAGAAAGAGGTTTTAATATCAAAAGTAAAACCAAGTTCAAGCGCGTTATATCAAATAAACACATACAAAATACTTACCGAAAAAAATACTTCTATCCCAATAATTTTTTACAATACAGATACATTCAAGAAAATAGAAAAATCATTTACCAATGATGAGCAAAAGAGATGCGAAATTATTGCCTATGAAGTTATCGAATCCAGTGGAATACCTAGCTTAAATAAAGATGTTGCAGGAAACGAACTTCAGTTAACTAAAGACACTGGTATAAATATATCTCCCAAAATGGTTGTGGTAGATTTTAAAGTAATTTCTGAGTGAATGGGGTAGCTTCTCTGGGGTCAGATGCGGTGTTTCAATCAAGCGCTTTTTTGATTTTTTTCGAGATATTTTGGGTCGAATGGTTGTTGGCTTTTTAGGACGCCGTAAACGATGTGCAGCAGTTTGTGCATGATCGCTCCGATGATCACGGCGATCAAGCTAGGGAGAAAATGGGGAGCACAGGCGCCCTCGCCTGTTGTTTCCGACGCCCTCGTCGGAAACATTCCGCTGTGGCCTCAGGATTTCCGCCAGATAACGTCCCGAAAGTTTCGCAAATTGGTGAGAGGAGGCTCTAAAAAAAGAGTGTCCTTTGGAGCATCCCCCGCAAGAACTGGACAGGAAATAAATCTCTAGGATTCATAATTATCAAAAGTCTCTCGAAGATACTACAGCGACTCGAAAAGAGACCTGGAGATAACAGTTAGATTTGCATTCCCACATTCTTGCATTTTCTCCTTGTCATCTGGTTTCTTTGGATTTACAACTCTCTCGCAATCTTGACAGGGGTGCCTTGCTTTTTCACGAAAGTATGGCTGAGACTTCATTTGAAGGACCCTTGGAACCTGATGCGGTTCGCACCGCCGTAGGAAGTCGAGAGTGAGAGATCCGTGGTGGTTGTGTGATGGCTTGCAAAAGGTCGTCACAGGATAGCAGTGGTGATCTTTCTCCGGCTGCTGTGGAGTGTGAACATCTAACGAATCACACCACCATGAATCACAGCACATCACACACATTCCGGAAATTATTGTTCGGCAGCCTTGGATTTTTGCCACTGGCCTGCGGCTTCGCCCAAGAAATCGAGCCCAAAAAGGAAGAGCCCTCGTCGCAGGGCAAGGAACTGAAAGAGGTTGTCGTTACATCGGACCTCTGGCAAACCTTGCTTACCGACATACCCGCTAGCGTTACGGTGTTTGACTCCGAGACCTTGAAAAATCCCAATATCCGGCATTTTGGCGATTTGATCGAGCGCACGCCCAACCTCACCTTTGCTGGTGGCACTTCGAGACCAAGGTTTTTCCAATTGCGCGGCATCGGCGAGAATTCGCAGTTTGAAGGGGAAACGCCTGATTCCGCGGTGAGCTTTTTGATGGACGACATCGACTTTACTGGTATTGCTTCCGTCGCCAGCGCGTTCGATGTTGAGCAGGTAGAAGTCTTGCGAGGTCCCCAAGCAGGTGCCTTTGGTGTCAATGCCGCTGCTGGTATGGTGCGCATGGTTTCCGTGGCACCCACTCCTTACTGGACAGGTCGCACAGAGGTTACAGCGGGGCAGGAAAGCCTCTTCGCTGCCGGTCTGGCCTTCGGCGGTCCATTGATCGAGCGCAATCCTGAAGAGTTGATGTTCCGTTTCTCGATGTATCACAACCAGAATGATAATTTCCGCAAAAACGTTTTTCTCAATGAGGATACGAATGCGCAGGATGAGTGGACATCACGACTGCGCCTGACTTGGAATCCAAGTGCTGATTTGCGCGTCGATACCACTCTGTTTCATGCCTATCTCGACAACGGTTACGACGAGTTTGCCCTAGACAACAATGGTCGCAATACTTTTAGTGATCAGCTGGGTAGAGATTTTCAGAGATCGACTGGTGGCAGCGTAAGGGTGACATTCGACGGCTGGAACGATGTTCGCCTCACTTCGATCACGACCTCAACATTTACGGACTCGATCTATAGCTACGATGAAGACTGGACGAGTGCCTCATACGAGGGATTTAGCGAATTGATGAGAGATCGCCGTACCTTCTCGCAAGAATTTCGCCTCGATTCTGCTGCGGATGCACCGCGTCTGTTGGGTTTGATCGATCGCTGGACATTGGGTGCTTTTGCTTCTGTGTTGGATGAGCAGACTCCCTACACGAGTGAGAATCCCAGCAGAATCAATTTGGTGAATTCCGATCTCACGCTCAAAAACTTTGCTCTTTACGGTCAGGCAGCTCGCGATCTGACATCGAAGGATCGACTCACTCTGGGTTTGCGCGCAGAGCACATCGATGCGGAAGGCAACGGCAATCGCGCTCGCTATCGTAAGGCGCTCGATGTGTTTGATCGTCAATTTGCTTTCGGCAGTGAGTTTGATGATACATTAGTTGGCGGCAAGTTGACCTGGGAACATGACTTGACTCAGACCTACATGTTCTTTGCATCAGTGGCGCGTGGCTACAAAGCAGGTGGTGTCAATGTAGATCCTCGCATCAGTCCTGCTGATGGCGACCCTACCACTTACGATACGGAGCAAATTTGGAATTATGAGACAGGAGTGAGAGCGAGATGGGATCGTGTTACAGCGAGTATTACTGGCTTCTACATGGATCGTAGCAACACACAAGTTCGTGATTCCGCTGGCTTCGGCGGAGATTTCCGCTTTTTCACAGACAATGGCGATGAATCTTACATCGTCGGCACTGAGTTGGAAGCAACGATGTCGTTGACGGATGAGTGGTTTTTCTACGGCACGCTTGGCACAATGTCCTCTGACATTGATACGTTTCGTCTCACAAATAACAACATCGGTGGAGGTCGTGAGCTGGCACACACGCCGAGCTACACTTGGTCGCTGGGCACGAGATATCAGCATTCGAGTGGGTTGTTCGCGACATTGGATATTACAGGTCGTGACGACTATTTCCAATCGAACAATCAAAACGAAAGACTGGACTCCTTCACCAACGTCAACGCCAGCATTGGCTACGCGAAAGATGGTTGGATGATCACGTTGTGGGCGCGCAATTTGCTGAATGAGGACTATGCACAGCGAGTCTTTTTCTTCGGCAATGAAGAGCCGGACTTCGATCCTGCACGCTATGAATCATTGGCACCTGCGCAGCAGATCGGCGTGACTATTCGTCGCGATTTCTAATCATATCTCAAATGAGTTGGCAGCAAATTCTCGCAGGTCCAGCGTTGGAGTACGTGGGTACTGTGTTGGCGGTGGTGAGTGTGATCCTGATCGCACGGCAGAACATCCTCGGGTGGCCTGTGGGAATCCTGTGGGCGATGATTTCCGCCTGGTTGGCCTTCACGCGCTGGCACTTGATTTCCGATGGCATTCTTTATGTCTCTTATGTGCCGTTGCAACTGTATTGCTGGCATGCGTGGTATCGGCACGGCAGTGCGGAGGCCATGTGTCGTCCGGCCTGGCTTACGCGTCGCAGGCAAGTCATGCTGGTGCTCTGTGCCATCGTGGCGATTCTACTGTGGGGGAGTGGGGTGAAGTTTTTGTGTCAACATCTCACGTGGATGACTCCGCCTGCGTTGTTGTGGCGCGATGCCACGACCACGGTGCTGAGTTATTTCGCGCAGTGGCTTCAGGCGAAAAAGCGCATGGAAAACTGGCTCGGGTGGCTGATCGTGAATGCGCTGGGAGTGCATATTTATCTGATCCAGGGTTCCGTGATTTATGCCGTTCAGTATGGATTTTTTCTGGTTCTGGGACTGTATGGCTGGAGCAAGTGGAAGCGATCGCTCAAGGAGATCTCACCATGAAGAGGATTGTCGTAACCGGCGCGGAGTCATCCGGGAAATCCACTCTTGCGCAATTTTTAGCAAACCGATTTCGAATTCCAACTGCGCCGGAATACGCGCGGATCTATCTGGAAACCCATGGTGCAGCTTATGACTATGCGGTGGTGCATCAGATGGCCAGAGAACATCTTGTCTATCAATCGGAGCGAGTATCCAAGGCCTCGGCATGGGGGATTTACGATACCGATTTGCTCAACTTCATCATTTGGTGTGAAGTGGCGTATGGGAATTGTGAATCTTGGTTACGCGAGGCTGCGGCGCGTGAGACGCATCATGTCTATCTGATTTGCAAACCGGATATTCCCTGGGAATATGACCCCTTGCGTGAGAGTCCCCATGACCGGGAGTTATTGTATGAAAAACATCTCGATGCTGTGATTGCCACGGGCAGGGAGTATCAGATCATATCCGGCATGGGATCCGAGCGTATGGAACAAGCGGAGCAGGCAGTGATGCAATGGATGGCGTAACCCCGATGCCTGCATACCATGCTCAGATGAGAAACAATCCGACGATGGCCGCGCTGTTCAGGTTTGACAGAGTTCCCGCCAATACAGCGCGCAGTCCGAGCCGGGCGATTTCCGCGCGACGGTTCGGCGCCATGCTTCCCAGTCCGCCTAGCAGAATTGCGATGGATGATAGATTTGCGAATCCGCACAATGCCACCGAGCAGATGGCTCGTGTTTTTTCACTTACCTGGTTTTGCCATTGCGCCAGTTCACTGAAAGCGACGAATTCATTCAGGATCAATTTTTGGCCGATCAGACTGCCGCCGCGCTGCATTTCGTTGGGGTCGATTCCGGCCAGCCATGCCACCGGGGAAAAGGCCCAGCCGAGAACCGTTTGCAGGCTCAGTTCCGGGTGATGAAACCAGCCGCCGATGGCTCCCAAAACCACATTCAGGAGTGCGATGAGACCGATAAAAGCAAGCAACATCGCGCCGACATTGAGTGCAAGTTTCAGGCCCGTCGATGCACCGAGAGCTGCGGCATCGAGCACGTTTGCCGGCGCTTCGTCGCCATCGCTGAACGGGAGGATGCTTTCCTCGGGTTGGTCCGTTTCCGGCTTCATCAATTTGGCAAAAAGCAGTCCGCCCGGCGCGGCCATGAAGGATGCGGCGAGCAGATATTTCATTTCAATGCCCATCGCCGCATAACCCGCCAGCACGGAGCCCGCCACACTGGCCAAGCCACCCACCATCACGGCAAAAAGCTCCGAAGAAGTCATGCGCGCGATGTAGGGTTTCACCACCAGTGGTGCCTCCGTTTGCCCGACGAAGATATTCGCCGCGGCTGATAGCGATTCCGCACGGCTGGTACCTAACAAATGACTCAGACCTCCGCCAATCAGCCGAATCACCCATTGCATGATGCCGAGGTGATAGAGCACGGCAATCAGAGAGGTAAAAAAAATGATCATGGGCAAGACCTGAAAGGCGAAAACGAAACCGATGGAATTGCCCTGTTGTGTCAGTGGTCCAAAAAGAAAATCCACACCCGATTTGCCTGCACTGATGGCTTCGCTGACCCGATCGCTTGCCCACTGCAGCAGCATGCGTCCGCGCGGAACACCGAACACCAGAGCACCGATGCCCACTTGCAAGCCCAGAGCGATGGCGATTGTTTTCCAACGGATGGCTTTCTTTTGATCACAGCACAACCATGCGATGGCAAGAAATACCAGGATGCCGAACAGACCGATCATGTCCATTCACTAGCAGCCTGATCCTGGTTTGGAAAGCATCGATTCCGTGAGTCTGCGAGTGAAGCGAATCGATATCTGATCAAGTAGTACGAGAAGGCTTCCTCGAATTGTGCTCGCTCTGCAACTGACCGCATCCCGCCGCGACATCGATGCCCCGCCGCTGGCGGAAGGTCACGGGATAGCCGGCGTCACGCAAAATGCGCTGAAACATTAGACTTGCCTTGTGGGCGGTGGCGCTGCCTGCAAAACCCGCGGTGGGATTGAGCGGAATCAAGTTGATGTGGACGTTGATGCCGCGCAGCAATTCCGCCAATTGATGCGCGATTTCCGGGCTGTCGTTCTGTCCTGCGATCATGGTCCACTCAATGAAGATTTTCTTGCCGATGGTGCGATCGTAGTGACGGCATGCCTCGATCAATTCTGCCATGTCCCATTTTTTCCCCACCGGGATCAGCGCCTGTCTTTGGGCGTCATCAGCGCCATGAAGGCTCAGCGCGAGGTTATAAGGACAGCCTTCATCCGCCATGCGTCGCATCGCGGGTACCAGTCCCACAGTACTGATGGTGATACGGTTTTTCGAGAGGCTTGGACCACGCACATCCGCGATGGTTGCCAGTGCTTTCATGACGGCATCGTAATTGTGCAGCGGTTCGCCCATGCCCATCAATACGAGGTTGCGCAGGCGAGTTTGATGATCGCGTTTGAGCACACGTTGCACGTGCAGAACCTGGGCGATGATTTCGCCAGGCCGCAGGTGACGGGTGAATCCCATTTGTCCGGTGGCGCAAAACACACAGCCCATGGCGCAGCCCACTTGCGTGCTGACACAGGCGGTGAAGCGGCCATCATAGCCCATCAGCACGGTTTCCACCGTGCGGCCATCGCGCAGGCGCAACAGATACTTGCGCGTCATCCCATCGCTGCTGTGGGTCTCGGTAACAGTCTCCGGCACATCCACAAAAAAATTCGCATCATCGCCGTAGAGATGTTTTTCCAGCCATCGCTGCAGCGGACCCAGAAAACTCTCAGGCATTTGCCGCAGCGGATCGGCATGCCCGTGAAGCGCACGCCACAAGGCTCGGGCATGAATCGGGTTCAAACCATCAGCGGCAAGACGTTGCTGCATTTCTGCAAAACTCAGATCGTGCAGCGAGGCTGCTTGTCCATTCGGCATCGACATCACGTGCAGCGGTTTACTGAATTGGCACCATGGAAAATCCGCGGTCTCCGCCGGGTTCGGTGAATTCACCGGGATAAAAGCCGCCATCGGTTTCTGGATTGGTCACCACGTAGTTTTTCACCTTGGTCACGCAGCGGCCGTGCAAGTTGTTCTTGATCTTTTTGTCAAATCCGAGATGGAGGTGGATGATCTTGCGCTGATCGAGTTCAAATTCGGCAATCGCATGATGCGGAGCGGATTGATACATCAGGCTCGCCGCGCGGATGGTGCCTGTTTGGGAAATCTTACTGCCAGCCGGTGTGAACATGTAGCCCATGTCACCCATCTGCGGGAAGGAGAACAAATAGACACCCTCCGCATTTTCTAACGAAAGAGTCCAGCCCTTCAGCTCCATGGGCGTGATGGCATCGGCATTGTAGCGGGCCAGCACGGGGCGAAAGCCCGTGACGGGAAAACCTGCAGGGTAGGTGACGTCATAAAAGCGGACGTTGATCGGCGATGGTGCGTGCCAGCGGCTTTCGAGTTTTTGCCAGATTTTTTTTGCGGGATCGATGCTCGCATAGACGAGTAACTCGCTGCGTTGCCCTTGGCTGAAAACATAGCGGTCGGTGTATTCCGGCGCCGGTGCCACTGTACGCTTGAACGAGGGCTCAGAGAGAGTGGGAAGTTTCATGGCTGACACCTGGAATTTTTGGGCGGCTTTGCCGAGGCGACGGATGGTGACTTTTTCCATCACGATCGGAACGACTGGTTTGTTCTGAGGATCGACCGATGACTCCAGAATCGCGTCGATCACCGATTGTCCGCTCACCACTTTGCCGAACACCGTGTGTTTGCCCTCCAGACCGCTGATGGCTGTTCCAGTGATGAAAAACTGGCTGCCATTGGTGTTTGGTCCCGCGTTGGCCATGGCGAGACGATAGGGTTGATCAAACCGATAGGTAGCCGGCAGATTGATGTTCATTTCGTCGGGAAACTCGTATCCCGGGCCGTCCGTGCCGTCTCCACGCTTTGATCCCGCCTGCATGATCTTGAAACCCTCGGCATTCACCACCCGATGAATGGCCATGCCGTTGTAAAAAGGTTGGTGCTGTGAGACGTTGGACAGCGATCCGTTGCGTTCATCCAGCCAACGACGGGTTCCCTCGGTGAGGGAAACAAAATTTGCCACGGTACGAGGTGTGTCCTGATGATTCAGTTCACAGGTGAAGTGGCCAGCCGTCGTTTGGAAATCGGCATAGATCTGCGCTGTTGCTTTGCCGGAAACCACCAGCAATGTCATCACCAAGTTCAACAGCAATCGCATGTCGTGGAATCTCTCACATCAGGGAATGCCTGACAATGAGAAACTTCGGAGCGGTCCGGGTGCCTTGTGTCATGACGACTA
>JBMLRP010000025.1:0-1030 GCA_049240965.1 Akkermansiaceae bacterium
GGCCGTGGGATCGTGTCGAGTGTCTTGTCGCCGGCCTTGGGGATGTGGAATTTCACAGCGGGCTTCGACTCACTCTTGGGCTTGCGCTCGATCACCCATCCTTCCTTGATCGTGACCAAGTAGTTGCTCTCCTGCTTTTCGATACCGATCACGGAAAAGGGTGGCAGTCCTGCATGGCGCGATGATGTGGGAGACTGTCGAGAATAAGCAAATCCACCAGACGACGCGATCAACTCCAGACCTGTTCCTGCGCGTGGTGTGCGTGCAGCAATCGCCTCCAGTAGAAGATTCCAGTCGGCAGCGAGGATCGGGTCACCGGGTTTTTTTCTCTGTGGCAAACGCATGAGAATTAGTCGTTGTAAATTTCCGCGTCCCAGCCGCCACGGTCACTGGCGAGCCATTCCATTTCGATGCGAAACGCTTTGCCGTCCTGCGACTGAGTCACGCCATTGAGCAGCCAGTTGCGTCCAGTTGCCAGAGGTGGCACGGGACCAAGTGGTTCGTCGATCTTGCCGATGTTGTTGAGCTCCGCGGCCTTGACTTCCTTGTCTCGCACCCAGCTTTCCTTCCAGGTCACCCGTGGGCTGTAGTAGCTCGTCTGGCCGCGTTCGATCTTGGTGAGGGCTTCCTTGCCTCGTTCGCTCTCGATCTTGTCGCGCAGCTTGTTGCCTTGGTCGTCCTTGTCCTTGCCGGACTGGAGCAATTGGAGCGTCTCCAGTTCCTTGGCTGCGAGTTGCTTGTAGCGTTTGTGGCTGAGTAGTGGTTCCTCGGAGAGCGAGAGTCCCATGGTGTAGACGGCATTCTCTTTCTCGTTTTCCTTGGGCTCGGCTCCCGCATACTGGCAGGTGATTTCCGCGAGGTCGCCCTCGGTGAAGTTCACGGTGGATTGCGAGACGGCAATGAATCCGATTTCCGGATGGAATGTGCCGGGGCGTGGCATGAGTTGCACCGCAGAACTGCGATGGCAGAGAAACACCTGCGTGGCAGTCCACTTGCCCTCTTTATCGACCTGAACGCTGTAGCCTGGTTG
>JBMLRP010000026.1:0-1556 GCA_049240965.1 Akkermansiaceae bacterium
CAAGATGAATATTCCCGATCAGGAACAATGAAAATTCAGGATGCACAGAGCCTTGGTCAAGCGATTCGACAGCAGAGACGCCGTTTGAAGGTGACTCAGAAAGATTTGGCAATGACCTCGGGAACGGGATTGCGGTTCATCATCGATTTGGAAAAAGGAAAACCGACCTGTCAACTGGGCAAAGCCATCGAGATTGTCCGGGCGCTGGGATTGAAACTGGAAATTTGTGAGCCATGAATCGATTGATCATCAGCCTGCATGGGAAACCGATCGGCGTGCTCGACGATGACGGCCAACGAATCGTCTTCCAGTATAACGATGCCTGGTTGGCAGATGCAGATGCATTGCCCTTATCTCGACAGTTGCCGCTGCAATCGGAGCCTTTTGAAGGCCAGCGAGTGAGTGTCTTCTTTGGCGGATTACTTCCGGAAGCAGATTCGCGAGATCAGATCGCCCGTAAGCTGGGCATCAGCGTGAACAACGATTTTGCCATGCTGGAGAGAATCGGCGGAGAATGCGCTGGTGCCATCGCGCTGATGCCCGAGGAATTGCCGGGGATGGCACCGCCGCATCACGCCGTGCGTTGGCTCAGCGAGGAGGAGGTCACCCGAATGATGCAACAACTCCCCCATCAACCGCTACTTGCCGGTGAAGAAGGCCTGCGACTTTCTCTTGCCGGAGCACAGGTCAAATTGCCAGTGGTGCTCGATTCCACGTCAGGTGGTGTAACACGGGTAGCATTGCCGTTGGGAGACACGCCGAGCACCCACATCATCAAACCCGAACCAGTGCGTTTCCCCGGTCTTGCCGAAAACGAAGCATGGTGCATGGCACTCGCACGCCGCATTGGCTTGGACGCCGCCGAAACTTGGACGGAACGAATGGGCAATGTGCCATGCCTGATCTCCAAACGATACGATCGAGTGCAAGGAGGGTCCGGTGAGATCGTCCGGCGTCTGCATCAAGAAGATTTCTGCCAGGCCCTGGGCTATCCATCCTCGCGCAAATACCAACAAGAAGGTGGGCCATCGCTGCGCGAATGCTTTCAGATGATCCGTGATTGGTCCACCACATCAGTGCTGGACATCAGGCACATGCTGGATGCTGTGATCTTTGCAGCGATCACGGGCAATGCCGATGCCCATGGCAAGAACCATTCGTTTGTCTACGCACAAGGAACCCGCAGAATGGCGCCACTCTATGATCAGGTTTGCACCATGGCTTGGCCGGAACTCTCGACCACGCTCTCGATGAAAATCGGCAACGCCTCAACCTTGGCGGAAGTTTCCCCTGAGCACTTCAAGCAACTTTGCAGCATCGCGAAACTCGGATGGCCCATGGTGCGAGAACGAATCAAGACCCTATGCCGGCAGATCCTTGATGCGACTCACGAACCGGATGTTCTGCCCGCGTTAGGCATAGCAACGGTCCGCGAGATCGTCACCAAACGTGCGGAGAGAATGCTACGATTGATGGAAAAATCCACCGATTGAGCAGGTAGGGCAAATCAATCACTCTATCCACATCTCCAAATCCGCCAGAGCGGCCCTGACGTT
>JBMLRP010000027.1:0-1008 GCA_049240965.1 Akkermansiaceae bacterium
TGCAGCGATAGCAGACTTTGGCGCTGTCAAACCGAATGACACCGATTTGAAAATAACTGACAGCCACATAAGCCGATTTGATGGTCTGGTCATGACCACAAAAATGACACCCCATCAACAGGGGCACAACGCAAAGTGTCGGATGAACCGACACTTCACGGCATGACCCAGCAAGTGTTAATCCCTGTAGAAAGAAAATTTTCAGACCACACCGGAAGGGATGGCCGATCGGACTCGATCATTTTTCTGAGCCTAGGTTTTTGGCAGGGTCGCTGATTCGGACATGATCACAGATGTGGTTTGGCAAAAGCGTCCCAAGCCAATCATCAAGAAAATGGAGTTTGACGGAAAAGCAAAATGAATCTCAATGCCTCGAAGGAACTTGGTTGTTATCTTGACCGTCCACTCTGTCCAGGAACTCGCCAATTCGACGTTCCAGATCCCGATAGTGAGGATTGAATGTCGCGCGTGCACCGGCCTCGCCGGCAGGTGGCGACTGACCTCCGACACCGTACCAGACCCGCTGCGCTTGCTTGCACGCTCGAACCTGCTCTTCCGTACGAAATGGCGGGCTGCCGCAATTACGGTAAGTGCCTGACTCACCATAGTGCGGATTCTCTGGAGAGATGTGGACAGCGAGATGGGAAATTCCAACGACCCGCATTGAGTTATCCGATGCCGTGAGCCAGACAGTTCGATGGCTCGCTGTCCTTTCCGGCGGGTTGGAAAAATAGTTGACAAGCAAGCTTCGAGCATTCAGGGCATTTGCATCAAAAAATTGTCGATTCCATGCCACGTCGACCACTTCATCATCTTCGCTTTGTACGACCATCCAAGGCGTCTGGATAGGGCCTCTTTGGCGTATTTGGGATTCCATCGTTCCCAATGCGGCCATAGTGGAAGCAATCCCTCGCGTCGGCATCGCACCGTAACGCGCGAAATCTTCGCGAGGCCCCAGGTCTAACCAGGGACGAAACGTGGCAATCCATCTTGCTTGCCGAGCCAGAA
>JBMLRP010000028.1:0-40956 GCA_049240965.1 Akkermansiaceae bacterium
TCCTCAATCATAACACGACAATCAAAACGGATCATCGTCACCCTCCCATGAATTGCCCACTTTCCACTCTTCCACCATCGATGCTGGGAAATCATTTAGAAACCTCGACGGCTGTTGCATGATTTCACCGCTGTAGGACTTGGGATTGATCATTGGATAGAGCAAATAGAGTTGGTCTTTGGCTCGAGTGATCGCCACATAAAACAAACGCCGCTCTTCTTCTAGCATCGCGTTGTCATCAGATTCCAGAATGCGGCCATTCGGGAACTGGCCATCGGCCAACCAGACCAGAAAAATTACTTTCCACTCCAGGCCTTTGGACTGATGGATCGAGGAAAGCGTGACCTTGCGCTCATCCTTTTGCGCTTGGGCCTCTTTGGGATCGGTATCCGTATCGGTATTGCTCAGCAATGACATTTGCTCAAGGAACATCGCGATATCATCGTAGCCCGCGCTGAACTCCATCATCTTTTCGATGTCGCTGCGCCGCGCATCGTAGTTGTCAAAAGTCGCTTTGAGGTAATCATCATACATACCTTCCAGCACGCTTTTGATCATATCAAATGGTTTGGCAAACCCCTCAACTCGTACCATCTCATCAAGAATGTAACCAACCTGCCGCCAATCCGCAGCGGTCTTTTTCGGCACAGTGATGGTATCAAAGATTGTAGAAAATTTTTCCGGCAGTTGTTCTTTTTCCGCCCAGCCGGTTTTCCACCATCCGCTCCACATTTTGTCGGATGAAGTCGGCCCCACTCCGGGCAGAAGCTCCACCATGCGCTTGAACGCCACTTCGTCACGACGATTGGTCACAAAACGCAAAAAAGCACTAACGTCCTTGATATGCGCCTGCTCAAAAAACCGCAACCCGCTGGTGATGGCAAAAGGAATACCACGCATGGTCAACTCCATCTGCACTTCCAGGCTCTGAAAATGCGCGCGATAGAGAACGGCAATCTCATCCAGCGCTACCCCTTCGTCCTGCAACTCGACGATGCGCTGGCCGACGAATGCCGCCTGCATGTTGGGATCTTCCACCACCACCATCGCCGGTTTCATCACTCCGCCCTCGCGCTCGGCACGGAGGTTTTTATCAAAACGCTCGGTGTTGGCGCGAATCGCTTCGTTCGACAACTCAAGAATCTCCGGAACGCTACGATAATTGGTTTCGATCGCGTAGGTGCGACAAGAACGCCCTTGATGCGGAAACGCCAGGATGTTTCTCATATTCGCACCACGCCAGGAATAGATCGACTGAGCATCATCGCCTACAACCATCAAGCTATTCGTCTCACCTTCCAGCAGCTCGATCAACTCGCACTGGACCTGGTTGGTATCCTGAAATTCATCGACGAGAATGTGCCGGAATTTTTTCCGATAGAGAGCCAGCAAATCCTGCCGCGTGCGCAAAAGTTCCACGGTCTTGACCAAGAGGTCATCGAAATCCATCGAATTCGTCTGCTGCTTTTTTTCAATGTAGGCAAGACGGATTGCATCGATTTCCTCGAACCACTCGTCAAAATATTCGTATCTTTCGGCGATGATATCCTCCAATTCCTGCCCGGTGTTGACTACCAGACTGAAGATCGTAGCCAGCACATCTGCTTTGGGAAAACGTTTTTTGTCCGCTGTCTTGTCGCGTTTGCCGATAATCGCCTGCAGCATTGATTTCTGGTCATCGCGATCAAGAATTGTGAGCGCGCGAGTGTAACCGATTTCTTCGGCATGGCGGCGCAAAATACGGCTACCGATCGAGTGAAAGGTACCGGCCCAGAGGTCGGACGTATCCTGGGTGACCAATTCTCGCACGCGGCCGATCATTTCTCGCGCCGCTTTGTTGGTGAACGTCAGTAATAGAATATTGCGCGCCTCCACACCTTGATCGAGCAACCACGCCACCCGATACGTTAAGGTCCTGGTTTTCCCGGATCCCGCACCCGCGATCACGAGCGCCCGACCCTCGGGCGAACTCACCGCGGCATACTGTTCGTCATTCAACTCCTTGCGGTAGTCGATGCCTGATTTCGATCCTTGTTGTCGATGAAGTTGATACTGCTTCGCCATGACCGTTTACGCTTGCTCCTTGTGCTCGGCAGCGTCGGCCTCTTCCACGGTAGCGCCTGCATCCACTCGTTTGGCAAACGCAATGAATCGCATCAGTTCACGACGAACCACGGGCAGCAACAGATAGACGCCGATCAGATTGGGAATGCTCATCGCAAACAACGAAGCATCGGAGAAATCCGTAGCGTTCGCCATCGATGCCGAAGAACCCACGACGATGATAACGCAGAAAATGCATTTGTAGATCCAGGCGGCGATCGGATTTTTTCCAAACAAATATTGCCAAGCTTGGAGGCCGTAATAACTCCAAGTGATGAGCGTGGAAAAGGCGAATAAAAATACGCAGAGAAACAACACATACTTGAATGAGCTGTGGATGGTTTCAAAAGCTGCGGAAGTCATGGCGATACCCTCTGAAAAGCCCGTGCCAGAGGCTCCCAGAATGTAAGAGCGACCATTGATGGAATAACTCGCTGTGTCGCCATCGAAATTCATCGTCACGCACAAGACCAGTGCCGTCATGGTGCAGATGACCACGGTATCGAGAAAAGGTTCTAACAAAGCCACCACTCCTTCGGATGCAGGACGACGGGTTTTCGCCGCGGCATGGGCAATGGGAGCCGAGCCGATGCCCGCTTCGTTAGAAAAGGTTGCACGACGCATCCCCCAGATAAAAGCCGCGACCAATCCACCGGTAATCGCCGCGCGCGGTTCAAAGGCCTCGCGGATGATCATTTGGAGCGCGGGCACGATATGAGATGCATTCACGATCAGAACCAACACCGCACTGAAAACATAGGCTCCGCACATCAATGGCACGAGTTTATCCGTGACCTTGGCAATGCCCTTGATGCCGCCGATGATCACCAACGCGGTCATCAATGCCATGATCAAACCAAACACCCATTGGTTCGATGCAAAAAACGATGTTTCTCCGCCTGTGATGTTGATCAACTGCGATGTCACCTGATTGACCTGGAAAATATTGCCACCACCGAACGAAGCGAAGACACAAAAGATCGCAAAAAAGAAGGCTAACACCATGCCGAGTGGCTTCATGCCTTGTTCCGTGAGGCCGCGACGCAAGTAATACATCGGTCCGCCGTGGACATTGCCCTCGGTGTCAAAGATGCGATATTTCACTCCTAACGTACACTCGGCAAATTTTGTCGACATGCCGAGAAATCCGCTGAGAAACAACCAGAATGCCACACCCGGGCCACCACTGTGAATCCCGATCGCCACGCCCGCGATATTGCCCAATCCCACGGTTCCTGAAACAGCCGCCGTCAGTGCCTGGAAGTGCGTGACCGAGCCCGGATCGCTATCGAGACTGTATTTCCCGCGAACGGTGCGCATCGCCAATCCAAACGCGCGTATGTTGATGAACTTGAAAGCGATAGTCACGATCATGCCCGCCAGTGCCAACCAGAAAACAACCAGCAGGGCATCGAACTCACCGATTTTAACCGAATAGAAAATGCTTTTGACAAAGGGTCCTGTGATATCACCAAACCATTGGTCGATTTTTTGATCCAAGGACTTTTCCTTCACCGCTTCCTGCGCGAAGCTGCCGGAGCAACAGAGAAGAAATAGCAGTGCGGTCAGCCATCCAGTCACACGAGTTCGAAGCTTCATCCATTCCATACGCGCGCACACTGGCAAAGCATGCCCACAAAGACAAGCACAATGCGTTTGCTAATCCACTTGCATCAAACCAATCCATGATTACATTCGCGTCGAACCAACTTCCCCATCATGAGCGAAACCACACCAAAAATCACCGCCTATCTGAAAACTTTTTGCGGCTGGAGCGAGGGCGTGCGCGCGATCATGCGCAAGTATGACCTTGCCTTCGAAGAGAAGGACATCATTAAAAATCCGGCATTCCGCTGGGAAATGGAAACCAAGAGCGGGCAGCCTCTCTCGCCGTGCGTGGAAATCAATGGTCACATGCTTGCCGATGTATCCGGTGCCGAGGTGGAGACCTGGATGATCGCACAAGGGCTGGTGCAAGCCATCGCTGCCGAAGCGGATGCCCCCACCAATTCCGCCTGCAGCGATGAACAACACGCGGCTATGGCACGCGGACAGATGCCGCAGGTTTCGAAGATCAAGTTTCTCGACTGATCTTTACTGGGCACCTGCTTTCTTCAACTGGGAAATCGCTTCGTCCAGTTTTTTGCGCAACGCGGCAATCGCTTCGTTGCACTCGATGATCGCTTGATCGCGTTCCTTGATGGCGGTTTCCCACTGGGTGATTTGAGCGCGCATGGCATCACGCTCGGCGGTGGCTTGATCACGCGCGGTGTTTGATGCGATCAACTGCTCCGCCTGTTCCGTATTCAGGCGAGCTGCCTCATCCGCAGCTTTTTGCGTTTGCAGCAGCGATTGTTTCAAATCAGCAATATCCGTTTTGAGGGCGTCCAACCGCTGCAGCGCTTCATCGCGCTGCTCTTCCACGGCATGAGCCTGCACTTGCAATTGCCGATAGGCCGCGCGTCGGCTTTCATTTTGCCACCATTGTGTGGCTACGATGCCGCAGAGAACCGCGCAGCCGGCGGCATTGAGGAGAGGAAACCAACGGGACTTCATGGCTTGGGTGTTTTGCTTTCAAAACTCACGCGCTCGATTCCCGCTGAACGTACGGCATCGAGCAACTTCATAACCTGTTCATGACGCGCGTTCGCATGAGCGGCGATGAGCACGTTGACTTCGTCGCGATTTTCCAGCACCGCAAGGCGCTCGGTCACTTCGCTGGCAGTGAGAATTTCCTCCTTGAGGGTGATCACTCCCTGCTCGTTCAACGCGAAATGAAAGGGAGGGACGGATTTTTCCGACAGAGCCGCCTGGGCATCGGGCAACTCGATGGGGACACGGCTCAGCTGTGTCATGCTCAGGCTGACCAACATAAAGCTGGCGAGCAGGAAAAACATGATATCGATAAGCGGCACGATCTCGATGCGGGCTTCATCGTGACCATCTTGATCGGCGGAGCTGGAAAGTTTGATCGGCATGGGAGAAATCAGGAACGGGGTGCTTTGAAACCGCTGAGATCATGACCGTGGGACTTCGCATTCCCTGCCAGTAGCTCGCAATGATTGATCCAGTGCTCCAGTTTCGCACGTAGCAGAGAGGTTTTTTTGCGGAAAAAATTGAAGGGTAGAAGACAAAGAATGGCGATGCCGAGACCCGCTGCCGTGGCGATCAACGCCTCGGCGATACCACCGGAAACCTTGGTCACCGCCAATTGATCATTCCCCACAAAGTTGAACGAACCCATGATGCCCACCACAGTGCCGAGCAGACCTAACAATGGCGCAAGGGTGATCACCGTGCTCAAGATCCACAACCGGGCTTCCGATTTTTCTAACAAATTGCTGGCATGAAGTTGCATCGCGGCCAGCGGTGAAGTGGCGGCGTGCGACATGCCATCACGCAGGTTTTGCAGGAATGGATCAGGGTTTCCGGTGTTCTGCCAGGCTTTATCAAACTCCCCCAGTCCCAGCGCTTCGCGGGCCGACTCTTGCAACTCGGCATTCACACGGGAACGCAACTTCAGCCACCAGATCGCGCGATCGAGGATCACACACACAGCAAGAAAAAACAACAAGGCCATGGGCCACATGATGGGGCCGCCTTTTTCAAAATATTCAACGAGGATATGGGATAGGATCATAGGAATTTATTTGAGTTGCCAAATAATAGGAACTTTGTAGCGACGAGCTTCACCGGGAGGAAACTTAGCGCGACGAACACCACTGAGTGCAGCATTATTAAGAATATCGTAGGGACAGGGAGTTTTAACCCATGCACTCAACACTTTTCCGTCCACACCAACGATGAATTCGATAACGACCGTTCCCTGCTGGTTTTTAGAACTTGCACTTCTAGGATACGTTAGACTTATGTATCGTCCAGCGCCAGCACCCATGGACAATGTCGTAGCCGCGGAGGGAGCTGCGCTGCCGTCAGACTTGGCGGGCTTATTCGATGAGGAAGGACGGGAGTTAGTGCTGCTCGGTGTCGATGGCTTTGCGGGCGTGGGCGCAGCAACCTGCGTGGCAGTTTTTTTGATGATGGGTGCCGGAAGTTCAGGAATTTCCGGAAGTTCCGTCATGGGTGTGATCTCCGGCATCGGTGGTGGCGACGGCGCTGCGGTGGTCACGGGAATGTTCTCGGATTCGGCAGGCGTTTCCTCACTGGACGTCTCGTCGACATTCTCGGCCGCTGAGTCAGCCGGCGCGATGTCCACCACGCTCAGCACCTCCAGGCGAGGTGGCTTCGCCGCAAAATTCATGACCCAATCTTGAGAAACACCAAATCCCACCAATGCCCCCAGCCCCACACTGAGCCAAGTGGCCAGAGTGATGACGTTCAGGGCATAAATGACTCCTTGATTCATGAGGTGCACGAATACTATTGAGACTGATTCTCAATAACGCAAGTAGTTATTTGGAAAAAATTGCAAATTTATTGCAATTCCACCGCATGAGCCACTCTCAACAAAAGCGCTTCCTGCAAATGCGGTGTGATGATTTGCAAGCCAATGGGTAGCCCTGGAGTAGGGAGCGGAACCGATACCGCAGGCAATCCAGCAAGGTTGACCGGGATGGTGCAGACATCGGCGAGGTAGTCTTCCAGTGGATTGGAGCATTCTCCCATTTTTCGCGCGGGACTCGGCGCAATCGGAGAAACGATGGCATCGACCTGTTGAAACGCTTGTTCGAAATCGCGACGAATCAAGGTTCGGACTTTTTGTGCCTTGTTGTAGTAGGCATCGTAGTAGCCTGAGGATAGAACATAAGTACCTAACAGAATCCGACGTTTCACCTCAGGCCCGAAACCCTCTTCGCGCGATTGCTGATAGAGGGACAAAATGTCGGCCGGCTGCGCAGCACGATGACCATAACGCACGCCATCGAAGCGCGACAAATTCGATGAAGCCTCGGCTGGGGCAATGATGTAATACGTCGCGACAGCATACTCGGTGTGCGGCAGGGAAATTTCCACAACGAGGGCCCCTTGTTGCTCCAACTTGGCCACGGCGGCCATCGTCGCAGACCTCACCGCGGGATCGAGACCGTCGGCAAAATATTCCTTGGGAATGCCTATGCGTAGGCCTTTGACGCCATCGCGAAGGCCACCGAGGTAGTCATCGACCGCGACGGGGAGGCTGGTGGAATCTAGGGGATCGTGACCAGCCATGTGTTGCAACAACCATGCGGCATCTTCCACGGAGCGAGTCATCGGACCGATTTGATCGAGCGACGATGCAAATGCCACCAGGCCATAACGGGAAACGCGACCGTATGATGGTTTGAGCCCGACGATGCCGCAATGGGATGCCGGTTGGCGAATCGAGCCACCGGTATCCGAGCCTAATGCCGCAGGTGAAAAATGAGCCGCCACGGCAGCCGCCGAGCCACCCGATGAACCACCGGGAATGTGTCCCGGCGCGGCGGGATTATTCGTCACGCGCAGCGCGGAATTTTCCGTTGCAGAACCCATCGCGAACTCATCCATGTTGGTTCTGCCAAAGAGAATGGCACCGGCCCCGCGCAATTTCCGAATGACTCCCGCATCGTAGGGTGAGCGATAATTTTCCGAGAGAAATTTCGATCCGCAGGTGCAGGGTTCATCGAGGACATTGATGTTGTCCTTGATCGCGATGGGAATACCACCGAGGGGAAGAGACAAATCCGCCTTTTCCGCCGCCTCACGAATGCGATCGGCGTCCAGTGAGAGAAACGCCCCCACCTCGCCATCGCGCTCTTTGGTCTGAGCAAGCAGGTCATCGACGATCTCACGCGCAGAAATTTCCCCCTTGCTCAATAAAGAGCGCAGGCCGGTGATGGAAGTATGGGATAAACTCATGGAACGGAGAAAAATCAGTTATGCATCAGCGACCACCTTGGGCACCCGCACTTGTTGCTGCGCCTGGTCTGGCGCGTTTTGCAGCAACGCTTGCTGCGGCAGGCTCTGCCATGGAGTGTCATCACGCATCGGAGCATCAATGGGCATGGGATAAGCCGTGGGCTCGATGCCCGCAACATCCAGAGCTGACAATTGCTCGATGTGTCCGAGGATGGCATCGAGTTGATTGGTGAAGGCATCCACTTCCGCATCGGATAGCTCCAAGCGGGCGAGAGTGGCAATGCGGCGAACATCCATGTGAGGCTGCGACATGAGTGGACACTAATGAATGCCACGGCAAAACGCCACTGATTTCAGAGCCAGTGATGATTTTTCCGTGGCACAATGGCAGAAATTGACCGATAGTCGCGCCGTGCAAGCTCTTGCAGTATTGAACATAGTCGGTCTGTCTTCGCGGTGTTTCGGTGTATCGACACCGCGACTGAACGCATTTCGTGATCGCGCCGGCCTGCAATGCTTCGCCCCGGCCTTCCCCGCCGTAACCTGCACGGCACAAAGTCATATGCTCACGGGCACCGATGCAGCGGGCCATGGCATCGTCGCCAACGGTTGGCTCGATCGCGAATCCGCCGAGGTGCGATTTTGGAAACAGAGCAACAGGCTGGTGCGTGGCGAAAAAATCTGGCATGTGTTGCAACGCGAGATCCCCGATTTCACCTGCGCGAATTTGTTTTGGTGGTATAACATGGCTACGGACGCAGATCTCGCCGTGACGCCGCGGCCCCTGTATCTGGCCGATGGAAGAAAGTCATTCGACATCCACACCCAGCCGATGGCTCTGCGCGAGAGACTCAAACAAGAATTGGGACCCTTCCCCTTTCCCAGCTTTTGGGGTCCAGCCGCCGGCATCGCTTGTTCGTCCTGGATTGCCAATTGCGCGCGCTGGATCTATCAGAAACATCAACCATCGCTCAATCTCGTCTACCTACCCCACCTCGATTACGGATTGCAAAAATACGGACCCGATGCTGTGGAAATGTCTGACGAACTTGCTCAAATCGACGAGGTGGCCGGTGAACTCATCGACTTTTACGAGCAACGAGGTGTTCGCGTCATTGTGGTATCGGAATACGGCATCTCTCCGGTGCAGCGCCCCGTTCATCTTAACCGCATCCTGCGCAATGCGGGCTTGCTCTCAATCAAGAATGAACTCGGACGCGATGGCCTGGATTTGTTCCAATCGGAAGCCGTAGCGGTGGCGGATCACCAGGTGGCGCATGTCTATCTCAAGGACCGCACGAAAATCGATGCCGTGAAATCATTGTTAGAAAAGATCGATGGCGTGGAAAAAGTCGAGCATGTGCACGAAGTATGGCAACCGGGTATCGCTCACGAACGCGCGGGCGATCTCATCGTCACCGCCGCGCCCGATGCCTGGTTTACTTATTATTTCTGGGAAGATGATGCCCGCGCGCCGGACTACGCCCGTTGCGTGGACATTCACCGCAAGCCCGGCTACGATCCCGTGGAACTGTTTCTCGACCCGCAAATCCCCTTTCCTCGACTCAAAATTGCCGCATTTTTGCTCAAAAAAGCCATTGGTCTGCGCGCACTGATGGAAGTGATTCCCCTCGATGCCTCTCTCGTCAAAGGATCCCATGGCCGCAATCAAGTCCCCACTGGAGAGCAAGCCGTCATTCTGGGAGCCAAACGCAAAATCGACAGAGCCGAGCAGGTCTTCGAGGAAATGCGCGCGCATTTTCTGCAGAATCTTTAGGCCATGGATCGATTATCATAATTTTACGATTCAATCGTGATTTTCTGCTTATAAAGCATCTCTTGGCGATTCGCATTGTCCCGTTGCGCCATCGCTCGATCAAGTAGCATTGCGAGAAATCGAACACATCGAAACTTTGATCTCCCGCTGGCAAAACCTCACCGCAGCAACAGACAACCAGCCCACCCTCACTGCAATCAGATCAAGAGCATCCCATTGAAAATATATGGAAAATTCTACATTGCCCTCCTGCCCGATCGTCTCCCCGACCAAGATAACATCATACGCCACCTCCTTACCCAAAACCCTACCCCGGATCAACTCTCCCGACACTTCAGCCGTAAAACCCAAAAACGCGCCGACCAAATCCAAACCATCTTTGAGACCTTCAAGGCCCTGAAGCGGATGTAACACCTCGATCCCGCTTGCGCCCTTTCAGGGCGAGAATGACTTTGGGTGAAACGCAAACCAAGGAGACTACGCTGCGTCCTTCTATCAGCTTATGCCACGTTGGGGCATGAATGCATCCGCGATCAAAAGATCCTGTTAAATCAATCACGCCGATTGGCACTCCACCACCATTGCCACGATACGACGGCCATCGTAACTCCGAACAACAGACGTATGCCATAAAAAAACTGCCGCCACAGAGGCATTTCCGTCATCCACGAATACTCCATACCTTCCCACCAACCACAGAGTAACATCACTACAACATAACCGCCCACCGCAGCATGCCACCATGTGGCTCCACGCCGTAGATTCCATGCCCAGTCTTTCCCGCCCAGTGCCACCGAGAGCAATAAGACGTAAGAGCTGGTAAAACCCGCCATTGCCAAATGCGAGTGCGCCACGAGGCCATTCGTGAACTTCATCCGGTCGAGCACACCGGGCAAAAACTCCAACCAACCAGTGATCACCAAGGCTGCCCACCAGCACAGCACTGCCCGCAACCAGTATGCCGAACCCTCGGGCCAGACAAAACCACGCCACCAGCGCGGAATGATGATGACCCATGGGATCAACAATGCCAGGCCTCCGATCTGCTCCCATTCGCGATGCGTTCCGCCACGCCATTCCAGTAACAAAAATATCAAAAACTCGACGGCCCACAGGCACACAAGCCAACGCCCATGTCTCGCCTCTCCGCCCGTCTCTGCGCCCAAAACCAAGGTGCGCGGCAACAACAACATCATTGCCACCACAATCAAAGTGCTACCTAACAGGCTCGCTCCGGTAGGCCCCCCCGTGCTGGGATCAATGGGTGGATACGTTCTTGGGGATGAGGCAAACCACAACGAAACCGGAACGACCAGCAAACCGATCAAGACCACCAAGCGCCAAAGAAACGCGCTTCCCTGCCATCTACTGCGATTTGCTCGAAATGCCCGCTCTAACGAAATCCACAATACCACTTGAGCAAACAAAAAAACACCCAAAGAGAGCCCTTTCCAATCGAGAAAAATTTTCCCTGATGTTTGCCCCATCAGACACGATGCCGCCAAACTCACCAGAGCAAGCGACCACAAAGCCACCGCCTTGCGCCCCCAGGAGCTTGCAGATGGTGATCGGTCCATTTCATATACGGAAAACAACCATGCGATCAGTGGCAGGCTGGTCCAGCCGTAGAGTTGCCAGTTCAGATGCACGGGTACCCAGCGGCCGTATGTGAGTTCGCCGAGGAAAACCCCAACCTGCGGAATGCAAAGAAGAAGAGCCAAAAGCACACCCACCGCATTTGCCAAAAAAAGCCACACAAATGCATGCCGAAGGGCACAGGAACTGGCCGATTCTTCAGTCATGACTCCACGATTTTCCCATCGCGCATCCGCAATACACGATCACAACGCCGTGCCATGTCCAGATCATGTGTTGCCATGACCAGAGTCTTTTGCGCGGATCGCGATAAATCTAACAACAATTGAAACACCATCTCGCGGTTTTCTTCATCGAGCGCTCCCGTCGGCTCGTCGGCCAGCAGGATCGCGGGATCATTCATCAAGGCACGCACCAACGAACCGCGCTGCCTTTCGCCGCCAGAAAGTTCGCGAACGGGACGGTTAAGACGATGCGCAATGCCCGTCGATTCCGCAAGTTCCCGCATGCGTGCCTTGGCGGGCTTCATCGGATCACCCACGGCTATCACCGGTACTAAACAGTTTTCTGCCAGAGTGAGATCCGGCATCAGATGATGCAACTGAAACACAAAGCCGATTTCGCGTCGCAACAGCGCGACTTTTTCGCGTTCGGTTTTGCGCTCTCGGCCATCGATAATCACCTTGCCTCGGTCGCAATCCTCCAATCCAGCGATCAGACTCAACAAGGTCGACTTGCCACATCCTGAACTCCCACAAAGTGCCAGCAACTCGCCGCGCTTCACCTCGAGCGTCACCCCTTTGAGAACGACGATGCGCCCTTCATCAAAACTTTTCCACACATCATCAATGGCAATCATGATCCTCTGCTTATTCAAATCGAAGCGCGCGCGCTGGTTTCAGTCGAGCCGCATACCACGCCGGATAAATGGCACCAAACAAAGCTGTAAGCGCGGCGAGAACCGTGGCACCCAGCACTTCCTGCCAACCGATTCTCGGCTCGATGTATCCTTGCAAAGCCGGCACCTCGCGCAACAACCACAAGCCTGCCGTGCTCAGAAACCATCCGAGCAACACGCCGAATATCGAGACAATCAACGATTCACCAAAAATCATCACAACCACCTGGGATCGAGAAAAACCACAAACTCTTGTGACCGCGAGCTCTTTGATCCGGCTGAACACCGAGAGAATCATCGTGTTCGTCACGCTCAAGCCGCCCAGCAAAAACGCACACCCACCCACAACCCACGCCGTGGTCTTTAGTATCTTGAATTGTGAGTAGGACTTGCTGAACTCATCGTTTTCCAATGCCGTGAGCTTTCCATAATGCTCACCCACCCACTGTTTCACCTCTGAAGGTTCGTGATGGGGGGCCAACGCCACTGCTAGAATGCTGGCCACGCCTTCCTTGTGAAAGGCATCCTGACATGCCTTCAAGGGCATGAACACACCGCCGTTTTCAAAGCCGTTTTCCAAACGAACGATGCCCACCACGGGATAAGAATGCTGACCGAGTTCCACTCGTTCGCCCGGCTTCACTTCCAGAAATTCCGCGGCGCGCTCACCCAGCACAATGCCATCTCCGTCACTGCGAAAGTCAGCAACGCCGCCCTGGAGCCACTCTCCCTTTTGCAAGCGACCGTCCTCCGCACGAATGCCAAAACAAGTTACCACCGGACGATCCGGCGTTGCCACGATCGCAAACAACACTGGCTGCACGCTTTTTACAAAGGGTTGCCGCGCCAGTTCATCGGCGATAACCACGTCCACGTTGCTGAAAAACAAATCACTCACGTTTTTTTCAAACACCACCATTTCCGCATCACTGCGCAAAATACGTTCAAACATTTTTACCGCCCCTCCCAGCAGGCCGACGACGCTGAGCATCGTCGCCACACCGAGCGCGATGCCCGCAGCGCCGATCATCGTGCGCACACGATGCCGACGCAGGTTGGTCAGTATGATTCGTAAGAGGTGCATCATGTCATTTCGTTAGGCAATCCCCGTAACGACCTTGGTGGTCATCGGCAAGGTGACACGCAACAAACTGAGCATGTTCCAGCGCTCTGGATTTCCCGGTAGTTTTTCCTGCACCTGATCGGCGATGCGCATCATTTTACGCAAGCGTTGCAGGGCTGGCTGAAAACCCTCGGCAGCCACGAGATTCGGGCGCCCCATGATTTCATCGCGACCTGCGGATTTACCGCTGGACTCCTCGCCCAGCATCACATCCTTGAGGTCGTCCACCGCCTGATAGCTCAGGCCACGCAGTAGTCCGAGACGCTCCAGTAATTGAATCTCCCGGCAGGAGCCATTACCGATAATAGCGGGAAGCACGAGCGGCAGACGCAAAAGGGTCGCGGTTTTGCGGCGAGCAACTTCCATCACATCAGTCGGAGTCTGCCCATCACGCCAACCACAGAGATCATAGGCCTGTCCCCCAACTAGACCGGTCGTTCCAAGGCAACCTTCCACCAGGGCGGCAGCTTCATCCCGGCGCTGTGACGTGCGAGCTTTTCCTACCGCCTGCCATACCAGAGAGTATCCGCGATTGATCAACGCCAGTGCTGCGAGCATCGCCACGGCTTCGCCGTGAACCACGTGGAGACAAGGCATCCCCCGACGCAAGCGCGCGTCATCCATCGCGGGTAAATCGTCGAAAATCAATGACGCCGTGTGAAGATATTCAATCCCGCAAGCAAGTCCGCGCGCTGTTCCCTCAGCGAGACCCATTTCCATCCCCATCAAATAGGCGATCAATGCTCGCGTCAGTGACCCGGGCTTGGCCAATACATCACGCAGGGCTGCACCCAAGCGACTTTCCACCTGATCCAATGGACCCATCCCTTCTTGATAAGCCGTGGCGACCATACTGCGCGCACAGGAACAGCGGCGCGCCAATCGTTCTTTCGCATTCATCGTTTCGTCGATTCAACTTTCACTTGCTTGCCCCTTCCAAATGGAAGCTGATTTTCACTTTTGGATTCACCGTCAAAACAAACATCTTGATGATCGGCAGACTGAAATCCGTGGTGTCGATCCATGTTTCGCCATCGAGACTCACGACATTACCATTTTTCTTAGCCGTGACTGGAATCACAATTTCTTTCGAAACGCCGGCAATGGTGAGAGGTCCTTTGACAAACTGCTGTCCCGTGCCGTCCTTCCACTGACCTGTCATCTTCCACGAACCAGTCGGGTTTTTCGTAGCATCGAGCCAATTGAGCATTTTGGCATCGCGATCGGCTTCAGCAGAATCAATATCGGAAAATTTCCATTTTACTTCAGCGGCACTGGGAACTAAAGAAGCATCATCCCCCGTTACCGAGGCGGTGAATGTTTTCACTTGGGCCGTCCAACTGTGACCCGTAGCCTTGCAGTCAAGTTTGAGCCAACTTTTCTGGGCATCGACGTTCATCGTTCCGGCGGAAGCCATCGAAAGCATGGCAAGAAGAGAGAGAATTGTTTTCATAAAAAAATATTGTTAGGTAAAAAATAAGTCAGATATAACAGGAGTAACATCATTGGCCGATCAAACTTTCGTCCCAGTTCGACAGAAGGTCTGGGATCGCAGAGAGAATCGACACCCAAGCGTATGCTCAGACCAAAAGGCGGACCGAAGTCCATTGCGTGATCATCATCTCAGCCACTCTGTGCTGACGCGCTATTGCATCCCTTTGCACCACATGATCTGGCAAGATGCTGGAAAAATCCAAAAATTCAGATCGAGATAACCCAAGTGGTTTTGTCACCGTGCGCAGATGACGATCCCGGCACAATTCGCATGCTTCCAACTCGTTCCATGGCAATACGTGGTCTCCCGATGAACAGGTGTGAGTCAATGCCACAATCCAACAATCCAGGCCCTGATACACCTCACTGGATCGATCATCATGATGCAGGACCACTTTTTGCTCGAGAATCAACATTTGATGCTCTGATGACATCGAAGCCACTTGAATGATCACTGCGGGCACGAGAGCAATTTGCCCTAGGAAAAAAACAAGCAAGAGGAATAATGCCATCGTCGATCTTCTCGATGGGAATTTCATCGAAACATGATCAAAAAAACGGTGAGCATTGACTTGCATGCGGAAGGATTGGGAGTAGCATGTCGAAACATTCACCCAAAGTCAAGATATGAAATTGTTGCAAACCATTCTCAATAGCGGACTTCTCCTGTATTTTTTCTCCTCCATCGCGCTGGCTGATGTCTATCAAAAAGGCAGTAAACTCTCGGCATTCCAAGCCAACGATCAACACGGCAATGCATATGCCTTTGACGCAACCGATACCAAATACCTGTTGGTCAGTTTTGATATGGAGACAGGGAAAAGCGCCAATGCCGCTCTGTCCGCACAAGGAGCGGAATTTCTCACAAAACAGAAGGCCGTCTATGTGGCAAACATTTTCGGCATGCCGGGAATCGGACGCTTTTTCGCGATGCCCAAGATGCGCAAATATCCACATCGCATCATCCTGGGTGACGATGCGAACCTACTCACACCCTACCCACAGCAAGCCGGCAAGGTCACGGTGCTTACGCTTTCGCGCGGCACGGTCCAAGAAATCCGCTACTGGGATCCAGCCATCGAGAGCGTAGTGGATTTGCTCAAATAATCGTGACTCCTGAATCGAAGTGAGCGGGCAATTTCAAAACCCGTGGACTCACCCGCATCACAGCTTTTGGGATGCGCTGCGCTGGAAGTTTGGGCTGGGACCAAGCGATGTTGTCTTTCATCCCCATGCCCATGATCCTGCCGCATGGGAAGCCATTTCACCACAAGGATGGCCATGTCCTCCACCAGGCGAGTGGCATGTTGTATGGCTGGGTCATGCTTCTTTTCTTTTGCGCGGTTACGGTCAGAACATACTTATCGACCCGGTCTTTTCTGACCATTGCGCCCCTTTTCCTTTTCACTTCCCGGCATTCAAACGCAAAATTCCTCCACCCCTTACTTTGCAGGAATTGCCGGTCATTGATCTCATTTTGCTCACGCACACTCATTACGACCACTGCGACTTGCCGACGCTGCGCTCCTTTCCCCGCGACACAAAAATCATCGTCGCGGAAGGACACAAAACCTGGCTCATGCGCCAAGGATTCACCCAAGTGGAGGAACTGGCGTGGTGGAACAGCATCCTCATCAACGACCTTCATATCACCGCGACACCCGCTCAGCACTTTACGGCGAGATCCTTCTTTGATCGCAATCGCGGACACTGGTGCGGTTGGTGCATCGAGGGAGACGGCAAAAAACTCTGGCATGCGGGAGACAGCGGTTATTGTGCCGTGTTTCAAGAAATCGGTGAACGTCTGGGCCCCATGAACCTCAGCATGATTCCGATTGGCGCATATTCGCCACGTTGGTTCATGAAAGCGATGCACATGAACCCAGAGGAAGCAGTGAAGGTTTTTCAGGAAACTCAGTCGCAACAGGCCATCGCGATGCATTGGGGAACTTTCACTCTAACAGAAGAACCGATCGGTGAACCACCTCTGCTCCTTGCCGATGCCCTGCGACTTGCCGATATCTCAACTGAACGATTTGTTTGCTTACCCGCAGGAGCATGTTGGATTCTCTAAAAACATCACCTCGCCCCAGCAGAACTATGATCGAATCGGGCTTTATCAATCCGTGTATTCAACATCATTGCCTCATCCACTATCATGAATCAACGAAAGATTCAAGTTCACGGATTCAAAAATCTTACGGATACTGCTTTTTTTCGGAAATATTTTTTTTGAACTCACGTGCGAGCGTAAGACCCTAATCTGAATTCGGGCTTTCATCCCGCTGATGATGGCCTACATTGGGACACTCCATGAAACGAATCATCCTCATATTTCTGATCGGAATTTTCTGTCGCACCAATGCTGCCGAAGGTGATTTTGCCACGACGATGTTGGAAGCGACATTCAAATTCTTCCATGTCAACTCCACAGGGACTTGCGTTCTCGTGCGTCGTGCAGCACCAGACCAAAGTCTTTATCTCGTGACAGCGGCGCATGTGGTCGAGCGAACCAAAGGTGACACGGCAATCATCGTTCTGCGTGAGCGCAAGGCTGATCGATTCTATCAACGGCGCGATCACACAATCCACATCCGGCGCGATGGCAAACCTTTGTGGGTGCGCCATGACAAAGAAGATGTCGCGGTGCTAAAACTGGAGGAGAAACCACCCATTCCAGTTGGAGTATTGCCCATGACATCGCTTGCTGACGAGGCAGGGTTAAACGCGACCGGCCTGCACATTTGCAGCTCGCTTTTTGTTCTTACCTATCCGCAACGTTTCGAAGCGAACGAGGCGGGATTTGCGGTGGCCCGCCACGGCATGATTGCCAGTCATCCATTCATGCCCATTCAGAGGCATCATACCTTCCTTGCGGAGTTCACGACATTCGCCGGCGACAGCGGTGGTCCGGTGTTTATTGCTGGAAAGGATGGACATCCGTTATTAATCGGCATTGTGCTGGCCCAGTCCCGTCACGATGAACGTGTGAAGACGGAGTATGAGGAGCGCACGATTCACCATCCACTTGGTTTGGGCACTATACTACATGCGCAATTTATCAGAGACACCATTGAGCAAGCCGCCAAAAAAGGCGAAAAGCCCGCCCCATAATCTCCAGACAATCACCAGAAACTTCACAAAACCACTCGTGTGATGAATCTACTGAACTTCCATTCGAACGAACAATTTCACGATGTTCCGTGTTTTGTTTGTATGATCTATCATTCGAATGATGATTCCAATCTCGTGCGTTCTCATGCACTGTCAAACAACATAGCTGGAGCCCACTTCATCTTGCATCACGCAGTTCTGATGACCGCAAAATCCCCTATGAAATGGCAAAAGCCGTAGTTGCTAGCTACGGCTTTTATTGGTTGCGGGAAGAGGATTTGAACCTCTGACCTTCAGGTTATGAGCCTGACGAGCTACCTGGCTGCTCCATCCCGCGATTACCTTGTTTGCGCTTTGCAGCGCGGGGGGGACATCATGCATCGCCATGATGAGAATTGGCAAGACTTTTTTGCATTTTTTTCAGTTTGCCTTTTTCGATTCAAGGTTGTGGTTGAGATGTGTTTTGATTTTTTCGCGAACGAGGAAAAACAACACCAATTGCAAGCAGCAAACACAACACCAATGCCAGGACGTAGTGGGGCTTTTGATCTTTTTCCAGATCCAACTGCAACAGCAAGGGCTTGCCGCCGTCAACTTGAATGCTGCGTCCGAAGGTCAGAATGGAACCCCGTTCCGGAACGCTGATTTCCAAACCCGACGGCGCAGGCTCGGCAGCAAGCTGTTGATTCACGATTCGTTGGGCGATCGCTTGCAGTGCTGCATTCTCATCGGCGGTATTGCCCTCAATGAACCGATCAAACTGCTGGGGATCATAGTTGAATTTTCCCTGAAGCAATGGGTTAACCTGCGCTGCTTGTTCGAGTTGCTGATTGTCCACGCCTGACTGAGATTTGTTATCAAGGAACATTTTTTGGCGTCTTGTGTTCAGGCCAAGCAGGGCCTGTTGCGTTCGCAATTCACGCAACTGCACGCGTGCGTCTTCATTCGACGCCTCATCGAGCAACCCATTGCGTGCGGCATTACCCAGTGCAATGGATGCTTTTTCCTGGTCGCCTTGCTTGATCCAACTACTCGCCTGATCGAACAGAGCAACTGCTTCGGCGGAACTACTGACCTTACGGGCGCTGACATACTCCTGATAATTTTCGAGTCGGAACGAACCCAGCAGATTTTGGTTTTTCAAATCAAAGTCACCTTGGTGATCGCGCAATCGCCAACCCTCGGGAATCAAAACGTGCCAAGAAAGATTTTCCATCGGCACGCTGAGAGATGGGCCTTCCAACTTCATCGACTCTCCCGCACCCGAGGCATATACGAAGCGCACGGTGGATGGTTGATTCACATCGGCGGCAGGGAATACATAAAACAACCACTCATCGCCCTCACGCACGAGCGATGCACCCTCATCGTTCACAAGAACATTGTATAGCTCAGCGGCTTTGGGCAAACGAAGTCGCAGGCTTCCCTTCTCTGCCACTTGCACTCGAAGTTGCACAGAGGTAAGAGCTTCACCTCGCGATGAAATGAGCGTCGTGAGTTGACCATCGGCTACCCGCATTTTCTGAATTTCCGCCAACTGATGGCGTTTGTAAGAAAGTTTCAATCCGTTATCGGGATTGGCGACTTTGAACGATAACACCGGAGAAAGTTCACTACGTAATTTCGGCATTGCCGCCTGAATCGCAGCCCAATCATAAGCAGACCAACCTTCGGAAAGTTCCCCATCCACTCCGAGTTCCATGCGTCCGCCCGAGCGAACCGCGGAGAAATAGCCAACCTGCCGAGCCTCCAGCAAACGAATCGGTTCAACGGTAACATTGGTTCCCTCGGGCAATTGCTGTTGGAATTCCAGATCGACCGCATTACTGCCTGATACCCCACGTTGAAAGCGAATTTCCCAAACATCTTTTTCCCCATCGACCTTGAGAAAATCAGCGACGCTTGGACCTGTGGCTCGCACGGTTCCCGCCGTGACATCACTGAGTCCGGGTAACCGCACGCGCAAAGTTTTGATCGCGGCATTTTCGATTTGATAAACGAGATTCATTTTCGTGCTCAACTGCCCTTCGCGCAAAACCACTTCATGAAAAACCTGAGCTGTAATCCACGGCTCAAGCTCGTCGATCGATAAGCCGAGTTTCCAATCTCTTTGCAACAAACGGAATGCCAACGCACCGAGTCGCATCGCAGCCTTGGCATGGGCTTGGGGTTCATCGGCCAGATCACGTGGATCGATGGGTGAAACATTCTCACGCTCCACGACTCCAATCCTCATACCTTGTTCGGGCACGATGGTAAGCAGTCCAGATTCCCTTGTGGCTTCGCGCAATATCAGACGCGGCACTTGCCATGTCTTTTGCGCGCCGGTGGAGGGACCGGTAAAACTCAAATGAAATTGCTGGCGCCCCATGGTGCGACCATTCAAATGCAGAGTCATCACGCGCGCGCCATTCGATTCCGCTTCTGTCCAGTGATTCAACGCCGCGCCGGAAGCGCTCTCGATTTCCAAGCCCTTGGGAATTTCTAACAACAAACGGAAAATCCCGGCACGCGTGATGGTGACGGAAAGGTCACTGGACAGAACCATGCGATCATCACCCAGCGAAAGCACCTGCCAACTTTCGGCGCGCATTTCAGCAGCCACTGACGTGATGCGTGCCTGCAAAGAAGCCTTTGGTGCAGCAAAGCGATAGACTTGTTGCAACGTAGCAAGGGCATTGCCCTTCGCATCGCGCGGTAACAGCTCGCTCTTGAAGTCATCCGGGTTCACTGGCGCCAAACCTTCGACCGTGATCTTTTCTGGTTGGGCGTCATCACCGAAGGCCAATGCCATGAGTCCCACTTCGTTCGCGGCACCTTTTACACGCAATGGCTCCAATTTCATTTCCACGGGCAGCGCGGCACTGCCACGTTGAGTGTGAACGGTGAGAGAAAAAGCACTGTTCTGCGCAGGTTCGATAGCAACCCGTAACTCGGATTTGTTAGGCTCGAAGCGCCAGACGCCTGTGGGACCGTCGGTCACATCACTGACCGTGAATCCTGCTGGTATCTGCATGACCAACTCTGACACCTGTCCCTGAGAAGGTCTTACCTTGATCGAATGAAAGCCGTTGACCACACCAGGCAATGGAATCATCAACTGTGAGGATTCCACAAAAAACACCGACGGCACTGTGGCGCGCTCACGCTGTTTCGGTTGAGGAACGATATCGATACTAGTCACTGGTTTCAACCACATGACCGAGGTGCTTAATTTGGCATCGGCATCCTCCTTGGCTTCTGACCGAGTGGCTGCTGGCGATACAAACTCCCAGCCTGGTTGATCCCAACGCAGCGTAATTTTTCTCACAACTGCGATGGCCACCGGGAGATTCCACGGTTGCTGCGGTCGCGCCACAGCCATTTCAAATTTGGCACGAGCCGTCAAAATTCCAGCCTGATCAGCAACGATTACATAGACCGAACGGTCCCCTCTTGTTTCACGAACCACGCGTAATCCTTCGCCCTGGAATTCACTCAAGACGGCGGGCGAGTAAAAGAAGCTGAAACGATCTCCCGATTCTGCACGCACCGTAACAGTGGCTTCGCCAAAAAGGCGCTGCGAACGGATTTCGGCATCAATCACAAGACGTTCGGCAGTTTTTTCCGGCAAGATTTCTTGAGCTTGGCAGATTTGTGAAAACGTGAGCATCGCGATCACCGCTATTGCTGCTGCGGATGTGACCTGACGCAGAACCTTGGGACGTAATCGTGATACCGCAGTTACCAGAGCATACAACGAGGTAGCCACTAAAAATATCGACACACCATTGCGAATGCAAAGTAGGCTGATCGCGAACAGCACCACGCTTCCACCGGTCCACCAGCGGTCGCGACGGGAGCATCCATAGCCGAGAGCGATCAACCCCGAAACTATGGCGATCCAGAAACCTCGAGTCAGAACGGAAGCCAACAGGGATTCATTCGCGATCAATACCGTCATTTGCGTACCAGCTTTCACTACCGGAGCGGCATACTCGATCAAGGATGTGCTAACAGACGAAATCGGCCAACCAGACAAAGCCATGCCAGCGGCCGTTACAGCAGCAATCAAAAGTGCAAGTATGGAAACCAATTTCAAGCGCGTCATGAGCCATGACAATGCTAACAGGCATATTAACAAAAGCGTAGCGGCCCAATGACGCGAGAGCCATTCAAAGCCATCCATCTGGATCGGCATGCGCACAACTTCCACAGTGCCGCCCAAGGGTGTAAGAATACGGCCTTCATCACCCAAAACCTTCCATTCACCGATGACAGTGGGTGCCTGTAGCACTGGAGCTTGCAAGGTGATTTTATCACCGTTTGATGCAGCGGAACCGTAGCGCAACAGCACTTCCACCGCCTGATTGAGATCGTTCTTTTGTGGCAACGGAATGACAATGCTGTCATCATCCACGCGCGGATTTGCAGTCAGGTGATTGACCTTGGTTTCCAGCAAAATCGCTCCATTCGGCAACGTCATACGCAGTGCCTCGCGACGTTTCGATTTCACAAAAAACTTCGCTTCCGTGACGAGTTGTCCATCACGCGATATCTGGCTGGAGAGTTGCACAAAGTCCACCACTTGTTCCACGGTTTCACCAGCCTTGAACCACTTGAATTTCATTCCGATGGTGAAATCTCGCGCCGTGTATTGCCATGCCGAGAGTGTCGGCGCGGAGCTGAGAACTCGGTAGTCAGGTGGCAACTCATTCACCTGCAAAGGCAGAACGTTACCACTGTTTTCTGAAACCTGGAAATCGACTTGCAAAGGGCTGACCACCTGCACATATCCGCTCTCCGCCTGCACATTGAGCGGACGAATTTCACCGGGGAAAATCTCACCACCAGCGGCCTGCATTGGCTGCTCAAAACTGAGCAACATCGTGCCAGCGCCTAACAAAGGGCGCGAGAGAGGAATGACCAATACATTTCCCTCACGACGCCATTCGTGTCCGATGTTTTGTCCGGTAATCTCGATGTTTCCGATCGCCTTAGGAATCTGTACTCGCCACTCACTGGCTGGTGCCCCGACGACGAAATAATTAAACAAAACCGAGCCATAGACCGCACCCTCTTTGACCGAATAGAGGTGAAACACATCGGCTTGCACGCTTTGTCCGAGAGCTTCTACATTCATCGTGGCGGACCATGCGGATTCCTTGATCCGATAAGACTGTTGCAATCCGTTACTCTGTTTCGGAAAATATGAAAGCGGCACCTCTGCCAGATTTTTGCGCTGACCGCCACTGATACGGAATCCCGGAACTGTAACCACTCCAATAAATCCGCGATGCGATTTTGCGTTGGGGAATTGCAGCGGCGTGAGAATCCACGAACCCTGCTTGGCAGCCTCATTTTTTTCCAAACGGAGCTGCATCAATTGCCGATCCCTGACGGCTTCGCGAAACAGGATTTTCAATGAACGCAGACCCTTGCTTACGGTCGTGGCCAATGCGTAATCCGCCACTGCGGCGCCCACGCAGGAAACCACCGTGTAGTCCTCAGGAACGAGGATTTCCCATTCACGCAGCGGTGCCTCGCGGATGTCGAGTTCCACATCGGCGATGATGCGTCGATCCGTTTCCGCAAGTTCATAGACGGTCAATTCATTGACAGAAGTTTCCGGCAACACGTGATCCGCACCAATCAGATAAGCATAGTCCACGGAGGGAAAGCGGTAGACAAATGCCTGTCGGAGATTTCTGGCTTCGCGGGGAAATTGCTCCGGGGAGAGTTGGATCAAACCGTTGGTATTCCCGACCTCGATCTTCACAGCACCTTCATTCGCGATGCGCAACCACCCACTGTGTCGCAATGATCCAACGGGTTCCAGTCGCAGTCCTGAAGCCTTGACGGGAAAATTTCCCAACGATGACTGCGAATCGATTGTTAGACTAACAGCTCCAGTGGCCGCTCGACTGAGTTGTAAATCAAGTAAACGTTTGTTTTCCGCCTGCCTTACTGACCAACCTACGACCTGCTCACTTTGGACCGAGAGCACTTCGCCATCGCCATGTAATTGCAATGTGATCGATGGCAACTTGCCTTGGAGAATTTGCAAATCAAGTTTGGTATTCTGGCGAAGAAGCCCACTACTCACACGCAATTCGGAAATTTCCGTGCTGGAAAAAAACAAAGCTCCATCGGCGATATCGCGTTCTGTCCGCCACGCCAGGGAAACACAACCATCAACCGGAAGAAAACCGCGCCAGCGATCATTCTGACGAGAAGGAACAACCGACCTGTCAGGATCGAACTTCACATTACCAGGCAGCCCATCGATCCACAGTGGGACGACCACTCCGGCAAGGATGTTGAATTGGACCAAGCTCCAATAATCACGCTGCGTAACCGGCACATCGAAACGGATTTCCACTGGCAAATCGCCCACACGGTCCGCAACCCACTCAAATGAATCATTTTTCCCATCACCCCGAAGATTCATGTGCCAGCCATCAGCCGCGATCTCATCACTCAAGGAAATCGCACCGCGGCAAAATTCCACTGCCACGCCGACGCGCTTTACCTCAGCCCTGGCGGTGAAGACGAATGACATAGAGCGCTGATCCTTTGCCAGCGAACATTGCAACTGTGCATCGCGAAATGTAACCTCACCCTCCTGTTGGCTGAGATCGAGGCGCAGACGCGGACGAGACTGACCGACGAAGCGCAAGTGTTGCGATTTCCCCACCGGCGATAAATTCTCCACCTCGATCACGCGGGCGTTTTTCATGCCCTCGTCCAGCAATGCCACATTCGTTGTAAATCCCACCGCATCCCCCTGCCCCAGCAACCAAACGTCGTATGTCTTGTTTCCCGCCTTCCATGCCAGTTGTGACTTCACTTGCAGATCCCATCGTTTTTTTCCGGCATCAGCGGCCTGCAATTTCACATCCAGGAAGCGCTGCCCCGCAGCATCGCGGCGCAAGCACCAATCGACCAGTCCGTCGCCCTTGACCTCGATGATTTCGCCCTCACCTGAGATCGATAGACTCAATCGATCGCCTGTTCCTTGGTGCAAATCATAATGTAGATTGGACACCGTTTCCATACGGTCCAAAAAACGCCTCACCTCCACATCGGCCGATGCGGAGAAAAATGTTGGAGCTGGTTTTGCAGACTTGCCCACTGGAACCAACATCACCCCCTCGCGCTGCAGTTCGTTTTCCTGAGCAGTAAGCATTGGAAAAAATCCATAGAAAAATAATGACAGTATTAAAAAAACGACAGATTTCATGGTAGTTATTCTTGGAGTTGGTCGATCATTTGCAGAAGCTCGCCGACGCGCTGGCTCTGGGAAAATATTTCACGCAGACGACTGCGTGGTTCCTGCAATTCCGCAAAACGAATCATCGACGCGAAATCGCCTCCTTGCAGTTTTTGCGCACTAAGCATCGACAAACCGGCGAGCTGCATTGTCGGCGAGGCGCGATCAAAGACCGGCGTTGTGGTATCATGACGGATCGTCCACTTACGCTCCACCATCTGCTGTGTGGCGACATCGCGAAAACGCACGGAGACCTCGCCGATGTCGCCCTTGCCTTCGGGCATTAGCTCGATCTGATAGAGAGCCTGCCCTGCCTCGGCGGCCGACATTTCCGCGGCATCGACCTTGTCGTTGCGGAAGTCTTCGGTACGCATTCGGTCTTTTTCAAATCCGATCAGCTGATAGCGACTAACGCGCTGGGGATTGAATCGCACCTGGACTTTGACATTTTCCGCAACGGGGCGGAAAGCTCCGGCAAGCTGATTCGCAAATTGTTCTTTCGCCTGTGTGGCGTCATTCGTCACGTAGTAGCGACCGTTGCCATGGCGAGCGATTTCAACGAGAAGTGGATCGTTCAGCCCATCCATGCCAATGCCGGCAATGTCGAAGGAGAGATTTTTCTGACGGAGTTGCTTCACCCAATCGGATAGACGCGCGGGATCGGCATTACCCAGATTGGCGGCGCCATCGGTAAACAACAGCAAGCGATTCTGAGCATTGGGTATTTGATTCCGCTTCGCCACGACCTCGCCGAGCTTGAGCGCCTCTTCGAGATTCGTGCCGCCATCGCTGGGAACCGCGCGCACGATCTCTAACAAACGCTGAGTCTCATTGCCCGGAATTTTCTCTGCCAATAAACGCGGGGTGCGCGAAAAACCGATCACCGAGATCTGATCCTGCTCTGTTAGCATCCGGCTCAGTTCTTGTATAGATGCCAGCAAAGCAGAACGACGATCGTTTCGATTCATCGATCCCGATTGATCGACGAGCAAAGTCAGTCTCAACGGTTGTCCTGCAGAGCGACCGATCGATGCCGTACGCAAAGCGATGCGCAGCAAGTTGCGTTGCGGTAAAATCGGATGAGCGCTTTGCTCCATCGATGCTGTTACCGGTTCTTGTGCAGTGGGAATGGGATCACCATAGTCGAAGGCGTTATAAAATTCCTCCACCCGTACCGAATCCGCTGCCGGGCGTTGATTTTGCGCCATGGCGGCCTGGGCGATTCGGAAGGAATTGTCACTCACTCGCAGGGAAAAAGTCGAATAGGGTTCTTCGGCCGTGGCGATTTCATGAGAGGCCGGCAATGACGCTTTCATCTTTTTCTCCACAGGAACTATCATAGGCAAGTTCTGTGGCGCGCGCGCTGCGAGAGCCGAGGGTTTGTTCCACGTGCTCTGATCTGAATCGTCAAGCTTTCCTCCAACCGGAACCGATCCCCCAGCAAAACCAGAATCCGCTTCGCTAACTTTTGCCAAGTCCTGTGAGGTGCCGGACCATCCATCCACATTCGATGACAATGTACCAGCGATGATTGCCGCTCCTTTTTCTCCTTTTGCTAGTGACTCCTGCGCGTGTTCTCTCTTTTCTTCTCCCTCCTCTGGCATGGGTCGCTCCGATGTTTTCTCTGCTGATGCCAATAACTTGGCTCGAGCCTGGTCATATTCGGCACGATAGTAATCGGTGTTTTCCTTGGCCAGTTCTTCCAAGCCGCGTCGAGCATCATGATCAGAAGGATTTAGCTGCAATGCTTGCTCATAAACATTCCGCGCAACCTGGTCCGTAACGCGCGACTGACGACCTTCTGCATTTTTACCCACCATCGTGGTATCGTCCGATGAAGCAATGCCGCCGGAAGCAGCTGCCATGTCATTACTTGCTTCACTCTGCGTTGCAGCAGCCAAGGCATCCGGGGCATCCGGGGCAGAGGCTGCTACGGCACTGGCAGATGCTGTTCCAAGTTCCATCGGAAAGCTTTCCTTTAGCACTTGATGCTCCAACCGATCGGACACCAATTCCTCTCCTGCCAGAGAAGCATAGCGACTACGAGACCTCGGTGTTGTTACGCTTACAGGCGTATTTGACGACGCCAATAAATCCCGATGGTTTCTTTCATCGTCTTGATACCGAAGCTTTTGCGACTCCACCGCGCTGGTCTGCGGCTTTTCTGATTCTTTCGTCAGAACCCTACTGATGCGATTTTTGATGTTAAAACTTCCCGTCGCTAGTAGGCCAATCACCACTTGCAGCATTATCAAAGCAGCAATTGCCGCAGCACTCACCCACCACCTGCGTCGAGGCTTGCGATGGACCTCATCGGTCTTTTCCCGCGGCCCTATTAGTTCGTCGAGCTTACCTCGTTTCTCCGTCGGCAATTTCCAATCTTCCCCGATCGCTGGTGCATGTGCATCTTTCAGGCATTCGTGCAAAGCCAGCAAGCGGCGGTGAAATACCTGTAATTCCGGTGTTTGTTCGCACAAAACCTGTAATTCAGCCGCTTCAAACGCCGAAGCTTCCCCCAGCACCCAGGCAATGATCCGTGCCTCCGTGGCTTCATCTCCCGTGGTGGTCAAATGTGAATGTTCCTCGCTCATAATCTCCTCGATTTATCCTTGTCTGCTTTCCACACCCATGCGGCGCATGGCATCCGCCAAACCCTTCAACAAATGATGCAGCTTATAGCCCACATTACTCACGGATAGCCCGGAGCGCTTGCTGATTTCCTCATAAGAGAGGCTGCCGCTATATTTCCATAAAATCAGTTGTTGATCCTGCGCTGGCAATTCCGCCATGAGCATGCGCAACACGCCCACCGCCTCATGACGTCCGAGCACCTCGTCCGCAGTGAGCGACTCGCTGGCCCATTCTCGACCTTCTTCCATCGCTGTCTCACGCTTATGATCACGCAAATGATTCAGCGCCATGTTGCGGATCGACCGGTATAACCAAGCGCGGGGATTTTCCACCTCGTTCCAGTGTTCATGCAACCGCAGAAACGCCTCTTGCACCAGATCTTCCGCTGTCTCGCGATGGGCTACCACGCCGAAGGCAAAACGCAGCAACGCAGATTCCTCGGCGTCGAATACCCCCCTGAGGCTGGGTTTCTCCAAAAGTATCGCTGTATGATCATCAGCGATGCTTGGAGAAATCACAGTCGATGTGCGCTGGTCCATCATGCGGAAATGGTTGAATCCATGGGGTTACACGATTACAGACACCACGCCGAGAAAAACCTTAGAAATTTTCACAAAAAAACTGACGACAACTCTTGCAATTATGGTTGCGATAGTTCGTAAGAAGAGATTAACTTCCCTTCCGCCTTCGGGCACAATTGCATTTTCTGACAGCATCATGATTGAAAACCTTCGTAAATACCCCGGTGTCATCATCGCCGCCCTCGTAGCCGTGTTTATTGGATTCCTGCTGATGGACTCCGAACGCTTTTTCCGGCAATCGGGTGCGAACAGCATTTCCGTCAATGATGTGAGTTACGATATCAATGAATTCCGCCGTCTTGGTCCGAGTTCCCGCAAATTGGCTGAACAGCTTTCCTCTTATCAATCACTGGACCTATACCGATTTGTCAATGCCCTTGTGGATACCAAATCCACCAGTGAAGATGCCATGGAAAAAAGCTTTTTTGTCAATCGACTGCTGCTTCAGCAAGCAGGGCGCGACTTTGGCATTCAGCCGGGAGATGCCGAGATCCAGGCCTTTGTGCGTGAGCGTTCCGTCTTTGCCGATTCCGACCCTACCAAACCCACATCCGCCACCAAATCGTTCAATCAAGAGCGTTATCAAAACTTCGTCATGAACGGACTTGGCAAAAGCGGACTCTCGGAAGCTGATCTCTTTTTATTAGTCAAAGATTTTCTCACCTACGAAAAACTTCAATCACTTCTGGGAGGCGCGATTGCAGTCAATTCTGATGATGTGAAGCAAAATTATCAGGCCATGCAACAGAAAATCGCGGCCACCTATGTCACCCTGCCGCTCGCGGATTTCACTGCCAAACAACAACCCAGCGAAGATCAACTCAAAGAATATTGGGAGATACGCAAAGACAGCTTCAAGACGGAAACCCGACGTAAGTTTTCGTATGTGATCGGCACCCCTAAATACCCCCAGGGTGCTGAGAAAGCACCAGAAACCCCAAAGCCAGCTAAAGAAGGAGATCCCGCTCCTGAACTATCGGCGGAAGATAAAGCCATCCTTGAAAAACGTCGTAAAGCCGAACTGGAAGTAGCTTCCAAGATGGATGATTTACTCGCGGCCATCGAATCAAGCAAAGGTGGCGAATTCGAAAATGCCGCGAAAAAAGAAGGCTGGGAAATCCGCGTAACCGATCTTTTCACCGCCAGCACTCTACCCGATGTGCTGCTTCCTCTTACACCCCGTAAGACCAATAAAACCCTCACGGATTTGTTATTCGATCTCAAAACAACTTCCGATCCGATTTCCAAGTTTACATCCAGTTTTCCTGTTGGAGCTGCCGACTGGTTTATTGCTCGTCTCGATGCGGAAGAGGAATCCCGCGTGAAAACGTTTGAGGAAGCGAAAGAAGAAGTCTCCAAGCAGTGGGTCGAGGAAAAAGGAAAAGAAGCGTTGAAGGCTGCCGCAGAGGAGTTGAAGAAAAAAATTGAAGACTCCATCAAGGGTGGCAAAAGTTTCGCTGATGCTTGCAAAGAAGCGGGCCATACCACCCAAAGCATCGGGCCGATCCGCAATGGCGAGACACCTGCTGGACATTCGGACGCCCCGAGCATTTATACTGCATCGCAGTATGTGAATCCTGGCAACCTCACGGAAATCATCAATACGGATCAAGGAGCCGTGATCGCAATTGTCGATAAGCGTGAGATTGAAAAAGATCCAAATACCGAAAGCATGTTGATGGGCGGTGTTAATCGATACCAAGAGCAAATGCGTGTGATGGCATTCCAATCTTGGCTGTCAGAACGCAGCACAGCGTCCAAAGTTTCTCAATAAAGGATGTCGGCATCAGATCTCGATCATCTGTTTGATGAAGCAAGCGGCCATCTCGCAGTTGGTAATTTCGATGCGGCCACTGCCATCTATCGCAACTGTGTCGCGCAGGATCCAAACTTTTTTGATGCCTGGCATGCACTAGGTATGTGTTTGATGAAATCAGGGAATCTCAAAGAAGCCATTGGCTGCGGACTTCAAGCAACAACTCTCCGTCCTAATGACCTTCTCGCATGGACCGCGCTCTCTCAAATGTATGTTCGCGATGGGCAGATCGCAGAAGCAGAAGCCGCGAAGGGTAACGCTCGCATCCTCTCCCTCGGAGGAAAAGTCTGGCGTGATTCATAAAACACATTTCTGCTCATCCACGCTTGTGCATCGAGATGGCATCGTATTCACTGATTTACCGGTAATTCTGACGGCTTCATCTAAGATTTCTTGAAACGTGTCGCCAGTCTTCCTCGTAATGGTTCTGTCATGACAAACATCACACGTAGGAATGCCCTTAAAACGATCGCCGCCTATGCCTCGATTCAAATTGTTCCCGGCCATGTGTTGGGTCTCCGCGGACAAACCGCGCCATCGAATCAACTGACACGCGGCATCATCGGCTGTGGAGGGATCAGTGCATCCCACTTGGGTATGCCCGGTAAACTATTAGCCTTGTGCGATGTCGATCAAAACCATCTCGCCCAGCGCATGAAGCAGGCCAAAGCCGAAGAAAACGGCATCAAGGGCTACGAGGATTTCCGCGAAATGCTCACGCGCAAAGACATCGATATCATTCACGTAGCCACGCCTCCTCATTGGCACGCCCTGATGGCGATCGAGGCTGCCAAAGCGGGTAAAGACGTCTGGTGCGAAAAACCCATGAGCCGCACGATCGGCGAGGGCATGGCGATGGTTAAGGCCGTCGAAAAGCACAACCGCGTTTTCCGCCTCAACACCTGGTTCCGCTTCAAGGACAATTTTTACGGAATGGGAGTCCCCGTGAAGCAGCTCAAAAAGGCCGCTATGAACGATCTCCTGGGTTGGCCACTGAAAGTCACGGTTTCTGGTGTCACCGGGTTCGATTGGAAATTTTTCTGGGTAGGCAAGAGCAATCTTCCAACGCAACCTGTTCCGCCCGCACTGAACTACGATATGTGGCTCGGCCCCGCACCCATGAAGCCCTATCATTCGCATCGTACTCATCAGACCTTCCGCGGCTACTGGGACTATGATGGAGGTGGGCTCGGCGACATGGGGCAGCATTACCTTGACCCCGTGCAATACATTCTCGGCAAGGACGATCAAGCCCCGATCTCCGTGGAAATCGACGCGGATCCACAAGACGGTGACGCCATCGGCACCTGGCGTCGTATCGAGTTTACGTATGCCGATGGCTGCAAAGTCATCCTCGACGGCCAAAACAAAGACAAAGACGCGGCTTACATCGAGGGTCCGAAAGGAAAGATCTTCAAAAATTTCCGCAGTGATATCCCCGACCTCGAGAAAAAACTGGCAGCGCTGCCCGATCCTCCCGAGCAGATCGTTGATTTCCACGAGTCGGTAAGAACGCGCAAAAAATTCGCTCTCAATGAACAAAACGGTTTTTGGTCCTGTACTATGGTTAACATGGGTGTCATGGCACATCGACTGAACAAAAATCTGAAGTTCGATTCGAAAACTCTCCAATTCGACCTACCCGCCGCCAATGATTTGATCAATCAACCGATGCGAGCTCCTTGGAAGATCGACATTTGACGTTGGCCAACCCATCCAGAATCCATCTCCTTTGATCGATTCTGGATTTCTCTGCATGCTTTTTTCTCGCAAGCAATGACCATTGACATCGGGGAAAAAATCGGAAACAACAATCGCGCAGACATGGGCAAAGGAGTAAAACACAAGGACATCAAAGCAGGACTATTTGTTCCGGATGACTATTTTACCCGCGTCTCCAGTCAGGAAATTTTTCCTGGTAGCGCTCCATTTGAAGTCGACCTCGGATGTGGTGACGGTGCTTTCTTGCTGGCGATGGCGAAACAATTTCCTGAGAGAAATTTCCTTGGTGTGGAACGTTTGCTCGGAAGAGTCCGCAAAGTGGCACGCGACATCACACGAGCAGGTCTTACTAACGCAAAGGTGTTGCGGCTTGAGAGCAAATACACTGTCGAATGGTTGTTAGAAAAATCCAGCATCCACCGCTTGCATCTGCTATGCCCTGATCCTTGGCCCAAGGGACGACATCATTCCCGTCGTCTGGTGCAACAAGAGTTCCTCCACGCATTATGGGATGCTCTCAAACCCGGTGGCGAATTTCTCTTCAAAACCGATCACCATGAGTATTTCGAATGGGTCTGTCGTGAGGTTGATGAATTCGGGAAATTCACGATCCAACCATGGTCCGATGGCGATTTTTTCTATCCGAAAACCGACTTCCAACTCCTGTGGGAAAGCCAAGGCAAGGTTTTGCAATCCCTGCGTTGCATTAAGAATCATTGACGCGAAAGATCCAACTTCCTTTGAAGAGTTGGGATCGGTAAATTCCGCTTCGTAACCATGGCCAACAAAAAACGCCTGCCCCGTTCAGAGGCAGGCGTTTGTGTCAGGAAGGAGCGCTGGTCAATTATGCAGTGATCGCAGATTCCTCATCATCCGATGTCTCGGCATTCTCATCCGCAACAAAAATCGGCTCCGGCTCCTCGACGGTGAATTCCACATCTACATCGCGGTGACGCATGAATCCTGTGCCTGCAGGAATCAAGTGACCCATGATCACGTTTTCCTTGAAGCCATTGAGGTAGTCAACCTTGCCCAACGTCGATGCTTCTGTAAGCACGCGTGTGGTATCTTGGAAGGATGCGGCAGAGATGAACGATTCCGTCTCCAACGAAGCCTTGGTAATACCAAGAAGCACTGGCTCACCTTCTGCAGGTTTACCTCCGTTGGCAATGATTTGCTCATTGATGCGTTGGAACGTGGTTTTCTCGACCTGATCACCCCAAAGGAAATCATCGGCATCACCGGGATCGGTGATTTTCACCTTGCGCAGCATCTGACGAACAATCACCTCAATGTGCTTGTCATTGATTTCCACACCTTGCACACGGTAAACCGATTGCACTTCGTTGACCAAGTGCTCCTGGAGTTCGCGTGCGCCGCAGGCTTCCAGCAAATCTTCAGGAGAGACTGAGCCCTCCGTGAGATGGTCGCCACGGGAAACGCGATCTCCTTCGGTGACAATGATGTGTTTGCCCATAGGCACCAAGTGCTCCATTTCCTCACCAGTTTGGGCATCGGTCACAATCACACGCTTCTTCGCACGGATGTTGTTGCCGAAGGAAACGATGCCATCGATCTTGGCAATCACGCAGGCGTCTTTGGGTTTGCGGGCTTCAAATAGTTCAGCCACGCGTGGAAGACCGCCGGTAATGTCCTTCGTGCGAGCCACTTTCCGTGGTGTCTTGGCAAGCATGGTGCCCCCTGTGACGTTTTCGCCCTCCTTGACCGAAAGGCGTGCGCCCACGGGAATGGAGTAGCTGGCGAGAATCTCGTCCGTCTTCGCATCGCGGATCACCACCTGCGGGTGCAGATCTTCTTTGTGTTCGGTGACAAGCATTCCTTTTTTGCCGGTTTCCTTGTCAGTCTCGGTTTGCACGGTGATGCCCTTGATCATGTCGCGGAATTCCACCTTACCGGTTTTTTCCGTGAGAATGGGCACGTTGTATGGATCCCACTTGGCAAGCACGTCACCTTTTTTGACATTTTCGCCATCCTGCACTGGAATGAACGAACCGATCACGATCGGATGACTCTCCAACTCAAGTCCTTCTTTGTCACGCACGGAGACACTACCGTTTTTGTTGAGAGCGACCCATCCTTCGGGAGAATGAACCACGCGCAAGTCTTTGTAAACCAAACGACCGCTGTTCTTGGCATTGATGATCGGCTGCTTGAACGCTGAAGATGCCACACCACCGACGTGGAACGTACGCATCGTCAACTGAGTGCCGGGCTCACCGATCGACTGAGCGGCGATAATGCCGACTGCTTCACCAATCTTGGCAGGCTTCATGGTAGCCAGGTTGAGACCATAGCACTTCACGCAGCAACCACGTTTCGATTCACAAGTAAGCACGGAGCGGATCTTGAATTTATCGTAGTTGAGATTCTCAATCGCCTTGGACGCTTTCTCGGAAATGATTTCGTCAATATCAACGATGGTCTGACCGGTGACTGGATCCACCACTTTCTGGAGGGATACGCGACCGTAGATGCGCATCGCCAGAGTGGCCACTTCCTCGTCGCCATCATAAATTGGAGCCACACTGATACCGCTGACGGTGCCGCAGTCCTCTTCGGTCACGATCACGTCTTGCGCCACGTCCACGAGCTTGCGGGTCATGTATCCAGAGTCCGCCGTTTTCAAAGCGGTGTCGGAGAGACCTTTACGGGCACCGTGGGTGGAAATGAAGTATTCCAACACCGACAATCCTTCGCGGAAATTCGCAGTGATGGGACGTTCGATAATTTCACCGGAGGGCTTGGCCATCAGACCGCGCATACCACCCAGCTGTTTGATCTGGCTCTTGTTACCCCGCGCACCGGAGTCCACCATCATGAACAGAGGAGAAATTCCGGCTTTGCCTTCGTTGTGCTCGATCTTGCGATAGAGATGATTGGCAATCTGGTCGGTAGCCTGAGTCCAGATATCGATGACTTTCTGGTAACGCTCGCCATCGGTAATGATACCATTCCGATACTGTTTGGTAACTTTTTCCACCTCTTCATAAGCCTTACCTATGATCGCAGGTTTTTCCTCCGGAATCACCATGTCAACGATACCCACCGAACAACCGGAGCGGGACGCTTCACGGAATCCGAGGTTTTTCAGAGCATCGAGTGTTTCCACCGTTCCGCGCTGACCAGCGACTTGGTAGCAGCGCCAGATGACATCGGACATCTGCTTCTTGCCCACGGTATGGTTGATGAAGCCCATGCCGTCCGGCCAAATTTCATTAAAGCGAACGCGACCTGGAGTCGTCTCAATGATTTTCGCTTCTTTGTTACCGTAATGGGTGTCCTTACCAAAGTCCTTGTTCCGGATGCGGATCCAAGAGTGATAGCCAATCTTGCGCGAAGCAATGGCAAACTCCACCTCATCCGTGCTTTCGAATAGAGGCAGATGCAAGTTCTTGTCGCGCTCACGGTCTTTATCCGTGCGGATCGGAGCCCAGGTCAGGTAGTAGGACCCAAGAATGATGTCCTGCGAGGGAACCGTGATCGGGCGTCCGCTGGCGGGTGAGAAAATGTTGTTCGGCGCCAGCATCAATTGACGGCACTCCATCTGGGCCTCAACCGAGAGAGGAACGTGCACAGCCATTTGGTCACCGTCGAAGTCGGCGTTGAACGCGGTGCAGACCAACGGATGGACGCGAATGGCCTCACCTTCGATGAGCTTCGGTTCGAAGCCCTGGATCGAGAGACGGTGGAGCGTTGGTGCGCGGTTCAGCAAGATCGGGTGGCCTTTGGTAACATCGGCAAGAATGTCCCATACTTCTTTGGTCTTGCGATCGATCATCTTTTTGGCCGAGCGTACCGTGTGGCAGTAGCCCAGTTCTTTCAATCGGCGGATGATGAAAGGTTCGAACAAAGCGAGCGCCATTTTCTTCGGCAGACCGCACTGGTTGAGTTTCAAATCAGGACCGATCACGATCACAGAACGACCAGAGTAGTCCACACGTTTACCGAGAAGGTTCTGACGGAAACGACCGCCTTTACCCTTGAGCATGTCGGATAGCGACTTGAGCGGACGATTGCCGGCACCTGTCACAGCGCGGCCGTGACGACCGTTATCGAAGAGAGCATCAACAGCCTCTTGCAGCATGCGCTTCTCGTTACGGATGATCACGTCTGGGGTCTTCAATTGTAGAAGATTTTTCAGACGATTGTTACGATTGATGACGCGACGATAGAGATCATTCAGATCAGAGGTGGCGAAACGTCCGCCTTCGAGTGGCACCAGCGGACGAAGGTCCGGAGGAATCACGGGCAGCACGTTGAGCACCATCCACTCCGGACGGGAACGGGAACCATGGAAGCCTTGAGCGATTTTCAAACGCTTGGCGAGCTTCTTGCGGTTTTGCTTGGAACGTGTAGCGGCGAGTTGCTGCGTCAGATCCTCGATCAGCGAAGGCAGATCGATTTGCGACAACAGGTCTTGGATTGCTTCTGCACCCATGCGAGCACGGAACGCGGATTCACCATAGGCATCTTCAGCCTCGCGAAGTTCGGTTTCCGTCAGCAACTGACCGAGAGTCAGGTTGGTGGTGCCGACGTTGGTTACAACAAAATCTTCATAATAAATAATGCGCTCGAGCTGGCGGGCCGTGATGTCAAGCATCAGGCCGATGCGCGAAGGCATGCATTTGTAGAACCAAATGTGAGACACAGGCACTGCAAGTTCGATATGGCCCATGCGCTCGCGACGCACGCGGGACAATGTTACTTCGACACCGCAGCGGTCGCAAACAACGCCTTTATGCTTGATGCGCTTGTATTTTCCGCAAGCACACTCCCAGTCACGTGTTGGACCGAAAATCCGCTCACAGAACAAACCGCCCTTCTCAGGCTTGAAGGTCCGGTAATTGATCGTTTCGGGATTCTTCACCTCCCCTTTCGACCAAGACCGGATGATGTCCGGTGCCGCGACAGTGATGGCGATTTGATCGAATTGCTCGGTCTTCTCCTCCACTCCAAAAAGTTCACGCAAATTAGTTTCAACGTTCATAGAAAAAATAGTGTTAGTAGTTTAATTGGATGTTTGGATTAGAGAGTCAGATCATCGAGGGAGAAATCATCCACGCCACCGGTAACACCGGAGCCTTGGTTGCTACCACGCTTGCCCGGACGCACGTCGAGGCCAAGGGATTGCATCTCTTTGATGAGGACGTTGAACGACTCAGGAGTGCCAGCCTCCAGGTTGTTGTCGCCTTTCACGATCGCTTCGTAAATGCGGGTGCGGCCCATGACATCGTCAGATTTTACCGTGAGCAGCTCCTGCAGTGTGTAAGCAGCGCCATAGGCTTCAAGCGCCCAGACCTCCATCTCACCGAAACGCTGACCACCGTATTGGGCTTTACCACCCAATGGCTGCTGCGTGACGAGACTGTAAGGACCAACGGCACGTGCGTGAATCTTATCGGCAACCAAGTGACCGAGTTTCAACATATAAATGTAACCGACCACCACAGGATTGTGGTAAGCATCCCCGGTTCGACCATCGTAAAGAGTCGACTTACCGCCCATGGTGCCATCCTTGCCATCGCCGATCCAGGTGAAACCACGACCTTCAGGTTCGCCTTTCTTCCGCTCACGAGCTTTGGCTTTTTCACCGATGAAATTGACGCCGTCGACCTTCTTCGCCTCCGACATGAATTCCCAAATACGTTCCTCTTTGATGCCGTCGAAAATCGGAGTCGCAACCTTGAATCCAAGGGCTTTGGCAGCCACACCCAGGTGGGTTTCCAATACCTGACCAACGTTCATCCGTGAAGGCACACCGAGCGGATTGAGTACGATTTCCACGGGAGTGCCGTCGTGCAGGAAGGGCATGTCCTCTTCTGGCACGATGGTAGCCACTACACCTTTGTTACCGTGACGACCCGCCATCTTGTCACCGATGGACAGCTTGCGCTTCGCAGCGATGAAGACTTTTACTTCCTTGATCAGGCCGGACTCGACTTCGTCACCAGCTTCCATCTGATCGAGTCGACGCTCACGCTCGCTATCGACCTCGGCAAAACGAGGCTCGAAGGATGTAATGATCTCGATGATCTTATTGCGAATCGGGCTCGGATCGATCTCGATGTGATCGTAAACGGATGCCAGTTTGCGCAACAGTGTCTTGGTGATTTTGCGGTTCGAAGGAATGATGATCTCGCCGGACTGAGCATTCACCACATCAAGAGGAATCTTCTCACCGAGCAGAATATCGGAGAGTTTTTCCGTCAATTGATCATAAAGTTGATCTTTCTTCTTCTTATGCTCGTCGTTGACTTTTTTCAACTGCTTCTTGATCTCGTTCGGATCGATCTTGCTATCGCGTCGTGCAGCGCTGCCGTGGCTTGATACACGCACATCTTGCACGATACCCGTCACGCCGGATGGGACACGGAGAGAAGTGTCTTTCACGTCAGCGGCTTTTTCGCCGAAGATGGCACGCAGAAGACGCTCTTCAGGAGCCAACTCGGTTTCAGATTTGGGAGTGATCTTACCGACAAGAATATCACCCGGCTTCACCTCGGCACCGATGCGAATGATTCCATCGTGGTCGAGATTTTTCAGCGCTTCTTCGCCAACATTCGGAATATCGCGAGTAATCTCCTCTGGTCCCAGCTTGGTATCGCGGGCAGCGACATCGAACTCGGAAATGTGGATGGATGTATAAATGTCCTCTTTCGCGACTTTTTCCGAAATGACAATGGCATCCTCGAAGTTGTATCCGTTCCAGGGCATGAACGCTACGAGAACATTACGTCCGATCGCGAGTTCGCCATTTTCGGTGTTCGGACCATCAGCGAGAACATCGCCTTTTTTGATCTTCTGACCGCAACGCACGATAGGCTTCTGATTGATGCAAGTACTGGCGTTGGAGCGCATGAACTTGCGCAATGGATACGCCATGATGCCTTTGTCCACGTTAGTCTTAACGCACTCGGCATCCGAGAGGAATTTTTCATCCGCTACAGGCAACTTGCCATCGGGAGTGGTAACGATAATTTCCGCGGTAGCTGCGGCAACGATTCCATCAAGCTCTGCAACAACCACGGCACGAGAGTCGCGCGCTGCTTTGGCTTCGAGGCCCGTGCCTACGAGTGGAGCCTCAGAGACCAGAAGAGGGACACCTTGGCGCTGCATGTTCGAACCCATCAAAGCACGGTTGGCGTCATCGTGTTCCAGGAAAGGAATCAAACCAGCAGCCACCGAAACAAGCTGCTTGGGCGATACGTCCATGTATTCCACGTCGTTGGGACCCACTTCGATAAACTCACCGCCTTTTTCACGTGCCGTAATCCTTTCGTTGAGGAACTTGCCTGACTTGTCGATCGGGTTATTTGCCTGCGCAATGTGGAATTTCTCCTCTTGGTCAGCGGAAAGATACTCGATTTCGTTCGTAACTTTACCGTTTTTCACTTTGCGGTAGGGAGTCTCAATAAATCCGAACTCGTTGATGCGCGCGTAAGTGCACATCGAGTTGATCAGACCAATGTTTGGACCTTCCGGGGTCTCAATCGGGCACATACGGCCATAATGAGAGGGATGCACGTCCCGCACTTCGAAGCCGGCGCGGTCGCGGTTCAAACCACCGGGTCCAAGGGCGGAGAGACGGCGCTTGTGCGTCAGTTCTGCCAATGGGTTGGTCTGGTCCATGAACTGGGATAGCTGGCTGCGTCCAAAGAAATCGCGCACCACCGCGCTCAAAGCCTTGGGATTGATCAGCTTCGAGGGCATCATGCCTTCGATATTCACATCGAACAAGGTCATGCGCTCCTTCACCAAACGCTCCGTGCGAGCCAGGCCGATGCGGCACTGGTTGGCGAGAAGCTCACCTACAGCACGCACACGGCGCGAACCAAGGTGGTCAATATCATCAATGACACCGTCGCCTTTTTTCAGTTTAAGAATGTATTTCACCGCACCAAGGAAATCCTCAGGAGCCATGATGCGGGTGTCCGATGAGACATTCAGATCCAATTTCTGATTGATCTTGTAGCGACCCACGCGGGTGAGATCATATTTTTTGGGATCAAAGAACAAACGCTTGAGAAGAGCTTTTGAATTCGACGCCGTGGGTGGATCTCCGGGGCGTAACTTGCGATAAATGTCTTTTAGTGCACTATCTTCATCGTGCGCAGGGTCTTTGCGCAGAGATTTGATCAAAATCTCATCTTCGCGCGCATCGATCACCTCAACCGATTTGTGACCCAGCGCAATCAGTTGGCGCACGATACCAATCGTTAGTGGCTCATAAGCTTTTGCCACGACCAACTCGCCATCCATGATATCCTCGAAAGGCACTTTGTGACCAAGCTCGTGTTCATCGAGATTGTCGTTGAGCTTGAGTGTTTCCGGACTGTAAAACTCGTGGATGATTTCGCGGTCGGTGGAGTAACCGAGCGCGCGAAGGAAAGTCGTTGCCAAGAACTTGCGACGACGACGACGACGATCAAGATAAACGTAAAGCAAATCGTTGGTGTCAAACTGTACCTCAAGCCAAGAACCGCGGTCTGGAATAATGCGGAAGGAGTGCAAGGTCTTGCCATTCAGGTGCTGGGACGTTTCAAAGCAAATCCCCGGAGAGCGATGCAATTGGGAGACAATCACTCGCTCCGCACCGTTGATGATAAATGTGCCACGGCGTGTCATCATGGGAAGCTCGCCCATATAAACACGCTCCTTTTTGCTACCTGACTCGTCCTTGAGGCGGAAAGTCACATAGAGCGCGGCAGAAAATGTTTCGCCATGACGCAGCGAATCCAAGGAAGTCACCTTCGGGTCTTCGATGTCATAGCTGATAAAATCAAGAGTGATCGACTCGTCGTAGGACTTGATCGGAAAGACCTCGTGAAACACCGCTTGCAAACCGGTGTTCGTGCGCTCCGAAGGTGCGATCTCCTTTTGCATAAACTCTTCGTAGGAGCGGCTTTGCACCTCAATCAGATTGGGTGGCTCGATTACTTCCTCAAATTTTCCAAAATAGAGACGTTCAGACATGGTGGTATTCAGTTGGG
>JBMLRP010000029.1:0-21870 GCA_049240965.1 Akkermansiaceae bacterium
GATAACGTCCCGAAAGTTTCGCAAATTGGTGAGAGGAAGCTCTAAAAAAAGAGTGTCCTTGGCGGTCGAGAAGGTCAAGATGGCTTGGTCAAAAGAAACAAATGAACGACCAGACCAACCAAGAACAGAAGAAGAATTAAGGGACAGCGACAGGGATCAATTCTGAAGTGATCGAGCTTGATCTCAAGCCCGTCTGCCGAGTTCAGGCAAGATGTCTGATTTCCCTTTGCGGATCCGGGATCAGGGCAGCCAGTCGCAGAGTTGGAACAACTTCACCATCAGGTAGCCGACTAATCCGGCGGCGGGCAATGTCAGCACCCAGGCCCAGATGATGCGCTCCACCAGCGACAGCTTGAGTGCATTGAATCGTTTCGCGCAGCCCACACCCATGATCGAAGTGGTGATGCTATGCGTGGTGGAAACCGTCATACCCATACTTCCCGTGATGGCCAGCAATGTCGCCGCCGTGGTTTCCGCCGCAAAACCGTGAACCGGATGCAGTTTGACCATCTTGTGCCCCAGCGTCTTGATGATTTTCCAGCCACCGGCCGCCGTGCCAGCCGCCATGGTGAGCGCACAAATGATCTTGATCCAGGCAGGCACATCGGGGGAAAGGTCCTTGACCTTGCCCGCAGCGACGGAAATCGGCACTTTCTTGGCTGTAACCGCGCCCGCCATTTCGGCATCCAAGGTTTTTTTCCAGTCGGTGAATTTCGCCGCCACCATCTTGCCCACCAATGGGGTTTTCGGCAACCAGCGGCGGGCTTCCTGATCCAACAAATCCGCATGGGTTTTGCGCGCGGCAGCCATGGACCGCTGGGAGGCGTCGCCCTGTCCCGCTTCCTGATAGGCGTAGGCGGACAACGTGAGAAACGCCTCGCGGAATTCTCCGTTTTTCAGGCGCAGTGCCTCATTTTCCAGCACCGTGGCGGCATCGGCCATGGTTTTTTCCGACAGATCCTTGGCTTGCAAGGACTTGAGCGCCTGCTCCGCCTGCTGGGTTTTGTCCATTTTGAGAAACGAACACCAATCGGGTAAATCCTGGAAACTTCCGGCGGCCGTCGCCGTCACCAGTGCCAGGGTGATCACCCCCATGGTTTTTTGGGCATCGGCCAGACCGTGCGCGAATCCCATGTATGCCGCGCTGGCGATCTGTGCTTTGCCGAAAAAACGATTCACGAAACGCGGGCGCGCACTGCGCAGGAGCAGATAAAACAATCCCATGATGATGAATCCACCGACGAATCCGATGACCGGCGAAGTCACCATCGGCATGACCACCTTGTGCAGCACACCTTCCATCACCATCTTACCATCTTTCATTTTTTCCACCGACCAGATGATGGCCTTGGGGTTATGATGGGCACTGGCAAAAGTCGCACCGCAAATTCCGCCCACCAAGGCGTGCGTGGAGCTCGAAGGCAGCCCGAACCACCAGGTGATGAGATTCCAGACAATCCCACCCAACAAGGCACAGGCGATCACCAGCGGCGAAACATAGGCGGAATCGACAAGCCCCGAGGACACCGTCTTGGCCACCGCATGACCCGCCAGCGCGCCAATGAGGTTGGTGAGCGCCGCGAGAGCAATCGCCTGACGCGGCGTCAGCACTTTCGTGCCCACCACCGTGGCGATCGAATTCGCCGTGTCATGGAAGCCGTTGATGTATTCAAAGGCCAGCGCCACGAAGATGACGAAAAAAATGATCCACAAGCTCATGCGAAAAAGATCAGGAGTTTTTCAACACGATTTGTGTCACCACATTGCCGGCATCGCGGCAGCGATCGATCACTTTTTCCAGCAGATCGTAAAGATCGCGCATCGCCATCGCCTTGATCGGCTCCACACGGCCGCTGTAGATTTCCTTGAGATATCCCAGCACCAGTTGGTCGGCACGGCCTTCCAACTCCTGCAATTGGTCGTTCTGGAACTTGATTTCCTCCAGCTTGGGGCTCTTGGAAACCATCTCCACCATGCGGCATACGACCGTGGCCGCTTCCTTGGCAATGCTCATCTGCGGTGCGAAATCGGCAGCCGTCACATGTTGGTGCATGATGTCGAAACGCTCGCCGAATTTTTCCACGGTCTTGGGAATCCGGTAGAGAGCACGTGACAGAGCCTCGATGTCCTCCCGATCTAAAGTCGTGACAAACGTATTGACCAATTCCTCGCTAATCGACTCGGCGATTTTTTTCTCGTTACGACGCGTCACGGCCAGTTCCGCGAGGGAAACATGTCCATCCGATTGACCCAGCACGCGCTCCAGCGCCTCGATGCTCTGGTAAGATGCCTTGGCACTGGCGTTCAACAACTCAAAGAAGCGGTCCGACTTTCCGAAAATTTTGGCGAGTGAAATCACGAGCGAATTCTGCTCAATCCGCTTTGATGAGCAAGAAGAATCCACCTGCTTTTTTGTCACATCGCTTCGGGTGCGGGACTCGGCTCATGGGGATGCGGTGCTTTACCGTCATCACGACGGTCCATCGAGCGGATGATTTTCAGATAAAACATCGTGCCCATGAAATACAGCACGGCCGTGGAGAGAAAAACCGCCCAGTAGGGAAAATGAGAAGCTCGCAATACCTGAAACACCCTTGCCGCCAGCCACCATGCACCGCTCCAGATCGCACCATTGCAGGCACTGACCAATTCGCGATTCCGTTCTCCCACGTAGGACATGGTCAATTCACTGATCGCCGGACCCGCCATGCTCATGAGTGGTTGCCTCAAGATAAAACAAAATACGGCCAAAGGCAGAGACCACAGCAGATGATTCCATAATTCCGTCAGACCCATCAGCACAAGCAACAGCACCGCGATGCTCTGCACGCCGATGATCGCCCCTCGCCATCCGTAGCGGCGTCGGATTTCCGGCACCATCAAACCGGTGAAGAGCACCAGAACATTGCTGATGGTGCCATAGGTGGAATACTGCGAGGATGTCACCTGATGCACGGTATTAAAAAACAAATTGAGAAACTGGATGCTCAAGCCTGCGCCGGTGGCGATGACGATGGAAGGCAACAAGGATCGCAGCAACACCGGCATGTCCTCACGGTGCAGGTGCAACCATTTTTTCGACACCGATGGATCCGGTGCCGGATCCGGCATACGGGCATAGATGAACGGTGCACCGAATCCCGCTACCGTCAGCAGTAACAAAGTAGCATACTCATCCAAAACCACATGCCAGCCGAAAACATCGATTTGTCCCATGCCTTGCAGGATGCTGGAAAGCATACCGCCGCAGATGCTGGCCGCCGCCCAGGTGGCGAACATCAGGCTCAGCGCCTCGCTTGATTTCTCCGCACTGACCATGCGCAATACCATGGGCATGCTCCCCACGTTCAGCACCAGCCCGGCAAATCCCATCAGCAAAAAGCACCAGGATGCCGCATGCATCGCACCGTGCTGGACAGCCTCCAGGGAAGCCAATGCCGTCAGCGGAAACAACACCGCACCGATGACCAAGGGCCAGCGCAAGCAACGTCCGCGCAGCCATAGACCTGCGGGAATCGCCAGAAAAAAAGTGCCCACAAATCTCTGGGATGTCAGCGCCGCGATCGCAGGATCATCCAGGTGATGGGAACGCAGAAACAAATTCAACAGTAGAAACTGCGCGGTGTTGATCAGGTTGATCAAAAACTGACCCACGGCAAACCACAGCACACACCGTGGCAAAGCGCCGTATCTCTGCAACCATGATGGCATGCGGATCATTCAGTTACGCGAACCACTCCTCCCTGCTGAATTTGTCATTGAGCCAGCGCAACAAGTCGTGGAAACGATGATGCATGAAGTAAAAAACTTCAGCACGCAGCCTCTGTCAACCCTACAAAGATAGGCATCATTTTTCATTGCCGGCCGTGATTTGATCCTCGGCGGCTGGATACCACTTGCCATCCACCAACCAATCGACACGCACCTTCAGCGACTCCTTGCCATTTTCTTGAGCTGGATCCAAAAGCAACAAAAAACGCGTCTCTCCGGACTTCGCATCTGATTGAATTTCAGCGGAAAGATTTCGATCGGCATCCACTCCCAACCAATCGCCGCTATTTTCCAAACTTCCATTTCCTTCCATATCCACCATTTGCAGGTTCCCCTTTTCATCATAGAGCTCCACGCGACATGGTCTGGATGTCACGACTCGCAGATTCACCGCTCCCTTTACCTTGCTTTGCAAATGATGATGCACAGGAATCATAAAAAATGGATCGTTGTTGTAAGAACCCGCATCGATCACAGCTCCCTCACTCACACGATCCGCAGCGCCGATACTCCACTCACAGTGTTGCCGCTCGTCGCCCATCCATTCAAGCAGAACTTTTTTGTCCTGCTGATGCTGAAGGTTGCCAAAACAAGAAAACTGAATCATTTTGCCAGCCGCGATCATAATCTGCCCGCTGGATTGTTCACTCGGCGCTGCCGCATCGACCACCTCTACCACGCCGTGACTTGCTTTTGCATCCCATGCAATTTTGGCAGAGAGTCCACTGACTTTCAAAAAGCCCTTCGCTTCGCCACTGCCATGATTGATCAATGTGATCACCGTGCGTGAAGGGAATCCTTCGATGGGCACGGATACGACACGTTGCGGCTGCATGCGCACTTTGCCTTTGGCGATCATGCTGCCACGATTTTTCATGGCTTCAATCTCTCGATTGACTCTGGCGAGAAAAAACTTATCGCGGCCGGCAAGACCTGAATTTGCAATTTTGGCGATTTCTTCCGACTCCTCGAGATTGCCCGTCTCCGCGAGGATTCTCGCGAGACGCGCATGCTCCAGCGGAAGCAGCGGGGTCATGCGAAAGGCCTCCAACAGACGAATGACCTCGCGTTGACCGCGCAAGGCTTCCTCCCATTTGCCCGTCAGCATGGCCCACTTGACATACATCTGATAGAGTGCCAATTCATCGATTTTGACTCCCTTCTCGCGCACCGCTTCCATGAGCTCTCGAAGATTTTTTTCAGCCCGACTCCATTCGGAATTTTTCAAAAAGAGATCCACCAACGCCAATTCCGCATCCAACCATCCGAGCTCACTGCGCTTTTTGCGCTGACAAACACTGACGAGCAACGCTTCCGCCTCTGCTTTTTTTCCCATACAGGCGAGACATGCCGCCTTGAGCATGCGGGCGGGATCCAGATCGCCGGTAGAAACATTGGGATCTTTGCCCTCCGTGGCGATGACTGCATTCATTTTGGCAAGGAGCGCTCCGTTGGCGCGACTCTCCTCCCATAAAAGCACCTCGCGTCTTACCTCCAGCTGGCGAAGCTGCAAACTGGATGCAATGCTTTTCTTTTTTCGCGCCAATCCCTGATCGACAAGTTCGATCGCTTTCTGCCGGTATCCCAACTGATCCAGAATGCCAGCCATATTCAGTTTTGCCTCACGATACGCATCCGCATCTTCCCGCTTGAGTTCATAGGGCTTTTGGGGATCCGCATTGTGCTTACCAACGGCTGTATTCCATTCCAACATCCACAGGTATCGTTCAATTGCGCGATCCCATCGCCCCATTTGATGATCCTCCAATGCAAGGTGACCCATCAAACCGATGAGCAGATTATCCATATAGGTAGGCTTGGTCGCATCCTTTTGCTCCTTCCTCTGCCAGTAAACAACATGTTTTGTATTCGGAACAATGACGGGGAATTGCCGCATCATCACAAACGGTATGTTCGGCTCCCACATTTTCACCGAAGGCAGCTTGCCCGGATCAAGATCAAACTTGATGCTCGCAAAGTAATCTTCCGCGACGTTCATGACCATGCGTCTCTGCGCCCATTGGCATAGAGTTGCATGGGTTTTGATCAGGTTCGGCCTCACATGCGTGACCCAATCTTGCCATTTGCGCTTTTGGGCTTCGTCGTAAATCCACTGATACAACATCAACGCCCACTCGGGATCGTTCAAACCTGAGTCGAACTGCGCCTCATGCCAAACCCAGAACGACCAAGTATCAAATGATTTGCGCGGAGTGAGAGTCTTCAGCCAAAGTTTGCGCTGCTCGGTGAATTTCGCCCATGCTCCGTCGATGCGCGCCGCAGCGGCAGCGTTACCTTCAGCTTCGCGAATCCGACGAAGTTTCCGAAAAAAAGGGCCGCTTTCGTTGCGATCACTCCGATACGTTTCAGGTGAATATGGCGTTTTTTGGGAAACATCATCCGCCGCTGCCAATAAGCCACTGATACCACAGAAAAAGGCGACCTGTAGCATGCGCAAATTTGAAATAATCATGGACAAGAACTAGATGGTCCATTACACTTTGTAAAATAAGAACCGTTACTTTCATGAAATCATTTTTCTGCTTCACATATCTCATATTGATATTCGCAACTTGTGCGCGCGGCATGACGATCGATGAGGCGGTTACCCTTTTTCTCAAAGGCGAGACGATCAGCGAGGAAGAGGCGGACAAAGTTTCGGGGCGGCACCAAGCCGCGGCGGAAGCAAACGGCATCAATAACGATGGAAGTCTTTATCTGAACAGTGTGAAGATGTCTGTCATTTCTCCCGTGCGTCACGGAGGCTGGCCTTATCGATCAAGTCTGATGGACAATGAACGTGAACAGAGGAAAACATACAACGAACTCAAAGCGATATACGAAAAGAATCCAACGCCTATGGTGGCGTATGCATTGGTGTGTCCTGCGATGTTTGTCAACGACTTTAAAATCCTCCCGGAGCTATTCAAAAAAATCGGTGAAAACCCGTATCTCAAAACGCACTTTGATCAAGTTTACGCCAAACAATGGAAACCACGGCTCGACCCTGATTTTTGATCGTATTGCGCGATGTTTCGCAGGGCACGATCGAATTGCCATCAGAACCGGAAATTTTCGCCGAGGTAGTTTTTGCGGGCAATGGGGTCATTGACGATCTCTTCGGAGGTACCCTGGAGGATGACGTGGCCGTCATGAATGAGGAAAGCGCGGTCAACAATGGTGAGAGTCTCACGAACAGAGTGATCGGTGATAAGAATGGCGAGGCCGTCCTGGTCACGCAGTTCTTTGACGATCCGCTGGATGTCTTCCACAGCAAGGGGGTCGACCCCGGCAAAGGGCTCATCGAGCATCAGGACTTTCGGGTTCGAACACAGCGAACGAGCGATGGCGAGGCGGCGTTTTTCCCCGCCGGAAAGCGTGATCGCAAGAGAGTCGCGGAGTTTTTCGATGCCGAAGCGTGCCAGCAACTGATCAGCAGTTTCCTTCCGCTGCTTGCGATTCAGATCACTGCGCGTTTCGAGAATAGCGAGCAGATTGTCCAAGCAAGAGAGATTGCGGAAGATCGAATCCTCTTGTGGCAAGTAGCCGAGGCCAAGGCGCGCGCGACGATACATGGGTAAACGAGTCACATCCTGGCCATCGAGCATCACAGTTCCCTGATCGGGGTGGATCAGACCGGCGATCATATAGAACGAGGTCGTTTTGCCCGCGCCGTTCGGGCCCAGCAAACCCACGATCTCGCCGGTGTTGACCGTCAACGAAACGTCATTCACCACCTTGCGTTTGTGATAAGACTTGCTGAGATTCGTAGCGGAGAGAAGAGGCATGGGCGGTCAGGGATTTTTTTGAGAGGGCAGGGTAAGTCGCGCGTTCCATCCCTCGGACATGGTGAAATCTTTTGTTTTCAAATTGAAGCGCAACCAGGCATTCGCGGAAGCGGATTCAAAACGACTGTTGACGCCTTGTTGGAACACCAGCTTACGACCCTTGAGATGCAGTTCTTCTTTCGACATTTCATACACGACCTCGTCACCCGAGGCGAAATTTTTCACGCCGTTTTTGTCCACGGCCTCCAGGGCGACACCACCGCTGCCGAACAACTGCTTGATATCTCCCAGTGAATTTGTCGCGGAGGCAATCGCTTTCTTCTCGCCATCCTTGGGCTTTTCGGGGGATGCTTTTTTTTGATCCGCGGCTTGATCGAACAATATTTTCACCTCGCCTTTCACTGTCATGGCGTATTGAGGATTGCGAACGGTAACATCCTTGAGAAGAGTGAGGGAGGCGGTTTTGCTATCGTAAAAAACGCCGCCTTTGCAGGCAAAACCGAGTGCATCGGCCGCTGGAGAAAACTGAGGAATTGGCTGCACGGCATCCACGGGCTTGACTTCGGCATCGGGTAATGCAGGGACAGGAATGGGCGCAATGGTGACTTGATGTTTTTTGGCAAATTCCTGCAATTGAGCATCGATCGCCTGCGTGCGCGGCGTCACAGAGAAAAATGCATCGGGCGACGCGGCTGTTTCAGCGGGAGTGCCTTGGGCCGCAGCCTGAGCCGTGAGAGCCGCGGCAAGGATCAGCGATTGTCGGGTTCGATTCATGGCGATGGTGTCATCGGAGTTCGGGTTGATAAAACCATGCACGGGAGGCAACAAAAATGCGGAGTGATCCGTTTGGTTTTTTTCGATTTTAGTGATCAGACCTTGGCTGTGAAGCAGAAAATTGGCGGATACGGCCTCGACCGTGGAGTCGCTTTGCAAGGTGCTGGTAGCGAGATCGTAGCGGCAGCGGGAAAGAGAGTAAAAAGATGCGTTCAGCGCTTTGTTGCTGCGTGATGTGATCAAGTGCAGCGTGATGTTTTTCGCCGTGATGCTTTTCAATGACTCGACCAACATTTGATCAGCCCGCAATACCATCGATGCTTTTTTATTTTCATCGTAGCGTGGAATCAGCAAGTCCTTGATGATCGAACCCGGCTCCATCCGCTCGAGCAAGGCATTCAGATCATTGGCATGAAGCGAAGAGCAAGTCCATGTCATCAAAGACAGGACAATGCCCCGGCGGAGCAAGCGCATTCTCACGCGCGGCTGCATCCGGATCTCATGCATGGGCGGCGAGATGCAATGCTTGAAGTTTCACCAGCAGCGGTTCCATGTCGGCAAGGGGAATTTGATTCGGACCATCGGAGAGCGCGGCAGCAGGGTTCGAGTGCGTCTCCATGAACAGGCCATCGATCCCGGTGGCAATCGCAGCGCGGGCTAGCACCGGAGCCAGCTCACCATCTCCACCGGTAGTTCCGCCGTTGCCGCCGGGCCGTTGCACCGAGTGGGTCGCATCGAAAATCACCGGAATGCCTTCTTTACGCATCCAGTAGAGCGAACGCATGTCGGCAACGAGATTGTTGTAGCCAAATGTCGTGCCGCGTTCGGTAAGGAAAAATTTCTCGCATCCGAAACTGCGCATTTTTTCAGCAATATTGACCGTGTCCCACGGCGCGAGGAATTGTCCTTTTTTCACATTCACCACGCGGCCCGTTTTCGCCGCCGCTTCTAACAAATCCGTTTGGCGACAAAGAAAGGCGGGGATTTGCAAAATGTCGATATGCTCCGCCGCGATCTCCGCTTGCTCGGCAGTGTGGATATCTGTGGTCACGGGAACGTCCAGTTCCTTCGCGATTTCTCCAAGGATGCGGCAACCCTCGGCAGGCCCGGGGCCTCGGAAGGAACTGACGGAGGTGCGGTTGGCTTTATCGAAGGATGCTTTGAATACAAATGGCGCTCCGGTGCGGTCGGTGATTTGCTTCAGCGCACGCGCCATCTCCCAGGCAAAAGCCTCCGTCTCGAGAGCGCAGGGGCCGAGGATGAAAAACGGTAATCCAGCACCGGCGGTAATGGAACCGAAGGTGAACGGATGAGGAACGGGTGAAAGTGGCATCAGAGGTGTTTTTGGTAAAGATTGCGAATGTTCGCCAGTGCGGCTTGGAGTAACTTCATTTCGTTGGCGGTGAGATTGTTGTGCGTTTTGTTTTCCAACATTTCCAAACAATCCAGCACGGACTTGGCGGCACGGAGATTGAGGGATTTTTCCCCGGTCACGGGATGGGGAATCTGGCCAAGAAAGAGACCCGCGTTCTGCGCTTGCAGAAAAAGAAAATCGTCGAATCGAGGATCAGGCTGAGGATCGTGCGGCATGGGCTTGAATCATAGCGTGAGATGACCTGTCAGCAAAGCATGAATGTGGGAAATTGCTCAGTTGGTGGCCGTTCATTTATTTGATCGCATTCTTGCCAACCCATGAATGAGTCATGGGATTGCGCCATTTTGCACGCGGCACAAGCGTGAATTAGCCGAGTTTGGTTTTCCAAGGCTCGTGAATCCCGTGGATGACAACTGTGAATCGGGAAACGGGTCAACCGACTTGCTCGACCAATTCACGCACCAACGGCGGCCCTTGATAGATAAAGGAGGTGTAAATTTGCAGCAACGAAGCACCGGCATCAAGTTTCTCCCGAGCATCCGCCACAGAGGAAATACCGCCGACCCCAATGATGGGAATACGCCCATGCAATTTCATCGCAAAACGACGGATCACGTGGTTGCTGAGATGTTTCACCGGAGGTCCGGACAAACCACCTGCCTGCGAATGCAATGAATGATGCTCCACACCTGCGCGTGAGAGCGTGGTGTTGGTGGCGATGAGACCATCGAGACCACCCGCGAGAAAGACCTCAGCCAAGGCATCGATATGATCGTCCGCGAGATCCGGCGCGACTTTGAATGCGATGGGCACATACTTGCCGTGCTTTTGTTGCAGGAGTGCCTGCTCTTTTTTTAACGTAGCGAGCAACTTCGCGGTGCTTTCGGCATTCTGCAAATCGCGCAAACCCGGAGTATTGGGAGAGGAAAGATTGACGGTGACATAATCGGCAACCGGATACGCCGCGCGCAGACATTTGAGGTAATCGTCATCGGCCTGTTCGTTCGGCGTATCTTTGTTTTTGCCGATGTTAAAACCGATGATGCCGGAGAAATCACGGGTGGCTTTGACGTTTTCCACGCCTTGCTCCATGCCGGGGTTATTGAAGCCCATGCGATTGATGATGGATTGTTCGTCGATCAAACGGAACAAACGCGGCTTCGGGTTCCCCGCTTGTGGGCGCGGCGTGATGGTGCCGATCTCAATAAAGCCGAATCCCAGGCGCCCGAGCGCATCAATCGTATTTCCTTCCTTATCCAGCCCAGCGGCGAGACCAATCCGATTCGGGAATTTCAGGCCCATCACCTCAATCGGAGATACAAATTCCGATTCAGGAAACAACAAACGCAAAATGCCGGTTTTTTCTAACGAACGCAACGACGCCAGAGAAAAATGGTGCGCGGTTTCCGCATTCAATCGAAAAAGCAAATCTCGAAACAAAGAGTACACGCGCGCAGAGTAGCGGAAGATTCCGGTTGGTCGATAGTGGAATGGAGAAAATTCGTCGGGCAAAAAAATTCATCGCTTCATCGAGAATCAAGCTGGTGGTCCGGTTTCATACACGAAAAAGCCCCCCACCCCAATACACTGCCGGGCTTCCATTCGATGCGCTGATCCAGCGACTTGGCAAACTGTTGCAACAGGGCTGATGGGACGCCTGCGGCGATCAGGGACTCGCCTTCTTTGGCGATTTTCGCCCGCATTCGCAGAAAGTTTTCGTGCAAGTATGGAGTCCAATCATGGTGATCGATTTCGACAAAGCCCACAGCATCCAAAGCATCTCGATACTGAGGAACCGTGCTCCAACGAGATATCGCATTCACTTGTTGGAAAACCGCAGCGGCTGCGGTGGGAGCATTCTCGGCAAGTAAAATATCGGAAAACACCATCACACCTCCGGGGCGCAGAGCACGGTATGCGGCTTGCAATGCGGCATCGGAATCCCGGGCATGACAGAGAGCCTCCTGACTCCATACCCAATCAAAACGCCCCTCCCACTCGTCGGGCAACTGCTCGAACGAACCGGTCCAAGTTTCGATCAAATGATCAATGCCCAGGGCACACGCAATGGCGAGATTTTCTTCATTATGGTGCTCGCAGAGTTCCGCACAGGTAATTTTCGCCGCGCTCCGGCGTGCCAACCAGTGCGCGGATCCACCGGGACCCGCACCCAAATCCAGAATCGCTTGAGGGGGATTTCCCCGGTACTTAGTCAGAGCAATTTCCCACAACTGCATCGTCGATTTTTCCGTCGCCTGACGCATGGACGATTTCCCGTTTTCATAGATACCATAATGAATCACAGGCGAGCCATCACCCATCACACTGCGATAAAACAACGCACCGGATCCGGCGGCATATTGTGACAGAATCAACCGATGATGCTCCGCGCTCATAAAGGATCAGATGATGGATCAAGATGAATGCAGCCGACTTTTTCACGCGACATCAGATGCAAACCGGAACGGTCATAGAATGTTTTCACACGCCACAACGTGACAGATGCCATGATTTCGTCAAAACGAAAGCAGGGTAGATCATCAAACATCAACGGGCATCGATCCGAGATGAGGTCTTCGCCCGGAAAATGAGGCCAGCGCATCAGCAAGATAAACCATGGGCGTCCCATGTATTTTTGCCAATCATTCAAAATACGCGCGATCGGTGAAGCGGCATGAATCTCATCAACGTGGATCTGCCACGGCGGTGGCGATGGGCTTGGGTGCAGAAACTGCGAAAAATCCCCTTCTTCCATTAGTCGATAAAGCAAGTCCCGATCTTTTTGGTGGATCGTCAAACCCCATACTCCTGTGCGCACAATGGCCCGATCACGGGCAACAGCAACATCCAATGAAGCATGCTGGCCCAGGAGCATGATATGAGTGTGAAGATCGGTGAGAAAAGTATCGTAAGGAGAAAACTTCGTCACTGGTAGTGCATAAGTTCTCCCTGATGCGGTTTTGACTTCGAAGGAAAACATTCTCATCAATGGTGTATCCCACCATGCCATCAAATGATCCGCCGCATCGGCAAAACAAAGCAATTTTCCCGCATGTCCATGATTCTCCCAAGAAGAAAAGATTTTCCAGCGCAGCCATCCCACCCAAACTGCAGCCAACGGAATGATCGCGGCAGCAACCCATAGATTTATCGGTTCCAGTTCCCCATGCAACGGACCATATCCGATCCATGCAATCAGCGCGAGATGATTCAGTGCATATTGATAGGCCAAAAGCCCGGTGACCCAAAAAACCACAAGATGAAACAGCGCCGTACCGGCCAATACAATCATCGCCCACCGGGCATCGAACAGCAGTAGAAACCATGAACTTTCCAGCAGCCATACTCCCCCACAAATCGAACGACGATAGCGCGCGATCGACTGACATTGCGAGATGATTTTCTGATAATCCATTCCCATCGTCCAACCACGCAGCCACGCATTTGCCGCCAGACAGTCGATGCGATTCTCCAAGATCCACGAATACCAGTGCGGACCAAGTGCCGCTTTCGCCACAGCGTGATTCACATAACTCGATGACTGATAGAGCATGACCGCAAGAATCAAAATACTTTCCGTTACCGCCTCGCCGCAAGCGGTCCATGCCAGTAATCCCTTGATCAAGAGTCCGGCAACAATCACGCTCAATGATGCGCGGATGAATTCAAATCCCAACAAATTGGAATACCCCGGACCCAATCGCCAGGACGCCACGGTGTATTGTAACGCGCAACTTACCACCAAAGACGGATAGACCATGCCCGGATGGAACATGACGGAAAAAGACAACGCGAGAATCAGCAAGCGATCCGCCATGAAAAAACGACCGTTCTCCGCCAGCCCCATGCGCCCCACCGCTCCCAGCGCCAGTATGATTGACAGCAACAACGTAAACCATCGCAAGTGTGGCATTTCCTCCCAACTGAGTGAGGACGTTGTCAGTATGACCATGATGTGCAGCCACCACCACCGCGGTTGCCGCAACAGGGAAAATGAGACGAAGCACTGAGACTGTTTCATGGTCTCACCATGTTTCCAGCACATGCGATAGACCAGAAGAGACAAAGCCTTTCCTAACAGAAAAATGACCGCCAACCAAACAATCTCCATCACCCTGAACTCAATGAATCGCATTCAATGATCAGGGTCGAGATTGGAATTCACACCATCACACCAAATTTCGGCGAAAAGCTTGCTGCTGAGTAGTCTTTCCCGCAGATCATGGTTCGTCTCATCTCCAAGGCTCAGTTCCATCATCAAACGTTTGCCATCCGGGGTGAAAGCGATGCGGATGCCGGAAGAGTTGCGCGACAGCAACATCGCATATCCGGGAAGACCGATGCCAAAATCAGTGCCACCAACCACATGAGGCACCAGATTCAATTGCAAAACATGGCGCTGCAAACCATTCCAAAAAAACGGATGATCTGAAATCTCGGCATTTTTTAGTTGTCGATATGTCTCTGCAATTCGCGCAAAACCACTTCTTGTGGCTACGCCGCGCAATTTCTTAACGAGCGTATCGGCCCCAGCCTCACGCAATGGAAAATGCAAAAAACAACCAGCATTTCCCGTGTAATGGACCGGAACATGGCACACGCCACGCGCATCGCACCACAGTGCCACCTCTTCAGTCTGTGGCTGGCATTCTGCCACCAAAAGGCAGAGCCAGGCCGCCAGACGCAAGCGCGCATCGAGCACGCTATTGGACTCAAAAACATTCATCACACGCTCTACCGGAACAGTCGCCAACACGGGAGTGGACTTTGCCAGGACATCACGACTCCATAGGTTGTTTTCTCCCACACAACTGTATCCCTGCGGTGGCGGCGTATGAGAGTATACGGCATCAGGAAATGTCACACTCCGATCATGACAAACCGGAACAGGCACTCCGCCATACACAGCAGTACTGCAATGTTGTATGAATAACGCCAATCCCGCACCATCCACCGCCGCGTGGGAAACCCTGATGCCGATCACCGAGAGATCGGCATCAGGCATCGTGGTAAGACGTGACTGCCACAGTGCACCAGCCACGGATTCCGGCAACATCGGTGGAATCCATCGCGACGATTGCTGATCATAAGAAAGATGTTTCAATTCATCAAAATGACCGACCGCATCACTCTGGCACCACTCCACCATGATGTCGCCCTGCACGGGCACGATCCAAGAGCGAGACGATTGTTCTTCGTTACGGATGATGCCGGTGAGATGAGGAAAATGAGCTAGGCCTGCTTTCCATGCACTAGCCATCTTTTGCGGATCCAACTGACCCCGATACGCCATCACCAATTCAATATCCGTGGGCAAGCGATCGTCTTCGCTGAGTAGTAAAGGTGCGAAGTCGAGAGCTGGGCAAATCACTTCACGGTGCACTTGCATAAGTCACTGCGCCAAAAAATTCCGCAACAGTTGCAAGCCACTGTCCTGGCTTTTCTCCGGATGAAATTGCACAGCCCATAGGTTGCCGCGGATCACAGCGGCAGCAAACGTTTCCTCATACTCGGTTGTGGCGGCAATCAAGCTCTTGTCCTCAGGATCGGGAAAATACGAGTGTACGTAGTAAAAATAAGGATGTTCTCCCATGCCCGTCCAACATGGATGCTGCGGCTTTGTGGGGCACACCGCATTCCACCCCATGTGCGGAATTTTTTTCCCGGGCAAAAATCGTTTCACCCGGCCGCGCAGAATCCCCAGTCCTGCGATACCTGGACTTTCTTCACTACCGTCAAAGAGCAATTGATAACCAACACAAATGCCCAAAAACGGTATTCCTGCGGCAATCGCGCGACGCACGGGATCGGCAAGCCCACGGCGCGTGAGTTCTTCCATCGAATCGCCAAACGACCCCACTCCGGGCAGAATCACACGCGCAGGATTCTCAGGAAAATCAGTACCGCTGCTGATCACAACCACCTCCGCATCGAGGCTGTGCAAGGCATTCGCCACACTGCGCAGATTCCCAGCACCGTAATCAATCAAGATCGTCGCAGACATGATACGTTAGAGAGCTTCTTTGGTCGAAGGCACACCTTTTACGCGCGGATCAACGGTGATGGCCGTGCGCAGGGCGCGCGCGATGCCTTTGAAAATCGCCTCGGCAATGTGGTGTCCGTCACGACCGTATAGCAATTCAACGTGGAGATTGCAGCGCAAATTGCTGGCCAGGGCACGACAGAATTCCTCGGTGAGAGTGAGTGGGAAATTCGGCGCTGATGCCGTATTCGCTGGAGTGCGGAATTCCAGATGCGGACGATTGGAAAGATCGATCACCACCCGCGCCAATGTTTCATCCATGGGTAAATAGGCATGACCGTAACGGGTAATCCCTTCCTTGGTTCCGAGAGCTTCCCTGAGGGCATCTCCCAATACGATGGCCGTATCCTCTACCGTGTGATGGGCATCAATGTGCAAATCGCCGATGGTTTTTACCTGCAAATCAATCAGGCTGTGCTTGGAAAACAGCGTGAGCATATGATCAAAGAATCCGCTACCGGTTTCAATCGTGGATTCGCCCGAACCGTCGAGATTCAGCGATAACGTGATATCGGTCTCCGCGGTTTTACGCTTTTGTTGTGATGTGCGTGCCATGACAAGATGTTAGGATATTGTTGAAAAGCCAAACGAACTCGAAACATTCTGTCAGCTTATCTCAACTGATGCAAGATCAAGCTGGCAAGTCTCTCAATTCGTCTGGCTGCGTTTTTTTAGTGAGAAAAAGAAAAGACTTTCGCAACAACCAACCGTGGTTATGATGAGCCCAGCATTTACCGTTTTTTATTGTGATCAGTATTTCCATAACCAGTCAGAAAGGCGGCGTCGGTAAGACGACGGTAGCCATCAATTTGGCGCATGCCTTCGCCCGCGCCGGATTACGCACACTGCTCGTCGATGCGGATCCACAAGGCTCGGTGGGTTTATCGCTTACGAGGCAATCGCGCATGTTATCCGGATTCTATGATTTTCTGGAAGACCCTGGTATCGATCTCAGCAAGCTGATTGTTCCGACGAAGTTGCCAACCTTTTCCCTGATCGCGGCCGGTCAAGCCAGCAATTACGAAGCAGGTGGTGGTATCGCGGGAGCACATCTATCACGCAGCCGCAGCTTCATGCGGGCAGTCGCCGCTCTCGGTTACGAGGTTTGCCTGATCGACACCGCCGCCGGTCTCTTTGGGGTGACGGCCGATGTTATCGCCAGCTCGGATGCCGCGTTGATTCCCCAGCAGTCTGAGCCGCTGGGCGTTCGTTCCGTGCCGAAGATGCTCGAAGGACTGAATCGAATTCGCCTGATGAATCCCAAGCTCACCGTTCTGGGCGTCGTGTTGACCATGGTGCAACAAGATCTGGCGGAAAGTCGTGAGGTAGAGCAAGCGATTCGACAACTATTGCCACAAGGCATGGTATTCCGTACCACAGTGCCGCGCGATGGCATTTTCGTCAAAGCAAGCGCCAAGGGGCTGCCCGTTGGCATTTTGGAAGAAGGTTCGGCGGCACAAGCCGTGTTTGACAGCCTACGTACCGAAATTGAATCAAAATGGGAACAATCACAAATGCGAGTATGATGGACACATTACAACCCTGGGTAGATGCTGCTGAAATCAGACGACTAGCAGAGTCCTTGATGACTGTGCCTGCACGCTCCGCTCTGCCGCCGGAAGACGCAGGATTTGCGGGTGATTTCGTAGGTTTTGAGCAGACGCAGTCCGCGCAAAAAAACACGGACGATCAGCCTGTCAATCCTTCGGCACCAAGCTCTCACAACGCAACAGCGCTAATTGGCGCGAAGTTCTATGCATTGATTCCGCAACGATATCCTGTCCACGGCTTGTTTGTGTTAGATGCTGAAAGAAAACTTGTCTTTGAAAACATGGATCTATCCCATTTGCACTTTCTTGCGCGGAATTTTGCCGGTAGTGCGAAACAGCATCCACGCAATGCATCACACGTTCTGTTGCGTGTGGGATCTTCCGATCTGCTGGAAATCATTTTGAGTGAAACCCCGCGTGGTCCCATGGCGCTTGGACTCCTCGTGCGCAAAGCACTCAGCACAAATGATATTGCTGACATCAGCCTGGCATTCCAGCAATCGATTCTGCCTCCTTGATCCCAAGCAATCCATGGCCAAAGTACTCGTAGGATTGTCAGGTGGCGTGGATAGCGCCGTGGCAGCCGCACTCTTGTTAGAACAAGGCCACGAGGTGGTTGGTGGCTACATGAAAAACTGGATCAACGAGGAAGGGATTCCCGGCGATTGCCCCTGGGAACAGGACATCGAGGACGCTCATGCCGTGGCAAAACATCTCGGCATCGAATTTCGTGTCATCGATTTGATCGACTCCTACCGCGCGCGCATCGTTGATGATCTGATCGAGGGCTACCGCAATGGCATCACGCCCAATCCCGATGTCTGGTGCAATCGCGAAATGAAATTCGGGGTGTTTCTCGATTACGCCTTGGCGCAAGGTTTTTCTTTCGTGGGGACTGGTCACTATGCACGGCGGCGCGATCTCAGCGATGGCACTGCGGCCATTTTGCGCGGCGCGGATCCGAACAAGGATCAAAGTTATTTCCTCGCCATGATGACGCAACAGCAAACCGCGCATGCGTTATTTCCCGTAGGTGAAATGCTCAAGCCCGAGGCGCGCGCGATTGCGGAACGCCTCACTCTGCCTGTGGCGAAGAAAAAAGACAGTCAGGGGATTTGCTTCATTGGCGCGGTAAAAATGAGTGACTTCCTCCGCCATTACATCGCCGATTCTCCGGGTGATATCGTCGATACCGACGGCAAACTCCGCGGTCGCCATCAAGGCCTTCACCTCTACACTCTCGGCCAACGCAAAGGCCACGGTGTCGCCTCTCCACGCGAAGGCATGGCATATGTGGTTGTGGGAAAAGACATCGAGAATAATCGACTGATCGTTGGCTGGGACACGCAGGATTCTCCGGGCCTATACGCGACAACATGCATCGTCGGCACGCTCAACTGGATCAATGAGTTACCTTACCACACAACCCTCATCGAAGCCCAACCCCGCTACCGCGCCAAGGCCGAGCCATGCCAACTCACACAACGCGATGACGGCAAATGCGAACTTGTATTCCGCACCCCCCAACGGGCCATTTCCCCGGGCCAAATCTGCGCCTTTTACGATGGCGGAAGGTTATTAGGGGGCGGGGTGTTCGAGGTGGTGAGGTGAACGCATTTCCACTAGTGCCTCCCTTCAAGACTGGTGCTCCAAATCGCCGCTAACGTCAGCCGCTTGCCCGGTCATCTGATCTCGGATCTGATCTGTCACAAACGGCGCTTCATACACCCGCAATGGCGTAACCAGATTCGCGGGCAGAGGAAATTGTTTTTCGTAAATGTTCGGCGCGATTTCATTCGCCGTGGCATAGGCATCCTTGAGCATCTCCATCTTCGCATCGATGTTGTCAATGAAATGCAGCGCGAAAGCCTCGGGTGTGCGCGGCAACGTGGGCGATCCGAATTCATATTGGCCATGATGACTGGCGATCAAATGCAACAAATGCAAACGCACCTCTTCCGAATGCGGATCGAGTGTCAACCATCCCTCCGCTTGCTCGGATTCCATCATCTCACGCCACAGCGCATTCACCACTTCGATGCCAATCGGGATGTGCCCTAACATTTCTCCACGCAGGCTGTGGATTTGCGTGAAGCCATCGCGAGGATAGGAATTTTCCCACAGCTTGCCGCAATCGTGAAACAACACCCCGGCGATGAGCAGATCACGATGCCACTGCGGATACACCCGGCACAAGGCATCGGCCGCGCGCATCATCTGCGCTACATGCTCCACAAGTCCACCGCGCCGCGCATGATGGTTTTTTCTCGCGGCAGCAGCACGGCGGAAATTATCGCCGAACTTCTCAAAAAACATCTGTGTCAAACGCACCAATCGCGGGTCTTGCAAATTTTGGCACATCTCATCGATGCATTGCCAATCGACATGCTGCTTCACTTGCAGCTCAGGATCACCGGAGAGAAACAGTTCGCGCTCCTCCTTGTTCAAGACCCTGGCACTCAAGTCACCACCCTCCAGTCCATATTGATTCTGTGTCCACTTCCCCGACAACCGGATCATCACACCATCGGGCCAATCGCGCGCAGCTGTGAACAAGGGCCGATCTTCCCAGGCTTTCAAGGAAAAATGCGAGGTGGAATCCGCAAACGCCAATTCCAGATACGGCTTGTTTGCTCTCGTCATTTTTGCCTGACGCGATTGTAACTGTAGATCGATCTCCGCATAAAATGGCGTCTCGCCAGCCTGCTCTTTGAGTTGTGCAATCGTTAATGTTTCCACGGAACCAGTCTCCCATAATGCATGCGGGGGAAAAGAAAAAAATGCGTTTTGTTAGGCATGACTTTTCGCACTATGCACTTTTTTCCACAGTTGACACAAGGATTCAGATGCATCACTGTCACCGCAGTTAGGACTCTTATCGAATGATTTTCAAAAGTTTGTGTCGGCACGCAGGAATTGGTGCCAATTCGTATCTGATCGATACAGGAAAAGCCAGAATCGTGCTGGACTCGGGCATGCACCCGAAACATGAAGGGCTCGAAGCCACGCCGCATTTTGAATTTGTGGAAGACGGCACTGTGGATGCCGCCGTACTCACCCACGCTCATCTGGATCACACCGGAACCGTCCCATTGTTGTTGCGACGCCATCCGGGCGCACCGATTTTCATGACACCAGCCACTGCTGATCTCGCCAAAGCCATGCTTCACAATTCCGTGAATGTCATGAACAGCAAGCGAATCGAACTGGGTATCACCGACTACCCGTTTTTCACGCATGAAGAACTCGAAGAGCTCGAGCCCCGTTTTGAAACACGTGGTTATGAAAGACCATTTGATCTTGATGCCGCAGGCACCATCCGTGGCACTTTCCACGATGCTGGACACATCCTGGGCTCAGTTGGTATCACGATGGAAGCCGAAGGAAAAAAAATTCTCTACACCGGTGATTTGTGCTTCGGCGGTCATACACTGCTCAAAGGTGCCGTCATGCCCGAAACACCGGTGGACGCTCTTATCATCGAGACCACGCGCGGTGCACAAGAGCGTCGTGCCGATTACACTCGGCAATCGGAAGAGGAACGACTCGCGGTACAAATGCGCAATGTCCTCGATCGGCGCGGCTCCGTTCTGATTCCCGTATTTGCCATCGGCAAAACACAAGAATTGTTGACGATGATTCATCAGTTCAAAGCGAAAAAACTGATACCGCGCAAGACGCCTGTCTACATTGGTGGTCTCAGCACGAAGATGACGATGATTTACGACCGCCACATCAATGGCTCACGTCGAAACTTTCCCGACTTCGAAATTCTTGAGGACATGGACCTCGAGACCGGTAACCGCAAGCGCCGTGGCCCCATCCCTCTTCACCCTGGCTGTATCTACGCGCTCTCCAGCGGTATGATGTCAGAGAACACCGTCTCTAACACCTTTGCTGCGCAAGGATTCATGGAGAATCAGAAGAATGCCATTTACTTCGTTGGCTACACCGATTCCGCTACTCCGGGCGCACGCATCAAAGCCGCTCAACGCGGAGATTTAGTCAAACTCGACGACCGCCTCCCCGCCGTGCCTCTGCTGTGCGATGTCGACAGCTTTGATTTCTCGGGTCATGCCGTGCGTGAGGAGCTGTTAGATTATATTCTCAAGGTCAAACCCAAGAAAACCTTCCTAGTCCACGGCGATGACGATGCCGTTGCCTGGTTTGCCGCACAGCTTAAAGACAAGCTGCCAAGCACCGAAGCCATCGTGCCTGAACCGGGAATTGATTATCAACTCTGAAGAGCGAGCGTGATTCAGTCGCTACTGCTCGAGCCACTGTCACTGCTACTGCTGCCGCTGTCAGCACTTCCACTATCTTCGCTACTCCAATGATTTTCTGTTGTGGAGTGGTCGGTCTGGGATTGCGTGCCTGTGTGATCAGAATGGCCTGTCCACATGGCATCGTCGTGCGTATGATGATTGCTTTGACCTGAGTTTTTCCTCAGAATGATCACAAGCACGGCGATCACCAACAAGCCTCCTATGATGAGATATGGCATGACGTTATCGTAACTCAAATTCCAACATATAGCACGAAAAAATTGTTATGGAGAGTGGAAAAAAA